>NZ_MOYN02000022.1:0-258496 GCF_001896795.1 Thermomonospora sp. CIF 1
TGTGGAGGCGACGTAAGACCACCCTTCGGGGTGGCGGACGCCGGTGAAGCAGGAAGCCGCAGAGGTGCCGCACGATGCGGCACGGGCTGAATCCCCGGCATTCATGCCGGGGAGCGCGTCAACAAGCTCCGGTCGCCGCAGGGTGGCGGCAGGGGGCGCCCGGGGGTCATCTAAGTCCGCACTGCTCAAGCCACTGATCCGCCGGTGTCCGGGTGCCCGTTACGGCCAGGTCCTCGATGGGAGGTGGTTCAGGAAACCCCAGCCGGACGGCAAGATGCTGCAGCCGGGCGTAGGCGTCTGCCGCTCGCGGGTCTCCCAGCCGGTGACCCCAACCGGCGATCGGGATGAGCCCTTTTAGCTCGTCCACCAGGTGCGGACGCTCTATCGATGGAGAGGTGGGAAGGCAGGCCCGGGCGGCCCTCCGTTCGCTCACTGGACCGACCTCAACGGGACGACCGGCGCGGGGGTCTCACCCGGCTCAGGCAGACGCCACCCGCATGCCGCCATGCCCGCTGGGGTCAGTCCCAACCGGTCGGCCAAGTGCCGGGCCTCCTGCGCCTGCCACGCGGCAGCTTTGCCGGCCAGCACGGCGGACACGTGGGCCACGTACATCGCCACGGCCACCGCGAAGGAGTCATCCCACATCGTCGCTTGTGGGCTTTTCCACAACTCCGCCCACAACTCTCGTTGTGCGGCTGTCCACCTCCGCCCCTTCGGCATGGGCGGTGGAGGCAGGGGGCAGCCTTCGGCGGGCAGGACGACCACTTGCGCCCCTGGTCGCCGGTACCGACTGTGAGGCCGGGACGGGTCAGGGATCGGAGCAGCCATCGTTTACCACCTCCAAATACCGGCCCTGACCTGTGAAAACACCCCCTGTTCGGGGGGTGGATTGACTTCTGCTGCTCAAGCAGACTCCCCGGCGCTATCACCCTCCGGTCGTCCTGGGGCGCCGCTCGGGGGGTGCCCCCCACCCGGGGCTTGCGGGCGGCCCGGCCGTAGCCTTTGGGCCGCCCGCTCCGGCCCGTGATCCGACCAGGGGCAGGAGCGCCCGAGCGTCCCCTAGTCGTCCGGCCCGCTCTGGATGTTCAAGGTGGTGGAGCCGTGAAGGCCATCGCGGCTGCCGGTGATGAAGTCGCGAAGCGGGTCGCCGCGACGCTCGCCGGGGCGGGCGGCGCCGGGGGTGAGCGTGGCCGGGTCGACCGGCTCCGGATCGGTCGGCGGCGGGTCGGGGAACCGGTAGGCGGGCGGTCGCCGGCGGGCGGCCCATGCTCGGATCGGGTCGCCGCTCATGCTGACGCGCCCGTCTCGGCTTCGGCGGCGAACTTCGCCAGGTCGTAGGAGCTGAGGCCGGCCAGCTCCGGCGGGGTGGGCACGCCGGTCTCGATGCGCTCTGCCATGCGGGCCGCGGGAGTGGTGGCGGCCTGCATCTCGGCCAGTTCTTCCACGTCGCCTGCAAGGTCTGAGCGGACGTGGGTGACGTAGTCGCGGACGACCTGTCCCCATCCTGACCCGGCCAGCCCGCTACCGGCTTCGTCCCAAGCGCGCATGAATGTGGCCCGGGCAAGTTCCTGGTCGCCGGTCCGGATCGCGCGGCGCATCAGAAGCTGGGCTTCGTGCGCGGTCTTCACCCCGCTCACCCGGTCCATCGCATCCCGCAGGCTCAGCGCCGCTGTGAGATGGTCCGGCTCGCTGCCTATGCTGAACAGACGACGCTCCAGCGCCGCTTTGCGGGTTTGCCATGTGGCGGTGGCCTCGTCACGAATCCGGTCGATCTCCTGCACCGTCCGGTGACGCGCAACCGCCATCGCCTTGCGCTTGCCCAGGTCGGATAGGTCTGGGTTCTGGCGAATCCGGGTGATCTCGTCTGCGAACCGCTGCTGCAGTCGGCGGATCTTGGCCAGCGAGTCCTTATCCAGCGGCACCCGATCCTCCTCACATCCTGGCGGCCCGCCGCTGCATGAACTCGGCGACCGCCGTCGCGGGGACGAAGTAGCGGCCGGCGCGGCGGGATGCGGTCAGCCGACCGGACCGGATCGCCTCCCGCACCCCGCTAGGGGTGATGCCAATGACGGCCGCTGCCTCGTTCGTCGTCAGATCTGACTGTGCGGCTGGATCGGTGGTGATGGCGACGTCGCTGGCGTCGGCGCCAGTGATCCGCCATGCCAGCGCGAGCCGATGGGCGGCCAGCAACTCTTGGTAGAGCTCTGGGAAGGCCCGGTAGCGCAGACGCAACCGCCGACCGGCCGCTTCGTCCAGCAACGCCAGGGCACGGGCGGACACGGTCGGACGGTCAGCCTGAGGTGTTGCCGGTCCCTGAGTGGGGTCACTCACGTTCCTGCCTGAAGTCGTCTTCCAGCGCCTGCTGGCGGGCGATCTCGGCGCGGACCTCGTCCACCGTCACGTCGGCCAGCTCCGCGATACGCGCAATGGCGGTTTCCTCGCGGGCTTTAGCTTCCTCTGCGCGCCGCTCAGCAGCCCGTAGGCGGGCGAGCGCCCGTTCCATGCGCGACGTCCTACGGGCAGGGTTCAGCTTCAGTTTGCGTCCCACGGGGGGCCTCCTAGAGATCGATCACGGTCGCTCATCACTCCCCCACCACCCTCAGCAGCGGGCGGCCCGGCGGAGGTGAGCCCGTGGCCATCGCGTAGGCGTAGGCGTCGATCTGCTCAGGTGTCGGCTCGACCCCGAGCCCTTCGAGGTGGTGGCGGGCGGCGGCCCGGTAGGGTCTGCCGCCCATCGGCAGACCATCCAAATACCGCTTGTGGTCTCGCTCGTCTGCCTCGCGCGCGTGCGCGACACCTGTAGGTAGGTCACCTACATCAGCCACTACATGGGAGACATCCTGGGATACATGGGATGTACGGGGGTCTGCCCCCCGTAGTGCTCGGGGGTCTGCCCCCCGTTTCCGGTCGGGGGTCTGCCCCCCGTTTCCCTCCTCGCCGTCCCCCTCAGACTTCGGGGGGCAGACCCCCGAAATTTGAAAGCTGACTTTGGGGGTCTGCCCCCCGTTTTCCGCGCGCTCCCACGGGGGTGGCGTCCGCCGGGCGGGCCGCTTCCGCTCCGTGGCCCTCAGGGAGTCGGCCGCCGCCTGCCAGTCCGGTCGGGAGGGGACGAGTAGGCGGTAGGTCGGGCGCTTGCCCCGCCCCTGTTCGCCCTCGACGGCCAGCACCCCGGCCGCGACCAGCGCCCTCAGGTACCGCCGGGCATCTTTCTCGTCACAGCCCATCGCCCTGGCCAGGTCGCTCATGCGGATCGGCCGCCGGTCGCTGGCGAAGCGCAGGTGGCCGGCGCTGTCGGCAGCGCTGCCGAGCGCATACAGCGGGGTGAGCAGCACCCTACGGAGAGCGCGGGGCATCTCCCGCGACCAGCGCCAAAAAGTCGCGTTTCTAAAGGCGTTTGGGATGCTGCCGGTCTCCGGCCCGTGCTGGAGGTCCATCATGCGATTACCTCCGCCGGGTCGCTGTGACCGCCGTAGATCGCGTGGAGCAGGTACTGGTGTCCGCCGCAGGACCGCCGCCGCGGCGGCCCGGCCGGGGTGCCGTAGTGGACATGGGCGCGTCCGCAGCGCGGGCAGACCTCGACCAGCGCGATCCACCGCCTACGGCGACCGCTCGGGCCGTAGGCGACCGCCACGGCGATGTCGGGGGCCCGCGATACCCTGGCACGGGTGGCAGCGCTAGGCGTCTGCTGGATGTGACCCCCCGGGGCGATGGGCCGGGGGGTCGCCGCTCCTTCCGCCGCCATCAGACGTCACCGTCCTGGGCGACGTCGGACGGCGCCGACTCGGCGGCCCGTCTCTCCGCGGCCTTCCTGCGCCGCGCCTCGACCGACTTCATCGCGATCTGTGCAAGGAACTGGCGGCGGGCGTTCTCGGCCAGACGGGCGCGAATCTTCGGATTTAGGACCCCCTCAGGATCAACCTCCCGCTCAAAGCGAGCGATTATTCCGGCGCGGGCGGCGGCGGTGGCGGCGGTGCGATCGACGGTCTTGGCCCACCGGGCATGAGCGGCGAGCCGGGCGCGCAGTCGGCGCTGTCCAGGCGTGAGAGCCACGAGAGCCCCTCCTCATCTGGGGCCCAGCTCACAGCGCGGTCGTGTCGCTGGACGGCAAGCGCTTTCCACAGGTGGAAATCTGGCTTGCGCGCGCGTAAGCTCATAGGCAGGTCGCCCCTTGGCAGGGGAGACCTGCCGGCCAGCGCTGTGAGCTGGGCGGCCGTTTGGTTGTAGCCCCGGCGGATGGTCTTTGGCGAGGTCAATCCGCCGGGGTTTTTCCTAGTCCTTCCTTGTCTAGCAGCTCACTCGCATTAGCACAACGCTAAGTCTCTGTTCGACAGAAACTGCCAATATGTTCGAATCTAGAAGTCGCCAAGGTTGAGGCGGTGGGCTTCTTCGGCGGCCCGTTTCTCTGAGGTCGCGCGGGTGTACCGGTCGATCATGTCCCGCGTCCGCCATCCGGCGATGGCCATGAGCCCGTTCTCACTGCCGCCGGCCGCAAGCCACCGGCCGGCCCCGGTATGCCTTAGGACGTGGGGATACACCCCGTCGAGCCCGGCGGCCCTGGCACGCCGCTTCAACGCCGCATACAGCCCGTCATAGCTGAACCCCCTGCCGCGGTCACCAAGCCACAACGCCGGGGTGTTGGCGAGCGGGTGGGACCGCCGGGCGCGCAGGTAGCGGTCGATGGCCCGGCTGGTCTGCGGCCCGAACGCCACGCGGCGGCCCTTGCCGCCCTTGCCGCGGCGGATGACCGCCGTCCCGGCCTTCACGTCGACGTCGTCGACCTCCATGGCGATGACCTCACCCGCCCGTGCCATGGTTTCCAGCGCGAAGCGGATGATCGCTTCGTCCCGCCGGTCCCTCAGCGTCTTGCCGGAACACGTCTTGATGAGCGCCTGCACCTGGTCAAGAGTCAGTTCGGGAACGACCTTCTGATCAAGCTTGGGGGGCTTGAGCCCAGCCAACCGGTCAGTGTCGGTCTCGCCTTCCTCGACCAGCCACGCGGAGAAACGCCGCAGGGCGCGATAACGGCCGTGTGCGGTGGCCGCTTCGGCGCCAGCGTCGAGTAGATCCGCCAGGAACGCTTGGACGGTGGGCCGGTCGACTTCGGGAGGGGTGCCGGTGCTCTCCGCCCAGCGCAGGAACGCGCGAAGACCGCCGCAGTACGCCTTGATCGTATTGGGGCTCTTGTGTTCGGCCTTGAGGTGGACTTCCCAGGAGTCCAGCAGCGATCGGAGTTCTTGGGGGGTCACAGTCGTTATCTTGACTTCCAAGCATCGTGCTTGGCAAGCTTAGGCCCGCAACCCTGGATTTGCCCAGGTTGCGGGCCTGTTCTGCTGGTCTGGTTAGTCAAGATACTCGCGCAGCATCTGCGCGCGGGAGGGGTGGCGGAGCTTGGCCAGCGTCTTGGACTCGATCTGGCGGATGCGCTCGCGGGTCACCCCGAACTCGCGTCCGACCTCCTCCAGGGTGCGGGGGTGGCCGTCGGTCAGGCCGAAGCGCAACTGGATGATGCGCTGCTCCCGCTCCGACAGCGTGCACAAGATGTCCTCCAGCTGGTCCTGCAGCAGGATGAACGCGGCGGCCTCCAGCGGGACCACGGCGTCGGCGTCCTCGATGAAGTCGCCGAGGTCGGAGTCCTCCTCGCCGATGGGGGACTGCAGGGACACCGGTTCCTGCGCGATGCGCTGGATCTCCACGACCCGCTCGGCCGGCAGCCCCATCTCGGCGCCGATCTCCGCGGGCGTCGGCTCCCTGCCCAGGTCCTGGTGCAGCTGCCGCTGCACCCGCACCAGCTTGTTGATGGTCTCCACCATGTGCACCGGGATCCGGATGGTCCGGGCCTGGTCGGCGATCGCCCGGGTGATCGCCTGGCGGATCCACCAGGTGGCGTAGGTGGAGAACTTGAAGCCTTTGGTGTAGTCGAATTTCTCGACCGCGCGGATGAGGCCGAGATTCCCCTCCTGGATGAGGTCGAGGAACAGCATTCCCCGCCCCACGTAGCGTTTGGCGATCGAGACCACCAGGCGCAGGTTGGCCTCGATGAGGCGTTGTTTCGCGCGCGCCCCCTCACGCGCGATGAGTTCGAGGTCGAGCCGTTCCCTGGGGGAGATGAAGGCCGCCCGGGCCAGCTTCTCCTCGGCGAACAGGCCCGCCTCTATCGTTTTGGCGAGTTCGACTTCCTCTTCCGCCGTCAGCAGCGGCACGCGCCCGATCTCCCGCAGGTAGATGCGGACCAGGTCGCTGGTCGGCACCCGTTTGCCGAGGTCGTCCTCGTCGGCTCGGGAAAGCTCCCCGGTCTCGCCGGGAGACTCCAGGACCTCCACTCCTTGTTCGGCGAGCGCCAGGACGACCCGCTCCAGCGAGTCCGCCGGCAGCTCGGAACGGTCGATCGCGGCGGCGACGTCGTCGACGGTCACGCCGCCGTGCTCTCTCCCACGCACGACAAGGTCCGCCACCTGGTCAACCGATGGCGCTTGGCTTGGCAGCACCGAAGGGCCCACAGTGACAGTGTGCGTCAATCGAGTGCTAGATCACAGCACCCATTTTTCGGGAAAATGTGCTATAGGGACCCGATGGCTCGTTCCCGCATCACGCGTCTCTGCTGCTCAAGCGCCACCAGATCGCCGAACAGGCGGTTGTAGTCGTCCGGATGCTCGACCGGATTCAGCCGTTCGAGTTTGGCCTTCAGCGCGGCGATCTCCCCGGTGAGCTGGCGTTCCCAGATCCGGGCGAGCAGTTCATTGGCGTATCGGTCGTCCGTTTCCCCGGCAAGGCGCAGCGGCTCCACCGCCAGCCGGGTGATCAACGCGGCCACCCGCTCATTGGGGGCCGCCTCGCGCAGCCGCACCGCCCAGTCCGGCCCGCTCGCCGCCGCCACCCCGCCGGCCTGGGCGATCACCGCGCGCACGGCGGCGTGCGGCGGGGCGGTGAAGGCCGACTCGGGCAACTGGTCGAAGGCCGGGCCGACGACCGCCGGGCGCTGCACCGCCAGCTTCAGCAGCTCCCATTCGCGCTGCACGTCCGGGTCGCCGAGGTCGTGCCCGGGCTCTGCGGCCGCCGGGCGCGCCCGCTCCGGCCGGCCGCCGGCGACGCCCGTCCGGGCGGCGCCGCCCGCACGCGCCCGGCCGGCCTGCTCGCGGATGCGGCGCAGCACGAACCGCTCGTCCATGATGCCCAGCCAGCGGTCCAGGCTGGTGGCGTACATCTTGCGCAGCCCGGCGTCCTTGATGCCGGCCACCACCGGGGCGGCGGCGTCCAGCGCGGCCAGCCGGCCCTCGTTGGTGGTCAGGTCGTAGCGTTCGATGGTGGCGCGGATGACGAATTCGAAAAGCTGGGTGCGGGAGGCGATCAGGTCGCGCACCGCCGCGTCCCCGTGCTTGAGCCGCAGGTCGCAGGGGTCCAGCCCGTCCGGCTGCACCGCCACGAAGGTCTGCGCGCCCAGCCGCTGGTCCTGCTCGTAGGCGCGCAGCGCGGCCCGCTGCCCGGCGGCGTCCCCGTCGAAGGTGAAGATGATCTCGGCGCGGGCGTCCGGCTGGTCCATCAGCAGCCGGCGCAGCAGCTTGGCGTGCTCTTCGCCGAAGGCGGTGCCGCAGGTGGCCACGGCGGTGGTCACCCCCGCCAGATGGCAGGCCATCACATCGGTGTAGCCCTCGACGATCACCGCCTGGCGGCGCCGGGCCATCTCCTTTTTGGCCAGGTCCGCCCCGTACAGCACGGTGCTCTTTTTGAACAGCGGGGTCTCAGGGGTGTTGAGGTACTTGGGCCCGTCGTCGTCCTCATACAGCTTGCGGGCGCCGAACCCGATCACATCGCCGGTCATGTCGCGGATCGGCCACACGAGCCGTCCCCGGAACCGGTCGACCGGGCCGCGCCGGCCCTCGCGGGCCAGCCCGCCGGCGATGAGCTCCCGGTCGGTGAAACCGCGGCCCCGCAGATGCCTGACCAGCGTCTCCCAGCCGCGGGGGGCGTACCCCACCCCGAAGTGCTCGGCGTGCGAGGCGTCGAAGCCGCGCTCGGCCAGGAAACGCCGGCCGATCGCCGCCTCCTCACCGGCCAGCTGCTCGGCGTAGAACTGGGCGGCGGCCTTGTGCGCCTCGATCAGGCGGGCGCGCTGCCCGTCCTGGCGGCGGGGGGCGTAGCCGCCCTCCTCGTACCGCAGCTCGACGCCGGCCCGGGCCGCCAGGCGCTCGACCGCCTCGACGAAGGTCAGGTGCTCCATCTTCTGCACGAAGGTGATGACGTCGCCGCCTTCGCCGCAGCCGAAGCACCAGTACAGCCCTCGGGAGGGGGTCACGTTGAACGAGGGGGTCTTCTCATCGTGGAAGGGGCACAGCCCCTTCAGGTCGCCGCCGCCCGCGCTGCGCAGCTGGAGGTACTCCCCCACGACGTCGGCGATCGGCGACCGCTCACGGACGAGCGCGATGTCCTCGTTGCGAATCCGGCCTGCCACGCCGCGAGTCTAATCCCGCTCCACCGCCCCGGCCCCGTCCCGCCCGGGGGCCGGACCGCCCCGGCACAATGCGATCATGAGCCTGCCCGCGGGGTTGCGCATCGACGCGGCGCTCGCGACCGCCTTGGCCCCCGCCGCCTGCACCTCGGACTTCTCCGTGCCGGACCTCTCTGTGTCGGACGTCCCCCACTGGACGCCGAGGCAGGAGGGGCCGCCACCGCGATGGTCGGCGCAGATGCCCACCGGTTCCAACACGACGGTGCTCATGGGCCGGGTCGCGGTGGTCCTGAACGATGAGGCGGTGGTGGGGCTGGACGCCGCCACCGGACGGCAACTGTGGAGCTCGCCCTCCAGCGACCAGTACACGCGGCGCGTCACCGACGAGGTGATCGTGGACTGGCGGAAAGAGGACCTGGTGGACAAGGGCCCGTTCACGGTCATCGACCCGGCGACCGGCCGGACCCTGTGGCGCGGGGGGCCGGCGCTGCTGGACATGGCGACCGGGCGCACCCGGTGGACCGCCCCCGACCCGGGGGTGACGTCCTTGTCGCCGCCCTGGGGGACCAGGGTCACCGGCGGCCTGGTCGCCGTCGGGACCGTCGAGGACAAGATCTCCTACGTGCTGGTGTACCGCGCCGCGGACGGCGAGCGCGTGGGCCGGCCGGCTGCAGGGCCTCGGTGAGGACTGGGTGGCGATCGACCACGCCCGCGACGCGCCGGTGGGCCGCCGCACCCTGGAGTTCATCCGCTTCTGACCACCGGGCCGGGCATGGAAGCGGCGTCCCACCGGCGGGGAGTCACCGGTGGGACGCCTGGTCTCCTCCTTTCAGTCGGCGCAGGGCGCAGACGGTTCTCCGCTCACTTCTCGGGGTAGGCGGCGACCACCTCCACTTCGACCAGCCACCCCTGAACGGGCAGGTTCTCCACCTCCAGCGCGACCCGGGAGGGACGGGCCGGGTTGACGTACATGGGCTTGGCGGGGGCCGCCGAGCCCAGCGGCACCTCCATGGGCTTGCCGGTGGTCAGATCGGTGTTGGCGTAGAACTGCCGGTAGGCGCGGTTCCAGCCGTTGAAGTCGGCGCTGTCGGAGCCGGGCGGGTTGGCCAGGTACACCCGCATGGAGATCACATCCCGCGGGGTGAGGCCGACGGCCTCCAGGTTGGCGCTGACCTGTTTGAGGGCGTTGATGCCCTGGGCCTCGGTGATGGTGACGCCGGGGGGCAGCTTGCCGCCGGGGAAGTCGATGTAGCGCTCGGGCGTGCCGGCGGGGGCGGCGGTGTTGGCGGCCGCCGGCCCGGTGCCGCTGGCGGTGTAGGTGGCCACGTGCGCGCCCACCGAGACCCCGTTGGCGATGTTCGGGGTGGCCGATCCCTCCGGCAGCGCCACGATCACCTCATGGGGCTTGGGCGCCTTGGGCTTTTTGCTCTTGGGGGCCGCCGAGGCCGCCCCGCCGACGCCGACCAGCAGGGTCGTGGCGACGGCACCAGCGATGATCTTGCGACGCAATGGGGTCTCCTCAGGACTTCAGCACCCGCTGGTGCAGTTCGGTGACGACCTTGCGGGCCGATTCGAACGAGCCGTGCATCCAGGCGATCTCGTAGCTGAGCCAGTCGCCGCAGAAGTAGACGCGGCCCTGCGGCTGGTTGAGCAGCCTGTACTCGGCGCCGCGACTGGGCCAGTTGACCCAGGCGCCCTCGATGAAGGGCTGGCGGCGCCAGGCGATCGACAGGGAGGCGGCGATGTCCTTCTTGAACTTGGCCCCGTGGATCTTGGCGCCCGCGTTCAGCGCCCGCTCCAGCCGCTGGGCGTGGGTCAGGGGGTCGTAGGTCTGGGCGTTGCGGCCGGAGTTGTAGTAGGCCAGCAGCACGCCGCGCTTGCCGTGGTAGCCGTAGGACGGGTACCACATCACCGAGATGTCCAGGTCGGTGTTGGTGATGCCGCCGTAGATGTTGTCCTCCAGCTCCCACCAGCGGCGGGTGTACTCGATGCCGAGCTTGCCGGCGGAGCTGACGGTCGGGTACTCCAGCGCGGCCTGGACGCTCGCCCCCAGGTTGTGGGGGATCTTGGCCATGACGTGCGGCGGCAGCGTGGCGATCGCGTAGTCGGCCTTGGCGACCTTGGTCTTGCCGTTGAGGACGTACTGGACCTCCACGCCGTTGGGGAGGTTGGTGATCTTGGTGACCTTGGCCCCGGTCTTGATCCGGCCGTTGCCGACGGCCTTGGCCAGCGCCCGGGGGATGGCGTCCATGCCGCCGACCGGCTGGAACATCATCATGGCCTGGCTGTAGCCCAGCTCGAAGGAGAAGGAGCGGCCGACCCCGCTGGCCAGCACCTGCGACAGCGACGGCGGCGGCCCCAGCACGGTGCCCGCCTGGTCCCCGGCGCCCGGGTCGACGGTGTAGCCGCGCCGGCCGGTGCCGGTGTAGGCGTAACCGCTGCTCTTGGGGCCGATCGCGCCGAAGTCCGACAGGAACGACAGCAGCCGCTCCTTGTCGGTGGCGCTGAGCTGCTGGTCCAGTGCGCCCTGGTCGGTGGCCTTGGCCAGCAGCTCGGAGATGTAGCCGTACACGTCCGCCTTGGCGGTGCGCCACTTGACCGGCGCGGTCATCCCGGCCGATTCGTTGTAGATCAGCGCCTCGGCGTTGGCGTTGGCGAAGACCTCCAGCGGGACGCCCAGCTCGCGGCAGTAGTCCATGGTGGTCATCCACTGCGCGATGCGGGCCGGTCCCATGTTCATGTACTGGCCGTCGCTGAACTTGGCGCGCTGGGTGGCGCCGTCGATCTCCTCCAGTTTGTCGCCGCCCCGCATGGTGAGGTTGCGTCCGCCCACCCGGTCGCGGGCCTCCAGCACGGTGCAGTCGTAGCCGGCCTTGCCCAGCTCGTAGGCGGCGGCGAGCCCGGCCACGCCGCCGCCCAGGATCAGCACCTTGGCGGCGCCGCGGCCGCGCAGCCGGAAGTCCGACGGCTGCGGCGGCTGAAAGGGAACCTTGGTCGCCGACTCGGCGGAGGGCGCCAATCCCAGCGCGCCCATGGTGGCGAACATAGCCCCTGCGCCGCCGGTCACTCCCACCCTGGCCAGGAAGGAGCGCCGGCTCAACCCCTGCGACTGTTCCGTCGTCGGCAAGGAACACCTCCCAAGATCTCGACGCAGGGGAGCTTCAGATCTTGACATTTCAGACATAATGCACGCCCGTAATGGGCGTGTTACTAAATGATCACTTACCTTTGGAACGATCCATCCAAATGGGGAGATCTCATCTCCCGACAAGGCCGCCAACCTGGCCGTTTAAGCCCCACCCACTGTTAAATCGGGATTAAATCCATATTCAAAACGTTGTGGCGACGCCGCGGGCCGCTAGCGTCGATCAAGTGCTGATCACCCCACACGAACAGGAACGACTGCTGATCCATGTGGCCGCGCAGGTGGCTCGGGAGCGGCGGGCGCGCGGGCTGCGGCTCAACCATCCCGAGGCGACCGCGATCATCGCGGCCTACGTGCTGGAGGGCGCCCGGGACGGACGCACGGTGGCCGAGCTGATGCAGGCCGGGCGCACCGTGCTCACCCGCGACGACGTGATGGAAGGGGTGCCGGAGATGCTGGAGTCGGTCCAGGTCGAGGCGACCTTCCCCGACGGGACCAAGCTCGTGACCGTGCACAGGCCGATCCCATGATCCCGGGCGAGATCGTGCCGGGCGAGCGGCCCGTACAGCTCAACCCCGGACGCGAGCGGGTAACGGTGACGGTGGTCAACACCGGAGACCGGCCGATCCAGGTCGGCTCGCACTACCACTTCGCCGCGGCCAACCCCGCGCTGGAGTTCGACCGCAAGGCCGCCTGGGGACGCCGGCTGGACGTCCCGGCGGGCACCGCAGTGCGGTTCGAGCCCGGCATCACCCGCGAGGTGTCCCTGGTCCCCCTGGCCGGCAACCGCGTGGTCCCCGGCCTGCGAAGCGAGAGCGCCGGAGCACTCGATGACTGAACTGTCGCGCGCCCGCTATGCGGCGCTGTTCGGCCCGACCACGGGCGACCGCATCCGCCTGGCCGACACCAACCTGTTCATCGAGGTCACCGAGGACCGTTCCATGGGAGCGGCCGGGGCCGGCGATGAGGCGGTGTTCGGCGGCGGCAAGGTGATCCGCGAATCGATGGGCCAGGCCCGCACCACCCGCGCCGAGGGCGCCGTGGACCTGGTGATCACCGGCGCGGTGGTGCTGGACTACTGGGGGATCGTCAAGGCGGACGTGGGCGTCCGCGACGGACGGATCGTGGCGCTGGGCAAGGCCGGCAACCCCGACACCATGGACGGGGTGCACCCAGACCTGGTGATCGGGCCGTCCACCGAGGTGCTGGCCGGCAACGGCAAGATCCTCACCGCCGGGGCGATCGACTCCCACGTGCACCTGATCTGCCCGCAGCTGGTGGAAGAGGCGCTGGGCGCCGGGGTGACCACGCTGCTGGGCGGCGGCACCGGCCCGGCCGAGGGCACCAAGGCCACCACGGTGACCGGCGCCTGGTACCTGCACCGGATGCTGGAGGCGCTGGATGTCTGGCCGGTCAACGTGGCGCTGCTGGGCAAGGGCAACACCGTCTCGTCCGAGGCGCTGTGGGAGCAGCTGCGCGCCGGGGCCTGCGGGTTCAAGCTGCACGAGGACTGGGGGTCCACCCCGGCGGCGATCGACGCCTGCCTGAAGGTCGCCGACGCCTCCGGCGTGCAGGTGGCCCTGCACAGCGACACCCTGAATGAGGCCGGGTACGTGGAGTCCACCCTGGAGGCGATCGCCGGCCGGTCGATCCACGCCTACCACACCGAAGGCGCCGGCGGCGGGCACGCCCCCGACATCATCACCGTCGCCGCGCACCCCAACGTGCTGCCGTCCTCGACCAACCCGACCCGCCCGCACACCGTCAACACCCTGGACGAGCACCTGGACATGCTGATGGTGTGCCACCACCTCAACCCGGCGGTGCCCGAGGACCTGGCGTTCGCCGAGTCCCGGATCCGCCCCACCACCATGGCGGCCGAGGACATCCTGCACGACCTGGGCGCCATCTCGATGATCGGCTCGGACTCCCAGGCGATGGGCCGGATCGGGGAGACCGTCATCCGCACCTGGCAGACCGCGCACGTGATGAAGGAGCGCCGCGGCTCCCTGCCGGGCGACGGCGCCGAGCCCGCCGACAACCTGCGGGCCCGCCGCTATGTGGCCAAGTACACCATCAACCCGGCCATCGCCCACGGCCTGGACGACCTGGTCGGGTCGGTGGAGCCGGGCAAGCTGGCCGACCTGGTGCTGTGGGAGCCGGCGTTCTTCGGGGTGCGCCCGTCGGTGGTGCTCAAGGGCGGGGTGATCGCCTGGGCGGCGATGGGCGACGCCAACGCCTCCATCCCCACCCCGCAGCCGGTGCTGCCCCGTCCGATGTTCGGCGCCGCGCCCGCGGCGGCCGCCGCCACCTCGGTGCACTTCGTCGCCCCGGCGGCGATCGAGGACGGCCTGGCCGGCAAGATCGCGGTGAACCGCCCGCTGGTGCCGGTCAAGAACACCCGCCGCCTGGGCAAGGCCGACCTGCCGCTCAACGACGCGCTGCCGGCCATCGAGGTGGACCCGGACACCTTCACCGTCACCATCGACGGCGAGGAGGTCGAGCCCGCCCCGGCCGTCGAGCTGCCGATGGCCCAGCGCTACTTCCTGTTCTGATGGGCGGCTTGTGATGGACGCCGCGCTGCTGCTGCTGGCCGACTCGCGGCTGCCGGCGGGCGGGCACGCCCACTCCGGGGGGCTGGAGCCGGCGGCCGCCGCCGGGGCGGTCACCGACCCGGCCGCCCTGGCGGGCTTTCTGCGCGGGAGGCTGGCCACCGCCGGGCTGGTCGCCGCCGCGCTGGCGGCCGCCGCCTGCGCCGGTGGCCGCGACGACTGGGCGCGGCTGGACGCGGAGGCCGATGCGCGCACCCCCTCCCCCGCCCAGCGGCGGGCCTCCCGCGCCCAGGGCCGTTCACTGCTGCGGGCGGTGCGCGCCACCTGGCCGGTGGCGGAGCTGGACGCGCTGGGCGAGCTGCACGAGGCGGGCCCGCACCATCCGGTGGTGCTGGGCGCGGCGACCGCCGTGGCCGGGGGCGGCCCGCGGCAGGCCGCGGCGATCGCCGCCTACGGGGCGGTGAGCGGGCCGGCGTCGGCGGCGGTGCGGCTGCTGGGGCTGGACCCGCTGGCCGTGCACCGGACGCTGGCGGAGCTGGCCGGCGACATCGATGCCGTCGCCGCGCGGGCCGCAGGCTGCGCCGCGGCCGATCCGGCCGAGCTGCCGACCGTCTCCGCCCCGCTGCTGGACCTGTACGCCGAGCTTCATCTGCAGGCCGACCTGCGTCTTTTCGAATCCTGAAGCGTTGGAGGAACTGCCTTGGGTGCCTTTCACGGCGACGACCCCCACCACGCCCCCGACACCGCGGGCCGGGCGCTGCGGCTGGGCATCGGCGGCCCGGTCGGCAGCGGCAAGACCGCGCTGACCGCCGCGCTGTGCCGGGCGCTTCGGGAGGAACTGTCGCTGGCGGTGGTGACCAACGACATCTACACCACCGAGGATGCCGACTTCCTGCGCCGGGCCGCGGTGCTGCCGGACGACCGGATCAGCGCGGTGCGCACCGGCTGCTGCCCGCACACCGCCATCCGCGACGACATCTCCGCCAACCTGGAGGCGATCGAGGACCTGGAGCGCCGCCACGGCCCGCTGGACCTGGTCATCGTGGAAAGCGGCGGCGACAACCTGACCGCCACCTTCAGCCGGGGCCTGGTGGACCGGCAGATCTTCGTGCTGGACGTCTCCGGCGGCGACAAGGTGCCGCGCAAGGGCGGCCCCGGCGTCACCGCCTCGGACCTGCTGGTGATCAACAAGACGGATCTGGCCCCGCTGGTCGGCGCGGACCTGGCGGTGATGGCCGCCGACGCGGCCGCGGTGCGCGCCGGCCGCCCGGTGCTGTTCACCTCGCTGCGGCAGGAGCCGGACGCGCCGGAGGTGGCCGGCTGGGTGCGCGGGCTGATCGGCCACCGCCACCCGGTGGGATGAGCCGCCGCTATGCGGCCCGGGCCGCGGTGGTGGCCGAGGCGGGCCCCCATGGGCGGACGCGCCTGAGCGAGCTGCGCTCAGACGGCCCGCTGGCGCTGCGCCAGACTCCTGATGCGGTCTACCTGGTGGGCGCGGCGGCCGGCCCGCTGGGCGGGGACGAACTGACGCTGGAAGTGGTGGTGGGTCCCGGCGCGCGCCTGGCGATCCGGTCGGTGGCGAGCACGCTGGTGCTGCCGGGCGAGGGCGAGTCGCGCTTCACCGTGCGGGCCCGGGTCGGCGCCGGCGGCCACCTGGACTTCGCGCCCGAGCCGACCGTGGCGGCGGCCGGGTCCCGGCACCGCGCGACGGCCTCGATCGACCTGGCCGAGGGCGGTGCGCTGCGGTGGCGGGAAGAGCTGATCTTGGGACGGCACGGGGAGCGGCCCGGACGGCACGCCGGCCGGCTGGATGTGACCTACGGCGGCAGGCCGCTGCTGCGCCACGAACTGGATCTGACCGATCCGGCCGTCCGCACCAGCGGCGCCGTGCTGGGGGGTGCCGGGGCGGTCGGTTCGGTGCTGCTGGCCGGTCCCGGCCTGACCGCCTCCGGCCGGGATTCTGCGGCGCATGCCGCCGAGGGCCTGGCGGTGCTGCCGCTGGCCGGTCCCGGAGTCCTGGTCACCGCGCTCGGCGCCGGATCGGCGCAGCTGCGCCGCCGCCTGGAGGAGGGCGAGGCCCTGGCGCTCGGCCGAGCGCGGCCGGGCACCGGTGCGGCCCGCATCGCCTGATCCGATGGCCGCCGTCCCGGATGCGCCGTTCAGGCGGCCGGGCCGGTCTCACTCCTCCAGGCCGCGCAGCAGGTCGCGCATCCGGACGATCTCCGCCCGCTGGCCGGTGAGCACCTCCTTGGCCATCTGTTGCACCAGCACATCGGTGCCCTCGGCCAGTACCCGGTCGGCCATCGTCAGGGCGCCCTCGTGATGTCCGATCACCAAGGTGAGGTAAAGCCGGTCGAACTGCGCGCCCCGGGTCGCAGAACGACGTCTCGGTGATGGGGAATCCGCTGTTCCCGTCCACCGGCTCTTCGCGCAGCGACGACTCCTGCCAGAGCACCGCCGAGCCGGTCACCGACCCGACCGCCTGGGAGGGCATCAAGATCTTCGGCATCAGCGACGTGCGCAACCCGCGCTATGCCAAGGCCGTGGAGACCGGCTGCGGTTCGCACACCCACACGCCGGTGCCGGGCAAGGGCAGGAACAAGGACTCGGTCTACGTCTCCTCCTACCTGCCGGGTCCGAGCTCGGTGGGGCCGGACTGCCACTACCCCTTCGACCAGATCCCGATCATCAAGGTGCCGCTGAAGAGGCCGGCGGAGGCCGCGGTGGTGGCCGAGCCGGTGCTGTTCCCCGACGGCGGCAACCCCGGTGAGGGCAGCACCACCTACCCGACCACCGGCTGCCACGACATCACCGCCCACCCCGGCAAGGACCTGGCGGCGGGCGCCTGCATGGGCGACGGCGCACTGTTCGGCATCTCCGCCCCGGAGAAGCCGAAGATCATCGGCGTCGTCCGCGACACCGCGGATTTCACCTTCTGACACTCGGCCACTTTCAACAACAAGGCGGACAAGGTGGTCCTCACCGACGAGCTCGGCGGCGGCGCCACCTGCAACAAGGCCGTCGGGCCCAACAAGGGCGCCAACGCGATCCACGACATCGTCGGCAAGGGAAAGAAGGTCAAGCTGGACCTGCTCAATGTGCAGACCCAGCCGGACTACTACCGCCGGTGACACCGCGCCCCCGGTGAACCGGCAAGGCCGTGCCCCGGCCACGTGCAGCCGGGGCACGGTGTTTCAGCGCACCGCAGGCCGCCTGCGCAGCGGCGCCCCCAGCCGGTTGAGCGCGTTGATCAAGGCCACCAGGACGACCAGCGCGCCCGCCTCCTCCTGGTCGAAGCAGGCGGTCACCGCCTGCCAGACCTCCTCGCTCACCCCGCGTTCGGACAGCCGGGTGGCCTCTTCGGTGTAGGCCAGGGCCGCCCGTTCGGCCTCGCTGAACACCGGGGCCTCGCGCCAGGCCGCCACCAGCGCCAGGCGCTGCTCGCTCTCACCGCGCCGGCGCGCCTCGTGGACGTGCAGGTCCAGGCAGAACGCGCAGCCGTTGAGCTGCGAGGCGCGGATCTTCACCAGTTCCTGGACGACCGGATCCAGCGGCCCTTCCGCCAGCGTCCGATAGGCCGCCAGGACCGCCTGATACGGCTTCGGCGCGGTCTTGGCGAGGTCCATGCGTGCTTCCATGCATGCTCCCTGGGTCGGTTTCACCAGGGAGACGACGCCGCCCATGCCCGTGTGACGGGTTTTTCTCCGCGGTCAGGCCCCGCGGGGGCGGATCCCGCGCAGTTTGCGGGGATTGAGCACCCTGCGGTACGCCACGATCCGTCCCGCGGCGATCTCGGCGGTGTCCACGGCGACCAGCCGTCCGTCCCGGTAGACCAGCAGGCCGGGCTCGCCGTTGACCTCGGCGGGGACGAACGCGGCGGGCACCGGGCGGCGGGCCACCCGCAGCAGCGTCTCGGCGATCCGCACATTCCCGACGATGGGTTTGCGCGCGGCGAAGACCTCGCCGCCGCCGTCGGTGATGTACACCGCCTCCGGGTCGAGCAGCGACGCCAGCGCGGCCGTGTCGCCCTTTTCATGGGCCGCCCGGAAGGCCGCCATCACGCGTTCCCGCTCGGCGCGGGAGGCGCGCGGCCCGTTCCCTCGCATGCGGGCGGCGATGCGGCGGCGCGCCCGTGAGACCAGCTGCCGGCAGGCGGCCGGCGACCTGTCGAGCACCCGGCCGATCCGGTCATAGGGCACATCGAACGCCTGGCGCAGCACGAACGCGATCCGCTCGGGCGGCGACAGCTCCCGCAGCACCAGCAGCATCGCGGTGCCGACCAGGTCGTCCACCAGCACCGGCTCGGCGGCGTCCGGACCGGTCAGCAGCGGTTCGGGCAGCCAGGGGCCGATGTAGTCCTCATGCCGGGCCCGGGCCGAGGTCAGCAGGTCATAGGAGCGGCGCGCGGCCACCGTGACCAGCCAGGCGCGCAGGTCCCGGACCTCTTCCAGGCGGGCGCCCGCGGCGCGCAGCCACACGTCCTGGGTCACGTCCTCGGCGTCGGCGACGCTGCCGAGGATCCGGTAGGCGACGCCGAAGACGGCCGGGCGATGCCGCCGCCACTCCTCGGCCAGGCGGTCAGACACGGACGGCGGGGGTGAAGATCCACCTGCGGTAGGACCAGTAGCGCCATGCGGAGGCCAAAGCCAGCCCCACCACGAGCGCCACGTTGTACGACAGCGCGTCGTGCAGATGCAGGGTGTAGAAGGTGAAGGCGGTGCAGCTGGCCTGGATCGCCATGCCCACGCCGTTGAGGCCGAAGAACAGCGCCATCTCGCGGCCGGAGCCGTCGCTGTCGCGGTGCCGGAAGGTCCAGTGCCGGTTGGCCAGGTAGGAGAACAGCGTGGAGATCATCGTGGGGATGAGCACGGTGGTGACCGGGCTCTCCCACAGCCGTTCGCGCAGCAGGTTGGCGCCGCCGATCGTGATCACGGTGCCGATGGTCCCGACGGTGCCGAAACGCAGCAGCTCGCACAGGAAATGCAGGCGCGAGGGCGCGTCCGAAGCCCCCCGGGACCGCTGCATGGTGCTCATCCCGCCCGACCTTACCGGAACAGACGATCTTTCCCGATCCCGACCCGCACGCCGGATGCCAAAAGGTTATTTTTCTGACGAAAAGTTCAGCTTTGGGCGGTTGCGGTCACCCCGGCCAGCAACGCGATCACCAAGGCCAGCCCCACCGGGACGGCCAGCGCCCAGGCCAGGCCGACCCCTTGGGCCACCAGGCCGATGAGGGGAGGCCCGGCCACGAAACCGGTGTAGCCGATGGAGGTCACCCAGGAGATCCCGGTCGCCGCCGGCACGCCCGGCAGGTTGCCCGCCGCGCTGAAGGTGACCGGCGCCACCACCGCGACGCCCAGCCCGTACAGCGTGAACGCGGCCAGCGCGGCCGGCGGCGTGCCCGCCAGCAGCCCGCCGCCCAGCGCGCCGGCGGCCAGCAGCCCGCCGGCGCGCAGCACCCGGACCGGGCCGAAGGCCGCGACGACCCGGTCGCCGGCCAGCCGCGCCGCCGCCATCGCCACCGCGCAGCCCGCATAGCCCAGCCCGGCGACGCCCGCACCGGCGCCGAGCGTCTCATTGAGGTAGACGGCGCTCCAGTCGGCCATGGCCCCCTCGCCCAAGAACGAGCACAGGCCGACCACACCGAGCATCAGCAGGACGCCCCGGACCGGACGAGGCGATGCGCCCTCCCCGCTCTTTCGCGCACCGGGCGGCGCTTCGGCGGACGCCCCCAGCAGCCCGCGGGTTCCCACCGCCGCCACCGCCGTCAGCAGGGCGGCGGCCACGGCCAGGTGGAGCCGCACCGGAACCTGCAGATGGGCGGCACCGGCCCCCAGGAGCGCACCGGCGAGCGAGCCGATGCTCCAGGCTCCGTGCAGCCCCGACATCAGCGGACGCCGCCACCGCCGTTCCACCGCCACGCCCTGGGCGTTCATCGCCACGTCCAGCACGCCCAGCGCCGCGCCCAGCACCGCCAGCGCGGCCATCAGCGTCCCCGGGCCTGCGGCCAGTCCCACCGGCGCCAGCGCCAGCGCCGCCGCCACCCCGGCCACCCGGACCACCGGCCGGCTCCCCCACCGGGCGACGATCCGCCCGGTGCAGCGGACCCCGAGCACCACCCCGACCGGGGTGCCCAGCAGCGCCACGCCCAAGGACGCCTCATCCAGCCCGAGCGCCTGCTTGATCTGCGGTATCCGGGCCAGCCAGACCGCGCTGATCAGGCCGTGCACCAAGAAGGCCGCGGTGACCGCGGCACGGGCGTTCCAGCGCCGCGCGACCGTCTTGCTCGCCACCCGACGAACCTACGCCAACCCCTGCGGGGCCGGGCGGGCGGTTCAGGCGGGAATCGTGGCGCCGGTGCGGGGGTCGATGTGGTAGATGCGGCGGTGCCCGCCGACCAGCAGCCTGCCCCGGCACACCGCCACCGGCGGCGGCCCGGACCCCTCCGGCCGCAGCACGTCCTTGACCACCCACACCCGGCGCCCGGTGGCGGCGTCGAAGGCGTCGATGAGCTGCCCGGCGGTGCCGGCGCAGACCAGCCCGCCGATCATCGCCGGCGGTGAGCAGCGGGTGGGCTCGGTGAAGCGGTACTGGCGGGCCCGGCCCTCAGCGGCCGACAGGTAGGTCAGCGTCCCCGGCTCGCCCACGCACACCCCGCCGGGCACCACGGCGGCCGGGGGGTCGCCCTCGTCGGGGCGTCCGCCGCCGGGGTCGTAGCCGGCCACGGTCTGCCACAGCTCCCGGCCGGTGCGCACGTCCACCCCGGCCACGAAACCCAGCGGCGGCGGGTCGAAGGGCAGCCCGGCCACATACAGCACCCCGTCGGACAGTCCCAGCAGCTCGATCGGGCCGCCGTGCTCGGGCCACTCGGGATGCCACTGGTAGGGGTCGATCCGCCAGCGCTCCCGGCCGTTGCGGGCGCGCAGCGCCAGCAGCGCCCCGTCGGCGCAGCCCACGAAGACCAGGTCGCCGTCGGTCAGCGGGGCCGACAGCTTCGGGTCGGCCTCCATCCGCCACTTCTCGGCGCCGTTGCGGGCGCTGAGCACATGCAGGGTGCGGCCCCAGCGGGGGGCGTCGCCGATGACCAGCACCCGGCCGCCCGCCACCGCCGGGCGCACCGGGATGGCCCCGCGGAACCGCCAGCGCTCGACCCCCGTGTAGGCGTCCACGGCCCGCACATGGCCGCCGCCGGTGGCGTAGACGGTGCCGTCGGCCACCCGGAACGGCCCCGGCGTGCCGGTGTCGATGCGCCACATCTCCCCGCCGGTCGCCGCGTCGAACGCATAGATCTGCGGCCCGCATCCGGCGTACACCACATCGTCGGCCACCGTCAGCCGGATGACGGTGCCGTCGACCTCAGCCCGCCACGCCACCGGATCCGCCACCAGAGCCCCTCGCACTCCTCACCACAACCGAACCTTTTTCAACCAGGCCCAGCGAGCCCGCGGCAGGGAGCGCCCGACCGGCCTCGCCGTCCGAAAGCACGACACTGCGGCAACGGCGATGGCGAAAAGGTCGGAAATGCACTCCCCCAAGGTGGGCCACAGATTAGAGCCACCGGGACACTTTGGGTAGATCTAACAGATCTTCGGCGCCGCCGTTGTGCGATCAGGCACCGGCGGGCCGGCGGGCGGCGCGCAGGCGGGCGTGGAACGCCACGGCGGAGGTGTCGGTCAGCGAGGCGATCTGGTCGACCACCACCCGCAGCCGGGCGGCGTCGTCGGGCGCCCGGTGCCAGGCGACCCGGAATTGCGGTTCCAGGGTGCCGGGGGCGCCGGCCAGCATCCAATCGGCCAGCTCCAGGATCAGTTCGCGCTGCCGGGCGCGGTTGGCCTCGTGGCTGATCCACACATAGTGCGCGGTCACCCCCTTCAGCAGCGCGCATTCCAGGCGCTGCCGGCGGGGGACGACCAGGTCGGCGTCGTAGCGGGTCAGCGGGCCGGGGCCATAACGCCGCCGGGTGGCGTCCTCGGCCGCCAGGCAGAAGCGGCCGATCAGCGTGCTGGTGAGGTTCTTGAGGGCGGCCAGGGTGCGCAGCGTGCCGTCGAAGTGGTCCGGCCAGTACGGCTCGGCCAGCAGCTCGGCGAAGACCTCCTCCAGCTCGGTCAGGTCGGTGCCGGGGCAGTAGAGCTTGGCGGCCGTCTCGGCCACCGCGCGGCGCTCGGTGGGGTCGGCCAGGCGGGCGAAGTCCACATGGCCGACGACCAGGGCGTCCTCCAGGTCGTGCACGGAGTAGGCCACATCGTCGGCCCAGTCCATGACCTGGGCCTCCAGGCACAGCCGGTCCTTGGGCGCCCCTTGGCGGACCCAGGCCGCCACCTCGATGTCGTCGTCGTAGATCCCATACGGTGCGCCCGAGCCGCCCGACGGCGCCCCGGTGGGCGCGTCCTGCCGGCGCCAGGGGTATTTCATCACCGCGTCCAGCGAGGCCCTGGTCAGGTTGAGGCCGACGCTGCGGCCGTCGGGGGCGAACGACTTGGGCTCCAGCCGGGTCAGGATGCGCAGGCTCTGGGCGTTGCCCTCGAATCCGCCGCAGCGTTCGGCCACCGTGTTCAGGGCGGACTCGCCGTTGTGGCCGAAGGGCGGGTGGCCGATGTCGTGCGCCAGGCAGGCGGTCTCCACCAGGTCGGGGTCGCAGCCCAGCGACTTGCCCAGCTCCCGGCCCACCTGGGCGCACTCCAGCGAGTGCGTCAGCCGGGTGCGCAAAAAGTCGTCGGAGCCGGGGTCGGCCACCTGGGTCTTGGCGGCCAGCCGGCGCAGCGCCGCGCTGTGCAGCACCCGCGCCCGGTCCCGTTCGAAGGCGGTGCGGTCACGGCGCTTGGGCTGCTCGGGCACCCACCGCGCCCGGTCTGCTTCGGAATAGCTCCCCATCTGTCCTTTCTGTTCGCCGGGTCCTTCTCCCCATGGCATCCCCACGGGACGGGCGCCTTACGAGCGGGAACGAGGTTCTGCGGCATCGCCCGCGAAGGCTCCCGTCCCGGTACCTGATGGCACGTGCCGAAAAGGCTCAATTATTCCACTCTGATCGCGGGCTCCCAGGGTACGCCGCGCCGAGGGCGGTCCGGTGAATGCGCGCCGCCGAGGCGTCAGCGCGGCGAGAAGGAGGGCCGCAGCTCAGAGGGGGAGCGGACGCTGCGGCCGAACAGCACATACGACAGGTAGCCGCCGGTCTCCCGGACGATGTAGTGGAACTGGGTGTCGCGGGTCTGCACGCTGGGGCCGCTGCGGGTCGGCGAGGCGGCGGCCTTGATGCCCTGGTCCTGGGCCATCTTCTTGGAGCGCAGCCCGTGCCAGGGGTCGGTGACCAGCACCGCCGAGTGCCACTTGAGCTCCCGGAACTTGGCGCCGACCGCCTGCATGCTCTCCAGGGTGTCGCTGCCGACCGGCACCGCCACCACCTTGTCGGCCGGCACCTGCCGCTCCTTGATCAGCCAGTTGCGCCCGGCGTCGGCCTCGGTGTAGTTGTCGCCGGGCTGCTTGCCGCCGACGGTCACGATCGCCGGGGCCACGCCCCGGCGGTACAGCTTGACGGCGTGCTCCAGCCGCCAGCGCAGCGTGGGCGAGGGGACGCCGTTGTACTGGGCGGCGCCCAGCACCACGATCGCGTCCGACTTGGGGGTCTCGTCCTGGCGGGCCTGGTACCACACCCGCCAGCCCACGGTCAGCGGGGTCAGCACCACGACCGCCAGGATTCCCAGCAGCACCGCCACGGTCCACAGCAGCCACTGCCGCCGCGCACCGCCCCGGGGCGCAGGGTCGCGGCTCTCCCCCTGCGACGGCTCGGCCTCGCCGGTCCCGGGCAGTTCAGCTTCCAACGTCATCGTGCCAACCACGCTAGGTTAGACGGCCTGCCGAACGCCGCGAGTTCGAGCCGTTTTCCCGCGTTTTGCGGGGTATTTCCGTGCATGGCGCGGGAGGGCGCGCCGCCGGCGCGCCCTCCCGCCGGCCGTCATCGGCTGTCGGAGCCCTCCGCCGCGACGGCGGCCCGGCCCGCCTCCAGCCGGGCCACCGGGATCCGGAACGGCGAGCAGGAGACGTAGTCCAGCCCGACCTCGTGGCAGAAGTGCACCGAGTCGGGGTCTCCGCCGTGCTCACCGCAGATGCCCAGCTTGATGCCGGGCCGGGTGCGGCGGCCCTCCTCGGCGGCGATGCGGATCAGCCGGCCGACGCCGTCGCGGTCCAGCGTCTCGAACGGCGAGACGCCGAAGATGCCCAGCTCCAGGTAGCGGCCGAAGAACGCCGACTCCACGTCGTCGCGGGAGAAGCCCCAGGTAGTCTGGGTCAGGTCGTTGGTGCCGAAGGAGAAGAACTCCGCGGCCTCGGCGATCTGCCCGGCGGTCAGCGCGGCCCTGGGCAGCTCGATCATGGTGCCGATCATGGCGGGCACGTCCACCCCGGTGGACTGCTTGACCTGCTCCAGGATGCCCAGGGCCTCCTCGCGGACGGCCTCCAGCTCCTGGACGGCGCCCACCAGTGGGATCATGATCTCCGGGCGCGGGTCGCCGCCCGCCTTGCGGCACTCGGCGGCGGCCTCGGCGATCGCTCGCACCTGCATGGCGAAAAGTCCGGGAATAACCAAACCCAGCCGCACGCCGCGCAGTCCGAGCATAGGGTTCTGCTCGTGCAACCGCCGGACGGCCTCCAGCAGCCGGCGGTCCTTGGGCGTGGCGTCGTCCCCGGCGACCGCGACCCGCACTGAAAGCTCCGTCAGATCAGGAAGGAACTCGTGCAGCGGGGGGTCGATCAGCCGGATGGTGACCGGGAGGCCGTCCATCGCCTCGAAAAGGCCGATGAAGTCCTGTCGCTGCAGGGGCTCCAGCGCATCCAGCGCCTCCTGCCGCTCCTGGTCGGTCTCGGCCAGCACCAGGTTCTCCACCAGCTGGCGGCGCTCGCCCAGGAACATGTGCTCGGTGCGGCACAGCCCGATGCCCTGGGCGCCGAAGCGGCGGGCGCGGGCGGCGTCCTCGGGGGTGTCGGCGTTGGCCCGCACCTGCAGCCGGCGCTTGGCGTCGGCCCAGGTCATGATCCGGTCCACGGCCTGGACCAGCTCATCGCCCTCGGCGGCCGAGAGCTTGCCTTCGAAGTAGTCCACCACCGGGGAGTTCACCACCGGCACCCGGCCCAGGTAGACCGCGCCGGTGGAGCCGTCGATGGAGATGAGGTCCCCTTCGCTGACCACCACGCCGCCGGGGGCGGTGAAGCGGCGGGCCCGCACGTCCACGTCCAGTTCCTCGGCGCCGCACACGCAGGTCTTGCCCATGCCGCGGGCGACCACGGCGGCGTGGGAGGTCTTGCCGCCGCGGGAGGTGAGGATGCCCTCGGCGGCGACCATGCCCGCCAGGTCGTCGGGGTTGGTCTCGCGGCGCACCAAGATGACCGGCTCGCCCTTGCCGGCCAGCTCCACGGCCTTCTCGCTGGAGAAGACCGCCTTGCCGACGGCGGCGCCGGGCGAGGCGTTCATGCCCTTGGCGATCTGCTGCCGGTCGGCCTTCTCATCGAAGCGCGGGAACATCAGCTGGGCCAGCTGGGCGCCGGTGACGCGGGCGACCGCCTCGTCCTGGGTGATCAGCCCCTGGTCGACCAGCTGGGTGGCGATGCGGAAGGCCGCGGCGGCGGTGCGCTTGCCCACGCGGGTCTGCAGCATCCACAGCTTGCCGCGCTCGATGGTGAACTCGATGTCGCACAGGTCCCGGTAGTGGTTCTCGAGCTTGGCCATGATGGCCAGAAGCTCGTCGTAGGACCGCTTGTCGATCTTCTCCAGCTCCGAGAGCGGGACGGTGTTGCGGATGCCGGCGACCACGTCCTCGCCCTGGGCGTTCTGCAGGTAGTCGCCGTAGACGCCCTGGTGGCCGGTGGCCGGGTCGCGGGTGAAGGCCACGCCGGTGCCCGAGTCCATGCCCAGGTTGCCGAAGACCATGGTGCACACGTTCACGGCGGTGCCGAGGTCGGCGGGGATGCGCTCCTGACGGCGGTACAGGACGGCCCGGTCGGCGTTCCAGGAATCGAAGACGGCCTTGATGGCCAGGTCCATCTGCTCGCGTGGATCGGTGGGGAACTCCCGGCCTGCGTGCTCGCGCACGATCTGCTTGAAGGTGCCGACCAGCGCCTTGAAATCTTCGGCGTCCAGGGCCAGGTCGCTGTCGCTGCCCTTGGCCCGCTTGCGCTCTTCCAGGGCCTCTTCGAACAGCTCGCCGTCGATGCCCAATACCGTCTTGCCGAACATCTGCACCAGCCGGCGGTAGGAGTCCCAGGCGAAGCGCTCGGCGGCGGCGTCCCCGCCGGCGACCGCGGCCAGCCCCTTCACCGACTCGTCGTTGAGGCCGATGTTCAGGACGGTCTCCATCATGCCGGGCATGCTGAACTTGGCCCCCGACCGCACGCTGACCAGCAGCGGGTTGTCGGGCTGCCCGAGCCGCCTGCCCATCTTCTGCTCCAGCGCGGCCAGGTGAGCGTCGACCTCTTCGCGCAGTCCCTCCGGCACGGTCCCGTGCCGCAGGTAGTGGCGGCAGGCCTCGGTGGTGATGGTGAACCCCGGGGGCACCGGAAGCCCGAGGTTGGTCATCTCCGCCAGATTTGCGCCTTTGCCCCCCAACAGGTCCTTGAGATCCTTGTTGCCCTCAGTGAAGTCGTATACGTACTTCGGCACGAGGAGCTCCTTCACGCTCCGATTCCACGCTTGTGCGGGGACTGTACCCACAACGTCGAACTCCGTTCGGCACCCCTGCGCTCACTCTGTGTTTGCGCAGGTCAAACCCCCTTTAGTGGTCTATTCCAATCGGACATTCCAGACACCTGTCACAGGCAGGCCGCCGGGCCCGGGTGTGTTCCGGGCCGTGCGGATGGACGGATACAGGAGGTAAGGCTGTGAGACCGACGGTCGCCGGCGGCAGAGCGGGAGAGCCGTTCGCCCCCATAGCCGACTACGGTTTCCTCTCGGACTGCGAGACGACCGCGCTGATCGCACCGAGCGGGAACGTCGAGTGGATGTGCCTGCCGAGGATGGACTCCCCCAGCGTCTTCGGGTCGATCCTGGACCGGGACGCCGGGTACTTCCGGGTCGGCCCGGCCGGGGTCGAGGTGCCCGCGGCCCAGCGCTACATCCCGGGCACCATGGTGATGGAGACCACCTGGTGGACCCACGGCGGGTGGCTGGTGGTGACCGACGCGCTGCTCATGGGCCCCTGGCACCACGAGACGGAGCGTTCCAAGACCCACCGCCGGGCGCCCACCGACTACGACGCCGACCACGTGCTGCTGCGCATGGTCCGCTGCGTCAACGGCCAGGTCCAGGTGCGCCTGGACTGCATGCCGGTGTTCGACTACGGGCGCGTCCCGGCCCGCTGGGAGCACACCGGCGACGGCTACCACGAGGCGGCCTGCCACGGCAACGGGCTGACCCTGCGGCTGACCACCGACATGAACGTCGGCTTCGAAGGGTCGCTGGCCACCGGGCGCACCCTGCTCAAGCAGGGCGACACCCGCTTCGTGGCGCTGTCGTGGAGCGAGCACGAGCCGCCGCACACCTACGCCGAGGCGCACGAGCGGCTGGTGTGGACGGTGCACCACTGGCAGCACTGGCTGGACCGCGGCAAGTTCCCCGACCACCCCTGGCGCAGCCACCTGCAGCGCAGCGCCCTCACCCTCAAGGGCCTGACGTTCGCCCCCACCGGCGCGGTGGCCGCGGCCGCCACCACCTCCCTGCCGGAGACCCCCAAGGGCGAGCGCAACTGGGACTACCGCTACACGTGGATCCGCGACTCCACGATGGCGCTGTGGGCCTTCTACACCCTCGGCTTCGACTGGGAGGCCAACGACTTCTTCTACTTCATCACCGACGTGGCCGAGGCCGCCGACGGCCGGCTGCAGATCATGTACGGGGTGGACGGCCGGGAGGAGCTGCCGGAGACCACCCTGGACCACCTGAGCGGCTACGACGGCGCCCGCCCGGTGCGCATCGGCAACGACGCCTACACCCAGGCCCAGCACGATGTGTGGGGCGCCATCATCGGCTCCATCTACCTGTTCGTGCGGCGCCGCGACCGGCTGGACGACCGGCTGTGGAAGATCATCGTCAAGCAGGTCGAGGAGGCGCTGGCCAACTGGCGCAAGCCCGACTGCGGCATGTGGGAGGTGCGCGGCAAGCCCCAGCACTTCACCTCCTCCAAGGTGTTCTGCTGGGTGGCCGCCGACCGCGGCGCCCGCCTGGCCCGCATCCGCGGCTGCCACGACCTGGCCGAGCGCTGGCAGAAGGCGGCCGATGAGATCCACGCCGACGTGCTGGCCAACGCCCTGGACGAGCGGGGGGTCTTCACCGCCCACTACGGCACCAAGGCGCTGGACGCCTCGGTGCTGCTGATCCCGCTGCTGGGCTTCCTGCCCCCCGACGACAAGCGGGTGCGCGAGACGGTGCTGGCCATCGCCAACGAGCTCACCGAGGACGACCTGGTGCTGCGGTACCGGCCCGAGGAGACCGACGACGGGTTCTCCTCCTCGGAGGGCACCTTCACCATCTGCTCGTTCTGGCTGGTCAGCTCCCTGGTGATGATCGGCGAGCTGGAACGCGCCAAGCGTTTGTGCGAGAAGCTGCTGTCGTACGCCAGCCCGCTGCAGCTGTACGCCGAGGAGATCGACCCGCACACCGGGCGGCACCTGGGCAACTTCCCGCAGGCCTTCACCCACCTGTCGCTGATCAACGCGGTGATGCACGTGATCCAGGCCGAGCGTCCCGAGGGCCCGCCCGGCGCGTTCGCCTAGCCGCCCGTGGGGGCGTGCCACTCGCGGGAACACCTGTGGGAAAACTCACGCCCCCACGGGCGAGCGGCGGCCGTCTGCCGTCCCGTCCGTCTGGAGCGTCCGGCACGCAGAGGGAAGAGCGGCACCCGACCCGTGCCGGACGAGACCGGTTTCGGCCATCTGAATTCGCATCCCCGGGGAGCCGAGATCATCCGCTCCGCGTCTGATACACGATTCCGAGACCTGATCCTCCCCGCCCGGCGGGTGAGCCCGCCGGGGATTGGAGCGTCGTTCAGATGAGAGCACTCCCCCGGATGAGCCGTGCGGGAAAGATCATGACGGCCATCGTGCTGCTGGTCCTGGGCCTGCCCTTCCTGGCCGGGCTGCTGGGCGGCTTCGAGCGGACCGACGGCGGGCAGGTGGCCGTGGTGCGCAACGGCGGCTTCTTCGACAACACCCGCATCCGGCAGGTCATCGACCCCGGCTCGGGCCGGGTGTGGACCGGCTGGTGGTCGAAGGTCCACAAGTACCCCGCCCAGCAGCGCTTCTACACCATCACCGCCAACCGCGGCGAGGGCGACCGCGGCGGCGGCGTGGACGTGGTGACCGTGCCCAGCAGCGACGGCGTCAACATGGGCATCGAGGGCACGCTGTACTTCACCCTCAACACCGACCACGAGGTGCTCAAGAAGTTCGACGACAAGTTCGGCACCCGCAAGTTCCGCGCCCCCGGCGGCAAGACCTACTTCGCCTGGGAGGGCGATGAGGGCTGGTCGGCGTTTTTGAACCAGATCGTCCGGCCGGTGATCGACAACAACCTGCGCAGCCAGATCAACAGCTTCCGCTGCGCCGAGCTGGTCTCCTCCTGCGCACTGGTGCAGAACACCGGTTCTACTTCCCGGCGGCAGCGCACCGGCCTGCAGGTGCAGAGCAACAACGCCAACATCGCCAAGGTCCAGGACGCCATCAACCGGCAGCTGGCCGCCGACCTGCGCACCACGCTGGGCGGCGACTTCCTGATCAACATCCACTTCAACCTGGTGAAGGTCTCCCTGCCGCAGCGGGTGCAGGCGGCGGTGGACCGGGCCCAGGCCGCCTTCGCCCAGGTCAGCGAGGCGCAGGCGAAGGTGGAGCAGGCCCGGCTGGAGGCGGCGGCCAACAAGGCCCGCCAGGACGGGTACAACAAGTGCCCGACCTGCGCCGAGATCGAGAAGCTGAAGGCGCTGCCGCAGGGCATCACGGTCTACGCTCCGGGTAACCCGGGCGGGGCGCTGCTGCCCCGCAACTGACCCCGGCCCGCGCAGGAGGACCGATGAGGCTGCTGATACTGCTGGTCGTGGTGGTCGTGATCGCGCTGGCCGTCACGCTCGTGATCAGCGCGTTCCGGGGCGAGGAGGCCGACCCCCGGGCGCTGGAGTCCGCCGCCCGCTGGGAGGTGCACACCTCCTCCGCCGACGGCGTGACCACGGTGGTCGTCCGGAAGGTGGCCCACGGCCGGCGGGGGCCGGTGGAGTTCGGCCGGCAGTCGATCGCCGCCATCGCCGACGACGACCCGCAGTGGGAGACCAAGTACCACGAGGCGATGGCCCAGGCCCGCTCCCGGGTGGCGGCCCTGGAGAGCGAGTCGGACTGACACCTGTGGATCGATGGTGCGGGGCCGTGCCCGGGCACGGCCCCGCACCGTCTTCCGTCCGGGAACCGGCCCGGTTCCCGGACGGGCGGGCTCACACGACCGCGCCGGAGTCGCCGGGCTGGCGCACCGGGCGCTTGGCGAGCTTGGGCTTGGGCGCCGGGGTCTTGCTGCGGGCCTGGAAGACGATCGCCAGCGGGGTGGCGGTGAACACGGTGGAGTAGGTGCCCACCACGATGCCCAGCAGCAGCGCGATGGCGAAGTCGGTCAGCGAGTCGCCGCCGAGCAGCGCCAGCGCGGCCAGGATGAAGATCGCGCCCATACCGGTGTTGACGGTGCGCGGCACCGTCTGCAGGGCGCCCCGGTTGGCGATCTTGGCGAAGCGCTCTTCGGGCGCGGCCCGCCACAGCTCGCGGATCCGGTCGAAGACCACCACCGAGTCGTTGACCGAGTAACCGATGATGGTCAGCAGCGCGGCCAGGAACACCCCGTCGATGGGCTTGCCCAGCCAGGCGAACACGCCGGTGACGACGATCACGTCGTGGAACATCGCCAGCACCGCGGCGGCGCCGAAGGTGAAGCGGAAGCGGACCGCCAGGTAGATCAGCTGGGTGGCCAGCGCCACGCCCAAGGCGATCAGCGCCTTCTTGCGCAGCTCGCTGCCCAGGCTGGGGCCGATCAGCTCGTCGCGCTCCTTGGTGACGGTGCCGCCGCCGGCCTTCTCCAGCGCCTGCTGCAGCTTGTCGACCTCGGCGTTGGTGAGTTTTTCGGTGCGGATGGAGATGTCCTCCCCGTCGGTGCCGGCGGTCTGCACCACCGCGCGGGGGAACCCGGCGTCGGCCACCGCGGCCCGGGCGTCGTTGATGTCCATCCGCTGGCTGGTGCTGTAGACGACCTGGCGGCCCCCGGTGAACTCCACGCCGAAGTTCAGGCCCTGGATGACGATCCCGGCGATCGAGCCGGCGACCAGCAGCCCGGAGACGGTCAGCCACAGGGTCTTGCGCCGCATCAGGTCGGGCTGCTTGCGGTCCAGCCAGTCGCGGACCCGCCCGGTCTTGCTCAGCCCGGTCAGGGCGGGCCGCTTGGCGATCGGCCGCCGGCTCACCGCCCACTCGGCCAGCACGCGCGTGACCAGCAGGGCGGAGACCAGCGAGGCCAGCACACCGATGGTCAGCGTGACGCCGAAGCCGCGCACCGGCCCGGCGGCCAGGAAGAACAGCAGGCCGGCCGCCAGCACGGTGGTGATGTTGGAGTCGGCGATGGCCGACCAGGCCTTCTGGAAGCCGATGACCAGCGCCGGGCGCATGCCCCGGCGCGGCACCGCCGCATACTCTTCGCGGGCCCGTTCGAACACCAGCACGTTGGCGTCCACCGCCATGCCGATGGCGAGCACGAAACCGGCCAGGCCGGGCAGGGTCAGCGTGGCGCCCATCGCCACCAGCGCGGCGTAAGAGATCACCCCGTAGGCGGCCAGCGCGAGCGTGGCCAGGAAGCCGACCAGGCGGTAGATCCAGATGATGAACAGGCCGGTGAGCACGATGCCGATGACGGCGGCCTGCCAGCTGGCCTGGATGGCCTCCTCGCCCAGGGTGGGGCCGACCACCCGCTGTTCGATGATCTCCACCGGGACCGGCAGCGAGCCGCCCTGGATCAGCGCGGCCAGCTCCTTGGCCTCCCGGGCGCTGAACTGTCCGGTGATCTGGGTGGAGCCGCCGCTGATGCCGACGTTGCAGGGCACGTCCTCCTGCACCACCGGCGAGGAGATCACCTTTCCGTCCAGGACGAAGGCGATCCGCCGGTCGTCGGGGTCGCTCTTGCAGGCGGCCTCGGCGGTGATCTTCTGCCAGATGCGGCCGCCGTCGCCGCGGAAGTCGACGGTGATGTACCAGCCCTGCATGTTCTGCTGGTCGAAGGAGGCGCTGGCGGAGCGGATCTGGGCGCCGCTCAGCGCGGCCTTCTTCAGCAGGATCGGCCGGCCGTCCTCATCGGGCAGGATCTGCTCGCCGTTCTTTTTGTCGGGCTTGCCGTCGTTGGCGCGCACCGGGTGCGCGGTGAGCTGGGCGGTGCGGCCGACCGCCTCGGCGGCCCGCTTGGGGTCCTGCACATCCGGCAGCTCGACGATGATGCGCCGCTCACCGGAGCGGGTGATGGAGGACTCGGCCACGCCGAGCGCGTCGACCCGCTTGCGCAGCACCTCCAGGGCCCGGTCGGTGGACTCCCGGTTGGCCTTGACGTTGGGGCCGTCTTTGGTCTCCAGCACGATCTGGGTGCCGCCGCGCAGGTCGAGGCCGAGTTTGGCGGGCTGGGTCAGCGCGACGAATATCGATCCGGCGATGATGGCGAGCGCCAGCAGCGCCCGCCACATCAAGGGGCGGGACAAGGGAAAACCTCCACGGGAAAGGGCGGCCCGGCGCAGCGGGCCGCGCGATGCCGGCGGCGGGCACGGGCGCTCACCGCCGGCCGGACAGGGACCTCAGTGACCCGTGGCGGCCGGGGGCGCGCGTCCCCGGAAGACCGGCGGCTCCGCCCCGGCGGGCGCCGGTTCGCGCGGCGTGGGCGGGAGGATCTGCCGGTGGCCGGGGGCGGGCGGCGAGGCGCCGCTTGCGGGGAGGGCCGGATCGGCCGTCGGTGAAGTCTCTTGGTGGGGGGCGGCGATGGCGTGCCGCGTCTCCGCCTGCGGCGAGGCGGGCTTGGTCGCCGCGGTGCCCGGCGCGCCGGCGGCGGCCCGTCCCCTGCCCACGGCCTGGTGGGCGGGCGGCGCCGGGGTCGCGCCGGTGCGCATCCCGATGCCGGGCCCGGCCGGCAGCGGCCAGGAGCCGGGGAAGACGACGAAGCCCAGCAGGCCCACGACGACCAGCGCGAAGCGGGCGATCCGCCCGGAGTCCCCTGCCGCCGGGACGTGCCCGTGACGACGGTCGCTCATGGTGCGTCCCCCCGTCCGTGGCCGGCAGTCACGGTCACGCTACCGGACTCCGGCGGCGGCGGGCGAACCTTTGAAGATCATTAAACATGAGAATGTGTCACATTCTGACCATCTGAAAAACTCCTGACTCACCGTTGACCGCCGGCAAAACAAGAATTAATTTCACATCGCCATCCACCCCTGGACGTAAGGAGTAGTCCATGGCACACGCAAGGCGCGTGATCACTGTGGGCGCGGCCGCCGCGGCCGCTCTCGCGATGATGGTCCCCCCCGCGTCGGCGTCCACCACCATCAGCGTCTACCCCTCCGGCACCCCCTACAGCGGAGGCGTCAAGGCCGAGCTGCTCGGCACCGCCACCGTCACCAGCTCGCTGGGGTCGGCCACCTGCAACGAGTCGGTGATGAACGGCACGATCAACTCCGACGGCTCCAACCTGACCATCACCTCCGCCTCGTTCAGCAACAGCGGCGGGAACTGCACCGGCATCATCAGCTCCGCCATCACCACCGAGAACCTGCCCTGGACCGGCGGCAACGCCACCTACAACCCCGTGGCCGGCGGCCGGGACGGCACCGTCACGATCGCCAACTTCCGGGCCAAGGCGACCCTGATCCTGGGCATCACCTGCACCTACGGCGGCAACCTGACCGCCAACGCCTACAACCCCAACAACCCCAACCGCCCGGTGCCCGGCGTCAACGAGGCCCAGGTCTCGGTGAGCGGCGCCACCATCAACAAGGTGTCCGGCGGCATCCTGTGCCCCTCGAGCGCCACGGTGAGCGCCACCTACAAGCTGACGACCTCCTCCGGCCAGTCGCTGCAGATGGGCAGCTGATCGGCTGACCGGTCACCAAGGTCGCACATAGCAGGCGGGCCGTCTCTCCCTGCCGGAATCAGGGAGAGGCGGCCCGCCTCCCGTTCTATCAGGTTCTCATCCCCGGCTCGGCGTCAGCAGCCCACCAGCTGGGCGGCCAGGAACGACTCCACCTGGCTGATGGCGATGCGCTCCTGCTTCATGGAGTCGCGCTCGCGGACGGTCACCGCGTCGTCTTCCAGGGTGTCGAAGTCGACGGTGATGCAGAACGGGGTGCCGATCTCGTCCTGGCGGCGGTAGCGGCGGCCGATCGCACCGGCGTCGTCGAACTCCACGTTCCAGTGCTTGCGCAGCCGGGCGGCCAGGTCACGGGCCTTGGGCGACAGGTCGGCGTTGCGCGACAGCGGCAGCACCGCGGCCTTGACCGGGGCCAGGCGCGGGTCGAGCCGCAGCACGGTGCGCTTTTCCAGCTTGCCCTTGGCGTTGGGCGCCTCGTCCTCGGCGTAGGCGTCCAGCAGGAACGTCAGCACGCAGCGGTCCACGCCCGCCGCCGGCTCGATGACGTACGGGATGTACCGCTCGCCCTTTTCCTGGTCGAAGTACGACAGGTCCTGGCCGCTGGCCTTGGCGTGGGTGGACAGGTCGAAGTCGGTGCGGTTGGCGATGCCCTCCAGCTCGCCCCACTCGGCGCCCACGAAGTCGAAGCGGTACTCGATGTCGACGGTGCGCTTGGAGTAGTGCGACAGCTTTTCGGCCGGGTGCTCATACAGCCGCAGGTTCTCCTTGCGGATGCCCAGGTCGACGTACCACTGCAGGCGCTGGTCGATCCAGTACTGGTGCCACTCCTCGTCGGTGCCGGGCTCGACGAAGAACTCCATCTCCATCTGCTCGAACTCGCGGGTGCGGAAGATGAAGTTCCCCGGGGTGATCTCGTTGCGGAACGACTTGCCGATCTGCCCGATGCCGAAGGGGATCTTGCGGCGGGACGACTGCTGGACGTTCATGAAGTTGATGAAGATGCCCTGCGCGGTCTCCGGCCGCAGGTAGGCCAGGCCGGAGGCGTCCTCCACCGGGCCCAGGAAGGTCTTGAGCAGCCCGTTGAACATCCGCGGCTCGGTGAAGGCGCCCTTGGTGCCGCAGTTGGGGCAGTTGACGTCGGCCAGGCCGCCGGCCGGCGGGCGGCCGTGCTTGGCCTGGTAGGCCTCCTCCAGGTGGTCGGCGCGGAAGCGCTTGTGGCAGGAGGTGCACTCGGTCAGCGGGTCCACGAACGCCTGCACATGGCCGCTGGCCTCCCAGACCTCGCGGGCCAGGATCACGCACGAGTCCAGGCCGACGACGTCCTCGCGGGACTGCACCATGGACTTCCACCACTGGCGCTTGACGTTGTTCTTCAGCTCGACGCCCAGCGGGCCGTAGTCCCAGGACGCGCGCAGGCCTCCGTAGATCTCACTCGACGGGTAGACCAGGCCCCGCCGCTTGGCGAGGCTGACGATGGTGTCCATCACGTCGGATCTGCGGGCCATGGGTCAAGTCTCCATCCGGCTGGCGGTCGGCGGGATTGTCTGGTAACGCCCGGCATCAGGCCAAAGCGGTCTCATCCCCGGTAACAACGGCGAAGCGGCGGGCCTTCCGCCCCAGGCGGTCACCCGGCCCGCGAGCCCCGTCAAGGTCTCCCAGCTTAGGGCACTCGGGCCGGCCGTATGACCGCGGCCGCGCCGCGTCCGGTCAGCGGGCGGCGATGATCTCGTAAGCCCCCGGTTCGTCGACGGCCAGCGCCGACAGCGGGATGAGCCGCATGCGCACCTGGGGAAGGCCGATGCCGCGCCGGTAGTGACCCGCGCCGTCCCACTCGGTGATCAGCGCCCACAGCGTGGGGTCGTCGACGGTGCGGCCGATCCGGCCGCTGCGGTATCCCGGCGCGCCGGCCAGCGCGTCCAGGATCGCGCCGAGCTCGGCGGCGAACGTCTCGGCCTGGGACTCGGGCACGCGGTACCGGGTTATCGCGATCACCCGGACATCTTCTCAGGACGCGCCCGCGACCGGCGCCGCCGCGCGGCGGGCCGAAGCGCTTGGCTCCCGTCACCGGGCGTGTTCGACTGTATGCGGCACCGTGTCGCATCCCCTCTCCGCGGCACAGCGGAGGTCCCCACATCCGGGAGGTCCGAATGAGCACCCGACGCGAGCCCCGTGCATCCGGGCTGCGCGAGACGATCGAGCGGCGCAGCGCCGTGCCCGTGGTGTTCCTGCACCGGCTGCCGGTCTGGATGCCGCTGCTGGCCGTCCTGGCCCTGCTGGCGGTGGGCATGGTGGGCACCGGGTGGCTCGCGGCGGCGGCGCTGGGGGCGCTGGCGGCGCTGCTGGCCTGGTTCGCCTACCTGAACTGGCCCGTACTCGGCCTCGGGGGGCGGATGCTGCGGGTCGCGGCGCTGGCCGTGCTGGTGGCGGCCGCGGTGCGCCGGATCATTGGGTGGTTTTGACAACCATTTTCATCTTCATCCACAATTGAGGGGTGTTCACCTTCCGTCCCCTGCGACGCGTCCTGTCGTCGGCCGCCTTGGCGGCCGTCCCGCTGCTGGCCGCCACCGCGTGCGGCGGCGGCTCCGCCTCCGGCGGCACCGAAGTGGTCGCAGGTCACTACCCCATGGCCTGGCTGAGCGAACAGGTCGGCGGCGAGGGGGTGACGGTCCGCACCCTGGCCAGGCCGGGCGCCGAGCCGCACGATGTGGAGCTGACCCCCCGGCAGATCGCCGACATCGGCCGGGCCGACCTGGTGGTCTACATCAAGGGCCTGCAGCCGGCCGTGGACAAGGCCGTCGGGGAACGCGCCGCAGACCGCGCCCTGGACGCCGCGTCCGCCGTGCGGACCCTGCCGCTCCCCGATACGGACGGGCACGAGCACGACCGAGACCACGATCACGAGCGGGGGGCCTCCTACGACCCCCACCTGTGGCTGGACCCCAGCCGGATGGCGGCCCTCGCCACCGCGCTGGGCGAACGGCTCGCCAAGGCCGATCCCGCGGGCGCCGCCGGCTACCGGGCCAACGCCGAGGCGACCGCCGAACGGCTCACCGCGCTGGATGAGGAGTTCCAGGCCGGCCTGCGCGGCTGCAAGCAGCGGACCATGGTCACCGCCCACGCCGCGTTCGGCTACCTGGCCGACCGCTACGGCCTCAGGCAGATCCCCATCGCCGGCATCGACCCCGCCGGCGAGCCCTCGCCCGGACGGCTGGCCGAGCTGACCGGCCAGGTCCGCCGCACCGGCGTGACCACCGTGTTCACCGAGACCCTGGTGAGCCCCAAGGTCGCCCAGACGCTGGCCCGCGAGGCCGGGGTGCGCACGGCCACGCTGGACCCGGTGGAGGGTTTGGCCGAGGGATCCGGCGATGACTACCTTTCGCTCATGCGCAAAAACCTGCAGACCCTGCGCACCGCACTGGAATGCCCATGACCGCCGTGAAACCGGACATCGCCGTCCCGCCCTTTGAGATGACCGGCGGACGGGTGCGCCTGGACGGGCGAGAGGTGCTGCGCGGCATCGATCTGCAGGTGGCGCCCGGCGAGGTGCTGGCCGTGATGGGCGCCAACGGCTCGGGCAAGTCCACGCTGGTGCGGGCCCTGCTGGGGCTGGTGCCGCTGGCGGCCGGCCGGACGCTGATCTACGGCTCGCCGCCGGGACGCTTCCGGGACTGGCACCGCATCGGGTATGTGCCGCAGCGGCTGCAGGTGGGCGGCGGGGTGCCCGCCACCGTCCGGGAGGTGGTGGCCTCCGGGCGGATCGCCCGGAGGCCCAGGCTGCGGCTGCTGCCCTCGGCGGCCGACCGGGCCGCGGTGCAGCGGGCGCTGGAGAAGGTCGGCCTGGCCGGCGTGGCCGACCGCCCGGCCCAGCACCTGTCGGGCGGCCAGCAGCAGCGGGTGCTGATCGCCCGCGCCCTGGCCGGGGAGCCCGACACCTTCGTCATGGACGAGCCCACCGCCGGGGTGGACGCCGCCAGCCAGGCCGCCCTCGCCGACACCCTGCGCGACCTGGTCCGCCAGGGCCGCACGGTGGTGCTGGTGATGCACGAGCTCGGCCCGCTGGAACCGCTGATCAGCCGGGCCGTGGTACTGGAGGGCGGGCGCATCGTCCACGACGGCGCGCCGCCGCAGCCCGAGGGCGAGTGCGCCCGGCCCGGCCACCGGCACCTGCACCCGCACGCCCACCGCGACCGGCCGACCATCTGGGACACCGCTTGATCAACCCACTGCAGTACGACTTCATGCGCATCGCCCTGGCGCTGGCGGTGCTCATCGGGCTGACCGCCCCGGCGATCGGCACGTTCATCGTCCAGCGGCGGCTGGCGCTGCTGGGGGACGGGATCGGGCACATCGCGCTGACCGGCATCGGGCTGGGCCTGCTCACCGGATCCTCCCCCGTGCTGGGCGCGCTGGCGATCTCGGTGCTGGGCGCGGCCGCCATCGAGGTGCTGCGCGCCCGCAGCCGCACCGGCGGGGACGTGGCGCTGGCCCTGCTGTTCTACGGCGGGCTGGCCGGCGGGGTGCTGCTGACCAGCCGGGCCGGCGGCGGGGCGGGCCTGCAGTCGTATCTGTTCGGCTCGATCACCAGCGTCACCGAGCGCGACCTGTACCTGGTGGCCGTGCTGGCGGCGGGCGTGCTGGCGGTGGTGGTGCTCTTCGGGCGGGAGCTGTTCCTGCTGTGCCAGGACGAGGAGCTGGCCCGCGCCAGCGGGCTGCCGGCCCGCGCGCTGAGCCTGCTGATCGCGGTGACCGCCGCGGTCACCGTGGTGATCGCCATGCGGGCCATCGGGCTGCTGCTGGTCAGCGCGCTGATGGTGGTCCCGGTGGCGGCCGCCCAGCAGCTCACCCGCGGGTTCCGCGACACCATGCTGGCGGCCATGGGCATCGGCGTGCTGTCGGCGGTCTCGGGGCTGCTCGGCGCCTTCCAGTACGACCTCCCGCCCGGCCCGTCGATCGTGCTGCTGGCGCTGGCGGTGTACCTGACGCTGGTGCTGTGGCGGGTGATCGGGGAACCGGCGCTGCGCCGTCGTACACTGCCTTCCGGCCCTGATGAGGCGACCGCCGACGCGGAGGTGCGAGGATGACGGCCCGCCGGGACGGGACGCGAAGCAGGTCGAGTGCCCGCCGGGACGCGGTGCGCGCCATGCTGGCCCGCAGCGAGGGCTTCCGCAGCGCCCAGGACATCTACGCCGACCTGCGCGCCGGCGGCTCCAAGATCGGGCTGACCACGGTCTACCGGGCGCTGCAGGCCATGAGCGAGGCCGGCCAGGTCGATGTGCTGCGCACCGCCGACGGCGAGGCGGTCTACCGGGCCTGCCGCACCGACGAGCACCACCACCACCTGGTGTGCCGCCGGTGCGGCCACACGGTGGAGGTCGCCGGTCCCGCCGTGGAGCGCTGGGCCGAGGCCATCGGCGCCCAGTACGGCTTCACCGACATCACCCACACCGTCGAGGTCTTCGGCACCTGCGGCGACTGCGCGGGCACGGCCGACAAGAAGGACGAGGAGAGGACCGACGAGAAGGCCGACTGACCCGCCCGCGCAAGGCCGGGGCACCGCGGCCCGGCTCAGGAGGTCTTCACCGGTACCGGGTTGGGCTCGGCGCCGCCGTAGCGGCGGTCACGGGTGGCGTAGATCTCGCAGGCCTGCCACAGGTGCCGGCGGTCGAAGTCGGGCCACAGCACGTCCTGGAAGACGAACTCCGCATAGGCCGACTGCCACAGCAGGAAGTTGGACAGGCGCTGCTCCCCCGAGGGCCGCAGGAACAGGTCCACCTCCGGCACCTCGGGACGGTACAGGTAGCGGGCGAACACCTTCTCGTTGATCTTGTCGGGGTTGAGCTTGCCGGCGGCCACGTCGCGGGCGATGGCGGCGGCGGCGTCGGTGATCTCGGCCCGCCCGCCGTAGTTGACGCAGAACTGCAGCGTCAGCACGTCGTTGTCGGCGGTCAGCCGCTCGGCCTCCTCCAGCTCCTTGATCACGCTGCGCCACAGCCGGGGCCTGCGGCCCGCCCAGCGCACCCGCACCCCCATCGAATGCAGCTGGTCGCGGCGGCGGCGGATCACATCCCGGTTGAAGCCCATCAGGAAGCGCACCTCCTCCGGGGAGCGCTTCCAGTTCTCGGTGGAGAACGCATAGGCCGACAGGTAGGGGATGCCCAGCTCGATCGCGCCCATGATCACGTCGAAGAGGGAGTGCTCCCCCATCTTGTGCCCCTCGGTGCGCGGCAGCCCGCGCTGCTTGGCCCAGCGTCCGTTGCCGTCCATCACGATGGCCACGTGCCGGGGCACGAGCTCTTTGGGGATGGCCGGCGGCCGGGCCCCGCTGGGGTGGGGATATGGCGGCTGGACGGCCCTGTTCAAACCGTTGTCTCCTCGTTCATGACGGCCGGGTCGGGATCGACCCCTGCGGTGTCTCCTTCGAGCCCTCGTTCGACATGGCGCAGCGAGCGGATCCCGTGCTCCAGGTGCCACTGCAGGTAGGCGGCCACCAGTCCGCTGCACTCCACGCGGTGGCGCATCTGGCTGGCGTCGGCGCGCTCCCAGTCGCCCCGCAGCAGCGCCACCATCAGCTCCAGCGTCTGCGGCGCCGGGGTGGCGGCCCCGGGCTGGCGGCAGGCGCCGCACAGCGCCCCGCCGGCGGCGATGGCGAACACCCGCAGCCGCCCCCGGGAGCCGCAGCGGGCGCACTCGTCCAGGGCCGGCGCCCAGCCCGCCACCGACAGCGACCGCAGCAGATAGGCGTCCAGCACCAGCCGGGGGTCGTGGGAGCGGTCCACCAGGGTGCGCAGCCCGCCCAGCAGCAGCAGGAACTGCCGCAGCGCGGGCTCTTTCTCCTCGGCGGTCAGCTTCTCGGCGGTCTCCAGCATCGCCACCCCGGCCGTATAGCGGGGATAGTCGGTGACCAGAGGTTCCCCGTAGGGGCGCAGCGTCTCGGCCTGGGTGATCAGATCCAGCGAGCGCCGCTCATAAAACTGCAGGTCCACATGGGTGAACGGCTCCAGCCGGGCGCCGAACTTCGACCTGGTGCGGCGCACTCCCTTGGCGGCGGCGCGGATCCGTCCACTGCGCCGGGTCAGCACCGTGACGATGCGGTCGGCCTCGCCCAGCTTCTGGGTGCGCAGCACGATTCCTTCGTCACGGTAGAGGGTCACCCTGGCATTGTCCCGCATGTGGCGGGGCGGTACGAAAAGGACCGGCCGGCCGGTCCCCCGGTGAGGGGAGGTGACGGTGAGTGACCGGATCCGGCCTGCCGGACCTGGCCGACTCCGTGGTCTGAATCACATTCGGCTGGCAGCGTGGCTGCATGAGATGCACCATCGTCCCACCGCACATCCTGGACCGCCTGGCCCGCGACGCCCGTGACCCCGCGCTGCGCGACATGGCGCGCCGCACCCTCGTCCTGTCGGCCACCCACCGGGTGGAGCGGCGGACCCTCACGGTCGCCCCGCCCCAGCCGCAGGAGGACTTCGTCCCCAACCGGACGATCCACGACGCCGCCACCCGCGAGGAGCTGCCCGGCAAGGTCGTGCGCTCCGAAGGCGACGGCCCCACCGGAGATGAGGCCGTGGACCAAAGCTACGAGTGGCTGGGGGTGACCTTCGACTTCTTCGAGGCCGTCTACCGGCGCAACTCCATCGACGGCGCCGGGCTGCCCCTGGTCAGCACCGTCCACTACGGCCTGGACTACGCCAACGCCTTCTGGAACGGCGAGCAGATGGTCTACGGGGACGGCGACGGGGAGATCTTCACCGGCTTCACCGGACCGCTGGAGGTCACCGGGCATGAGCTGGTGCACGGCATCACCCAGTACACCGCGGACCTGGAGTACTTCGGCCAGTCCGGGGCGCTGAACGAGTCGATGTCGGATGTGTTCGGGGTGCTGGTCAAGCAGTGGCACCTGGGGCAGACCGTCGAGGAGGCCGACTGGATCATCGGCGCGGGCCTGCTGGCCGAGGGGGTCAACGGGGTGGGGCTGCGTTCGATGAAGGAGCCCGGCACCGCCTACGACGACCCGCGCATCGGCAAGGACCCGCAGCCGGGGCACATGGACGACTACGTGCACACCTACCGGGACAACGGCGGCGTCCACATCAACTCCGGCATCCCCAACCGGGCCTTCTACCTGGCGGCGGCCGAGCTGGGCGGCCATGCGTGGGAGAAGGCCGGCCGGATCTGGTACGAGACGCTCACCGGACCGGCGATGAGCCCGACCATCGAATTCTCCGGGTTCGCCACGGCTACGATCGAAACGGCCGAACGCCTCTATGGCGCCGCGAGCGCCGAGGCCGAGGCCGTCAGGCAGGCATGGGACGGGGTAGGCGTGCGAATTTGAAAGTGACCGTGGTCCGCAGCGGCGGCTTTGCCGGAATCCAACGGCGCGGCCAGTCCGACACCGCTTCCGATCCGGTGTTGCGCGAGCTGGTCGCACGGGTCGACCTGGGGCGGCTGCCGCCCCCGGGGCGCATTCCCGATCAGTTCGTCTATGAGATCGACATCGACGGGCAGGTCACCACGGTCGGCGAGGCCCAGCTGACCGGGCCGCTGCGCGAGCTGGTCCACCACGTCCTCGGCCACCCGGCCTAGCGGGGGATTTCGGCGAGGCCGGCGTTCACGGCGAAGGCTCCGGCCCTGAGGTCGTCACGGCCGGAGCCTTCGCTTCCGCCAGGCGTGGTGTCACCACCGCCTGGCAGGGCCTGTGTCCCGGCGGCACCGGCCGCCGGGGGAATCGCCGTGGGTCGTCAGGCGGTGCGGGCGGCGCGGTTGACCGCCGACAGCACGCCCTTCAGGGACGCGGTCACCGTGTTGGCGTCGATGCCGACCCCCCACAGTACCCGTCCGCCGATCTCGCACTCGATGTAGGCGGCGGCCTTGGCGTCGCTGCCGGAGCTGAGGGCGTGCTCGGCGTAGTCCAGCACCCGCACGTCGATGCCGACGGTGCCCAGGGCGTCCACGAACGCCGAGATCGGGCCGTTGCCGACGCCTTCGATCTCGCGGATCTCCCCATCCAGCCGCACGTCGCAGGTCAGGTGGTCCTTTTCGTCCACCCGGGAGGAGGTGCGGTGGGCCAGCAGCCCGATGCGCGGCCCGCTGGACAGGTACTCGCGCTCGAAGATCTGCCACATCTGCTCGGGGGTGACCTCGCCGCCCTCGGTGTCGGTGTGCTGCTGCACCACCCGGGAGAACTCGATCTGCAGCTTGCGGGGCAGATCCAGGGCGTGCTCGGTCTTCATGATGTAGGCCACGCCGCCCTTGCCGGACTGGCTGTTGACCCGGATCACCGCCTCGTAGGTGCGGCCCACGTCCTTGGGGTCGATGGGCAGGTAGGGCATCTGCCAGCGGTACTGGTCCACCGGCACCCCGGCCTCGGCGGCGTCCCGCTCCAGCGCCGCGAAGCCCTTGTTGATGGCGTCCTGGTGGGAGCCGGAGAAGGAGGTGTAGACCAGGTCGCCGGCGTACGGGTGCCGCTCGTGCACCGGCAGCTGGTTGCAGTACTCGACGGTGCGGCGGATCTCGTCGATGTCGGAGAAGTCGATCTGCGGGTCGATGCCCTGGGAGTACAGGTTCATGCCCAGGGTGACCAGGCAGACGTTGCCGGTCCGCTCGCCGTTGCCGAACAGGCAGCCCTCCACCCGGTCGGCGCCGGCCATCACCGCCAGCTCGGCGGAGGCCACCGCGGTGCCCCGGTCGTTGTGCGGGTGCACCGACAGGCAGACATGCTCGCGCCGCGACAGGTTGCGGCTCATCCACTCGACCTGGTCGGCGTAGACGTTGGGGGTGGAGCGCTCGATGGTGGACGGCAGGTTCAGGATGATCTCCCGGTCGGGGCCGGGCTGCCAGACGTCCATCACCGCTTCGCACACTTCCAGCGCGAAGTCCAGCTCGGTGTCGATGAAGATCTCCGGCGAGTACTCGTAGCCGAAGTCGCAGTCGCCCAGGTACTGCTCGGCGAACTTCATCACATGCCGGGTGCCCTCGACCGCCAGCGCCTTGCACTCGTCGCGGCCGATGCCGAACACCACCCGGCGGAACAGCGGAGCGGTGGCGTTGTACAGGTGCACGGTCGCCCGGGGCGCCCCCACCAGCGACTGCACGGTGCGCTCGATCAGCTCCTCACGGGCCTGAGTCAGCACCGAGATCTGCACATCGTCGGGGATGTGGTCCTCTTCGATCAGCAGCCGCACGAAGTCGAAGTCGGTCTGGCTGGCCGCCGGGAAGCCGACCTCGATCTCCTTGTAGCCCATCCGCACCAGCAGCTGGAACATCTTCAGCTTGCGGGCGGGGTCCATCGGGTCGATCAGCGCCTGGTTGCCGTCCCGCAGGTCGGTGGACAGCCAGCGCGGCGCCTGCGTGATCGTCTTGTTGGGCCAGGTGCGGTCCGGCAGATCGACCGGGGGGAAGGGACGGTAGCGGTGGAAGGGCATCCCACTGGGCTGCTGCTTGGGCTTCATGAAGGTGCTTCCCTCTGCTCGGACTTCCTTGGCGGTCGACACACGTCAAAATCCCGCAGCGAGGGAGCCGACCTTTTCTTCCGTCACAGGCCCCCGCTGCGGCCGCTAAGGAGGAGCAGCCCACGGGACATGCACCTCAAGGTACCCGATGACGCGTGTGTTACGGGCATCGGTCCCGCGATGTGAGACAACTCATGGGGCTGATGGTTCCCGGGCCGCGCATGCGGGCCGGCCGGCGCGAACCCCGTTCACGCCGGCCGGCCGTCCTGCGGGCGGATCTTTAGCGGGCCTTCAGACCGCCAGCAGGCGTTTGACCTCCTCATCGCGCAGGTCATCGGCGGTGCCCGTGCGCTGCACCATGCCGCCGTCCAGGATCACGAAGCCGTCGGCCAGCCGCAGCGCCAGCTCCAGGTACTGCTCCACCAGCAGCACCGCCAGGCCCTTTTCCTTGTGCAACCGTTCGATGGCCTCCTCGATCTCCTGCACGATGGAGGGCTGGATGCCCTCGGTGGGCTCGTCCAGGATCAGCATCCGCGGCCGGGTGACCAGCGCCCGGGCGATGGCCAGCTGCTGCTGCTGGCCGCCGGACAGAAAGCCCGCCCGCCGCTTGAGCATCTCCTTCAGCCGGGGGAAGACCTCCAGGGCCTCGTCCACGGCCGTCTTGTCCTTGTGCTTGGTGGCCTCCAGCGTGACCTGGAGGTTCTCGGCCACGGTGAGCTGGGGGAAGGTCTCGTGCCCCTGGGGGACGTAGCCCATGCCCAGCCGCACCCGCTCGTAGGTGGGCAGCCTGGTGACGTCCCTGCCGTCGAAGACGACCTTGCCGGCGGTGGGGGTGAGCACGCCCATGATGGAGTTCAGCAGCGTGGTCTTGCCGACCCCGTTGCGTCCCATCACGCACATCAGCTGCCCCGGTTCGACCGCCAGGTCGATGCCGAACAGCACCCGCGCCCGCCCGTAGGCCGCCTCCAGTCCGGTGACCTGCAGCATCACATCCGCCCCCGATCGCCTCCAGCGCGCCCGCTCACGCGGCCGCCTCCTTGCCGGACCGGCCCAGGTAGACCTCCTGGACCCGGGGGTCGGCGCTCACCTGGGCGACGTCCCCCTCGACCAGCACCTTTCCCTCGTGCAGGACGGTGACCTGCGAAGCGTAACGGCGCAGAAACTCCATGTCGTGTTCCACCACGATCACGGTGTGGTCCTTGGCGATCTCGGTGAGCAGCCGGCCGGTGCGCTCGCGTTCGTCCCGGCTCATGCCGGCCACCGGTTCGTCCAGCAGCAGCAGCTTGGGACGCTGGGCGAGCAGCATGCCGATCTCCAGCCACTGCCGCTGGCCGTGGGAGAGCACCCCGGCGGGCCGGTCGGCCAGCTCGGTCAGCCCGATGGTCTCCAGGGCCTGGGCGACGACCTCGTCGACGCCGCGCCGCTGCCGCAGCAGCGAGCGCAGCGGGCGGCGGAAGGAGGCGGCCAGGTCCAGGTTCTCCACCACCGTCAGCTCCTCGAACACCACCGAGGTCTGGAAGGTGCGGCCGATGCCCAGCCGGACGATCTTGTGCTCCTTGCGGCCCACCAGCTCGACGCCGCCGAACTTCACCGAGCCGGCGGCCGGGCGGGTCAGCCCGGTGATCACGTCGATCAGGGTGGTCTTGCCCGCCCCGTTGGGGCCGATCAGAAAGCGCAGCTCGCCCTTGCCGACGGTCAGGTCGACCCCGTCCAGGGCCCGGAAGCCGTCGAAGACGACCTGCAGTCCCCGGATCCGCAGCAGCTCCTCGGCGGGCCCGGGCGCCTTGCCCTGCTCGCTCATGCCGGCACCTCCTCCTTGAGCGAGGCCGGGGACTTCTCCTGGTGCGGGGCCGGGACGCTGCGGCGGCGGGCGACGGCGTCCTTGATCTGCTGGTAGACGCCGATGGCGCCCTTGGGGGCCAGCGTCATGACCCCGATGAACAGCGCGCCCTGCAGGTAGAGCCAGCCGCCGGCCCACTCCTCGCTGAAGGCGGTCTTGCCGTAGTTCATGACGATGGCGCCCAGGATCGCCCCGGCCAGCGCGTACCGGCCGCCGATCGCCACCGCCACCACCAGCTCCAGGGACGGGACGACGCCCAGCAGCGAGGGGGAGATGATCCCGGCCACCGGCACGAACAGCGCGCCGGCCAGCCCCGCCATGCCCGCCGAGATCGCGAAGGTGATGGTCTTGACCGTGGCCGGGTTGTAGCCCAAAAAGCGCACCCGGTCCTCCCCGTCGCGCACCGCGATCAGCAGCCGGCCGAAACGGCTCTTGACCAGTTGCCGGGCCAGCAGGTACAGCACGCCCAGCACCACGGCGGTGACGAAGTACAGGCCGCGCTGGGTGCTCTCGGCCTCCAGCTCGAAGCCGAAGAAGTCATAGAAGTTGGTCAGCCCGTTGGTGCCGCCGGTCAGGCCCTGCTGGCCGACCAGCAGGATCACGAACGCGGCGGCCAGCGCCTGAGAGAGGATGGCGAAGTAGGCGCCGCGCACCCGCTGGCGGAACACCAGCGCCCCCAGCAGCGCGGCCACCGTCACCGGCAGCACCACCACCGCGGCCAGCGCGATCACCGGGTTGCGGAACGGCGCCCACAGCGCCGGCAGCTCCTCCACCCCGCTCCAGACCATGAAGTCCGGCAACTCGCCGCCGGCGTCGTGGAGCTTGAGGTACATGCCCATCGCATAGCCGCCGAGCCCGAAGAACACCCCCTGGCCCAGCGTCAGCATGCCGCCCTGGCCCCAGGCCAGGCCGATGCCGAGCGCGGCGATGGCAAAGCACAGGTACTTGGCCAGCTCGTCCAGGCGGAAGCCCGGCAGCGCCAGCGGCGCCACCACCAGCAGCAACGCCGAGACGGCGGCGAACATCGCATATCCGCGCAGTTTGTCGTTCATGATCCGGCTCATGTCAGGGCCCTGCTGCGAAGGACGAACATGCCTTGTGGGCGCAGTTGCAGGAAGGCGACGATCGCGGCGAACACGATGACCTTGGCCAGGCTGGCGTTGGTCCAGAACTCGGCGAAGGAGTTGAGCATGCCCAGCGCCAGCGCGGCCAGCACCGCGCCGCGCAGCTGCCCGAGCCCGCCGACCACCACGACCAGGAACGCGTCGACGATGTAGTAGGTGCCCAGGGACGGTCCGACCGGGCCGATCAGGGTGAGCGCCACCCCGGCGACCCCGGCCAGCCCCGAGCCGATGAAGAAGGTGAGCTGGTCCACCCGGCCGGTGGCGACCCCGCTGCAGGCGGCCAGCCGGCGGTTCTGCATGACCGCGCGCATCCGGCGGCCCTGGGCCGAGCGGTTCATGTAGAGCCAGATGCCGACCACGCACACGGCCGCCAGCGCCATGATGAACAGCCGGTTGTAGGGGATGACGGTGCCGCCGATGTGCACTCCGCCGCTCAGCCAGGTGGGGGCGACGACCTGCACGTTGGGGGCGCCGAAGATGTCGCGGGCGGCCTGCTGGAGCACCAGGCTCACCCCCCAGGTCAGCAGCAGAGTGTCCAGCGGCCGGCCGTAAAAGTGCCGGATCGCGGCGCGTTCGAGCACCCAGCCCATCGCGCCGGCCAGCGCGAACGCCACCGGCAGCGCGACGGCCGCGGCCTGGGTGCCGGCCCAGTCCTGCAGCATGTAGGCCGTGTAGGCCCCGACCATGATGAACTCGCCGTGGGCCATGTTGATCACGCCCATCTGGCCGAACGTGAACGTCAGTCCCAGCGCGATCAGCAGCAGCACCGCCCCGATGCTCAGCCCGATCGGCAACTGGTTGAGCAGGTTTTCCAACAGCCGCCTCCTCGTGTGCCCGCCTTCCCCGAGAAGGCGGCGTCCGCCCCGTTGCGCACGCCGCCCGTTGCTCGGCCGTCCGGCGTTATGACAGGCCCTTGGCCCAGGGGTAGTTCTTCAGGTAGGGGTCCGGCTTGATCGGCTCTCCGGAGTTCCAGACCTCCTTGATCAGGCCGTCGGGCTGGATGACGCCGATGCGCGCGGTCTTGTACATGTGCTGGTTGTCGCCGTCGATGGTGACCTTGCCCTCGGGCAGCTCCAGCGAGATCCCGGCGGCGGCCTTCTTGACCGCCTCGACCTCGGTGGTGCCGGCCTTCTCGACCGCGGCGGCCCACAGGTGGACGGCGTTGTAGCCGGCCTGCATCGGGTCGGAGGTCACCGCGCCCTTGTGACGGGCCTGGAAGTTCTTGACGAACTCGGCGTTCTTCTCGCCCTCGGTGGTCTGGTAGTAGTTCCAGGCCACCAGGTGGCCGACGATGTTGTCGACACCGATGCCCTTGACCTCTTCTTCGGCGATGCTCACCGACATGACCGGGATGTCCTTGGCGGTGATGCCGGCGCTCTTGAGCTGCTTGAAGAAGGCCACGTTGCTGTCGCCGTTGAGGGTGTTGAACACCGCGTCCGGCTTGGCGGCCACGATCTTGTTGACCAGCGTGCTGTATTCGGTGTGCCCGAGCGGGGTGTACTCCTCGCCCAGAATTTCCATGTCATTGGCCGCCGCGTACGCCTTGATGATTTTGTTGGCGGTGCGCGGGAAGACGTAGTCGCTGCCGACCAGGAAGATGCGCTTCTTGCCCTTTTCCTTGAGGTAGTCCAGGCCCGGCACGATTTGCTGGTTGGTGGTGGCGCCGGTGTAGAAGATATAGGGCGAGCTCTCCAGGCCCTCGTATTGCACGGGGTACCACAACAGGGCCTTGTTGCGTTCGAAGACCGGGAGCATGGCCTTGCGGCTGGCCGAGGTCCAGCCGCCGAACACGGCCGCGACCTTGTCCTGCCTGATGAGCTTCTGGGCCTTCTGGGCGAAGGTCGGCCAGTCGGAGGCGCCGTCCTCCTGGACCACCTCCAATTTCTTGCCCAGCAGCCCGCCGGCGGCGTTGATCTCGTCGACGGCCATCTTCTCGGCATTGGCCACCGTCACCTCGCTGATGGCCATCGTGCCGCTCAGCGAGTGCAGAATGCCGACCTTGATCGTGTCGCCGTCCCCGGACCCTCCGCTGGAATTATCCGAATCGCCGCAGCCGACGAGCAGTGCGGCCGGCAAGACGGCGAGGGCAGCCCAATAACGCAGGGATCTTTTGCGCAACTATCCGCTCCTTGTGACCGAGGTCCCGGTTTTCCCTCTGCCAAGTCTGGAGCGCGATATTTCCGCGGACCACCCGCTACGTTAAGAATGCTTTACCAACTTCTCACCGCGCTTTCGGACGTTCGTGATGGGCTTGCCGCCCCGTCCGAAACGCGCTGACCTGGGCGTTGACCGAAGGTCACCCTACGGGGCGTCAGGGGATGAGCACTGAAAGACAGGTGACGCAGCCCTCCAGCGCCTCGAATTCGCTGATGTCCACCGCCGTGACGCGCAGTCCTTCGGCGCGCAGCCGCGCAGCGGTCCGCGGGGCGGAGGCGGAGATCAGCACATGGTCTTCCGCCAGCACCACCACGTGGGCCCCGGCCGGTTCGGGCGCCACCCGCAGCCCGGGCAGCACGGAGGTGTCCACATGCTCGGGCAGCCCGATCAAGGTCCCGTCCGGCAGCGCCGTCATCGCCGACTTCAGGTGCAGGCAGCCGGTCACCCGCACCGGGACGACCCGCCGCCCCCGCGCGCCCAGCAGCGCGGCCAGCCGGCAAACGGCGTCCTCGTTGGTGCGTCCCGACAGGCCCACATAGACCGTGTCGCCGACCTGCAGGACGTCTCCGCCGTCCAGCGTGGCGGGCGGCTCGATCCGCGCCACCTCCAGCCCGAGGGCGCGCACCGCCCGTTCGGTGCCCGCCACCTCCGGGCGGCGGCCGGGAGCCCCGGAATGGGCGAGCACCGCCAGCCCGTCGCAGACCACCACGGTGTCCTCCACGAACACCGCATCGGGCAGGTCCGGGGCCGGCTCGACCGGGTGGACCCGCCAGCCCGCCGCCCGCAGCGCCGCCGCGTACGCCGCGTGCTGGCGGGCGGCCAGCTCCACGTCCACCGGACGCCGGTCGATATGGGTGACGATCCCCTCCGCCAGGCGTGGTCCCGGCGCGCGCACCAGCGCCGTCTTGAGCGTGCTCCCGGACGTCACCACGCCGCCCTCCCGGCCGCTGCGGTCACCCGGCGATCGCCTGCCCGCCCACCGGGCATACGGAACCGGCAGGACGACTGGGAAGCAAACGACACAGACCCTCCCAAGAAAGTTGATCGCTGCACAAAGTATCCGTTCCTGTGGACGGTGGGGCCTCTCCCCGACGGGCGGCACCCCCTGCCTCGCACACCGCGCCGCCCGCCACGGGGCCGGCGGAAACACGCGGGAAGGGACCCGCGGCGGCGGCCCGGCCTTCTAGGCTGGGCGACATGATGGGTGACCAAGGTCAGCAGGAAGGGTGGACGCCGCCCGGCGAGGACCGGCCGGCCTCCTCCCCCCGGCCCGGTTTCCTGCCGCCCGCGCCGCCGCCGGATCCCGGCGCCGCGCCGGCCGAGCCGCCCGCCGCGGCCCGCTCCCCGTCGGCCGGCTGGGGGCTGGCCCGTCTGCTCACCGCCACGGCCCTGCTGGTGTCGGCCTTCCTGCCGTGGGCCAAGGCCGGCGTGCGCCTGGAGGGGTTCGGGCAGGTGCTGCACCGCGAGCTGGCCACCGAGGCCGGGGTGAACGTGGACGGCACCGGGCAGCTGGTCCCGGTGTTCGCGGTGGCGGCGATCGTCATGATCGGCTGGAGCCTGCTCAAGGGCGACCTGCGCATCGGCGCGCTGGCCGCCGTCCCCGGAGCGCTCGCCCTGATCAGCTGCCTGGTCTTCCTGCTGCGGCTGGACCGCTTCCGCGAGGAGATCGGGGTGGGCCGCATGTTCCTGGGCGGCCTGGAGGTGAGCGCCGGGTACGGCTGGTACCTGTCGGTGGCCTCCTCGCTCCTGCTGATCGGCCTGGCCCTGGCCCGCCGGGGCGGCTGAGCGCGCCACGGCCGTGCGCCCTGCGGCCGTGGCGGCCTGCGGTCGTTCAGTCGTCAAAGCCCAGCCGGCGCAGCTGCTTGGGGTCGCGCTGCCAGTCCTTGGCCACGCTGACCTGCAGGTCCAGGTAGACCCTGACCCCCAGCAGCGCCTCGATCTGCTTGCGGGCGCAGGTGCCGACCTCGCGCAGCCGCGAGCCCTTGGCGCCGATCACGATCGCCTTCTGGCTGGGCCGCTCCACGAACAGGTGGGCGTACACCTCGATCAGGTCGTCGCGGTCTTCGCGGGGCCGGATCTCGTCCACCACCACGGCGATGGAGTGGGGCAGCTCATCGCGCACGCCCTCCAGCGCGGCCTCCCGGATCAGCTCGGCGACCAGCACGTGCTCGGGCTCATCGGTCAGGTCGCCCTCCGGGTACAGCGGCATGCCCTCCGGCAGGTGGGAGATCAGCAGATCGCCCACCAGATCGACCTGAAAGCCCTCGGTGGCCGAGACCGGCACGATGTCGGCGAAGTCCCCCAGCCGGTCCACCTGCACCAGCTGTTCGGCGATCCGCCGCCGGTCGGCCAGGTCGGTCTTGGTGACGATGGCCACCACCGGGGTCTTGCCGGACAGGCCGGCCAGCTCCCGGGCGATGAACCGGTCACCGGGGCCGATCTTCTCATTGGCGGGGATGCAAAAGCCGATCACGTCCACCTCGGTGAGGGTGGAGCGGACCAGGCTGTCCAGCCGCTCCCCCAACAGCGTGCGCGGCTTGTGCAGCCCCGGGGTGTCGACGATGATCAGCTGGGCGTCACAGCGGTGCACGATGCCGCGGATCGCCCGGCGGGTGGTCTGCGGACGGCTGCTGGTGATCGCCACCTTGGTGCCGACCAGCGCGTTCATCAGGGTGGACTTGCCCACGTTGGGGCGTCCGATGAAGCAGGCGAACCCGCAACGAAAGCCCTCGGGGGCCTGGGCGGTCATGATCTGCGGCGCGGTCATCCCTCGATTGTCACCCACCGGCGCGGCGGACCGTCCGGCGCGCAGGGGCCTGCGGCCCGGGCCGATGGGGCTTTGCGGCCCGCCGGATCGCGACGCGCCCGCGGCCGGGGAGTTCGGCTTGCCGGACCCACCCGTCCCGCGGCGGGTCCTTCCGTGGCGTGAGGAGGCCATCAGGGCACCAGCGTGGCGCGCACCGAGCCGTCAGGGGCCGCCAGCAGGATCGGCGCCTTGCGGCCCAGATCCCGCACCGCGGCGACGTCGGCGTCACGCACCTGCTCGTCTGCGGTGACCAGCGCGGCGGCCTCCAGGTCCTCGGCGCCGCTGGAGACGGCCATCGCCACCGCCACCTGCAGCGCCGACAGCTTCAGCGAAGGCAGGTCCACGCTGGTGGCCGCATAGGTCCGTCCCGTCTCGTCCCGGACGGCCGCGCCCTCGGCGGCGCCGGTGCGGGCCCGCGACGCCCGGGCCAGCGTGATGATCTTGGCGTCCTCGGCACTGATCTCGCTCACGCCACCAGCCTAAAGGCCCCGCGGGCAGAGCCGGGACGCCGCTTCAGCCGCGCATCCGCTCGGCGCCGCCGGAGTGCCGCTCCTCCTCGGCCCGTCCCTCCCGCTCGGTGGGCAGGCGCCGCACCAGCACGGTGCCGATGCGGTTGCGGCGGCCGGCGAGGCTCTCGGCGGTCAGCTCCAGGCCCGCCACCGTGGCCCGGGAGCCCTCGATCGGCACCCGGCCCAGCGCGTGCGCCAGCAGCCCGCCGACCGTGTCGACCTCCTCCACGTCCAGCTCCACGCCGAACAGCTCGGCCAGTTCGGCGACCGGCAGCCGGGCGGTCACCCGGACCGCGCCGTCCGGCAGGTGCTCCACCCGGGGACGCTCCTCGTCGTACTCGTCGGTGATCTCCCCGACGATCTCCTCCAGGATGTCCTCGATGGTGATCAACCCGGCGGTGCCGCCGTGCTCGTCGATGACGATGGCCACGTGGGTCTGCTGGGCCTGCATCTCGCGCAGCAGCTCATCGACGGGCTTGCTGTCGGGCACGTAGGTGGCCGGGCGCATCACCGACTCCACCAGCTCCCGGGAGGCGCCCTCGGGGTGCTCGTGGACGCGCCGGACGACGTCCTTGAGGTAGGCCATGCCGACCACGTCGTCTTCGTTCTCGCCGACCACCGGGATGCGGGAGAACCCGCTGCGCAGCGCCAGCGACAGCGCCTGCCGCAGGGTCTTGTCCCGCTCGATGAACACGATGTCGGTGCGCGGCACCATGACCTCGCGGACCAGCGTGTCGCCCAGCTCGAACACCGAGTGGATCATCGCGCGCTCGTCCGGTTCGATCAGCCGGCGCTGCTCGGCCAGGTCCACCAGGTCGCGCAGCTCGGCCTCGGAGGCGAACGGGCCCTCCCGGAAGCCCTTGCCGGGGGTCAGCGCGTTGCCCAGCACGATCAGCAGCCTGGGCAGCGGCCCCAGCACCCGGGCCAGCGGGTGGATCACCCCGGCGCCGGCCAGCGCGATCCGGTCGGCGTGCTGGCGGCCCAGCGTGCGCGGCCCCACCCCGACCACCACGTAGATCACCACGATCATGATCACCGCGGCGACCACGTAGGCCGGCCAGCTCTCCTCCAGCCAGGAGATGCACAGGTCCGCGACGATCACGGTGGCGGCCAGCTCGCAGCTGATCCGCAGCAGCAGCACCAGGTTGAGGTAGCGGGCCGGGTCGGCGACCACCTCGGCCAGCAGCTGCGCTCCGCGCCGCCCCTGCCGGTCCAGCTCCCGCACCCGCACCCGGGAGACGGTCGTCAGCGCCGCCTCCACGCTGGCCAGCAGCCCGGCCACGACGACCAGGGCGGCCGCCATGCCGATCAGCCATCCCTGCGCCGTGCCCATCACCGCGTTCCGCTCACCGGCCGGGGCGACAGGCCGCCGGCGCCCTCACCTTCGCCGCACACGCTCCTCACCGACCCCGCGCCCGGGCACCTGCGCGTACCGCGTGCCCGCCCGCCCGTCGCCGCACGATGCCGCCCGCGGCGGTGCCGCACCCCTTCGGCTCCTCCATCGCCTCGCTCAGGAGCGTCCGTTCCGCCAGGAGTTCAGCAGCCGCTCCTGCAAGCCGAACATCTCCTTGTGCTCCTCGGGGTCGGCGTGGTCGTAGCCGAGCAGGTGCAAGATGCCGTGGGTGCACAGCAGCTCCAGCTCGGCCTGGGTGCCGTGGCCGGCCTCGGCGCCCTGGCGCTCGGCCACCGCCGGGCACAGCACCACATCGCCCAGCAGCGCCGGGTCGGGATCCTCCTCCTCGCCGCCGCCCGGCCGGTGTCCGGGGCGCAGCTCGTCCATCGGGAAGGCCAGCACGTCCGTGGGGCCCGGCTCGCCCATCCACTTGACGTGCAGCTCGCTCATCGCCTCCTCGTCCACCAGCAGCAGCGACAGCTCCGCCAGCGGGTGGACGCGCAGCTCGTCCAGCACGTGCCGGGCCAGGCGGACCAGCGCCTGCTCGTCGACCTCGACGCCGGACTCGTTGAGAACCTCGATGCTCATCGCGTTTACCGCCGCTTGCGAGGACCGCCGTTGGCCCGGCCGGAGCCTTCGGAGGCTTGGCTGTCGAACCGGTCGTAGGCCTCCACGATGCGGGTGACCAGCTTGTGGCGCACCACGTCGCGGCTGGTCAGCCTGCAGAAGTGGATGTCGTCGATGCCCTCGAGGATCTCCTGGACGACCTCCAGGCCGCTGCGCTGGCCGCTGGGCAGGTCCACCTGGGTGACGTCGCCGGTGACCACGACCTTGGAGCCGAAGCCCAGGCGGGTCAGGAACATCTTCATCTGCTCCGGCGAGGTGTTCTGGGCCTCGTCCAAGATGATGAACGAGTCGTTGAGGGTGCGCCCGCGCATGTAGGCCAGCGGCGCCACCTCGATGGTGCCGGCGTTCATCAGCCGGGGGATGGAGTCGGGATCGACCATGTCGTGCAGCGCGTCGTACAGCGGCCGCAGGTACGGGTCGATCTTCTCGTACAGGGTGCCGGGCAGGAAGCCCAGCCGCTCCCCGGCCTCCACCGCCGGACGGGTCAAGATGATCCGGTTGACCTTCTTGTCCTGCAGCGCCCTGACCGCCTTGGCCATGGCCAGGTACGTCTTGCCGGTGCCGGCCGGGCCGATGCCGAAGACGATCGTGTGCTTGTCGATGGCGTCGACGTAGCGCTTCTGGTTGAGGGTCTTGGGCCGGATCGTACGGCCGCGTCCGGACAGGATGTCCAGGGTGAGGACTTCGGCGGGGCTTTCGCCGGTCTCCGCCCGCAGCATCGCCAAACTGTGCTCCACCGCGTCGGGGGTGAGTTGGGCGCCGCTGGTGAGCAGCGCGATCAGTTCGGAGAACAACCGGGAGACCAGCTCGCCCTCGTCCGCCGGACCGGTCACGGTGATCTCGTTGCCCCGGACGTGGATGTCGCTGTGGAAGGCACGCTCGATGACGTGCAGCAGCTCGTCCCGGGAACCGAGCAGGCTCACCATGGAGTGGTCTTCCGGCACCACGATCTTGACTTGGGAGTGCGAGCCGCGGGCGCGGTCGCGGCTGCCCGCATGAGTGATTTCCACCATCAGCCGGCCTTACGGCCTTTTCGACCTGCTCTCTTCAGTGTTTGTGGTCCGGTGCTCTGCCTGCCTCCATCTTACTGGGGGGTGCCGACGGAGCGCTCGGCCATTTCTCACCGGTTCCCACCGGTCCTCATCGGCAGGTCGCCGCAAGGACGGCCGGGCGGCGGATCAGCCGGGCGGCCAGTTCAGGCCACGCCCGCCCAGAACGTGCAGGTGCACATGGAAGACGGTCTGGCCGGCCTGCGGCCCGGTGTTGAACACCAGGCGGTATCCGCTCTCGGCGATGCCCTCCGCCACGGCCACCTGGTGGGCCTCCCGCACCACCTCCGCCGTCAGGTCGGCGTCGGCCGAGGCCAGCTCGGCGGCGTTGGCGTAGTGCTCGCGCGGGATGACCAGGACGTGGGTGGGGGCCTGCGGGTTGATGTCCCGGAAGGCGATGGTGCGCTCACCCTCCCGGACGATCTTGGCCGGGACCTCCCCGGAGACGATCTTGCAGAACAGGCAGTCCGAGGTGGACAATGAAAGGCTCCCTACTGGCTTGCCGGATGCCACGACCCTGTGGGCCGTTCGGCCGCTGCGCATATTACCGATCTCATCCGGCCTGTTCAGCCCTGACACAGAGGGTATTTCCAAGTAATTAACTAGGAAATATCCGGCCCGCCGGGCGGCCGCCCTCCCTCCGCCCGTCTCGCGCAAGCAATGATCATCAGCCTGCCCGATCCGCAAGCGCGAACACGCCGGGCTGGTTAAGGTTGCAAGGCGACGAACCCCCCGGATCGTAGGCGTCCCCCGCACCGCGTCCGTGACGGACCGGGTTCGCAAATCCCCCTGCCGCACCGGGTGGCGACCGCTCATCTGGACGGCCAGGGGATGGCAGAGGCGGCGGATTAGGTGACCGAGGCAAGACAGAAGATGCCCTTTCGTAAACCGGACAACGAGGGCACGCGTCCCACTGACGTGACCGAGACCCTCGTGGCCAGGGGCGCGGCGGGGGCGATGGCCGTCGCCTGGGATGCCGACCAAGCCGTGACCGCGCTGTATGCGACCAACTACCGTCCGCTGGTACGGCTGGCCGCCATGCTGGTGCGCGATGTGGCCACCGCCGAGGAGGTCGTCCAGGAGGCGTTCATCGCCATGCACGCCGGCTGGCGGCGGCTGCGCGACCCGGACAAGGCCCTGTCGTACCTGCGTCAGGCGGTGGTGAACCGCTCGCGGTCGGTGCTGCGGCACCGCGCCGTGGTGGAGAAGTACGCGCCCAAGGGCCTGCCCGACGCTCCGAGCGCGGAACTGGGCGCCATCAACGAGCTGGAGCGCAGCGCGGTGATCGACGCCCTGGCCCGGCTGCCGGCCCGGCAGCGCGAGGCTCTCGTGTTGCGCTACTACGCCGATTTGTCCGAAGCGGAGATCGCCCGCGCGATGGGGATCAGCCGCGGCGCCGTCAAAAGCCACACGGCGCGCGGCATGGCCGCCCTTCGCAACGTTCTGGAGCAACTGTCATGACCACCGACCCCGACGACAAGTACGGCGAGATCCTGCGCCGTGCGCTGCACGCGGAGGCGGCCAGGGTCGAGCCCGCTCCGGATGGACTGGAGCGCATCCGCGCCGGCATCGAGCAGCGCTCCCGCAGGCGGCTGTCGAGGCTGCAGGGGTGGGCGCCCCCGTTCTGGCTGCCGGGCGGCTGGAGCCGCCCCCTGCTGGCGGTGGCCGTCACCGTGCTGGTCGTGGCCGTGGGCGTGTCGGCCCCGCAGACCATCGAGCGCATCTCCTCGGCCGGACGGCACGGCCCGGCCGAAGACAGCGGCACGCCCTCGGCGGCGGCGGCCGGCCAGGGCGCGGCGCACCTGCCCGGCCAGGCCCCGCACCCGCCCGGACAAGGGCACTCGCTGCCCCCCGCCTCCGCCGACTCCCCGGTGTCCCAGACGCCCGGGGTCTCCCCGTCGCCCACGTGCCCGCCCGCCGGGCGGCCGACCGATGAGGCGTCCCTGCGGCCCGCTCCCGGCGACCCGCAGCACACGCCTCCGCAGTGCCCCCAGGAGAGCCCGTCACCGACCGCTCCCGAACCGGAGGAGACGACGCCCACGCCTCCCGAGGAGCCGCCGTCGACCCCGCCCGAGGAGCCGCCCACGCCCACGCCCACCGACGAGCCGGAGACGACCGAGGAGCCCTGACCGTCCGGGGCCGCAGGCGGCCCGCTGAGGCCCCCGGCGGGCCTCACCAGCGGCCGGTGGCGCTGAGCAGGATCGCGGCGGCGGCCACGCCGGCGGTGGAGGTGCGCAGCACGGTCGGCCCCAGCCGCACCGCGACGGCACCGGCCTCGGCGAAGCACGCCAGTTCCTCGTCGGTGATGCCGCCCTCGGGGCCGACCACGGCGATGATCTCGCCCTCGGAGGGCAGGTCCACAGCGCGCAGCGGCACGGTGGCCGCCTCGTGCAGCACGATCGCGCGGGCGGCCCCGGCCAGGCGGGCGGCCACCTGCTCGGTGGTGGCCAGCGGCGGGATCTGCGGCAGCCGGCTGCGGCGGGACTGCTTGGCGGCCTCCCGGGCGGTGGTGCGCCACCGGCCGAGCGCCTTGTCCATCCGGTCGGGCCGCCACCGGGTGACGCACCGGGCCGCCTGCCACGGCACGATCTCGTCCACCCCGGCCTCGGTCATGGTCTCCACCGCCAGCTCGCCCCGCTCCCCCTTGGGCAGGGCCTGGACGACCACCAATCGGGGGCTGGGCGGCTGGTGGCGGTGCCGCGCCAGCACCTCCAGCACCAGCCGGTCCTTGCCGGCCACCGCGGCGACCACGCACTCGGCCAGCAGGCCGTCCCCGTCGGTCAGATCCACGCGCTCCCCGGGCCGCAGCCGGCGCACGGTGACGGCGTGCCGTCCCTCCGGGCCCTCCAGGACCACCCGGTCCTCGCGCAGCGCGGTGGAGTCGATGAGGAAGACGGGCGGGCTCACACCCGCCTCCGCGTCAGCGGGGAGGCGGCCGGGAGCGCGGTCGCGTCACCTGCCTGCGTCATGCCCGGCGCACGCCGGGCATGACGGCCCTCCACGGTCACTCGCCGGTCCACGCGGCCGCTAGTGGCCGTTGAAGACGGCCCGCACCCGGGAGAAGAACCCCTGCTGGCCGGGGGCGAACTTGCCGGGAGGCCGCTCCTCGCCGCGCAGCTTGGCCAGCCGCCGCAGCAGTTCTTCCTGCTCTTCGTCCAAATTGGTGGGCGTCTCCACGTTGACGTGGATCAGCAGATCGCCGCGGCCGGACTCGTTGAGGTGGCGGACGCCCCGCCCGTGCAGCCGGATCACCTGCCCGGACTGGGTGCCGGGGCGGATGTCGACCTCCTCGGTGCCGTCCAGGGTCTCGATGGCGACCTGGGTGCCCAGCGCCGCCGCCGTCATCGGGATCTGCACGGTGCAGTGCAGATCGTCGCCCTCCCGCTCGAAGATCGGGTGCGGGCGTTCGACGATCTCCAAGAACAGGTCGCCGGCCGGGCCGCCGCCCGGGCCGACCTCGCCCTCCCCGGCGAGCTGAATGTGGGTGCCGCTCTCCACCCCGGCCGGGATCCGCACCTTGATGGTGCGCCGGGTGCGCACCCGGCCGTCGCCGGAGCACTCGGGGCAGGGCTGGCGGATGACGCTGCCGTAGCCGCCGCAGTGCGGGCACGGCCGCGACGTCATCACCTGGCCCAGGAAGGAGCGGGTGACCTGCTGCACCTCGCCCCGTCCCAGGCAGGTCTCGCAGGTCTCCGGGTGGGTGCCGGGGGCGGTGCCGGCCCCCGAGCACACGTTGCACACCACGGCGGTGTCGATGGCCAGCTCGCGGGTGGTGCCGAAGGCGGTCTCGGCCAGGTCCAGCTCCACCCGCAGCGTGGCGTTGCGGCCCCGCCGGGCCCGGCTGCGCGGGCCCCGCGAGGTCGCCGTGCCGAAGAAGGCGTCCATGATGTCGCTGAACGGGAAACCGGCCGCGCCGAACCCGGCACCGGCGCCGCCGCCGGGCGCGAACGGGTCCGCGCCCAGGTCGTACATCTCCCGCTTCTTCGGGTCGGAGAGCACCTCGTAGGCCTGGGTGATCTCCTTGAAGCGTTCCTGGGTCTCCGGGTCCGGATTGACATCCGGGTGGAGTTCCCGCGCGAGCCGCCGGTAGGCCTTCTTGATCTCGTCCTGGCTCGCGTCGCGGCGCACCCCAAGGATCGCGTAATAGTCGCGTGCCACTTACGACCCCGCGAGGACTTGTCCGACGTAACGTGCCACTGCCCGCACCGCTCCCATCGTGCTGGGGTAGTCCATCCGCGTCGGCCCGAGCACGCCCAGCCGCGCCAGGGGCCGGTCGCCGACGCCGTAGCCGGCGGCGACCACGGAGGTCGACCGAAGACTCTCGTGCGGATTCTCCTTGCCGATCCGCACCGTCAGACTAGACGAATCCCCGACCTCGCCGAGCAACCGCATCAGCACCACTTGCTCTTCCAGGGCCTCCAGCACCTCGCGCAGGCTCTGGGCGAAGTCGACGTTGGCCAAATTGGCGGTGCCGGCGAAGACGACCTTCTCCTCGTGCTTTTCGACCAGGGTCTCCAGCAGCACCGACAGCACGGTGGCGGCCACCTGCCGGTCGTCGGGGGCGACCTGCTCGGGCAGGTCGGCCACCGCGGTCGGCGCGTCCGCCAGCAGGCAGCCGTCCAGGCAGCTGTTGAGCAGGGTGCGCAGCCGCGACACCGACTCCTCGCAGACCGCGCCGGGGGTCTCCACCACCCGCTGCTCGACCCGCCCGGTGTTGGTGATCAGCACCAGCAGCAGCCGCCGCTCGGCGACCGGCACCAGCTCCACATGGCGCACCGACGAGCGCGACAGGGAGGGGTACTGCACCACCGCGACCTGCCGGGTGAGCTGGGCCAGCAGCCGGACGGTGCGGCTGACCACGTCGTCGAGGTCGTAGGCGCCGTTGAGGAAGGTCTCGATGGCGCGGCGTTCGGCCGCCGACAGCGGCTTGATCGTCGACAGCCGGTCCACGAACAGCCGGTAGCCCTTGTCGGTGGGCACCCGGCCGGCGCTGGTGTGCGGCTGGGTGATGTACCCCTGCTCCTCCAGCACCGCCATGTCGTTACGGATCGTCGCCGGAGAGACGCCCAGCGCATGCCGTTCGGCCAGCGCCTTGGAGCCCACCGGCTCGTTGGTGGACACGTAGTCCTCGACGATGGCGCGGAGCACCGCAAGTTTGCGGTCGTCGAGCACGTGGTCACCTCCTTGCGGCCCGCATACTGGCACTCCTTCCCCCCGAGTGCCAAGTCTACGGCGATTCGGGCGAGGTCGGAGGTCCCGGCAGGGTATCCTTTGCCGCCACGCCCACCGGCCGGGGGGAACGCGCCGTCCGGAGTCTCTGCACCGGCCGCGTCGTTAGAGTCCGGTCCGTGCGCAGCAAGGATTATGGCGATGATGTGCTGGCCGACCACCGGCGGTGGTCCCGTAAAAAGCCGATCCCCCGGGTGGCGGCCGAGCGGGACCTGGTGGTGGAGGACGCCGACAGCGGATTCTGCGGCGCCGTGGTGGCCTGCGACAAGCACGGGGTGACGCTGGAGGACCGGTTCGGCAACCGCCGCGTCTTTCCGCTCACCGAGGCCGGCTTCCTGCTGGAGGGCAGGCCGGTGACGCTGGTGCGGCCGCGCCGGCCCGCCGCGGGCCCGCTCCGCTCGGCCTCCGGGTCGATCGCGGTGCCCGGTCTGCGCGCCCGCGTGGCCCGCGAGAGCCGCATCTACGTCGAGGGCGTGCACGATGCGGAGCTGGTGGAAAAGATCTGGGGCCACGACCTGCGCGTGGAGGGGGTCGTGGTGGAGTACCTGGAGGGCGTCGACGACCTTCCGGCGGTGGTGGCCGAGTTCGGCCCCGGTCCGGGCCGGCGGCTGGGCGTGCTGGTGGACCACCTGGTCGAAGGGTCCAAGGAGAGCCGGATCGCCGCTCAGGTGTCCTCGCCGTACGTGCTGGTCACCGGGCATCCCTTCGTGGACATCTGGCAGGCCGTCAAGCCCGCCGTACTGCGTATCGGGGCCTGGCCGCAGGTTCCGCCCGGCGTGCCCTGGAAGGAGGGCGTGCTGGCGGCGCTGGGCTGGCCTCCCGACGTGGGGGCGGCCTGGCGGCGGATCCTCGGCGCGGTGAACTCTTATGCCGATCTGGAGCCGCAGCTGCTGGGACGCGTGGAGGAGCTCATCGACTTCGTCACCGCTCCCGACCCCTCCTGAGCCGCCTGTGGGAGGGCCGCCGCCGGAACCGCAACGGCGCCGAAGAACCCGGCGGGGCCCTCGTCAGGTGAGGTCTCGGACGACGGCGTCGGCGAGCAGCCGGCCGCGCAGGGTCAGCACCGCGCGGCCCCGGCCGAAGTAGGGCTCCTCCTCCACCAGGCCGTCGGCGATGGCCCGCCGCACCGCCGCGTCCTCCAGCAGCTCGGCGGGGCACCCCTCGGCCAGCCGCAGTTCCAGCATGATGCGTTCGAGGCGGCGTTCGGCGGCGGTGAGGACCTCGCGGGCGTGCGCCGGGCTGCGCCCGCCGGCCAGCCGCGCGGCGTAGGCGGCCGGATGCTTGACGTTCCACCAGCGGGTGCCGCCGACGTGGCTGTGTGCGCCGGGGCCGATCCCCCACCAGTCGGCGCCCGTCCAGTACAGCAGGTTGTGCCGGCAGGCGGCGTGCGGGCCGCGCGCCCAGTTGGAGATCTCATACCAGTGCAGGCCGTGGGCGCTCAGCAGCTCCTCGGCCATCAGGTACCGGTCGGCCATCGCGTCGTCGTCGGGGGCGGCCAGTTCGCCGCGCCGCACCCGCGCGGCCAGCCGGGTGCCCTCTTCGACGATGAGGGCGTAGGCAGAGATGTGGTCGGGCTCGGTCTCCAGCGCGGCCAGCAGGGAGGCCCGCCAGTCCGCCGCGCTCTCCCCCGGCGTCCCGTAGATCAGGTCGAGGTTGACCTGCTCGAAACCCGCCTTCCGCGCCCACCGGACGACCTGGGGGATGCGGCCGGGGGTGTGGACGCGGTCCAGCGCCGCCAGCACGTGCGGGCGGGCGCTTTGCATGCCGTAGGAGATGCGGGTGAACCCGGCGGCGCGCAGCTGCTCCAGGTAGCCCTCGTCCACCGATTCGGGGTTGGCCTCGGTGGTGACCTCGGCGCCGGGGGCCAGGCCGAACTCCGCGTCGATGGCGGCCAGGATCCGGCCCAGCTCGCCGGGCGGCAGCAGGGTCGGCGTGCCGCCCCCGAAGAACACCGTGCGCACCGGCAGGTCGGTCTGGCCCAGCACCCGCCGGGCCAGGCGCAGCTCGGCGATCGCGGCATCGGCGTACGAGTCGCGGCTCGCCCCGGGGCCCAGCTCGGCCGCGGTGTAGGTGTTGAAGTCGCAGTAACCGCAGCGGGTCACGCAGAACGGCACGTGCACGTAGCAGGCGAACGGGCGGGCGCCCAGTCCGTCCAGGGCGCTTTCGGGCAGCGCGCCGTCTGCGGGAACGGGGTCGCCATCGGGCAGGGTCGCGGGCACCCTCCAAGTCTGCCCGCAGCCGCCGACCGCCTTGGCCGCTCAGCCGGCCTCGCGGAGCTTGTTCTTCAGCCAGTCGGGGGTGTGCTCTTCCGAGCGGGGGAAACGGGCCAGGTCCAGCAGGTAGGCGGAGGCGGTGAGCGGAGGGTTGAAGTCCGGCTCGTTCTCGTAGTCGAACTCCACGTTGAAGCGCCCGGACCTTTCGACCTCCAGCCGCGCGGTGAACCACGCGCCCCGGTCCTCCCGATAGGTGGCGGCGCGCAGCTCGTCCATGTGCCGCACGGCCCGGCCGGGCGGGACCAGGCGGCGGACGGTGCCGTCCATGCAGACCATCTCCAGCGAGGCGCTGTCGATGCCGACCGTCGCCCGGAAGACCAGGGTCAGCCGCCGCCACCCCGGCGGGGCGGCGGCCCACAGCGCCCGTATCGCGTTCTCGACGGCCTTCCGCTCCTTGTGCGAGCGCAGGAGCTGATCGGTAGGGGTCACGGGAGCCTCCAAGCCGCGCGGGATGCAGGGTGTGACGCTATCGTTCCGGGCCGGTGCCGTGCGGGAGCAGGTCCGCCGCGGCCGCCCGGCGGTCGGAACGCGGCCGGCCGCCCTAATCTGGCGGGAACCGGATACGTTCGGCTGAGGGGGCGGGCCGGCCGGCCCGCATCGTGGTACTCGTAGGGGGCGAGGACATGTGGGGAGCCGGCTCGCAGGCCTACGGGCAGGTGCCCGTCCGGGTGGTGCTGCGCGGCGAGCCGGACGGCTGGCATTACGTGCTTTTCGACCGGGCCGGCAGCGAGCAGCGGGTGCCGCTGGGCGGCGGCGGGGCGCACTGGCAGACCAGTGGACGTCACGGCGAAGAGCCTCCCTGGTGGCGGCGGCATCTGGCCGAGGTCGCCGAGTCGTTGCGGGAACGCGTGGAGACGGCGGTCGCCGACCGGTGCTTTGAGCTGTTCGGCGTCGAGGCGCACATCACCTGGCTGGGGGTGGACGAGCCGATCCTGTGGGAAGGGCTGGTGACGTTGCGCGAGCCCGACCCGGCCCGTTTCCCCGGCGGCGCCCGCCCGTTCGTGGTCACGCTGCAGCCGGGACGCGGAGCGCTGCTGCCCTCGGCGGACCTGCTGTTCGACACCTGCGCCCAGGACGCCTGGGCGGCGCTGGAGGAGGTCGCCAGGGCGTGCCGCACCCCGCCGCCGCGGGCGCGTTTCCTGTGCGGCTGGACCGACCACCGCAGCGTGCGGGTGGGCCGCGGCCTGCTGGCGGTCTCCACCGAGCGGCGGATGGACGGGGTGGACCGGGTGGGCGAGATCTACGCCGAACGCCCGCCGGGCTGGAGCGGCAATCCGCGGCTGCGGCTGCGGCTGGACGGCATCGACCTGCTGGACGAGCCCGCCGAGGACGTGCTGCGGCTGCTGCTCGACCTGGGCCATGCGGTGGTGCGGCGCGGCCGGTGCCTGCGCCTTCCGGAGCTGGGGCTGACCCTTTATGAACGTCATGAGCACTCCCGGCACGACGGCCGTTTCGCCGGGGTGTCGCTGACCTCGCCGAACCCCCGGGTGCCGCACTTGGTGTAAAGAGGGTGACGCCATGACCGCCTGTGGGAAGAATCCGCGAACCTCTTGGCCTTCGGAAGACTCATAGACTTCGTCAGGGAACCTTTTTCAACACGCGGCCCAAGACGCCGGGGACGGGAGCCCAGGTGGTGCCCGCCGGCGCGGCGTTCCAGGTCACGGCATCGTCCCTGACTGCGACGCTCCAGCCTCGACCTGCGCAGACGGCGTGTTGGAAAAGGTTCACTGGTTCGCCGGTGAACCGTCGGAAAGGAATCCGCCATGGCTTACGGTCCTCCCCCGCCGATGCCGGGTCCGCAGCCCGGTCAGGGGCGGCAGGGGCCGTGGCAGCAACAGCCGCCCGGCCGGTACCTTCCCCCGCCGCCGGCGCCGCCGCCCGGCCAGTACGGGCTGCCCGCCCCCGCCTACGGCGGGCCGGCCCCTGTGATGGGCCCGGCCTCCCCGCAGGAGGAGAAGTGGGCGCTGATGGCCTATCTGGGTCAGCTTCAGGTGTCGGCGATCGCTCCCCTGGCGGCCCTGATCTCCAAGGGGGGCTCGCCGTTCGTCCGCCGGCACGCGGCGCAAGCCCTGAACATGGGGCTGGGAATGATCGTCGTCTGGGTGGTGGGCCTGCTTTTGGCCCAGTTCATGGACGCCCTGGCGCTCTTCCCGCTGGCCTATTCGGCCTTGTTCTTCTACTTCCTGCTGCGCGCCGCCATCGCGGTCAACCGGGGAGAGTTCCTGCAGGTGCCGTCCTTCATCGCCTGGCCGCTGCTGAAGTAGGGCCGACACGCTCTCAGGGAGCGGGTTCCGGGCCGGGCAGGATGGTGATCGTGCCGGGCTCGCCCGGGGGCTGGTCCAGCCGGACGACCCGGCCCGGGTAGGTGCGCTCGGCGATCGCCACATCGCGCTCGTCCCACTCGCCGTAGAAGATCGGGCAGCCGTCCTCCAGCTCCACTTTCTCGGCGCCGGTCGGCCAGCGGTGGCCGAAGGCGTCGACGAGGATCGGTTCCTCGCACGACGGCAGGTCCGGCCCGGTTCGCTCCATGGTGTTCCCCCTCCAGCGACCCGCCCAGCGGGATATCCGGTCGAAGATCGATCCCGGCGCCAGATCCAGCCGGAAGGGCTCGTCGATCAGATGGTGGTCTCCGGGGGTGACCGCGGCCCGTTCCGCGTAGACGCCGTCGATCAGCTCGTGCACGTGTACCACCAGTTCGTCCCCGGTGGGGTCCACCACCCAGTAGTGCGGGACCCCGAACCGCTGGTACGCGTTCTTCTTGCCGCCCAGGTCACGACTTCGCGAGGCCGGGGAGACCACCTCCGCCACCAGCAGGGGTGTCCCCTCGACGCGTCCTCGCCCGCCGACCTGCTCCTCCCGGCAGACCAGCAGGTCCGCCCGCAGCCAGGTGTCGTCGTCCAGCCGGACGCCGGGGCCGGTCAGCGACCGGTGCCCGGCGTCGGTGGCGAGGGCGACGGGGACGGCCAGATCAGAGACGAGGACCTGATGCAGAAGTGAATGACCCACAACGCTCAGTATTGCATCTGCGACTCTAGGTAGCCATAAGTTTGCCGATCCTTGGCACGCAGGTTCACCGGCCGCCGGCAGAGCGGCGTCGCAGCTCGTCGGCGAACTCGCCGAGGCAATCGGCCAGCTGCCGGTCGGTCAGTTCCCGAAGGGGCCTTCCGCACTCACCGCCCGCCCGCTCGCCGGCCTCCTCCTCGGCCTCGGGCTCCCGTTGCGCGGAGCTGACGGTCTTCGGCCGGTCCCGGCCGCTGACCGACAGGTCGATATAGAAGGCGGTCCGGCCGTCCTGCACCCCGTACACGCGCCAGGCGCCCCCGCCCATCGGCACGAACTCCTGCAGCTCGCCGCCGGAGTTGAGGAAGTTGGGGTACGGGCTGGAGGGGCCGGAGATGTGGGCCACGGCGCGGGCCCGGAGCGTTCCCAGGCTCGCCACCAGCGGGTCGTCGTCCGCCAGGACGTACACGTCGTAGCGGTTGAGCCGCCCGCTGTCGCTTTGGTCCGCCGGGGCGACGCCATAGGCGATCAGCGCCTGGGACTTGCTGCCGCGCGGGGTCAGCGGCGTGACGTAATACAGCCGCTTGTCCGAGCCGCGCAGCAGATACTCCCCGGGGTTGGCGCTTTGGGTCTCAAAGCTGCTGGGCTCGAAGCCGAAGGAGGACTCCCGCCGGTGCTCGCGGCCCGCCGCCCACTGCGTGGCGTCCCGCTGGGCCCGCACCAGCGAGATGGAGTACGCCGGGCCGGGCAGCTCGCCGGGCCGCACCCGCGGGCGGTGCTCCACGATCGGGCGCCCGCTCGCCGAGCCGCGCAGCACCAGCACTCCCCCGGCGGTCTTGACCGTGCGCTGGGCGTACCTGATCTGCCGCTGGGCGGGGATGACGATGACGGGGCGCTCGCCCTCGCAGTAGCCCCAGATGTCGGTGTCGTCGTAGATCAGCCCGGGATGGCGTTCGGCCAGCAGGTCGCGCAGGCTGTTGCGGCCCACGCCGCCGAAGGCGCGGTCGATGCGGTACCCGCCGGTGAAGCGGCACACCCGGGCGGCGTTGACGGTGCCGTCCCATTCGGCCACCCCGTAGAGGGGGCGGTTGTCGCCCGACCCGTCCAAGAGCGCCGACCATCGCCCGGTGTTCTCGGCCTCCCCCCACAGGTAGGTGAGGGTGGAGTCCATGACGTCGACGCGCTGGACGGGGGAGGCCGCCTCGTTCATCGCCGTCCGCGCGGCGGCCAGGGAGGAGGTGCGCGCCTCCCAGCGCAACGCGGAGACGGCGGTGTCCTGTTTGATGCAGGCCCGCACGTCATGGCCGCCCAGCCGGTCGCACTCGCGGCCGTCGCCCGGACGCAGGGAGCGCATCAGGTCGGTCATCGACCCGGGGGGCCTGTCCAGGTCGGGGACGTGGAAGACGGTGGCGGAGTTGTAGTGGCGCCCGGCGTCCTTGTCGTTGTCCCACAGCGCCACCGGAAACGGCCAGACCAGCACCAGGAGCGCCAGCAGGGCCGCCATCGCCGGCACGGCCCCGCCCCGCCCGGCTCCCTCGGAAGCGATCCCCGCGAAGACGACCGCCGTGATGATCAGGCTCGCCGCGATCCACAACCAGGTCTGGGGTGTCAGCGCGGTGAGGCTCCACTCGGGGAGGAACCAGCGTTGAAGAGCCAGGGCACAGGTCTGGCCGGCCTTGGGCAGCAGGAGCTTGGCCAGCCCCCACACCAGCCCCGCCAGTGCGGGAAGCCAGCCCCAGATCACCACCAGTGCGAAGATCCGCGCCCGGAGACCGCCGTTCATCTCGCCGCTCCGCCCGTTCCCAGGCACTCACATGCCCTGAGGACGTTTGCCCTGAGGACGTTTCGCCGGGCCGGGTGGATCCCGGGATAAGAACTTTGTAACCGATCGGTCACAGGAGCGGAATCTCGCCGCACCGGCCGGGCGCGCGGACAGCGCCCGGCGGCCGGGGGCGCTTCAGGTCCGGTGGGCCGAAGGCGGGACGGTCACTTCTTGCTCTTGTCGGTGCCCGTGGTGGACAGGGCGGCGACGAACGCCTCCTGGGGGACGTCCACCCGGCCGATGGTCTTCATCCGCTTCTTGCCTTCCTTCTGCTTCTCCAGCAGCTTGCGCTTGCGGGAGATGTCGCCGCCGTAGCACTTGGCGAGCACGTCCTTGCGGAGGGCGCGGATGTTCTCGCGGGCGATGATCCGCGAGCCGATCGCCGCCTGGATGGGCACCTCGAACTGCTGCCGCGGGATCAGCTCCTTGAGCTTGGAGGTCATCATCAGGCCGTACTCGCGGGCGTGGTCGCGGTGCACGATCTGGCTGAAGGCGTCCACCGACTCGCCCTGCAGCAGGATGTCCACCTTGACCAGGTCGGCCTGCTGCTCGCCGCTGGGCTCATAGTCCAGCGAGGCATAGCCGCGGGTGCGGGACTTGAGCTGGTCGAAGAAGTCGAAAATGATCTCGCCCAGCGGCAGGGTGTAGCGGATCTCGACCCGGTCCTCCGACAGGTAGTCCATGCCCTGCAGGGTGCCGCGACGGCCCTGGCACAGCTCCATGATCGCGCCGATGTGCTCGCTGGGGCTCAGGATGGTGGCCTTGACCACCGGCTCGTAGATCGCACCGACCTTGCCCTCGGGGAACTCGCTGGGGTTGGTGACGATGTGCTCGGTGCCGTCCTCCATCACCACCCGGTAGACCACGTTGGGGGCGGTGGAGATCAGCGACAGGTCGAACTCGCGCTCCAGCCGTTCCCGGACGATCTCCATGTGCAGCAGGCCCAGAAAGCCGCAGCGGAACCCGAAGCCCAGCGCCGCCGAGGTCTCCGGCTCATACACCAGCGCGGCGTCGTTGAGGCGCAGCTTGTCGAGGGCGTCGCGCAGCTCGGGGTACTGGTCGCCGTCCACCGGGTACAGCCCGGAGAACACCATCGGCTTGGGGTCCTGGTAGCCGCCCAGCGGCTCGGCCGCCGGGTTGGAGGCGCTGGTGACGGTGTCGCCGACCCGGGCCTGCCGGACGTCCTTGACCCCGGTGATCAGGTAGCCGACCTCGCCGGCGCCCAGCCCGTCCACCGGCCTGGGCTCGGGGGAGATCACCCCGACCTCCAGCGTCTCGTGGGCGGCGCCGGTGGACATCATCAGGCTCTTTTCCCGGCTGGACAGGTGACCGTCCACCACCCGCACGTAGGTGACCACGCCGCGGTAGATGTCGTAGACCGAGTCGAAGATCAGCGCGCGGGCCGGGGCGTCGGGGTCGCCGCTGGGCGGCGGGACCGCCTCCACGATCCGGTTCAGCAGCTCGGGCACGCCCTGCCCGGTCTTGCCGGACACCCGCAGCACCTCCGACGGCTCGCAGCCGACGAGCCCGGCCAGTTCCTCGGCGTACTTGTCGGGCTGGGCGGCGGGCAGGTCGATCTTGTTCAGCACCGGGATGAGGTGCAGGTCGGCCTCCAGCGCCAGGTACAGGTTGGCCAGCGTCTGGGCCTCGATGCCCTGGGCGGCGTCCACCAGCAGCACCGCGCCCTCGCAGGCGGCCAGCGACCGCGACACCTCGTAGGAGAAGTCCACGTGCCCGGGGGTGTCGATCAGGTTGAGGACGTACTCGCGCCCGTCGGGGCCCGTCCACGGCAGTCTGACCGCCTGGCTTTTGATGGTGATGCCCCGCTCGCGCTCGATGTCCATCCGGTCGAGGTACTGCGCCCGCATCTGGCGCTCCTCGACCACTCCGGTCAGCTGCAGCATCCGGTCGGCCAGCGTCGACTTGCCGTGGTCGATGTGGGCGATGATGCAGAAGTTCCGGATGATCGCGGGATCGGTCTTGTTGGGCTCAGGCCTGGGCACCGGGGTCCGTTCGAAAGCTCACAGGTGGATAGGTCTTGCCGTATCCCATAGTCCCATGCCCGCCGGCGTGCTCCGGCCCCATACCCGCCCTGTCGCCGCTTCCCGTCTCACCCGGACACCGATGGGACGGGCGGCCGGAGGCGGGAAGCGTCTTCGGCCGGTTTTTCCCGTCCAAGTCGGGACGTTCGTCCCATGCACTCGGGATCGCCGGTCTCCTACCGTGAAGATCACGCTCCGCCGACCGGAACGCCGCCCGGGAGGCGGGGCGAGAAGGGGCGGTGGCGCCGGCGGGGCGCCGCCGCCCCAGCGCGCATCCAGGACGCCTGCGCCGCGGTCGCCGGTTTTGGCGCAGGGCCGCCGGTTGGTAAGCTGTGCGACTGCGTGTGGCGTAGCGCTGTGCCGCGAGCACCGCCGCCACGTTTTTTCGTTGGGGCCTGTTCCTTCCTCTTTGGGCAGGCGTGGAAATGCGACCAAGCTGAGGCACTGCGACGTGGCGAACATCAAGTCCCAGATCAAGCGGAACAAGCAGAACGAGAAGCGTCGGCTGCGCAACAAGGCCGTCAAGTCCGAGCTGAAGACGGCCATCCGCCGGTTCCGTGAGGCCCTGGAGGCCGGTGACGTCGAGGCCGCCATCGCTGCCCAGCGCCACGCGGCCCGCAAGCTGGACAAGGCCGCCAGCAAGGGCGTCATCCACAAGAACCAGGCCGCCAACCGCAAGTCGGCGATCGCCAAGCGCGCCGCCGCTCTCCTGCAGGAGAAGTAAGCGCTCCGGCCGCCGGCTTCCGGCCATGCCATGGACGCCGCACCCCGCGGGGGCAGCGGCGTCTTTGTGCTGGAGCGGCGGCCGTCCGCGCCGCGGCCCCACGGGCCTCTTCGCAAGCGAGGAGCCCTTGGCGGGCGGCTCCGGGCACGGGCCGGCGGGTTCGGCATCGCGCGGCCCGGGGCCGGAGGGCCCATCGATCTGCGGCGGCGGGAACGCCCCGGCAGAGCCTTTCTCGGCCTGGTTTGCGGGCCCTGTGAGCCGCTGCGGTGAGTCTTCCCGACGATCGGTGACGTGGGTCTGGGCGATCGGACGCTGAGTCGGATACCGTCGAGGGCTCCCGCCTCCGATGCCCAAGACCACGTGTTGGAAAAGGTTCAGCGGGCCGGAAGGGCCGGTGCCCGAGCTTTCAACGTCGCATGGCGGCCAGGTCCGCCGTCACCTTGGCCTCCACGTCGGCCCACGTGGGAGTGGGTACCACCCAGTCGGGCACCGGGCCGGTCTGGGGACCGAACAGATAACGGTGCGCAACGACGTCGCGGATCGCCTGGTGCACCCCCAGCCGGTCGTCGATCATGTGGGTGATCCCCAGCTCGGCGCAGTGGCGGGCCTTTTCGGCCCGCTGCCGGCAGAAACGCAGGTGGCCCGCGGGGATCCCGGTGCGCGTCCAAAACCGGTGGTGCTCCAGCCACAGCCGCGTCTTGCGCTCGGTGACCGGGCCGCACTTGGAGATGATCCACACCCGTCCGCCGAACAGGTCCGCCAGCCGGGGGAGCACTTCGAACGCCCCTTCCGTCGGAGGGCTCTCCAGCGCCTCCTGCAACGTGCCACCCACGAACATCGTGTCCGCGCCGTCGGGCAGCGCACCGCCTTGGATCACCCGGCCGAAATCCACTCCAAGGCGCCATTGCTCATGTTTCACATGGCCCATGCTCACCAGCGTGAAGCACAGAACGCTCCGGATCGAAGCGTTTTTTCGGCCTCCCTTCCGTTGGGCCTACAGGGGAAATGCTGAGCTCGCCGCTTCGCGGGCCGTAACCGGCAAGGGCGCGCACGGGGTCGCGGCGGGCGCCCCATGAGAAGATCATCACAGGCAAGGAATCGTCGGGGTTCTCCCAGCGATCGGCGTCGCTGAGGAGACGGCAGTCCGGGAGCTGTGGTGGAGACGCTGGTGATGCCGCAAAGGTGCCGGCATTCAGCGGTGGGCGCCCACCGGTCCGGCCCCTCGGCTCCGCGCCGAACCGGTGGAACGTCCTGCGGATCGTCCATGGCGGCACCCCGCAGACGGCAGACGCCGTCTCGGTCCCGGCCCGCCCGCCGGCTGGGACGGCGGCCTGGACAAGCCCAGGACGCGAAGCCGGCGCCGTCACCACCGGGTAGAGGGAGGCGTCCCCGGGCCGGCCACCCCGAGGAGAGGCGGCGCGATACGGACAGGCACCCCCTTCGATCAAGGAAGGCCAGTCACTCCTTCTCAGCTCCTGTTGCCCCTCTTCACCAGCGTGGCGGCGATCCCTTCCGCGGCTCGGGGCCCGGCGTCGTGCGGATCGTGCGGGAGGCGGCCGCCCTTTTGCGCGGATCCGCAGATCACGCGGTGGAAAGGCGCACCGGCGCATCACCGGAGGTTCCATGCGATACGAGGTCACGGTTGAGATCGACGCACCGGCCGAACGCGTCTGGGAGCATCTGATCGACGTCGAGCGCTGGCCCGAGTGGACCGCCTCGATGAGCCGGGTCGAGCTCCTTGGAAACAAACCGTTCGGTCCGGGCAGCGCCGTACGGATCAAGCAGCCCAAGCTTCCGCCGGCCGTGTGGACGGTGACCGGCTTCGTCCCCGGCTCGGCGTTCACCTGGGTCGCCAAAAGCCCGGGGGTCACCACCACCGCCCTGCACGAACTCGTCTCCGCCCCCGACGGCCCGCTGACCGTACGGCTGGTCCTTGAGCAGACGGGTCCCCTCGCTCCTTTGTTCGCCGTCCTGGTGGGACGGCTCTCCCGCCGTTACCTGAACATGGAGGCGCAAGGTCTCAAGCGCCGCGCCGAATCCCCCTGAAGCACCCGGTATCACCGGATGAGCGCGCATCCCGGAGTCCCGCTCGTCACCGGAGCACCGAGCGGCCGGCGCATCGACCATGCCTTCGCGTTCCATGCGGGACGACGGCCGCCGGTGCCATCCTCCCGGACGTGGCCGGTGCCAAGGGGAGGCCGGCAGGTTCCCGGGTGCGTCAGCGTCCTCCGCGGGCGGCGGTGATCTCCGCGATGGCCTTCTCCAGCGCGTACGCCGGATCGGTGGCGCCGCCCTTGACCTGGGCGTCGGCATCGGCGACCACCCGCAGGGCGCGGGCGATGCCGTCCGCCGACCAGCCGCGCAGCTGCCGCTGCGTCTTGTCGATCTTCCAGGGGGGCATGCCCAGCTCCTTGGCCAGCGCCGCGCCCCGGGCGCCGCGCGGAGCGCCGCTGACCTTCGCCAGGGCGCGGACGCCCTGCGCCAGGGCGCTGGTGATCTGGACCGGTGCCACGCCCGTGGCCAGCGCCCAGCGCAGTTTCTCGAGCGCCTGGACGAGATCTCCCTCCACCGCGCTGTCGGCGACGTTGAAGCCGCTCACCTCCGCCTGGCCCCGGTAGTAGCGGGCCACCGCCTCCTCGCTGATCTTGCCGCCGGTGTCGGCGACGAGCTGGCTGCAGGCGGCGGCCAGCTCCCGCAGGTCGTGGCCGACCGCGTCGACGAGGGCGCGGGCGGCCTCCGCGCCGATCGTCCCGCCGCAGCGGCGGACCTCCGCCCGCACGAACGCCACCCGCTCCCCCGGTTTGGTGATCTTCGAGCAGGTCACCTTGCGGGCGCCGGCCTTGGACAACCCGTCCACCAGGGCCTTGCCCTTGGCGCCGCCCGCGTGGACGGCGACCAGCGCGACGTCGTCGGCGGGGCGTTCGGCGTAGGCCAGCACCTCGGCGATCAGCTCCTTGCCCAGGTCCTGGGCCGAGCGCAGCACCAGCACCTTGCCGCCGCCGAACAGCGACGGCGAGGTCAGCTCCGCCAGCCGTCCCGCTTCCAGGTTCTCCGGCGTCAGATCGATGACCTCGGTCTCGGGATCGTCCGCCCGGGCCGCGGCGATCACCTCGCCCACCGCGCGCTCGGCGAGCAGCTCCTCATCACCGACGATCAGGGTCAACGGATCGGCAGGCATTCCAGCAGAATGCCACGCCGCCACCGGCCTCGCGCACCGGAACGCCCCGCCGTCCCACGCTGCGAGACGTCCATGCGCAAAGGCACCGCCCGGAACCTCCGCCACACACCGTTCCCGCAGGTGGAGCCGGGGACATCGGCGCCGGGAAGGCCGCAGCCTTCCGCAATACGTGATCTTGGGAGCCCGCACGGCATCCGATGCCGTGTCCTTGCAGGCCACGGCATCGCCCCCGCCTGCGCCATCACCGCCGCAGGAACGGCGTGCGGAAAGGCTTATCGAGGTTCTCTCAGCGATTCGGTGCCCCCGAGGACGGAGAGAAGGCCGAGGCCGGAGCAAAGTCCCTGGTGAGGATGCGGCAGGACGCCACCGAGCGGGCCGCAGGGGCGTACCGCCCACGGCCGGATATGGGGAGAGGACAGCCGGGACCGGCCGGTCGTGCCATGGCCCCGGCCGGGGCGTCACGATGCGAGCCGGGCTCCATATTCGCTGCGGAAACCTCGCTGTCACCTGCAACGGCAACAGGGCAGGACAGCGCAGGCATTTCACTCCTCGGTCTCCGAGGTCTTGCCCGAGGGTCTGCTGCGCATCCGTCCCATGGGCCTCTGTCCTCGGCCTCTAAGGTCACGTGCCGACAAGGCCGGCGGTTCGCGCCGTGAACTCACCGGTCAGCCGCCTTTTCTCGGTACGGCGGCCGGCCCGGCGGGAGTGGGGACGATGGCGATGTCGCCGTGCCGGTCGGTGCGGTAGACACGGGTGCCAAGGCGTTGCAGCAGGGCGAGGGTGCTGGGCGCCGGGTGGCCGTAGTCGTTGTTCTCTCCGGCGGAGATGATGGAGATCGCGGCGCGCGTGGCCGCCAGGAAGGCCGGATCCTGGTCACGGGCGCCGTGATGGGGGACCTTGAGCACCTGCACGGGCGGGACGTCGGGGATCAAAGCCCGCTGGGCCTCGGTCTCGATGTCGCCGGTCAGCAGGGCGCTGAAGCCGGGTTTGCGGGCGACCAGGACGATGCTGGCGTTGTTGACGGCCTCGTCGTCGGCTTCGGGACGCGCATCGGGCCGGGCCGTCTCCCAGGGGGCGAGGACGGTCAACGACAAGTCCCCGACATGCCACTGCCGGCCGGAGACGGCGGCGTGCAGGGGCAGCCCGAAGGCGTGCCGGGACTCCCTGCCGTCGCTGCGGGCGCTGATGACCACCGTCCCGACGGTGCGGCCGCGTCGTATCCCGGGGGTTCCCCCGATGTGGTCGGCATGGGGATGAGTGAGGACGAGCAGCGGCACGGTCTGCACTTTCAGGCGGTCCAGGCAGGCGTCGGCGAGGCCGGGGTCCGGCCCGGCGTCCACGACGACGGCGCTTCCCTTTCCCACCGCGAGCACGCTCGCGTCGCCCTGGCCCACGTCACAGGCGACCATCGCCCAGCCGGGCGGCGGCCAGGCCGGCGCCGTCACCCGTGCGGCGGCGCCGGCCAGGAGCGCTCCGGTGCCTGCCGCCGCCACGGCGATGAGCAGCAGGCGTTTGCGGAGCACCAGACAGCCGGCGACGAGCACGAACGTGAGGGTGACCGCGCCCAGGAAGCCGTCCTGCCAGGGGACGGTGGCGTGCGGCACCGCGGCCGCGGTCCGGGCCACGCCGATGATCCAGCCGACCGCCAGTCCCGCCGGCCACACCACGAGCCGGGCGAGGGTGAGCCACAGCGGGGCGATCACCGCGGCCAGCGCCCCCAGCAGCATGGCCACCGGGACCGCCGGAGCGGCCAGCAGGTTGGCCGCCACCGCCACCAGGCCGACCTGCCCGGTCAGCATCACCAGCACCGGGGCGCAGGCCAGCTGGGCCGCCGCCGCGACCGCCAGCGCCTCCGCCACCGGCCGGGGCAGCCACCGGGACAGCCGGTCCGTCCACGGCGGGGCCAGCAGCAACAGGCCGCCGGTGGCCAGCACCGACAGGGCGAACCCGTACGAGCGGGCCAGCCCCGGATCGATCAGGACCAGGACGAGCACGGCGCCGCCCAGCGCCGGCAGCCCCTGGCGCCGGCTGCCGGTGGCGAAGGCCAGCAGGCCGATCAGGGTCATCACCGTGGCCCGCAGCACGCTGGGTTCGGGGCGGGCGACCACGACGAACGCCGGCAGCGCCGCGACCGCCACGGCCGGAGCCCGCCGCCGTCCCAGACCGGCCAGGCGGCACAGCGTCAGGACCGCGCCGGCGACGATGGCGAGGTTGGCGCCGGAGACCACCATCAGATGGGTGAGCCCGGCGGCCGTGAAGTCCGCGGCGAGCTCGGGGTCGAGCCGCGAGGTGTCCCCGACGACCATCCCGGGCAGCACCCCGCGCTGGTCCGGCGCGAGCACATCGCAGGCCGCGCGCAGGCTCGCCCGCACCTTCTCGGCCGCGCGCCGCACGGCCGACGGCTCCGCCACGACGACCGGCGGCCCCCGGACGATCGCGACGGCCGCCAAGAGCTCGGCATGCCGCGGCGGGGACAGCCGTGCGGTGGCCTGGATTCGCTGACCGGGTACCAGAGCACGCCAGGCGTCCTCCGTCCCGATGAGCAGGACGGGCACCCGCACCCGAACGGTGCGTCCTTGGAGGCGTATCGCCTCCGCCCGGGCCCGCAACAGCACGATCCGCCGCCGCTCGGACGGCTTCACCACCGGATCACCGGTCACCACCGCCTCGATCGGCGCCCGCGTCCCGGCCCGGGCCGCCTCCCGCACCGGCCCGGACTCGACCGCCGACAGCCGCAGCCCCGTCCCGGCCGCCGCGGCGGCCGCACACGCCAGGACCGCCCCGGCCAGCCCGCAGAACGCAGGCCGCAACGCCCCACCAGCCGCTCCCCCGCTCTCCGGAGCGTCCCTCCTCCGCCTCGAGCGGGATAAGGATCCGGCGAGAAACGGCAGTGCTCCCAGCCCGCACCCCACGGCCACCCCATAGGCGACCGCCGCCGTGGCGCCCAGCAGGGCCCACGCCGTTCCCCAGACCCCCAGCGCGGGGATCACCAGCCGCAGGTCATGCCCCTGCCGTTCCCCGGCGTCCCGTCCGGTCATCAACACCGGCCACTCCTCCTTTCCATCGCGTTCTCCCTCCGCGCCCGGAGCCGCGGCGCAGGCACCCGGCCGAAACCGGCTGAACGCCCATGCGCTCCTGCGGGAAACCCGACCCGCCACGACACAGCCGAACGCGGAGCGCCCCACCGAGCGGCGCCGACGCATCAGGACACCCCGAACGAGCCGCCTAGGCCCACGGCCCCTTCCGAACTGGGCCACACCCACCGGCCGACAAGACCGCCGACGCGCCCCGAGCAGGCGGTGCCGCTCTCCGATCCGGCCCACACGACCTCACCGCGTCAGCCAGACCTCCTCACCAAGCACCAGGCCAAGTCAGACCCACACCCAGGACCAGCCGCCCACACCGGCACACCTCCAGACAGAGCCACACTCACCGGCCGGCAAGAGCACCAGCACATCCCAAACAGGCAGTGCCGATCTCCGATCCAGCCCACACGACCCCACCGCATCGGCCAGACCTCCTCACCAGGCGGTAACCCACCCCCAGGACCAGCCCCCACACCGGCACCCCCTCCAGACAGAGCCACATTCGCCGGCTGGCAAGAGCGCCGGCGCGCCTCAGGCAGGCGGTGCAGATGGCCGGTCTGGCCGCGCGGTCCGGCCGTCTCGATCGCGTCCTCAACCGGGCGGCAAGTCGGGTCAGACGCGCACCCGGGTTCTGAGTTCGGCGTATCGGCGAGCGCCTATGCCCGTCACTTCCTGGAGTTGCTCGACGGAGCGGAAACCGCCGTTTCGGGTGCGGTACTCGATGATCCGCTGGGCCAGGACCGGGCCCACTCCGGGGAGGGTTTCGAGTTGTTCGGCGGTGGCGGTGTTCAGGTCGATGAGTCCGCCGGGGGCGCCGGCGTCCTGGGGGCCGGCGGGCATGGCGTCCGGTGGGGGCATGGCGGTGGTGGGGGCGGGCAGGCCGATCATGAGCTGCTCACCGTCCACCAAGCGGCGGGCCAGGTTGAGGGAGCCGGTGTCGGCGCCCGGGCGCAGCCCTCCGGCGGCCTGGATGGCGTCTGCGACCCGCGCGCCGGGCGGCAGGGTCACCACGCCGGGTTTGCGGACCTTCCCGGCCACGTGGACGACGAGGTTCGCGGCGCTGGGAGCGGGATGGAGGACGGGCGAGGCGACGACCGAGGGCGCGGGGACGGCGTCGGCGGACGGCTGCGGGCGAGGGCGGGACAGCCACAGGTAACCGCAGGCGAGAAGGACGGCGAGCGCTCCCAGGACGGCCAGGGCTCGGGCTCCGGGGTGTCCGGGGGTAAGACGCGCCGCCCACGCACCGGCCCGCCCGGCGAAGGACGGGACTTCGGCGTCCTCCCCTGTTTGGCCGTTCTTTCCCAGCCGGGCGAAGGGGTCGGACGCCGGGTGTCCTGTACCGCCGAGAGGTTCGGCGGGGCCCAGCGGCGGCGTCTCTGCGGGGAACGGGCCGGGCGCAGAGCGGTCCACCGGGTCGGGGTCGGGCATGGCGACCCACTCCGGAGGCTCGGGAGAGGAGCGTAAATATGCAGCGGGAGGGTCCTGCCGAGGGCCGTGCATCAGGTCCTCGAAACGCGCAGAAGCGGCTGGTGGGCGGCGTCCGGGTTCAGCTCTCATGTCATCGACGCTAAAAGCCCGGCCCCGCATGCGGCAGAATCCCGGCGAGTTGTGGAAAACCGTCGCCAGGCGGCGGTCACCGGCCACGGACGCCGTCTGCCGGGGGACCGCGGGACCGCTTGGCACGGTCCCAGCGAATGCCAGACTCAGCCCGGGTCAGTGCACGACGGGGACGCCGCCGCGCCACACCCGCAGGGCGCGCAGCCCGAAGGCCCAGGCGAAGGCACCCTCATGGTCGGCGTCCCACAGCACGATGTCGGCCATCATGCCCGGCGCCAGCGTGCCCCGGTCGCCCACCCGCAGCGCCGCGGCCCCGCCGAGGGTGGCCGCGCGCAGCGCCTCGGTGACGCTGAGGCCGAACATCGCCACGGCCAGCCCGATGACCAGCGGCATGGAGGTGATGCCGCACTGCCCGGGGTTGTGGTCGGTGCCCAGGGCGAGGGTGACGCCGTGATCGAGCATCTTGCGCACCGGGGCGAGCGGCCGGTCGGTGTTGAGGGAGCTGCCGGGGCAGACGGTGGCGGTGACCCCGGCGTGCGCGATCGCCTTGATGTCCTCGTCGGTGGCGTGCGTGAGGATGTCCGCGGAAGCGCAGCCCATCTCGGCGGCGACCTGCGCGGCGCCGGTGCGCTCGTTGGCGCAGGCGTGCATGCGCGCCTTCAGGCCGACCCGCTTGGCCGTGTACAGCAGGACGCGGGCCTCTTCGGGGGTGAAGTGGCCCTCGTCGCAGTAGACGTCCATGCTGTCGGCGCCGGCCGCGGCGGCGTCCCCGGTCCACTGGCGGACCGCCTCGACGTAGTCGCGGCGGCGGCCGAAGTACTCCGGCGGCAGGATGTGGGCCGCCAGGAAGGTGGCGTGGACGCGCGGCATGGACGGCTCGCTCTCCAGCGAGCGCAGCATCCGGATGTCGGCCAGTTCCCCGTCGCGGGTCAGGTGGTAGCCGGTCTTGGCCTCCACCGTGGTGGTGCCGTCCTCGATCCAGCGCCGCAGCCGCTCCCGGACGCTGTTGCACAGCGTCCAGGGGTCGGTGCCGCGGGTCACGGTGATGGTGGAGTTGACGCCGCCGCCGGCCGCGGCGATCTCCGAGTAGGTCGAGCCGCTGGTGCGCATGGCCAGCTCGGCCCAGCGGTTGCCGGCGTACACCGGGTGGGAGTGCGCGTCGATCAGGCCGGGAGTGACCAGTCCCCCGCCGAGGTTCTCCACGTGGTCGACATCGACGATGTCGTCGATCACACCGGGCACGCTTTGCGGCAGGTCGGCCGCGGGGCCCGCCCATACGATCCGGTCGTTGTGGATGAGGATGGCGGCATTGCTGCACACATCGGTGCCCGTCCAGAGCCTGCCGATGTTCGTCAACAGCCGTACCGTCATGGGGTCACCGACCCGTATACGGCAATGCGCCGCCAGGCGCTGAACCGGACGCCATGCAGTGGGTCACCTGCTCTCGATCGGATCCGCCGACTGGATGCCGGCGAATCACCGCCTGGGAGTCGGGTGGTCGCCTGACCACCTTGAGCGACGAGACCGGAGATATCGGTTTCGACAAGGTAGACCACACACCGCCCAGTGGACAACCTCTTGTGAGCAACCACAACCGAAGGAAAAGAAGTCGTCGGCATGCGGTCTGCCCGCAGGAGAGCCCTCCGGGGCGGACGAGGGCGAGCACGCTGGGCATGCCCGGCGCGCCGGACAGGCCCGCCATCTGTGCGGCACGACAGCATGCTCATCACTTTCCCGGCTTATCCGCCGACACCCACCAAAACCGACAAAACACCCACCTCATTACAAGAGCCACATAAAATATGTGATCTTGTCTCCGGTCCCGCGGCCACCCACCCCTTGGTCATTCAGACCGTACGGATTCCCACGGTTTCGTCAAGGCGAATGCCAAAGATGTAACCACTGAACCTTTTCCAGCCCCGCGGCCCTGGGCGCCGCGGACGGGAGCCCGGATGGTGTCCGGTACCGCGCCCTTCCAGGTCACGGCATCGTCCCTGACTGTGATGTCCTCGTCTCGGCCTGTGAAAACGGCGCGTTGAAAAGGCTCACCGAGCCCAGCCGGTTGCGACCGATCACACTGGGCGGTTCAAAGCCCGCCGCCGGGCCACGCTCAGCGCCGTCCCGCCCGCCGGCGGGAAGCCCGGTCGCGGCGCTGCGGGCGACGACAGCGGCGTCGCCCCCCGCCGCGGCCGGCTCCTCCGCAACGTCCAAGGGCTCCCGCCGCCTCTCGCAAGAGGCGGCGGGAGCCCTCTTCAGCTCATGAGGCAGAAGGTCGTCCTCGCCCTGGCCGCAGGTCCGGCAAGGTGCCGGGCCCACCGGCTGAACGACGGCCGTTCTCGCAGGTCAGAGCGCCTCTGCCGCGACGTACCGGTCCAGCTCGGCCGCCAGGGCCGCCGGGACCCGGGCGTGCAGCCGGGTGCCCTCGGCGGTGTGCTCCTGGGAGAACACCTCGCCCAGCTCATGGATCCGCGCCACCAGGTCGCCCCGCTCATACGGCAGCACGACCCGCACCTCGCGCCCCACTTCCGGCAGCTCGGCCTCGATGGCCGCCATCAGCTCCTCGATGCCGGCGCCGGTGCGGGCGGAGACCACGACGCTGCCGGGCTCGCGGCGGCGCAGCCGGGCCAGCGTGAGCGGGTCGGCGGCGTCGGCCTTGTTGATCACGACCAGCTCCGGCACCCGGTCGGCGCCGATCTCGCGCAGCACCTGCCGGACGGCGTCGATCTGGGCCTCGGGCTCGGCGTCGGAACCGTCCACCACGTGCAGGATCAGGTCGGCCTGGGTGACCTCCTCCAGGGTGGAGCGGAACGCCTCGACCAGCTGGTGCGGCAGGTGCCGGACGAACCCGACCGTGTCGGCCAGTGTGAACGGCCGGCCGCTGGGCGTCTGGGCCCGGCGCACGGTGGGGTCCAAGGTGGCGAACAACGCGTCCTCCACCAGCACGCCCGCCCCGGTCAGCCGGTTGAGCAGCGAGGATTTGCCGGCGTTGGTGTAACCGGCGATGGCCACCGACGGGATGCGGTTGCGGCGCCGGTTGCTCCGCATGGTCTCGCGGGTCTTGGCCATCTCGGCGATCTGGCGGCGCAGCTTGGCCATCCGGGCGCGGATGCGGCGCCGGTCCAGCTCGATCTTGGTCTCACCGGGGCCGCGGCCGCCGATGCCCACGCCGCCGGCGGCCCGGCCGCCGACCTGGCGGGACAGGTTGCCGCCCCAGCCGCGCAGCCGGGGCAGCAGGTACTCCAGCTGGGCCAGCTCGACCTGGGCCTTGCCCTCGCGGCTGCGGGCGTGCTGGGCGAAGATGTCCAAGATCAGCGCGGTCCGGTCGATGACCTTGACCTTGACGATCTCCTCCAGGTGCCGCAGCTGGCTGGGCGACAGCTCACCGTCGCAGATCACCGTGTCGGCGCCGGTGGCGCGCACGATCTCGGCCAGCTCGGCGGTCTTGCCCGAGCCGATGTAGGTGGCCACATCGGGCTTGCTGCGCCGCTGGATCAGGCCCTCCAGCACCTGGGAGCCGGCGGTCTCGGCGAGCGCGGCCAGCTCGCGCAGGGAGCTTTCGGCCTGCTGCGCGGTGCCCTCGGTCCACACGCCCACGAGCACGACCCGTTCGAGCCGCAGCGTGCGGTACTCGACCTCGGTGATGTCGGCGAGTTCGGTGGACAGCCCGGCGACCCGGCGCAGCGCCTGGCGGTCGGCCAGGTCGAGCTCACCGGTCAGCGGCTCGTCGCGGAAGTCCTCCGGCGTGCCGTCGTCCCGGCCGTCGCGATGGATCTGCGGGTCTTCGAAAAAAGCAGAAGTCATATGTCCTCTACAACGCCGTTGGACGGCCGGATCCTTCCCGACGATCGTGCCACGCCGCCCGGCCGGATGGCCACGTGATTTATCGGCCGTTTCACACCTGTCGTCCCGGTGCCGGCGCCGCCCGGGCGGGCGCCCCGGCCTGTGCTTCCCGGCCGTGCGCGCCACAGGCCGGGCGGACTCGCGCCGGGGCCGCTCACGCTGCAGCGGAGTCCGGGGAGCTTCCCGAGGGCATGACTGGGGACGGCCCTCGCGGCCCGGCCGGGCGCACTGGGCGGGGGCCGCTTTGACCCGGGCGAATACCGGGCAGTAGCGTTCCACTAAACAGAAGTCTGTTTTCACGATACGAAAGGGCAGGCAGATGACCGCACCCGACGGTGTGGAGGTCACCGGTCCCCTCCACGAGCGCTACGACGAGATCCTCACGCCCGAGGCGCTGTCCTTCCTGGCCACGCTGCAGCGCGAGTTCGGCGCGCGGCGCAAGGAGCTGCTGGCCGCCCGCGCCGAGCGGGAAAAGCAGCTGGCCGCCGGGGGCACGCTGGACTTCCTGCCGGAGACGGCGCACATCCGCGCCGACGACAGCTGGCGGGTGGCCGAGCCGGCGCCCGGCCTGGTGGACCGGCGGGTGGAGATCACCGGCCCCACCGACCGGAAGATGACGATCAACGCGCTGAACTCCGGCGCCAAGGTGTGGCTGGCCGACTTCGAGGACGCCAACACCCCGCTGTGGGAGAACATGATCCAGGGCCAGATCAACCTGCGGGACGCCCTGGACCGCACCATCGACTTCACCGACCCCAAGACCGGCAAGAGCTACGCGCTGCGGCCGGACGAGGAGCTGGCCACCATCGTGGTCCGCCCCCGCGGCTGGCACATGGAGGAAAAGCACGTCCTGGTGGACGGGGAGCCGATGAGCGGCTCGCTGTTCGACTTCGGGCTGTACTTCTTCCACTGCGCCCGCCGCCAGCTCGCCAAGGGCAAGGGCCCCTACTTCTACCTGCCCAAGATGGAGAGCCACCTGGAGGCGCGGCTGTGGAACGACGCCTTCAACCTGGCCCAGGACGAGCTGGAGATCCCGCGCGGCACCATCCGCGCCACCGTGCTGATCGAGACCATCACGGCGGCGTTCGAGATGGAGGAGATCCTGTATGAGCTGCGCGACCACTCCGCCGGGCTGAACGCCGGCCGCTGGGACTACCTGTTCTCGGTGATCAAGAAGTTCCGCTCCCGGGGCGCGGAGTTCGTGCTGCCGGAGCGCAACGCCATCACCATGACCGCCCCGTTCATGCGGGCCTACACCGAGCTGCTGGTGCGCACCTGCCACAAGCGCGGCGCCCACGCCATCGGCGGCATGGCCGCCTTCATCCCCTCCCGCAAGGACCCCGAGGTCAACAAGGTCGCCTTCGAGAAGGTGCGGGCCGACAAGACCCGGGAGGCCAACGACGGGTTCGACGGCTCGTGGGTGGCCCACCCCGACCTGGTGCCGGTGTGCCGGGAGGTCTTCGACGGCGTGCTGGGCGACAAGCCCAACCAGCGCGACCGGCTGCGCGAGGACGTCAAGGTCTCCGCCGCCGACCTGCTGGCCTTCGACAAGACCCCCGGTGAGATCACCGAGGCGGGCCTGCGCAACAACATCGACGTGGCGCTGCGGTACCTGGCCACCTGGCTGGGCGGCAACGGCGCGGTGGCCATCCACAACCTGATGGAGGACGCCGCCACCGCCGAGATCTCCCGCTCCCAGGTCTGGCAGTGGATCAACAACGGGGTGACCCTCAAGGAGGGCCAGAAGGTCACCAAGGAGCTCGTCGAGAAGATCATGGACGAGGAGCTGGCCGGCATCCGCGCCGAGCTGGGCCAGGCCTACGACGAGCCGCGCTACAACCAGGCCGTCGCCCTGTTCAAGGAGGTCACGCTGGCCGACGAGTACGCCGAGTTCCTCACCCTGCCGGCCTACGAGCGCATGCCCTAGTCTCCGCAGCAGCTCTCTGCACGGAAAATCCGGTGCCGGGGCGCGCCCACGGGCGTGTCCCGGCACGGCCGTGACCACCAGCGCCCGGGAGGCCGAGGGATGAGTTTGCAGGATCTGGCCGGCAGGTTCACCGAGCTGCTGGGGCCGGAGCAGGTGATCACCGACCCGGTGCGGCTGCGCACCTACGAGTGCGACGGGCTCACCTACCACCGGGCCACGCCGGGGCTGGTGGTGCTGCCCGACACCGCCGAGCAGATCGCCGCGATCGTCCGCCGGTGCGCGGCGGCGGGCGTGCCGTACGTGGCGCGCGGCTCGGGGACGGGCCTGTCGGGGGGCGCGCTGCCGCGCAGCGACGGGGTGCTGATCGTCACCTCGCGGATGCGCCGCATCCTGCACATCGACCCCGACAACCAGCGGGCGGTGGTGGAGCCCGGCGTGATCAATTTGGAACTGTCCCGGGCGGCCCGGCCGCATGGCTACTACTTCGCCCCCGACCCCTCCAGCCAGCAGATCTGCACCATCGGCGGGAACGTGGCGGAGAACTCCGGCGGGGCGCACTGCCTGAAGTACGGCTTCACCGCCCACCACGTGCTGGCCTGCGAGATCGTCACCCCGGACGGGGAGATCACCACGATCTCCCGCGACGGCGGCGGCTATGACCTGCTGGGCGCGTTCGTGGGCTCCGAGGGCACGCTGGGCATCACCACCAAGATCACCGTGCGGCTGACCCGGCTGCCGGAGACGGTGCAGACGCTGCTGGCGGCCTTCCCCTCCATCGAGGCGGCCGGCAGCGCGGTGTCGCAGATCATCGCGGCCGGGGTGGTGCCGGCGGCGATCGAGATGATGGACGCGCTGGCCATCGAGGCGGCCGAGGCGGCGGTGGCCTGCGGCTATCCCGAAGGCGCCGCGGCGGTGCTGGTGGTGGAGCTGGACGGCCCGGCCGCCGAGGTCGAGCACCAGTTCGCCGAAGTGCGGCGGCTGTGCCGCCAAGAGGGCGCCTTTGAGATCCGCGTCGCCTCCGACGAGACCGAACGCGCCCTGATCTGGAAGGGCCGCAAGTCGGCGTTCGCCGCGGTGGGCCGCATCAGCCCCGCCTACCTGGTGCAGGACGGGGTGATCCCGCGCACCGCGCTGCCGCAGGTGCTGGCCGACATCGAGGAGCTGTCGCGGCGGGCGGGAGTGCGGGTGGCCAACGTCTTCCACGCCGGGGACGGCAACCTGCACCCGCTGGTGCTGTTCGACGACTCCGAGCCGCAGGCCGCCGAGCGGGCCGAGCAGGTGGCCGGGCAGATCCTGGACCTGTGCGTGCGGCACGGCGGGTCGATCACCGGCGAGCACGGGGTGGGCGTGGACAAGGCCCGTCACATGCCGCGCATGTTCACCGAGACCGACCTGGACACCATGCAGATGGTGCGCTGCGCCTTCGACCCGGCCGGACTGTGCAACCCCGGCAAGATCTTCCCCACGCCCCGGCTGTGCGGGGAGGTCCCCAGGGTGCGCAAGGAGCCGCATCCGCTGGTCCAGCAGGGAAAGGCGGAATTGTTCTGATGGACGCCCTCCACAAGCGGGCGCTGTCGGCGCTCAGCCGGGTCTGCGGGGAGGTGCGGGAGGGCCTGCCCGCCGAAGGGGTGCTCGGCGTGGTCCCGGCGGTGGTGGCCGCGCCGCGCACCGTCGCCGAGGCCGCCGAGGTGATGCGGGTGGCCGCCGAGCTGGAGCTGGCGGTGGTGCCGCGCGGCGGCGAGACCCGCCTGGAGTGGGGGCTGCCGCCCGAGCGCTGCGATCTGCTGATCGACACCACCGGCCTGGCCAGGGTGGTCGAGCACGCCGCCGGCGACCTGGTGGTCACGGTGGAGGCCGGGGTGACGCTGGGCCGGCTGGCGGAGGTGCTGGCCGGTGCCGGGCAGCGCCTGGCGCTGGATGTGCCGACCCCGCACTCCACGGTGGGCGGCACGGTGGCCGCCGGGGCCGGCGGGCCGTCCCGGCTGCTGCACGGGTCGGTCCGCGACCTGCTGATCGGGGTGACGATGATCCGGGCGGACGGGCGCATCGCCCGCTCCGGCGGCAAGGTCGTCAAGAACGTGGCCGGCTACGACCTGGGCAGGCTGCTGGCCGGGTCGTTCGGCACGCTCGGGCTGATCGTGGAGGCGGCCTTCCGGCTGCACCCGCTGCCGGGCGCCCGGGCGTATGTCAGCGGCGAGTTCGGCGACGTCGCGCAGGCCCATCGGGCGGCGCAGCGGGTGCTGCACTCCCCGCACGTGCCCAGCGCGATCGAGGTGGACACCGAGATCGGCGGGGCGGTGCGGTTGTGCGTGCTGCTGGAGGGCGTGCCGGAGGGGGTGGCGGCCCGCGCCGAGGCGGTGGCGGACCTGCTGGGCGCCGGCGCCCGCATCGCCGACGTCCCGCCGCCGTGGTGGGGCCTTTACCCGGACGGCACCACGCTGATCGAGCTGACCGGCCCGCCGACGGCGCTGCCGCGCATCGCCGGCACGCTGCAGGAGCACCGGGCCGCGGAGACGGTGCTGCGCGGGTCGGCGGGGGCGGGCATCTGGCACGTGGGGCTGGGGTCCGCCGAGCCGCAGGCCGTGGCGAAGCTGCTGGCCGATCTGCGCGGCATGCTGGCCCCGCTGCCGGGCGGCGCGGTGGTGCGCTATGCCCCCCAGGCCGTCCGCGAGGAGATCGACCTGTGGGGCCCGATCCCGGCCCTGGCGCTGATGCGGCGGGTGAAAGAGCAGTTCGACCCCGGCCGCAGGCTGTCGCCCGGCCGTTTCGCGGGAGGGATCTGATGACGTCTGCAAGCCGGGAGCCGGCTTCGCTGATCGGCGACTGCGTGCACTGCGGGTTCTGCCTGCCGACCTGCCCCACGTACGTGCTGTGGGGCCAGGAGATGGACTCCCCCCGCGGCCGCATCCACCTGATGAAGCAGCACCTGGAGGGCGAGCCGCTGGGGCCGGCCATGGTCGAGCACTTCGACCGGTGCCTGGGCTGCATGGCGTGCGTGACGTCGTGCCCGTCCGGGGTGCGCTATGACCGGCTGATCGAGACGACCCGGCAGCAGGTGGAGCTGGAGCATGTGCGTCCGGCCGCCGAGCGGGCCGTCCGGGAGCTGATCTTCCGGTTGTTCCCCCACCCCCGGCGGCTGCGCATGCTGCGCGGCCCGCTGCGCGTCTACCAAAGCAGCGGGCTGGACCGGCTGGCCGAGCGCACCGGGGCGCTGCGGCTGCTTCAGCGGTGGGCGCCGGCGCTGGCGGCGATGGAACGGCTGGCGCCGCCGCTGGGACGCCCGTCCCGCCTGCCGCGGCGGGTGGCCGCGCGCGGCCGGCACCGGGCCACGGTGGGCATGCTCACCGGCTGCGTGCAAAGCGAGTTCTTCCCCGAGGTCAACGCCGCCACCGCCCGGGTGCTGGCGCTGGAGGGCTGCGATGTGGTGATCCCGCCCGCCCAGGGCTGCTGCGGCGCGCTGTCGGTGCACGCCGGCCGCCGCGAGGAAGGGCGGGAGCTGGCGCGCCGGACGATCGCCGCACTGGAAGGCGTGGACGTGGTGGTGGTCAACGCGGCCGGCTGCGGCTCGACCATGAAGGAGTACGGCGAGCTGCTCGCCGACGACCCGGTGTGGGCGGCGCGGGCGAGGGAGCTGAGCCGCCGCACCCGCGACCTGGCCGAGTTCCTGGTGGAGCTGGGGCCGCGCGCCGAGCGGCATCCGCTGGAGATGACGGTGGCCTACCACGACGCCTGCCACCTCTCCCACGCCCAGGGGATCCGCCAGCAGCCCAGGCGGCTGCTGGCGGAGATCCCCGGGCTGACCGTGCGGGAGATCCCCGACCCCGACATCTGCTGCGGCTCGGCCGGGATCTACAACCTGCTGCAGCCGCAGGCCGCGGCCGAGCTGGGCGACCGCAAGGCGGCCGGGGTCGCCGGCACCGGCGCCGAGCTGCTGGTGGCCGCCAACCCCGGATGCTCGATGCAGATCGCCGCGGCGCTGCGCCGCCGGGGGAAGCAGATCGCGGTGGCGCACACCGCGCAAGTCCTGGACGCCTCGCTGCGGGGACTGGGCCGAAACGCGCTATTGCCCCGCTGACTTGGACAGACAGCGGCCGGGAAGACGCCGGGGAGCCGCGGTGCTACTGACATGCAATCCAATTTCTCCGGGGGCCCAAAGCATCGCACCAGTCCCTGCTGTATCGTCTGCCGCTAAGCCATACCGGCGGAAAGCGCAACGGTTCCACCCGAACCGTTGATCTACTGTGAAACGGCCGTGATCCGGTCGCGATCACCGTCCACCGGACCGAACACCGCATCCACCGCAGGCGTCACGAGGGGCCGGACGCTCTCACCGACCGGGAACGAACGATGTCCAACAGCTATCGCTCGCAGCGCCGTCGCAAGCAGCGCAACGCCGGAAAGGTCGGGCTGGCCGGCGCGCTCACCGGAGCCCTCGGCATCGGCGCCGTCGTCGCCGGCTACGTCGCGCTCAAACCCGACGCCGAGCCGTCGTCCCCGCCGGCGATCGGCGCCCAGGAGAGCACCCAGGGCGGCGGCGCGGTCACCGACGCCCCCCGCACCGGGCCGACCCTGAACGTCACCACCCCCGAGGGCTACGGCTACGGGCTGGGCGCCGCCCGGGCGGGCACCGACGACTCTCCCCTGCCCGGCAGCACCCCGCTCCCCAAGGGCACCACCTACGCCTACGCCGAGTACGTGCTGACCAACACCCAGCAGCGGCCCATCCTGCTGGACTTCCCCGCCGACCTGTTCCTGCCGCTGAAGTACGTGCCCTCCTCGGCGCGCAAGCGCTGCATGCCGCAGCCGGGCGTCCCGGAGGACATGTGCACGCTGCCCAACCGCAGCCGGATCACCGCCCGGCTGAACGGCTCGCCGGGCCTGATCGCCGACGGCGCCGACAAGCTGATGCCGCCCGGCTCCTCCTACCTGGTGCGCATCGCCACCGAGCTGCCGGTCAGCGCCCGCATCGATCCGGCCGACATCCGGCTGTATGTGTGGAACGCCCGCTTCACCAGCGACCGCAAGGGCATCGAGGTCCAGATGCCCGAGCGGGACTCAGAAAGCCGGGCGGGGCGCTAGCCGGCCGGGCGGGCGAGGAAACCGATGTCCTCATAGGCCAGGTCGCAAAACCCCCGGGCGCCGAAGTTGGCCAGCTCCCCGCGCACCGCCACCAGCTGCGGACGTTGATACAGCGGCAGCACGGCGGCCTGCCGCCACACCAGCCGGTCGGCCTCGTTGACCAGACGGCGGGCCTTGACCGGGTCGAGCTCGGCGACGGCCCGGTCCATGGCGGCGTCCAGCCGCGCCGAGCCGACCCGCGCGTAGTTCTGCTGGATGCCGCCGCGGCGCGGCATGGCGAACACCGCCCGGTTGGCGGAGACGGGGAACGGGGTGCCCAGCCAGGAGAACGGCACGATGTCGAAGTCGCCGGGCAGCACATGGCGGTCGAACAGGTCATCGGTGGGCACCGGGTGGATGTCGATCCGCACCCCGATCCGCGCCAGCATGGCCTGCACCAGCTCGCCCTCCCGCCGGCTGATCTGCTGGGTGGCGGGCACCACGAAGCGCAGCGCCAGCACCCGGCCGTCCTTGACCCGGTAGCGTCCGGTGCGGCGCCAGCCCGCCTCCTCCAGCATCCGCGCCGCCCGCTGCGGGTCATGGCCGCCCAGCACACCGGAGTTGTCGACATAGCCGGCCTGGGTGTGCATGAAGAAGTGGTTGCCGAGCACCTGGACCGGCCAGTCCAGGTCCTTTAAGTCGGCCTCGGCCAGCGCCCGCCGGTCGATCCCGATCATGATCGCCCGGCGCACCCGCACGTCCGCCAGGATCGGGCCGGCGGCGTTGAAGGTCAGGTGCCGCCAGTCCGGCCCGGCCGCCCGGCGGATCACCGCGCCCGGCACCCCCAGCGCCCGGCGGTAGGCGGCCGCGTCGCCGCCGGCCTCCAGCACGTCCACCTCGCCGTTGGCGAAGGCGCCGGGCATGGCGGCGGGGTCCATCACCCGGAAGACGATCCGGTCCAGCAGCGCGGGCCGCCCCCACCAGCGCGGATCGCGGACGATGGTGATCGTTTTGGCGGTGCGGTCGATGGACTCGACGCGAAACGGGCCGGCGGTCACCGGCACCCGGTGCAGCCAGCCCCGGTTGAAGACCTGCGGGTCCCGGCTGGTCGCCGCCGGGTACAGCGGGCTGAACAACGCCCGCCAGTCGGCGAACGGGCGGGCGAAGGTGACCACCGCCTGCCGCTCGTTCCGGCCCCGGCGGACGCCGGCGATCCGGTCATAGCCGGTGACGGCGGCGACCTGGAAGCGGGCGTCGCGCCCGGACAGGGCGCGGGCCTGGGCGGCGAAGTCCCGGTAGGTGATGGGGGTGCCGTCCGACCAGCGCGCCTTGGGGTTGATGGTGTAGGTGACGGTCTGGACGGGCCTGGTGCGGATCTTCACATCCGCCAGGTACTCGGGGACGGGGTGGGAGACGCCCGCGGCGTCCGAGCGCATCAGGTAGGGCATCACCCCGCGCAGAACCTCGTTGACCACGCCCTTGGATCCGTTGAGGTGGTGGAAGTTCCACTGAGCGGGGAACTCGGGCATCGGCCGCCGCAGCGTGCCCCCGCTGCGCAGCCGCTCGCGGGGCATCGGGTTGATGTCGTGGGAGGGAATCTGGGACACGTGCTCGGGCGTCCTGCCGGCCGACGGCCCGAAGTCGCAGCCGGCCAGCGCCGGCAGGGCGGCCAGCACGATCACGCACGCCAGGGCGGGCGCCGAGGCCCGCACTTTCACGGGGTCGTCCATGGGGGCATCGCCTCCGGGTAGTGGCACGCCGCGAACTGGTCCGGGCCGACCCGCAGCGGCCCGGGATCGTCCTGCTCGCAGCGCCGTGACCGGGCGGGGTCCAAGGCGGCATAGCGGGGGCAGCGGATGCGGAACCGGCATCCGGCGGGCGGTGGCCTCCCCTCGTGCTCGGGGGGCGCCGCCGGCGGCGGGAAGCGGCGCCGCCCGCCCCGGGGGTCGGGGGGCAGCACGGCCGCCAGCAGTTCCCGCGTGTAGGGGTGGGCGGGCCTGCGGTAGACCTGGCCGACCTCGCCCGCCTCCAGGATCCGGCCCCGGTACATCACCGCGACCCGGTCGGCGACGTGCCCGACCATCGCCAGGTCGTGCGCCACCAGCAGGCAGGCCGGCCCGAGGCGGGCCTTGAGGTCCTGCAGCAACTTGAGCACCCCGGCCTGGACCGATGCGTCCAGTGCCGAGACCGGCTCATCCAGCAGCAGCAGCCGGGGGTCGGTGGCCAGGGCGCGGGCGATGGCCACCCGCTGCCGCTGCCCGCCCGACAGGCTCGCCGGGTACCGTCCGGCCAGCTCCGCCTCCAATCCCACCAGCGCCAGCAGTTCCTCGATCCGGGCGGCGGCGTGGCGGCGGGGCAGGCCGCAGGCGCTCAGCGGCTCGGCCAGCACGTCGGCGACGCGCATCCGCGGGTCCAGGCAGGAGGAGGGGTCCTGGAAGACCAGCTGGATGCGGCGGCGCAGCGCCTTGCGCCGGGCGGCGGTGAGGGCGGCGACGTCGTGGCCGAGCACGGTGATCCGCCCGCCCTGCGGGGCGCGCAGCCGCGCGATCTCCAGCAGGGTGGTCGTCTTGCCGGCGCCGGACTCGCCGACCAGCGCCAGCGTCTCCCCGGCCCGCACCGTGAAGGAGACGCCGTCGAGGACGGGCACCGTCTCGGCCCGGCGCAGCGGCCCGGATGAGCGCAGCCGGTGGCGGCTGACCAGGTCGCGCACTTCCAGCACCACCGGCCGCTCGGTGCGGCCGGACGGCGCGCGGGCGGCGGGCGGCCCACTGAACGGCGCCGCGGGCCTGGGGTAAAGGTCCCCGGGGTCGCCGATGTCCTGCAGGCAGGCGACACGGTGGCCGTCCTCCCCCACCGTTCGCGGCTCGGGTTCGGTGCGGCGGCAGCGCGGCTGAGCGACCGGGCAGCGCGGGGCGAACGGGCAGCCCGGCGGCAGGTGCCCCGGAACCGGCGGGGCGCCCTCCAGTGCCACCAGGCGTGACCCTGCCGGTCCCGCGGTGGAGGGGGTCTCCTCCAAACGCGGCACCGACCGCAGCAGCCCGATGGTGTAGGGCATCCGGGGACGGGTGCAGACGGCCTCCACCGGGCCGGTCTCCACGGCCCGCCCGGCGTACATCACCAGCACCCGGTCGGCCAGGTGCGCCGCCACCCCCAGATCGTGGGTGATCACGATGACCGCGGCCCCGGTGGTCTCCCGGGCCCACTGCAGCACGCCCAGCGTCCGGGCCCGGGCGAGACCGTCCAAAGCGGTGGTGGGCTCGTCGGCGACGATCACCGACGGGCGGTTGGCCACGGCCATCGCGATCATGACCCGCTGCCGCATGCCGCCGGACAGCTCGTGCGGGTGGGCGCGGGCGCGCCGGGCGGGGTCGGGGACGCCCACCAGGTCCAGCAGTTCCACCGCGCGGGCGCGGGCGGCCGCGCGGCGCAGCCCCTGGTGGACCCGGATGGTCTCGGCGATCTGGTCGCCCACCGGGCGGACCGGGCTCAGCGCCGCGGCCGGATCCTGGAAGATCATGGCGATGTCCCGGCCGCGGACGGCGGCCAGCTCGGCGTCGGTTCGCCCGATCAGTTCCCGTCCGTGCAGCCGGACCGAGCCGCCGATCTTGGTGCCGGGCGGCAGCAGTCCCATGAGGGCCAGGGCGGTGGCGGACTTGCCGCAGCCGGACTCGCCGACGATGCCGAGCACCTCCCCGCGCTTAAGAGAGAAGTCCACGCCCCGCACCGCCGGCACCCGTCCGCCGTGAAACCCCACCCGCAGGTCCCGGACCTCCAGCACGGTCACCGGGCACCGCCCCCCGCGGCCGGGTCCAGGGCATCGCGCAGTCCTTCGCCCACCAGGTTCACCGCCAGCACGGTCAGCACCAGCAACGCGGCGGCGAACCCGAACAGCCAGGGGAAGGCGGTCACCGCGCCGCTGCCGTCGGCGATCAGCGTGCCCAGCGAAACGTCCGGCGGCCGTACCCCGAACCCGAAGTACGCCAGGGCGCTTTCGGCGACGATGGCGACGCCGACGTTGAGCGTGCCGTCGATGATCAGCAGTGAGGCCAGGTGGGGCAGGATGTGCCGTAGCACGGTGCGCACGGGGCCGACTCCCATGTAGCGGGCGGCCAGCACGAACTCGCGCCGTTTCAGCGAGATCGTCATGTGCCGGACCATCCGCGCGGTGATCGTCCACATGACCGCCGCCAGCACCGCCACCAGCAGCGGCCAGGTCGCCCCCAGCGCCGGGGACAGCATCGCCACGACCAGGAATGCCGGCACCACCAGCAGCAGGTCCGTCCCCCACATCAGCGTCCGGTCGATCCAGCCGCCGGCGTACCCGGCCGTGATCCCCACCAGCGCGGCCAGGGCGGTCGTCAGCGCCGCCGCGCAGAACCCGATGAGCAGGGAGCGCCGCATGCCGCGCAAGGTGAGGGCGTAGACGTCCCGGCCGCTGTCGGTGGTGCCGAACCAGTGCTCGGCGGACGGGGGCTCGCGGATCGCGGTGAAGTCGGTGTCGGTCCACTCCCACCGCGACAGCGCCGGGCCGGCGAAGGCCAGCAGCACCAGTGCCCCCAGCAGGGTCAGCCCCAGCACGGCCCGGCGGTCGGCCAGCACCCGCCGCGCCCATAGCGCGGTGCGGGAGGGCAGCGGCCGCGGCACGGCGGTCACCGGACCGCTCCGGCCCTGGGGTCCAGCAGCCGGTGCGCGACGTCGGCGACCAGCCCGGCCAGCAGCACCAGCAGCGCGGCCAGCAGGCCGACGGCGGCGACCACGTTGACGTCCCCGCGGTGCAGTGAGTCGATCAGCCATTCACCGACGCCGTGCCAGCCGAAGATCTTCTCGGTGAAGAAGGCGCCCAGCAGCACCGCCCCGAACGTGTAGGCCAGGTAGGTGGTCACCGGGGCCAGCACGGTGCGCAGCCCGTGCCGCAGCAGCGCCCGGCGGCGCGTCAGCCCCCGCGCCATGGCCGCGCGCACGAAGTCGGCGCCCAGCACGTCCAGCATCAGATGGCGCTGGTAGCGGCTGATGACGGCGGCCTGCACCAGCACCACCGTCACGGTGGGCAGCAGCAGGTGCCGCAGCCGCTCGCCCAGCCGCGCGCCGCCGTGGCCCGGCGTGTACTCCCCCACCCACTCAAAGAGCTGCACGCCGGTGAGGCGGTTGATCCGCTCGGCGCCCAGCTGGAGCAGCACGGCCAGCACGAAGACCGGGGTGGACAGCAGCACGAACGAGCAGACGGTGATCAGCCGGTCGCCCGCCCCGTTCCGGCGGATCGCCGTGCCCGCGCCGGCCAGCACGCCCAGCGCCCCGCCGAGCAGGACGCCGGCCGCCAGCAGCCGGAGGCTGACCAGGGCGCGGCGCCGCAGCTCGGGGGCGACCGGCTCGCCTTCCAGGGTCCGGCCGAGGTCGCCGCGCACCGCCGCGCGCGCCCAGGTGGCGTAGCGCCGGAACAGGGGCGTGCGGTCGTTGAGGTTGAGGGCGGTCAGCTCGGCGTCCACGACGGCGTCCGGCGGGCGGGGGTTGCGCTGCTCGAAATGGGCGCGCGGCCGGAGGGCGGAGGCCGCCAGCAGGTAGGTCAGGCTGGCCGCCAGCACCACGAGCACCACCCCGTGCAACAGCCTGCGAACCAGGAAACCCGCCACCTACTCCCCCTTGAGACCAGGGCAGTACGGCATGTTACTGAGTCGTCACGGGACGCGCAGGGAAATCGGGACCTGGTGCGTTCGTTCCGTTTCGGAACGTGATCCCAGAGGGGGCCGTGATGCGCGGCCGGGGAGGAGGCCGGGTCTCGACGCGACGGCCTGGTCCCGGTGTTCCCGCAGTTCGGCCCACGGGCCCGGAGTCGGCGCGGCCTCGTCGACGCCCGCCCGGCGAGGCGTTGCGAACGCCCAGTGGCTCTCGACACGCCGAAGGCGGCCGCCCGCGGAACGTTCCGCAGGCGGCCGCCTTCGCGGTTCGCCTCAGGCCGATCGGCCGGAAGTCCGGTCAGGCGCCGGGCCAGGGCTGCTGGTACCCGGTGCCGCCGGGCTGGGCGGGCGGGGGCAGCGGCGAGCCGTGGGTGCCGGGCAGCGGGGCCGCGGGGCCGCCCCCGTAGCCGGGCTGCCCCGGCGGCGGGCCGACCGGCGGGACGGGCTGCTGCGCGCCGAAGGGGGACGGGCCGGCGGGGAAGACCGGGCCCTGGCCGTCACCCGGGCCGCGCCGCGAGCGGCGGCGGCGGAGCACCGTGACCACTCCCAGGGCGGCACCGGCCACGGCCCCCACCGCCAGGCCGCCCACCACCCAGGTGACCAGCGGGGCCGGGGTCTCGTCCTTGCCGGCGTTGATGGCCGCCTGCGAGTCGCTGATGTACTTGGCGACGTACGGGTGACCGGGGTTGAGGGCCTGCACCTCGCGGAACTTCGGCAGCGCCCTCTTGTAGTGCCGCTTGAAGTAGGAGTCCAGGGCCTCGTTGTAGGCGACGGTGGTGTTCGAGGTGACGGGCTTGACGTTCTTTTCGTTCAGCTTCTCCTTCACCACGCTGACCGGCAGCACCAGCTGCTGGTTCTGCGCCGACTGGCCGTTGGCGTCGTTCAGGCCCGCGATGAGGATGCCCACGACCTTGCCGGAGTCGCTGAACACCGGGCCGCCGGAGTTGCCGCCGTAGGCCGGCGCCTGGGTCTGGAAGTAGGGCACGCCGGTCTGCGTGCTGCGCTGGGCGTTGTAGGGGCCCTGGGTGAAGGTCGGCTGCAGCTTGCTCTCCAGGCTGAGGGTGCCGTTGTTGGTCACCGTGCCGGGGAAGCCGTCGATGTAGAGGGTGTCGCCGACCTGCACGTCGTCATCGGCGCCCAGCTCCAGGGTGGGCAGGTTCTGCTGCCCGTTGACCTTCAGGACGGCCACGTCCTTGCCCGGGTAGCTCTCCCCGGCCGTCACGATCTCCACCGGCAGGGCCTTGGCGGACTTGTCCACCCCGCCGCCCTGGACGCTCTGCAGCACCGAGGTGGACTGGCTGACCTCGCCCATCTTCAGGTGCTTGGCGTTGAACTGCACCACCAGCTCGGTGGCCTTTTCGATGTTGTCGTCGTTGGCCTGCCCCTCCTGGGCGATGGCCTGGATCAGCTCCTGGACGTCCTGCTTGTTGATCTGCTCGAGCGCCTGCTCGGCGAAGGTCTGGCTGAGCTGCTCGGTGTCGGGCTTGATGCAGTGCGCGGCGGTCACCATGTACCCGTCCGGGCTCACCCACCACCCGGTGCAGGTGCCGGAGACCTTGGCCTCGACCACCCGCTGGGGGGCCACCGGGCGCAGGAAGCGGTCCACGTCCGCGGCCCACCGCTCCAGGATGTACTTGTAGAGGCTCTGCTCGTCCCGGGGGATCTCCCCGTTGACCACCTTGCGGATGGTCTCCTGGACCAGCTTTTCCACCTCGGCGTCGTTGGTGGCCATGGTCGGCACCGACAGCTGCGCCGAGTACTCCGTGACCAGCAGCTGGACGGCCGGGTGCGATCTGGCCGCCAGCTTGGTGGCCAGCGGTGTCTCCTTGTCCTCGGCCCATGCCGGCCCGGCCACGGCCGGCACCGCCAGCCACACCGCGACCAGCGCACCGATCAGCCTGCGCATTTTTTCGCCGCTCCCTCACAACTTCTTTCGGCCGGCCCGGTTCTTCGGGCATCGGCTCGGCCAGTGTGGGGAACGCGCTGTCCCGCCGTCATGAGACGACCGCCCCGTCGCATCCAGGACAGCGGCCGGGACGTTCTACGATGCCTCCAGCCTTATTTCCGGCAAGAAAGTACCGCGGTGCACCTTTCTCGGCCTCGTCCGGGTTCCCCGCGCCAGGACGGGGCCCCGCTCGAAGAGGGCTCGATGCCCGGCGACCGGAACCGCCGGGCGAGCCGCGCGGCGCTGTGGCTCATGTCGGCCGCCGTGGCGCTGGTCCTGGTCTCGCTGCTGCTGGGCCTGCACGTGCCGGCGCACCGGCGGATGGTGTGGTGGCACCCTGAGGCCGTCGTGGCGCTGACCTGGACTCCGGTGGCGGCCCTGCTGCTGCGGCACCGCCCCGGGCTGCGGGTCGGCTGGCTGATGCTGGGGGCCGGCCTCAGCGCCGCGGTGTACGTGCTGTCGCTGAACCTGGGCCCCTGGATGGAGACGCGCGCCTGGCCGGGGGCCTGGTTCTTCGTGTGGCTGGGCCATTGGCTGTGGGCGGTCGACACGTTCACGCTGACGTTGGTGATGCCGCTGATCTTCCCGGACGGGCGGCTGGTGTCCCGCTGGTTCCGGCCGGTCCTGGCGGTGGCGCTGGCGGTGCCGCTGATCGTGTGCGTGCACCTGACCGTCGATCCGGGCGCGCGGCGCTTCCACAACGGGGTCTCGGTCTACCCGTTCCAGGACATCCCCCTGCCGATCAGCGTCACCATCCTGGGGACGCTGGCGGCGAGCCTGGTGTCGGTGGCCCTGCGTTTCTGGCGCGCCCCTTCCGATGTGCGCCGTCAGATCGCGTGGGTCATCTACCCGGGGGTGTTCGCCCAGACCGTCGTCTTCGTGGGCGAGACCACCCCGATCGGCGACCCGCTGCGCAACATCACCATCGCCGCCGTGCCGGTCTGCGTGGCCATCGCCATCACCCGCTACCGGCTCTACGACATCGACCTGGTGGTCAGCCGCACCCTGGTGTACGCCGGGCTGGCGGTGGTGATCACCGGGGTGTACTTCGCGCTGGTGGGCGCGGCCAGTTTGGTGTTCGCCGAGCGCGGGCCGATGGCCGGGCTGGTGGGCGCCATCGCCGCCGGGGCGGTGTTCGAGCCGGTGCGGCGGCGGCTGCAGCGCACCGTGGACCGGGTGCTGCACGGCGAACGCGACCCCTATCGCATCGCCGACCGGCTCAACCGGCGGCTGCAGACCGCCTCCGACCCGGCCGCCGCGCTGGCGGTGGCGGCCTCGGCGGTGCGCGAGGCGCTGCGCGCCACCGGCGTGGTGGTGGAGGTCACCGGCCGGGAGGGCCGGGCGGCGCTGGCCCAGGACGGCGACCTGGGCCCGGACCCGGAGTCGATCCCGCTGGTGTGGCACGGCCGCCCGGTGGGACGGCTGCTGCTGTCCCGCACCGAGCCCCCGGACCGGCGGATCGCCGCGGTGATGGCCCGCAACCTGGCCGAGCTGGCCAACGCGGTGCGGCTGACCGCCGATGTGCAGCGCTCCCGCGAGCGCATCCTGGCCACCCGGGAGGAGGAGCGGCGGCGGCTGCGGCGCGACCTGCACGACGGGCTGGGCCCCACGCTGGCCAGCCTGGCCATGACGGTGGACGCGGCCCGGCTGACGCTGCGCCGCGACCCGGCCGCCGTGGACCCGCTGCTGGAGCGGCTGCGCACCACCATGAACCAGACCATCGCCGACATCCGCGAGCTGGTCTACGGGCTGCGTCCGCCCGCCCTGGACGACCTGGGCCTGGCCGGGGCCGTGCAGGCGCTGGCCGACGGCGCCGCGGAGTCGCCGGGCGGAGGCGACCCGCTGCGGGTGCGCGTGGAGCTGTCCGGGGACCTGGAGGACCTGCCGGCCGCCGTCGAGGTCGCCGCCTACCGGATCGTCCAGGAGGCGCTGACCAACGTGCGGCGCCACGCCCGGGCCACGACGGCGGTGGTGCGGCTGGAACGCTCCGGCGAGCTGCGGGTGAGCGTCGCCGACGACGGGGTGGGCCCCCCGGCCGCCGCACGGGCCGGGGTGGGGATGTCCTCGATGCGGGAACGGGCCGCCGAGCTGGGCGGCTCCTGTTCCATCGGGCCGGGGCCCGCCGGGGGGACCTTGGTCCAGGCGCGGCTGCCGATCCACGGCGTCCCCGCCGCGGCGAGCCGGAGGCCTCCCGGGTAGGGGCGGCGTCTTCCGCCCGCTTCTCCGGCGACGGCCGCGCCCTGACAGCCGGTTCCGGCCGCCGGGTTCCCCCGTCCTTACGGTGCGTCCGCCGGATCCGGTGAAGGCTCGCAGGGATCTGAGGCGTAGGGCCGGTGGCCGCCCCCCGCCTTCAAGGTCGCCACCGGCCCACGCCACCGCACGGACATCGGGGCTCCCATCCCTGCCCGTGCGGTCCCCACAGGGTGTGCATGATCGAAGTTAGGCGCCCGGCGGTCCCGGTGAGCAGTGACCTCCGTCCCGTTCCCGCTGGGACGGGCGCACAGCACGGACATCGGGACGGCTCGCCCGGTGCGGTTTCCTCCGCCCGTCGAGGGCCTTCACGTCCCGGCCGGTTCCGCTGCGGTGGGCGGCCGCGCGGGGCGAGGACGGCGCAGGAGGGGTCAGCGCAGCCAGTCGGCGCGGATCTCGCCCTCGGCGACCAGGACGGCCGGGCCGCGCAGGTGGCTGGTGCGGCCGTCGAGGGTCACGGTGACACGGCCGCCGGGGACGTCGATGATCCACTCCCCGGGGGACGGGTCCTCCCCGGCCGCCGCGACCGCGGTGGCGACCGCGCCGGTGCCGCAGGAGCGGGTCTCCCCCGAGCCCCGCTCGTGCACCCGCATCTCCACCTGGCGGTCCCCGACGATGCGGAACAGCTCGACGTTGACGCCGTCGGGGAAGTCCCGCTCGTCCACCTGCGGCGGGCGGGTCAGGTCCAGTTCGGCCACCGGGCGGTCGACCGGGCAGGCCAGGTGGGGGTTGCCCATCGACACCCGCAGGCCGGTGAAGTCCTCACCGGCCAGGCGGGCCCGGCCCCGCCCCTGCACCAGCGGCGCGCCCATGTCCACGCTGACGTCGCCGGAGGGGCCCAGCGTCACCCGGCGCAGGCCCGCGCGGGTGGCCACGTCCCACTCCCCCGGCGCCGCCAGCCCGGCGTCCACCAGGTAGCGGGCGAAGACCCGCACCCCGTTGCCGCACATCTCGGCCAGGCTGCCGTCGGCGTTGCGGTAGTCCATGAACCACTCGGCCTCGCCGGCCAGCTCCTCGGCGATCGGGTCGCCGGCGGCCTTGGTGCGGACGACCCGCAGCACGCCGTCGGCGCCGATGCCGGCGCGGCGGTCGCACAAAGCCGCCACGGTGGCCGGGCGCAGGTCCAGTGCCCCGTCGGGGTCCGGCAGGATGACGAAGTCGTTCTCGGTGCCGTGCCCCTTGATGAAACGCATGGCCCGAATCCTATGCGCCGGCCGCGGCCAAGGCCCGTTCGACCAGGTCGGGGGCGTCGTAGGGGATCCAGTGCACCCGCGGGTCGCGCCGGAACCACGACTCCTGGCGGCGGGCGAAGCGGCGGGTGGCCCTGATCGTCTCCTGTTTGGCCCGCTCCTCGGTCCACTCCCCGGCCAGGAAGCGCAGCACCTGGGCGTAGCCGAGGGCCCGCCCGGCGGTCAGGCCGTCGCGCAGGCCGGCCCGTTCCAGCGCCCGCACCTCCTCCACCAGGCCGGCCCGCCACATGTGCTCGACCCGCCGGGCGATCCGCTCATCCAGCTCCGGGCGCGGCACGGTCAGCCCGATCTGGACGGCGTCGTAGCGGTAGCGGTACTCCGGCAGCGTGGCGGTGAAGGGGCGGCCGGAGATCTCGATGACCTCCAGGGCCCGTACGATGCGCCGCCCGTTGCTGGGCAGGATGGCCGCCGCGGCCTGCGGGTCGCGCTCGCGCAGCCGCTGGTGCAGCACGCCGGGACCGACCGCCGCCAGTTCTTCTTCCAGGCGGGCGCGCACGGCCGGGTCGGTGCCGGGGAAGTTCATCTCATCGAGGGCCGCCCGCACATACAGGCCGGAGCCGCCGACCAGGATCGGCAGCCGGCCCCGCCCCTGGACCTCTGCGATCACCTGTGCGCTGAGCCGCTGGTACTCGGCCACGCTGGCGGTCTTCGTCACCTCCCACACGTCCAGCAGGTGGTGCGGGACGCCGCGCATCTGCTCGGCGGTCAGCTTGGCGGTGCCGATGTCCATGCCGCGGTACAGCTGCATCGAGTCGGCGTTGATCACCTCGCCGTTCAGCCGCAGCGCCAGTTCCACCGCCAGATCGGACTTGCCGGAGGCGGTGGGGCCGACGACGGCGAGCACATTGGGAGAGGTCACGGGCATAACCTTGCCATCTGGGCGGGTATGGGGCAGTTGTCCGGGCGCCGGTGCATCCGGTGCCGACGATCACGAATCGGGGGATCACATGTCGATCGTCAGCAAGGTCAAGCAGATGCTCGGCCAGCATTCCGACAAGGCCAAAAAGGGCGTGGAGAAGGCCGGGGACATGGTCGACCAGCGTACCGGCGGCCGTTACTCCCAGCACGTCGACAAGGGGCAGCGGGCCGCTTCCGACTACGTCGACCGCAACCGGGGCGGGGGCCGGCCGCCGAGCACTCCGGGAAGCTGACCGCGCAAGGAGCCCGCAGGGAACCTAAGTCCCGTGCGGGACCTGGGCGGTCATCCAGCTCGCGACCAGATATCCCACGCCGTAGGGGGCCTGGTCGGCCAGTAGCTCGGCGGTGAAGGCCGCGTTGCCGGCCGCTCCGGCGAGCACCTGCCATGCCGCCCGCCCGGCCGCCCGAAGTTCCTGCGACAGCGCAGGGTCCAAGGCGGCCAGCGCGGCGGTGTCGGCGCTCGCGAGGGCGCGTGCCGCCGCGGCGTCGTAGGGGGCGGCCCGCTCGTCGAGGTAGCCGGGGGCCTGCTCGGTGCGGCAGGCCGAGCCGTCCCCCATCACCAGCAGCCCCAGCCGCGGGTGGGCGGCCGCCATCTGCTCGCCGAGCCGAAGGCATGCGGATGCGGGTTCGGTGAACCCGACGGCCTGGTAGCGGACGTCGCCCAGGTCGCAGGAGGCGCGCTGCAGCAGCCAGGCGCCGATCGTCAGCGACAGCGGCAGCCGCGGGCCGCCCGGCCGGCCACCGAAACGCATGTCCACGCCATAAGGCCGCAGATCGCCCTGGGCGGTGGCGTCATAGCCGCGGGTGTGGGGGGCGCCGCCGACCACGACGAGCCGCCCGGGCTCGGCCTCCAGCAGCCGCCGCACCGCCTCGTCACAGGCGCCGCGCAGCTCATCCAGTTCCGCCGCCGCCCCGGAGGCCACCTGCGGCACCAGGATCGGCGGGTGCGGGCACACCGCCGCCGCGACCAGCATCGCCCCCCGCTTTCACGAGTGCGCCGCACAGGCGCCCGACGGCTGGGGCGCCGGGCGGCCGATGGACGGCATGCCCAGCGACACCTTCTCGCGGGGCCGCTCCCGGCGGGCCTGCCAGGCGTCCCCGGCGCGGGTGCGGCGCACCGCCTTGACCGGCCCGTCGGCGACCAGGTGGTGCGGGGCGGCGTAGGTGACCTCGACGGTCACCATGTCGCCGGGACGCACCGGCTCCTTTGGGGGACGGAAGTGGACCAGCCGGTTGTCGGGGGCGCGGCCCGACATGCGCCGGGTGGCGTCGTCCTTGCGGCCCTCGCCCTCGGCGACCAGCACCTCCAGGGTGCGGCCGAGCTGCTTTTTGTTCTCCTCCCAGGAGATCTGCTCCTGCAGCGCCACCAGCCGCTCGTACCGTTCCTGCACGACCTCCTTGGGCACCTGGCCGTCCATCTCGGCCGCCGGGGTGCCCGGGCGCTTGGAGTACTGGAAGGTGAACGCCCCGGCGAAGCGGGCCTGGCGCACCACGTGCAGGGTCTGCTCGAAGTCCTCGTCGGTCTCGCCGGGGAAGCCGACGATGATGTCGGTGGTGATGGCGGCCTCCGGCATCGCCGCGCGCACCCGCTCGATGATGCCCAGGAAGCGTTCCTGCCGGTAGGAGCGGCGCATGGCGCGCAGGATGCGGTCCGAGCCGGACTGCAGCGGCATGTGCAGCGAGGGCATCACGTTCGGGGTCTCGGCCATCGCCGCGATCACATCGTCGGTGAAGTCGCGCGGGTGCGGGGAGGTGAAGCGCACCCGCTCCAGCCCCTCGATCTGGCCGCAGGCCCGCAGCAGCTTGGCGAAGGCCTGCCGGTCGCCGAACTCGCTGCCGTAGGCGTTGACGTTCTGCCCCAGCAGCGTCACCTCCAGCACGCCCTCGGCCACCAGCGCCTCGATCTCGGCGAGGATCTCCCCGGGGCGGCGGTCCTTCTCCCTGCCGCGCAGGGACGGGACGATGCAGAAGGTGCAGGTGTTGTTGCAGCCCACCGAGATCGCCACCCAGGCCGCATAGGGGGATTCGCGGCGGGTGGGCAGCGTGGAGGGGAAGGTCTCCAGCGCCTCTTTGATCTCCACCTGCGCCTCGCGCTGGATGCGGGCGCGTTCCAGCAGCGCCGGCAGCGAGCCGATGTTGTGGGTGCCGAACACCACGTCCACCCACGGGGCGCGCCGCACGATGGCCTCGCGGTCCTTTTGCGCCAGGCACCCGCCGACGGCGATCTGCATGCCGGGGCGGGCGTCCTTGACCGGCCGCAGATGCCCCAGGTTGCCATACAGCCGGTTGTCGGCGTTCTCGCGGACGGCACAGGTGTTGAACACCACGACGTCCGGCTCTTCGGACTCGCCGGCGGCCACATAGCCGGCCTCCTCCAGCAGCCCGGCCAGGCGCTCGGAGTCGTGGACGTTCATCTGACAGCCGTACGTGCGGATCTGGTACGTACGGGGTGCCGTGCTGGATGTGGTGGGCGCGTTCATGACGTCAACAAGGGTACGCGCCGCAGACCCCTGGCCGGGCTGCGCAGACGGCGCCCGGTGGCACGGCCGTGTACCCACATTGACGCAAGTCCTTTCATGTTTGGCCGGAAACGGCCACAAAATTACGACCTTCCAAGCCCTCGTCCACGAATCTGTGATCCGATCGGTACCACGCGGTAAGTGACCCGCCGTCATCGATGCCCTAAAGTCCGGGCCCATGACGGACAGCGGCATCGAGGCCGGCGGGACGAATCTGAGCGAGGGCGGCCCGCCCGCGAACGCGCACCAGGCCGCCGAGGCGCCAGGCGCGCCCGCGGGCGACGAACCTCCGCTCGTCCGGCTGAGCAAGGTCAACAAGTACTTCGGCGCGCTGCACGTGCTGCGGGACATCGACCTGGAGGTGCGGCGGGGCGAGGTCGTGGTGGTGATCGGACCGTCCGGGGGCGGCAAGTCGACCCTGTGCCGTTCGATCAACCGGCTGGAGCCCATCGACAGCGGCATCATCGAAATCGACGGCAAGCGGCTGCCGGAAGAGGGCAGGGAGCTGGCCCGGCTGCGCGCCGACGTGGGCATGGTGTTCCAGTCGTTCAACCTGTTCGCCCACAAGACGATCCTGCAGAACGTGACGCTGGGACCGATCAAGGTCCGCAAGATGAACAAGGCCGAGGCCGAGCAGCAGGCCATGGCGCTGCTGGAGCGGGTGGGCATCGCCCACCAGGCCGCCAAGTACCCCGCCCAGCTGTCCGGCGGCCAGCAGCAGCGCGCCGCGATCGCCCGGGCCCTGGCCATGAAGCCCAAGGTGATGCTGTTCGACGAGCCCACCTCGGCGCTGGACCCGGAGATGGTCAACGAGGTGCTGGACGTGATGACCGAGCTGGCCGCCGAGGGCATGACGATGATCGTGGTCACCCACGAGATGGGGTTCGCCCGCCGCGCCGCCGACAAGGTGGTCTTCATGGCCGACGGTCAGATCGTCGAAGAGAACACCCCCGAGGAATTCTTCACCAACGCGCGCACCGACCGCGCCAGGGACTTCCTCTCCAAGATCCTCACGCACTGAGCACAACCGCCCACCCAACCCGCCGGTCCCGGCAGGAGCCCGGCAGGAAGGCAGAGGAACGCACATGCGAGTACGTCAGATCGCCGCCTTGGCAGCGGCGGCGGCGCTGGCGCTGAGCGCCACCGCCTGCGGCAGCGACAGCGAGAAACAGGAGGCCGAGAGCAAGTCGGTCGCCCAGCGGGCCAAAGAGACCGGCAAGCTCACCATCGGCATCAAGTTCGACCAGCCGGCCCTGGGCCTGCAAAAGCCCGACGGCACCTATGAGGGCTTCGACGTCGATGTGGCCAAGTACATCGCCAAGGAGCTCGGGGTCGAAGAGAGCGGGATCACCTGGAAGGAGGCCCGCTCTGAAAACCGCGAGTCCTTCCTGGCCAGCAACCAGGTCGACCTGGTGGTGGCCACCTACTCCATCACCGAGGGCCGCAAGCCCAAGGTGACCTTCGCCGGCCCCTACTACGTGGCCCACCAGGACACGATGGTGCGGGCCGACAACGACGACATCAAGAAGGCCGCCGACCTGAAGGGCAAGAAGCTCTGCAAGGCGGCCGGGTCCAACTCCTGGCGGCGCATCACCGACCCGCCGCCGGACGGCCAGCTGAACATCAAGGACGTGGAGCTGGTGGACGCCACCGGCTACTCCGACTGCGTCACCAAGCTGGACAACGGCGCGCTGGACGCGGTCACCACCGACGACCTGATCCTGGCCGGCTTCGCCAGCCAGCAAAAGGGCAAGTTCAAGGTCATCAACGACCCGTTCACCGACGAGAAGTACGGCGTCGGCATCAAGAAGGGCGACACCGAGACCTGCGAGGCCGTCAACAAGGCCATCACCAAGATGTACGCCGACGGGACCGCCAAGACCCTGCTGGAGAAGCACTTCTCCGGCACCGGGCTGAAGCTCAACTTCGAGGTTCCGCAGTTCGAGGGCTGCGAGTGACCCGCTGACCTTCGGCGACCCACTCACGACCCTCTTCGCCGCAGGCCGTGCCGGCGTCCCGGCCGGGACGCCGGCACGGCCCTGACCTGGTGGATCCCCCCATGGACCAACTGCTGGACTTCGGCCCGGTCTTTGACAACCTCGACCTGATCCTCGGCGGTTTTTGGGCCACGATCCGCATCGCCGTGGTGACGGCCGTGCTGTCGCTGATCTTCGGCACCTTCCTGGCCGCGCTGCGGGTCTCGCCGGTGCCGGTGCTGCGGCACACCGGCGGCGTGGTGGTGAACACGCTGCGCAACACGCCGCTGACGCTGGTGCTGGCGATCTGCATCATGGCCGTCAACGACACCCTGCAGGTGCGGCTGGCGGCCGCAGAGGGCGTCAACCGCTACTGGTGGGGCGTGCTGGGGCTGTCGATCTACACCTCGGCGTTCGTGTGCGAGGCGCTGCGGTCGGGCATCAACACCGTGCCGATCGGGCAGGCCGAGGCCGCCCGGTCCATCGGGCTGACCTTCACCCAGTCGCTGCGCCTGGTCATCCTGCCGCAGGCGTTCCGGGCGGTCATCGCCCCGCTGGGCAGCGTGATGATCGCCATGATCAAGAACACCACCGTGGTGGGCGCGGTCGCCTACGGCCGGGACGCCGCCGCGGTGATGAAGGACATGTTCGATGACCTGGGCGCCTCCATCCCGATCTTCGTGGGCATCGCGATCGGATACATGATCTTGACTTTGCCGACCGGTTTCTTCTTCGGCTGGCTGGCCAAACGGATGGCGGTGGCGCGATGAGCCGGCAGCAGGCGACCGTCCTGTTCGACGCACCGGGTCCGCGGGCCCGCCGGCGCCATGCCGTCTTGACCGTCGCGGCGGTGCTGGTGCTGCTGGGCATCGCCTATGCGGTCTACGCCCGCCTGCAGCAGCGCGGGCAGTTCGCCGCCGAGCTGTGGCGGCCGTTCATCGAAGGCCAGGTGTGGACGAACCTGATCCTGCCCGGGCTGCGCAACACCCTGGGCGCGGCCGCGGTGGCCTCGGTGCTGGCGCTGGCGTTCGGGATCGTCTTCGGGCTGGCCCGGCTGTCGGACCACTGGTGGATCCGCTGGCCGGCCGGGGCGGTGGTGGAGTTCTTCCGCGCCATCCCGCTGCTGATCCTGATCTTCCTGGCGTTCTTCGTGCCGCCGGCGATCAGCCCGATCATCGCCGACAGCCCGCTGGGCAACCTGCAGCGGATCGTGGTGCAAAACGTCCTGTTCGTCTTCGGGGTGGAGATCAACGCCGGCAACGTCACCGTCCCGGCCTTCGCCGCGCTGGTCTTCGGCCTGGTGATGTACAACGGGTCGGTGCTGGCCGAGGTGGTGCGGGCCGGGGTGCTGGCGGTGCCGCGCGGCCAGTCCGAGGCCGCCTACGCGCTGGGGCTGCGCAAGAACGCGGTGATGCGGCTGGTGCTGCTGCCCCAGGCGATCACCGCGATGATGCCGGCGGTGGTCAGCCAGATGGTGGTGCTGCTCAAGGACACCGCGCTCGGCTTCGTCATCGCCTTCGCCGACCTGCTGAGCGCCGGGTTCCGGATCGTCCCGGCCAACTACCACAACCTGATCCCGGCCGCGATCGTCATCTCGATCATCTACATCGGGATCAACATGGCGCTCAGCTACCTGGCGACCTGGCTGGAGGCCCGCAGCCGCCGCAGCCGCAAGACCTCGGCCGCCACCCTCGGCACCGGCACCGGGACACCGGCGGCCGCCGGCATCGGCCCGGCCCCCGCCGCCGGGCCGGCGGGTGAGGCCGCCCAAAGCGACACGGCCGCCGAGGTGAACTGAATCTTCTCCGCTGCGGGGCGTCACCGGAAATTCCGGTGACGCCCCTGCTGTAACAGCCGCTCGACGGCTGTTACATAACGTTCATCTGGGAAGCTCTGCGGTCACATATCTTTAAGAACTCAACTCTCCGGTCGAGCCACAATTCTTCCTCATTTGCGGGACGATTCGGGTATGACCGCTCGCGTTCCCCTCCCCTACGGCTCCTGGCCCTCTCCCATCTCCGCGGCCGACGTCGCCCGCGGCCGGCTGCACCTTGGATTCCCCACCGTCCTCGGCGATGAGGTGTGGTGGCAGGAATCCCGCCCCCAGGAGGGCGGGCGCACCACGGTCGTCCACTATCGCGGCGGTCGCATGACCGAGCTGCTGCCGGCCCCCTGGGACGCGCGCACCCGGGTCCACGAATACGGCGGCCGCTCCTACCTGCCGGTGCCCGCGCCCGGCGGCCACGCCCTGATCTTCACCAACTTCGCCGACCAGCGCATGTACCTGCTCGCCCCCGGCGACCGGCCGCGGCCGCTGACCCCCGAACCGGCGAAACCCGGCGGGCTGCGCTACGCCGACTTCGTCCTGTCACCGGACGGCAAGGAAGTGTGGTGCGTCTGCGAAGGCCACACCCCCGGCGGGGTGCGGCGGGCCATCGTGGCGGTCCCGCTGGACGGCCGGGCGGCCGAGAACGCCGGAGCCATCCGGGAACTGGTCGGCGGCGCCGACTTCTACGCCTTCCCCACCCCCTCCCCCGAGGGCGGTTACCTGGCCTGGGTGCAATGGAACCACCCGCGCATGCCCTGGGACGGCGCCGAAGTGCGCGTGGCGGCGCTGCAGGACGGCCGGACGGCCTCCCCCCGCACGGTCAAAGGCGGGATGACCGAATCGGCGCTGGCACCGCTGTGGTGCGGCGAACGCTCCCTGTATGTGATCTCCGACTGGCCCGGCTGGTGGAACATCTACCAGGTCGGGGTGTACGGGGAATCGCCGCAGGCGCTCTACCCGGCCGAGGAGGAATTCGCCGCCCCGCCATGGCGGCTGGGCGGTGCGCCGTACGCCATGCTGGCCGACGGACGGCTGGCGGTGCTGCACGGCGAAGGCGACCAGCGGCTGGGCGTCTACGACCCGGAAACCCTGGAACTGACCGACCTGGACCTGCCCTACACCGACTGGCGGCCCGCCCTGTCGGCCGACGGCACCACCATCGTGGGCATCGCGGGCTCCCCCACCCGGCCCGGCACCGTCGTCCGGGTGGACGCCGCCACCGGCCGCTGCGAGGCGCTGCGCCACGAGCTGACGCACCCGCCCGACGCCGCCCTCCTGCCCCGGCCCCGCGCCGGAAAACTGGAAGGCCCGTTCGGACGCCCCGTGCACGCCCTCATCCACCCGCCCGCCAACCCGCAGGCCCAAGCCCCAGACGGGGAGCTGCCCCCCTATGTGGTGTTCGTGCACGGCGGCCCCACCTCCCGCGCCTCCAGCACCCTCGACCTGGAACGGGCCTACTTCACCAGCCGCGGCATCGGCGTCATCGACGTCGACTACGGCGGCTCCTGCGGCCACGGCCGCGCCTACCGGGAACGGCTGCGCCGCCAGTGGGGCGTGGTGGACGTCGAAGACGTCATCGCCGCCGCCCGGGCGCTGGTCGAGCAGGGCCTCGCCGACCCGCGCCGGCTGGCCGTCCGCGGCGACGGCGCCGGCGGCTGGACCGCGCTGGCCGCTATCACCCAAACCGACCTGTTCCGGGCCGCCGTCTCGTACGCCGGCATCAGCGACCTGCAGACCCTGGCGGCCGAGACGCACGACTTCGAGTCCACCTACCTGTTCGGGCTGATCGGCCCGCTGCCGGGGTTCGAACGCGCCTACGCCGAGCGCTCCCCGCTGAACCGCGCCGGCCGCACCGCCTGCCCGGTGCTGCTGCTGCAGGGCGCCGACGACCCCATCGTGCCGCCCGCCCAATCGGAGCGCTTCGCCGCCGCCCTGGCCGACAACGGCATCCCCTACGCCTACCTGGCCTTCCCCGGCGAGGCCCACGGCTTCCGCCGGGCCGACACCATGATCACCTGCCTGGAGGCGGAGCTGGCCTTCTACGGGCAGACCCTGGGTTTCGAGCCGGTCGGGGTCCGCCCGCTGAAACTGTCGGTGGGAACCCCGCCCGCCCCCGCCGCGCCGCAGCCGTCCCCGTCCGCCCGCTGAACCGCCCCTTCCGGCCGTGACCGCGAAAGCCCCCAACGCACGGCCCGGGGACGCGCGCCCGCCGCGCAGCCCCGGGCACGCCGCCGTCCGCGACGAGCCCGTACGGCCCTCGCGGGCGCGGCACGCCGGAGGGTCAGCGGGCGAACTCGGTGGCGCGGGACTCGCGGATCACGGTGACCCGGATCTGCCCCGGATAGGTCAGCTCGTCCTCGACCTGCTTGGCGATGTCGCGGGCGATCACCTGGGCCTGGATGTCGTCCACGGCCTCCGGCTTGACCATGACGCGGATCTCCCGGCCGGCCTGCATGGCGTAGACCTTCTCCACGCCCTCGTGCTTTTCCCGGGCGATCTGCTCCAGCCGCTCCAGCCGCTTGACGTAGGCCTCCAGCGACTCGCGGCGGGCCCCGGGACGGCTGCCGCTGATGGCGTCGGCGGCCTGGGTCAGCACCGCCTCCACGGTGCGGACCTCCACCTCGTTGTGGTGGGCCTCGATGGCGTGCACCACGTCCTCGTGCTCGCCGTACCGGCGGGCGATCTCCGCGCCGATCAGCGCATGGCTGCCCTCCACCTCGTGGGTGAGCGCCTTGCCGATGTCGTGCAGCAGCGTGCAGCGCTTGACCAGCTCCACCGGCAGCCGCAGCTCCGCGGCCATGATCCCGGCGATGTGCGCCGACTCCACCAGGTGCCCCAGCACGTTCTGGCCATAGGAGGTGCGGTAGCGCAACTGGCCGAGCAGGGCGATCAGCTCCGGGTGCATGTCGGTGATGCCCAGCTCCAGCAGGGCGTCCTCCCCGGCCCGCACGCACAGCCGCTCCACATCGGCCTTGCTGCGCTCGTAGACCTCCTCGATCCGCTGCGGGTGGATCCGGCCGTCCTGCACCAGCTTCTCCAGCGTCAGCCGCGCCACCTCGCGCCGCACCGGGTCGAAGCAGCTCAGCAGCACCGCCTCAGGGGTGTCGTCGATGATCAGATTCACCCCGGTGGTGGTCTCAAAGGCCCGGATGTTGCGGCCCTCCCGGCCGATGATCCGGCCCTTCATCTCCTCGCTGGGCAGGTGCAGCACCGACACCACCGACTCGGCGGTCTGCTCGCTGGCCACCCGCTGGATCGCCAACGTCACGATCTTGCGGGCACGTTTCTCCCCCTCGGCCCGGGCGGCGCTCTCGATCTCCCGGGTGATCAGGGCGGCCTCCCGCTTGGCCTGGTTCTCGATCGAGGCGATCAGCTCATTTTTGGCCTGCTCGGCGGTGAGCCCGGCGGCCTGCTCCAGCACCCGGCGCCGATCCTCATCCAGCCGGTCCAGCTCGGCCTTGCGGGCCTCCAGTTCCCGCCTGGTCTCCGCCAGGCGCCGCCCGTGCTCCTCCAGCCGCCGCACCTCGGCGTCCAGCCGCTGCTCCCGCTCGGCCAGCCGGCTCTCCCGGCGCTCCAGGTCCTCCCGCAGGCTGCGCAGGTCCTCCTTGAGCGAACGGGCCTCGCTCTCCAGCTCCGCCCGCGCCGCCTCGGCCGACTTCTTCGCCTGCTCCTCGGCCTTGCGCACGATCTCCTGCGCATCGGCCTGTGCCCGGGCCCTGATCTCCTCGGCCTCCTGGCGCACCGCGCTCAGCCGCTCCTGGAGCTGCCACGGCGGCACGCCCTGACGACGCAGCACCAGTATCAGAACGCCCAGGGTCACCAGCAGCGCGGTACCCAGCAGGACGCTCACCATGGCGCAGACCCTTCATCGGGGATACCGGGGGTCTCCCCCCGGGCCGGCTCCTCTTGTCGGCGCGGGCTCCGCCAGGCGGCGGAGAACCTGCGTGCGAGGACCTACCCGCGCCGGCGGAACACCGGACGCCCACGCGTCAAGCGCCGAACACGGACCGTCCCCAGGCCTTGCAGCCGAGCCCATGGCCCGTCCCCAAACCCCAGGTCCGCTGTGTGCTCCTCGACACCTCTCAGATGCTCGAACGTGCTGGGTCGTATGGCAATCCGCAGTGCGCGGAGTAACTCCTCACTGCCGTAACGGTAAGCGGCCAACAAGTAATGAGCAAGCAAACCCAGGGCATTCCGGACTAACCGTACGTTGCCGTGAGGAGTTGCTTACCACACCTCCACCCGCAAATCCCGAGATCAGCGGCCCGCCGGTGGCTCCGCACGCCGGATTTGCCGGTCAAAACACCCGGTCAACCCGCCTTCTCCCGGCGTGTCGGCCATGCCCTTGTGCCCCGGCCCCAATTCCATCCCACAACGGCCGCCTTCACACCACTCGGTGACCACACCGATCCTCACCGCACCGACCGGTCACCCGAACACCGCCGGGCCAGGCGCCTCTCTATCGGCGTCCAAGGGCCGCCCCCCCACAACACCCGGCGCTCGAAGCGGGACCCCCTTGCGCAGGACCGGCCCATCCGCCGGACCGACGACCCGCTCCTAACGGCCGCCGGTAACGCGGGACTCACTCCTGCAGATCCGGCGGCTCGACCGCCTCCAGATCGGCGCCCTCCTCTTCCAGCGCCTCCCGGACGACCCGGTAGGCCAGCCCCGGCGAATACCCCTTGCGGGCCAGCATCCCGACCAGCCGGCGCATGCGCTTGGCCGGGTCCAGGCCCCGCGTCGCCGGCAACCTGCGCGCGACCAGCTCCCGGGCGGTGCGCTCCTCCTGCTGGGGCTCCAGGATCTCCACCGCCTCGTTGACCGTCTCATCGGCCACCCCGCGCCGCCGCAGCTCACTGGCCAGCGCCCGCCGGGCCAGCCCCCGTCCGAGGTGTCGGGACTGCACCCAGGCACGGGCGAACGCCGCGTCATCGATCAGCCCCACCTCGGTCAAACGCCCCAGCACCCGCTCGGCCGCATCCTCCGGCACGCCCTTGCGCCGCAACGCATCGGCGAGCTGGGCCCGGGTGCGCGGCGCCGCGCTCAGCAGCCGCAGGCAGATCTCACGGGCCACCGCCTCGGCCCCCGCGGAAGCCCGCTCCGGGGCCCCGTCCGTCGCCGCCCCACCGGCGACAGACGACGCCCGCGCACCACGACGACGCCTTCTCCCTCCAGGCGCCGGCGGACCACCCGCCGCAGACTCCTCGGAACGACCTCCAAGCCCTCCCTCTGAGCCCTCCGACCTCTTCCCGGAACCTCCCGATGGGTCGGCAGCGGCCGGCGCCTCCCCCGAAGACGCCTTTCGCTTCGCGGACGCTCCGACACCACGCCCGCGCCGCCTTCTTCCGGACACCGAAGGCTCACCCACCGAGGAAGCCCCGGAACGGCCTCTGCCCTCTCGCCCGGAATCATCCGACGCGACATCCCAGCCATGAGGAATCCCCCGCAGCGCCTCGGGAGCGCCCGCAGGAGACGGCGCACCGGAAAGATCACCGCCATCCCCACCGGTCACGACCGGCGGATCGTCCGAGGCGCCGTCCCGGCCGTGAGGAATCCCCCGCAGCGCCTCGGGAACGCCCGCGGGAGACAGCGCACCGGAAAGATCACCACTGTCCTCATCTACGGCGACCGGCGAATCGTCCGACGCGACATCCCAACTGTGCGGCACCGACTCCCCGAACACCCGGGAAGCGCGCACAGGAGGCGGGCTGGCGCGGCCGTCTTCTTCCGGAACCGTCGACGGCTCACCCGCGGCCCCGGGCACCGGTGGTGTTCCCTCGCCGTCGGCGGGTGGGACCGTCCACGAGGGCGTTCCCCGCCTCTCAGGCGCCCTTGCATCGTGGCCGCGCCGTTCTCTCCCGGTCTTCGGCGCCCCGTCCGCCGAAGAGGCGCCGGGGCCGCTGCCGCCGTCCTCCTCGGGAACGTCCGGCGGAACGTCCCAGCTGTGCGGAACGGCGTCAGGGCGAAGGAAAGGATGGCGGCTCGTCATGACGAAGACCTGTGAGCGGCGGCGCCATCGGGGAAGGACCGCCGGCCGGCGGGCCGGGACGGTCTATGGCGCCGCCGCCCCACAGAGGAGATCATTGCGCACCCATGGTCAGCAGTCACCCCATATCGGGGATTCCCCGTCAAGAATCACCGGCCTTGGCGGCCCTGCCCGTCTTCCGGGTCGCCGCGGCGGGAGCGTCCGAGGCCGCGGCGGGCGCCGCCTGCTCGGCCTGGGCGTCCAGCCGCGGGCCGATCCCCAGCTTCTCCTTGATCTTCTTTTCGATCTCGTCGGCGATGTCGGGGTTGCTGCGCAGGAAGTTCCGGGCGTTCTCCTTGCCCTGCCCGAGCTGGTCGCCCTCGTAGGTGTACCAGGCCCCGGCCTTGCGCACGATCCCGTGCTCGACCCCCAGGTCGATCAGGCCGCCCTCCCGGCTGATGCCCTGCCCGTACAGCAGGTCGAAGTCGGCCACCTTGAACGGCGGGGACACCTTGTTCTTGACCACCTTGACCCGCACCCGGTTCCCCACCGGCTCGGTCCCGTCCTTGAGCGTCTCGATCCGCCGCACGTCCAGCCGCACCGAGGCATAGAACTTCAGCGCCCGCCCACCGGTGGTGGTCTCGGGGCTGTTGTGGACCATGACCCCGTCGACGAAGTAGTTGTGCGACCCTTCGACCTCGATGTCGAACCGCCTCATGGACCGGGTCTTCGGCTTGACGCGGACGTCGAGGATCTGCGCCGGGACCAAGCGCGGTTCGGGATCGACGAACTGCGGCTCAACGGTGCAGCGCCCCCGCAGCCGCGGCAGCAACTTGTAGTCCATCGACTCGTGGACATAGGGGGCGATGAGTTCCTGGAACTTCGCGGAGGCGGCCGTGGTGAACTGAAGCACGCCGGCCTTGCGGGCTCCCCGCTCGATGAGCCTGACGTCCAGGCCGTGGGTGTCCCGCAGATATTCGACCAGGCGCTCGCGGGAACCCGGGCTGAACGCCTCCACGCAGATCTCGACACGCCCGGAGCCGCCCGCCGTCCTGTCCTGAAGCCCTTTGGAGGGCACGGCGAGATGACCGTCGTCCATGTACCAGATCGCCAGGGCGAGCGGTGTGAGCGCCTTGAGGTAGTCCCAGGTCAGGTGCTTCTTCCCGTCCCCGAAATAGACCACCCTGCGCAATTCGTCGAGTTCGGGCAACGGCGTGAAGTCGGCGAACACCGCGCCCTTGGCGTTGACGCTGCGTGTGCAGGGGATGTTGCCGAGCAGGGAGACCTTCCAGTCGAGGTAGGCGGCCTGCCCGGCGCCGTGGCCCATCCGGAACCGCACCCCGGTGCGTCCCCGGCGGTTGGGCGACAGGCTCCCATCGCCCATCACCGAGCCGAGGACGACCTGCCACTGCTGATCACTGAGCCGGTGGGTCTCCATGACCATGACCCGGTCGCCGGCGATCAGTTCCCCGGCCTCGCGGTAACCGCCCGGGGTGCGCACCAGGTGGTTCTCCGTCGCGGCGAACTGCGCCCTGCCGTTACCCCCGGACTTGGCGACGGTGAACTGCAGAAAACGCTCGGCGTTTCCGTTGTCGAACCAGTTCACGACGCGCTTGGGGACGATCTTGTCGAGCTGCGGGTCGTAGGAGAGGACCTCCACGTCCATCTTCTGGTCGACGATCTTGCCGATCTTCTCCTGCGTCCCGTCGGCGAGGGTGACCCGGGTGCCATAGGACATGCACCCGAACATGACTCCGATCTTTTCGCGGAGCTGGTTGATGAAGATGGCGGTGGTCTTGGCCTGGCTGATGGCGCCGGTCATCTTGCGCAGGGCCTGGGACATCAGGCGGGCCTGGAGGCCGACGTGGCTGTCGCCCATCTCGCCTTCGATCTCGGCGCGGGGGACCAGGGCGGCCACGGAGTCGACGACGATGATGTCGATGGCGCCCGAGCGCACCAGCATGTCGGCGATCTCGAGGGCCTGCTCGCCGGTGTCGGGCTGGGAGACCAGCAGGGCGTCGGTGTCGACGCCGAGCTTGGCGGCGTACTCGGGGTCGAGGGCGTGTTCGGCGTCGATGAAGGCGGCGATGCCGCCGTTCTTTTGCACGTTGGCGATGGCGTGCAGGGCGATGGAGGTCTTGCCGCTGCCTTCGGGGCCGTAGATCTCGATGATCCGGCCGCGCGGCAGGCCGCCGATGCCGAGGGCGATGTCCAGGGAGATGGATCCGGTGGGGATCACCTCCACGGGTGCGCGGGCCTCGTCGCCGAGCCGCATCACCGAACCCTTGCCGAACTGCCGCTCGATCTGGGCGAGCGCGGCCTCAAGAGCCTTGTCGCGGTCGTTTGCTGCCATGAGATGTCCCTGTCTGGTCCGAGGCCGTTCGGCCGGCCCTGGAGACTTCGCTTGCGGTCGGAGGCGACGTTACGGCGGCGGGCCGACAGTTTTCGAGCCGGTGCCGCGGCTGTGGACGAACGTCGTGTACGCCCCCACCTTACCGAACATTCGTTCGATCATGGGGCGCCTCGCCGGTCCGCCGCGCAATCTCCGTGCGCCGGGCGGGACGGTGTGCGTACTCTGGCCCGGTCGGAGGGGGTCACCATGACGCTGACCGTCGTCTTCTGCGCCGATCCACTCAACCCCCGGCGCGTGGACCCGCACTTTGCGCGCGAGGCCGCCGCGGTGCGGGACCACTACGGCAACGTGGCCTTGATCGATCACGACGTGCTGCGGCGGGGCGATGCGGCGGCCGCGGTGCGGCGGGTGCCGGTGCGGCTGGGTCCGGCCTGGTATCGCGGGTGGATGCTGACCGGTGAGGAGTATGAGGCGCTGGCCGAGGCGCTCAAGGAGCGCGGCACCCCGCTGATGATCCGCCCGGACGACTACCGCCGGGCGCACGAGCTGCCCGGCTGGCACGACACTTTCGCGGGCCTGACCCCGCAGAGCGTGTGGTGTCCGTTGCCGCCGCGGACCGTCCCCGACGATCTGGCGGAGCTGGTGCGTCCGCTGCCCGCGGGGCCCGGGGTGATCAAGGACTATGTGAAGTCGCGCAAGCACGAGTGGGCGGAGGCCTGCTATGTGCCGGACGTCAAGAACGTGGCGCAGCTGCGCGGCGTGGTGGAGAAGATGGTGGCCCTGCAGGACGAGTTCCTGTCCGGGGGCCTGGTGGTGCGCGAGTTCGAGTCCTATGAGACCGGCGAGGCCCGGGTGTGGTGGGTGGACGGGGAGCCGGTGCTGATCGGCCCGCACCCGGATGAGCCGGATTCGTGCCCGGAACCGGAGCTGGATCTGGTGGCGGCGGCGGTGCGGGCTTTGGGATGCCGGTTCATCACCACCGACATGGCGCTCCGGGCGGACGGGCAGTGGCGGGTGGTGGAGGTCGGCGACGGCCAGGTCAGCGAGCTGCCGGTGTCGGTGGATCCGATGGACCTGTACGCCCATCTGCCCGTCCCGGACTGAAGGTTCGGTGAACCTCTTTCAGCGCGCACCCCAAGGCGCCGGAGAAGGGAGCCCCGATGGTCTCCGCCGCCGCGGCGTTGCGGGTCACGGCAGCGTCCCAGACCGCGATGCCCCGTCCCGGCCTGCGGAGACGGCGTGGTGCAAAAGGTTCAGTGCAGGTGCGGGGGGACGTCGAAGGTCGCGCAGACCGCCTCCCAGACCCGTTTGGCGGATTCGCCGTCGGCCAGGGCCTGTTCGATGGTGCGTCCGCCGAGTTCGGCGATGACGTAGTCCTTGGCCACGCTCGCCGCGTAGGTCTCGCCGAACTGCCGGTTCATCCTGTCCCAGAACTCTGAGAGCCGCACGGCGGCCACGTTACCGCCGGCGGCGCCCTGGTTCTGTCCGAGGGGCGGGGCAGGATGGGGGGCATGGGCGAAGACGTGCTCAGGCGGTTCTCCCCGGCGACGCGGGCCTGGTTCTCGGGGGCGTTCGCCGGGCCCACGCCGGCGCAGGCGGGGGCGTGGGAGTCGATCGCGGCCGGTGAGCACACGCTGGTGGTGGCGCCCACGGGGTCGGGCAAGACGCTGGCGGCGTTCTTGTGGTCGCTGGACCGGCTGGCGACGTCCGGGCCGGTGGCCGAGCGGGAGCGGCGCTGCCGGGTGCTGTACGTTTCGCCGCTCAAGGCGCTGGCGGTGGACGTGGAGCGGAACCTGCGGGCGCCGCTCAGCGGGATCGGGCAGGCGGCGCGGCGGCTGGGGCTGCCGGTGCCGCAGGTGCGGGTGGGGGTGCGGTCGGGGGACACGCCGGCCGATGAGCGCCGCCGGCTGGCCGCCCGGCCGCCGGACATTTTGATCACCACGCCCGAGTCGCTGTTCCTGCTGCTCACCTCGCAGGCGCGGGAGACGCTGCGCGGGGTGGAGACGGTGATCGTGGACGAGGTGCACGCGGTGGCGGGCACCAAGCGCGGCGCTCATCTGGCGCTGTCGCTGGAACGGCTGGATGTGCTGCTGGAGCGGCCGGCGCAGCGCATCGGGCTGTCGGCGACGGTGCGCCCGGTGGAGGAAGTCGCGGCCTTGCTGGGGGGATCGCGGCCGGTCCGGGCGGTGCAGGCCACTGGGGACGGCCCGCGGCTGGATTTGCGGGTCGTCGTCCCGGTGGAGGACATGGACGAGCCGGGCCCGGTGCGGGAGAGCGACCCGCAGGCGCTTGCCGGGGAGGCATCGCGCAGGTCGGTGTGGCCGCATGTGGAGGAGCGGGTGCTGGATTTGGTGGAGGCGCACCGCTCCACGATCGTGTTCGCCAATTCGCGGCGGCAGGCCGAGCGATTGTGCGGCCGGCTGAACGAGCTGGCCTTCGAGCGTCGCGGCGGGGCGTTGCCGGACGGTGCGGTGCCGGCGGAGGTGATGGCGCAGGCCGGTGCCGTCAAGGGCGCGCCGCCGGAGGTGGCGCGTGCCCATCACGGGTCGGTGTCCAAGCAGGAGCGGGCCGGTATCGAGGAGGCCCTCAAGGAGGGGCGGCTGCCGGCGGTGGTGGCCACGTCCAGCCTTGAGCTGGGCATCGACATGGGGGCGGTGGATCTGGTCGTCCAGGTGGGTGCGCCGCCGTCGGTGGCCGGTGGCCTGCAGCGGGTGGGCCGGGCCGGGCATCGGGTCGGGGCGGTCTCCCGGGGGGTGTTCTTTCCCAAGTACCGCGGTGAGCTGCTGCAGACGGCGGTGGTGGCCGAGCGCATGGCCGCCGGGGAGATCGAGGCGCTGCGCTATCCCCGCAACCCGCTGGATGTGCTGGCCCAGCAGGTCGTGGCGATGGTGGCGATGGACGAGTGGACGGTGGAGGAGCTGGAGGCGGTGATCCGCCGGGCCGCCCCGTTCGCCGCGCTGCCGCGCTCGGCGCTGGAGGCGACGCTGGACATGCTGGCGGGCCGGTATCCGAGCGAGGAGTTCGGCGAGCTGCGCCCGCGGCTGGTGTGGGACCGGGTGACGGGGCGGCTGCGCGGCCGTCCCGGGGCGCAGCGGCTGGCGGTGACCAGCGGCGGCACCATCCCCGACCGGGGCCTGTTCGGGGTTTTCCTGGCCGGTGGCGGCAGGGCGTCCCGGGTGGGCGAGCTGGACGAGGAGATGGTGTACGAATCGCGGGTCGGCGATGTGTTCGTGCTGGGGGCCAGCTCGTGGCGGATCGAGGACATCACCCCCGACCGGGTGCTGGTGTCCCCGGCTCCGGGGCAGCCGGGCAAGCTGCCGTTCTGGCACGGCGATGATCTGGGGCGCCCGGCCGAGCTGGGGCGGGCGGTGGGGGCTTTCGCCCGGGAACTGTCGCGCCTGCCGCGGGAGCGGGCCCTCGCCCGGGTCCGGGCGGCGGGGCTGGATGAGCGGGCGGCCGGGAATCTGGTGGATTACCTGGCCGAGCAGCGGGAGGCCACCGGTCATGTGCCCGATGACCGGACGGTGGTGGTCGAGCGGTTCCGGGACGAGCTGGGCGATTGGCGGCTGGTGGTGCACTCGCCGCTGGGTGCGCGGGTGCATGCGCCGTGGGCGCTGGCGATCGCGGCGCGGCTGCGGGAGCGGTACGGGGTGGACGCGCAGGCGTTGCACGCCGACGACGGCATCGTGGTGCGCATCCCCGACGCCGATGAGCAGCCCGGGTCGGATCTGGTGGTGTTCGATCCGGAGGACATCGAGTCGATCGTCGTCGCCGAGCTGGGGGGTTCGGCGCTGTTCGCCTCCCGGTTCCGCGAGTGCGCGGCGCGTTCGCTGCTGTTGCCGCGCCGCCGCCCCGATCGGCGGACGCCGCTTTGGCAGCAGCGGCAGCGGGCGGCGCAGCTGCTGTCGGTGGCCGGCAGGTACCCGTCGTTCCCGATCGTCTTGGAGACGATGCGGGAGTGCCTGCAGGACGTGTTCGACGTCCCGGAGCTGGTGCGGCTGATGCGGGAGCTGGCCGGGCGCGAGGTGCGCGTGGTGGAGGTGGAGACGCCCGCGCCGTCCCCGTTCGCCAAGTCGCTGTTGTTCCACTACGTGGGCGCGTTCATGTACGAGGGGGACGCGCCGCTGGCCGAGCGCCGGGCGCAGGCCTTGGCGCTGGATTCGGCGCTGCTGGCCGAGCTGCTGGGGCAGGCCGACCTGCGGGAGCTGCTGGATCCGCAGGTCGTCGCCGAGACCGAGCGGCAGTTGCAGCGTCTGACCGCCGACCGCCGCGCCAAGGACGCCGAGGGAGTGGCGGATCTGCTGCGGGCTTTGGGGCCGCTGTCGGTGGAGGAGGTGGCGGCCCGTATCGCCGTGCCGGGGGATGCCGGGGAGCACCCGGGCGGCGCGGCCTCCTCGCCGCGGGCGCGGGCGGTGGCCGGGCGGTGGCTGGCGGAGCTGGAGGGGCAGCGGCGGGTCATCCGGGTGCGGATCGCCGGGGCCGAGCAGTGGGCCGCGGTGGAGGACGCCGGGCGGCTGCGCGATGCGCTGGGGGTGCCGCCGCCTGTGGGGGTGCCCGAGGCGTTCCTGGAAGTGGCCGACGACCCGCTGGGTGATCTGGTGTGGCGGCACGCCCGCACCCACGGCCCGTTCCGGGTCGGGGACGTGGCGGCGCGGTTCGGGTTGGGCCCGGCGGTGGTGCTGGAGGCGCTGCGGCGGCTGGGCGCGGCCGGGCGGGTCGTCGAGGGCGAGTTCCTGCCGGTGGAGACGGTGCGGGGACCGGCCGGGGGCGAGTGGTGCGAGACGGGCGTGCTGCGGATGCTGCGCCGCCGTTGCCTGGCGCGGCTGCGGGCGGAGGTGGAGCCGGTGCCGCCGCGGGCGCTGGGGCGTTTCCTGCCCGCCTGGCACGGCATCGGCGGCCGGTTGTCCGGCATGGACGCGCTGGTGCAGGCGATCGAGCAGCTGCAGGGGGCGGCGGTGCCGGCCTCGGCGCTGGAGACGCTGGTGCTGCCGGCGCGGGTGCCGGGGTATTCGCCGGCGCTGCTGGATGAGCTGACCTCCTCCGGTGAGGTGGTGTGGGCCGGGCAGGGGGCGTTGCCGGGCGGCGACGGGTGGGTGGCGCTGTATCTGGCCGACACCGCGCCGCTGCTGCTGCCGGAGCCCGCCGAGATCACGATGACGCCGCTGCACCGGGCGGCGCTGGAGGCGCTGGCGGGCGGGGGTGCGCTGTTCTTCCGCATGCTGTCGGACCGGGTGAACGCCGCCGGGGTCCAGGCCGGCGATGCGGAGCTGGCCGGGGCGGTGTGGGATCTGGTGTGGGCGGGGCTGGTGACCAATGACACGCTGGCGCCGCTACGGGCAGTGCTGGGTTCGGGGCGTCCCGCGCATCGTCCCAGGAGGTCGCGGCGGGGCCGGCCGGTGCTGCCGTCGCGCAGCGGCCCGCCGACCGTGGCCGGGCGCTGGTGGCCGCTGCCGGAGCGGGAGAAGGACCGCACGCGCCGGGCGCACGCGCTGGCCGAGGTGCTGCTGGAGCGGCACGGCGTGGTGATCCGGGGGGCGGTGGCCGCCGAGCGCGCCGGGGGCGGGTTCGCGGCCGTCTACCCGGTCTTGCGCGCGCTGGAGGAGGCCGGTCACTGCCGCCGCGGCTATTTCGTGGAGGGCCTGGGCGCCGCCCAGTTCGCCCTTCCCGGCGCGGTGGATCGCCTGCGCGCCCTGCGCGAGCCGTTTTCTCCCGCCGGTTCGCCCTCCGGTGAGGGGTGGGGTGACGGGGCGGCGCGCCCCTCCGGTGCGCGGGAGGCCGACCGGCCGCAGGCCCTGGTGCTGGCCGCCGCCGATCCGGCCAACCCGTACGGGGCCGCCCTGCCCTGGCCCGAACGGGAGGGGCAGAGCGTCGCCGGGCACAAGCCGGGGCGCAAGGCGGGGGCTTTGGTCGTCCTGGTCGACGGGGAGCCGGCGCTGTATGTGGAGCGGGGCGGGCGCACGCTGTTGTCGTGGACCGAGGAGCCGCAGGTGCTGCGGCCGGCGGTGCAGGCCTTGGCCTCGGCCGTCCGGGAGGGGGCGCTGGGCAGGCTCACGGTCGAACGCGCCGACGGCGAGCGCATCGGTTCCTCCCCGCTGGGTGAGGCGTTGGAGGAGGCGGGTTTCCATCCCACGCCGCGTGGGCTGCGTCTGCGCGCCTGAAAGCCCGGGCCTGCGGGCCATGGGCATCCCAGGGGGTGGTGAGCTTCTGCTCTCCTCCCCGGAGAGAACGTAAATCCTCCCTGGGGTGGATCCGCGGCAAAAGGCTTTCTGGGACCATGTGACGCAACGGGGCAGCGGCGGCCGGGGGAAGCCGCCGCAGAACGGGGAGCAGTCATGACACCGACGACACGGTGGGTCATCGCGCAGCGGCGCAAGCGTCAGGTGATCACGCGGACGGTTCGCGATCGTGCTCTGTACGATCCGCGGCGGCACAAGCCCGCCGTCCCGCCGCGCCGCACCGCACCGAGCAAGTGATCGTGCCGGCTCCGCCGGGGTGCTCGCGGCGGCCCGGCCGGGGCCGGTCGCGAGTGAGTGGCCGATCGGTAACAAGGCGTTCATGGTTATTTGACGGCCGATCAACACGGCTGCTCGACCATGGAGGCATCCGAGCACGGACGCCGTCGAGGTCCCGGCGGTCGGCGCCGGTGATCGGGTAGAGCGTGGAAACCTCAAGGGCGCGGCCACGCACCGCATCGGCGCACGGGGGTGACCGGGAGGACCGGGCAGTGTCCGGCTCGCGCCTGCGGCACGCCAGGGCCCGGCGGCGCCGGGCCCTGGCGCCTTGGCGAGCCGGCGGCCAAAGCGCCGGAGCCGTCCCAGACGGCGCGGGACGCACCGCCGGGGTCGATCGGGGGCGGCGAAGACGGGTCCGGCGGCCCGTGTGCGGAGCGTATCCGGCGGCCCTGGGGGCGAGCCGTGCCGACGCCCGCGCCGCGGCCGGGCCGTTCGGCCTCACCACCCCCCGAAACAGCCGGTCAGCTCTGATTTCCCGCAGGCCACACCGTTGTTACCTGGATCACAGCGGCGGTGGAAGGAGGCGGCAACTCAACCACTCTGGTCGGCAAGGGATACTAGAGGCATGCGATTGTCCGCCCGGGTCGATTACGCTCTGCGTGCCGCCGCGGAGCTGGCGGTGGCCGGGAGCACCCCGGTGACCGCGGTTCAGCTCGCCGAGTCACAGCAGATCCCCCCCAAGTTCCTGGAGAACATCCTGGGCCAGCTCCGCAGGTCCGGACTGGTGCGCAGCCAGCGCGGCCCCGACGGCGGTTACTGGCTGGCCAAGCCCGCCGATGAGATCTCCCTGGCCGACATCATCCGCGCCATCGACGGCCCGCTGCTGGGCGTGCGCGGCGAGCGTCCCGAGCACGTCGGCTACCAGGGCGCGGCCCGCCCGTTGCAAGAGGTGTGGATCGCGCTGCGGGCCAGCGAACGCAGCATCCTGGAGTCGGTCACCCTCGCCCACATCGCCGCCGGCAAGCTGCCCGACCCCGTCGCCGAGCTCACCAAGGACCCGGCCGCCTGGCAGAGCCCTTCGCTGATCTGAAGGCGTCCGCCGTGCCGGAGGGGGACACCGTCTGGCTGGCCGCCCGCCGGCTGCACCGGGCGCTGGCCGGATGGGCGCTGACGGTCTGCGACGTGCGCGTCCCCCGCTACGCCACGACCGACCTGCGCGGCCAGAGGGTGCGCGAGGCGGTCTCCCGCGGCAAGCACCTGCTGATCAGAGTGGACGGCGGGCTGAGCGTGCACGTCCATTTGAAGATGGACGGCCGCTGGCTGATCCGCCCCGCCGGCCCGGTGCCCCGCGACCATCGCATCCGCCTGGCGCTGGGCAACGAGCGCCATCTGGCGCTGGGCTACCGGCTCGGCGTCGTAGAGGTGCTGCCCACCGCCGCGGAGGAGTGCGCAGTCGGTCACCTGGGGCCCGATCTGCTGGGGCCGGACTGGGACCCGCAGGAGGCGGTGCGCCGCCTGCGCGCCCGTCCCGAACGCGCCATCGGCGAGGCCGTGATGGACCAGAGCGTGCTGGCCGGCATCGGCAACATCTACAAAAGCGAACTGTGCTTCCTGCGCGGCGTGCACCCTTGGCGCCCGGTCGCCGAGGCCGGGGACCTGCACGCCTTGGTGGATCTGGCCCACCGGCTGCTGGAGGCCAACAAGAACCGGCACGGGCACGTCACCACCGGTGACCTGCGGCCCGGACGCACGCACTGGGTGTACGGGCGGGCGGGCCGTCCCTGCCGCCGGTGCGGCGCCCGGATCGAGCAGGCCGAGCAAGGGCCGCCGGGGTGGGAGCGGCTCACTTTCTGGTGCCCTGGCTGCCAGGCCGCGCCTTGAGAAGAAGCGGCCGGCGGCATGCCGGGCCACTCGTCCCTTGAAAACCCGCCGGCCGTGTCCAGATGCGCTCTCCCCGACCGTGGCGGGGAGCGGCATCACCGGCCGACAAAGCGCTGGACCCGGCCCGTTCCAGGGCCGGGGTCCAGCGCATCTCACCGCAGGCGCGGTCGGCGAAACCTTTTCGACGCACCCTTCCCGCAGGTCGCCCGCGGGGACGTCGCAGTCGGGGCCGATGCCCTGACCTGCCGCGTCATGCCTCGAAGGCCGTCAGGACCCTCGTCCCGGACCTCCGAGACCGGGTGCTGAAAAGGTTCACTGGGTCTGCACCTCGAACATCCAGTGCTGCTTTTCCAGGTCGGCGGTGATGCCGATGAGCATGTCCTGGGTCACCAGGTCGGTCCGCCCGGTGGCCTCGATGCGTTCCCGGAAGCGAGCGATGATCTGCGCCAGGATGTCGGTCATGGAGGCGACCACCTTGTCGTCGGACTCGTAGCCGCCGTCGGGCTGGCGGATCTTGGTGGTGTCGGCGACCGTGCGCACCCGGCCGTCGGGGTTGACCCCCACCGCCACCGCGCGCTCGGCGACCCGGTCGGCGGCCTTGCGGGCCAGCGACACCACGTCATCCAGCTGCAGGTGCACCGACCGGAAGCGAGGGCCGGTCAGGTTCCAGTGATACTGCTTGGCCACCAACGACAGGTCGAGAAGATCGACCAGGGCGCCCTGCAGCGCCTCTCCCGTGGTCCGCCGGGCGGTCTCGTCACGCAGGGGGCTCATCACCGTCGCCATCATCGGCTCCTTCCGTGTCGAACGGGTGTCCCTTACCTTCAGGACCCTCCCCGCAAAAGCCGCGGGCAATCGCGGCGTACGTCACGGCAGCGGCCGAGGCGACGAACGCGGCCGGTCAGGCGGCCACCATGTCGGCGCGGAACTCGCCGGTGATCTCCTCTGGCGTGGACGGGATGGAGTCCGCCGAGATCGTCTCCCGCTCCAGCCCCTCGCCGAGCCGCTCGTGCGCGGGCGGGGCACCGGCCATCACCGGCTCCTGCTGCAGCTCGGCCAGCGCCAGCTGATCGGCGACTTCCCGCAGCACGTGGGACAGCGGCACTCCCAGGGCCTTGCAGATGGACGCGAGCAGTTCCGAGGACGCTTCCTTCTGCCCCCGCTCGACCTCCGACAGGTACCCCAGTGACACTCTTGCCGCAGCCGACACCTCGCGAAGGGTGCGACCCTGGCGCAGCCGCAGCTGCCGCAGTACGTCACCGAGCAGCTGGCGAAGCAGTACCATCGCTCGCTCCCTTCCCGGGTCTCGGACCTTCGACTTCTCCACGGTACCTGTCTACCAGGCGAGCACGGCAGACCAAGGATTTCGTGTTCGCTGGGAACGTAACGCTGTAATCAGCCAGCTTCTTCCCGATCCTCCCCCCACCGGTGGGCATCCGGACCGGTCCCGACCCCAAGGAGGATACGTCTTAGCAGGTCAAGGGCGTGCACCACGGTCATTTCGCGGATCGGCCCGCGGGCCTGGGCGCCCGATTCGGGCACCGGAAGGTTCGGAGCCCTCACCACCGGGTTAGCCTTGCCAGGTTCGGCCACGGCGATGAAGACCGTTCCCACCGGGCGGCCGTCCTGGGGGTCCGGGCCCGCCACCCCGGTCACCGCCAGCCCATAAGAGGCGCCCAGCCGGTCCCGCACCCCGGCGGCCATCGCGGCGGCCACCTCGGGATGCACCGCTCCCTCGGCCGCCAGCAGGTCCGCCGGCACGCCCAGCAGTTGATGCTTCAACCGCGTGGCATACGACACCACGCCGCCGGCATAGGTGACCGACGAACCGGGCATGTCGGTCAACCTCGCCCCCAGCAGCCCCCCGGTCAGCGACTCGGCCGTGGCCACCGTCGCCGACCGCTCCGCCAGCAACCGGTGCACGACCCGCTCCAGGGTCTCCTCCTCCGCGCCATAGACCACCGGGCCCAGCAGCCGGCGCGCCATCGCCTCGGCGCGTTCCAGCAGCTTCGGGGCGTCGCCTCCGGTCGCGGTGATCCGGATCCGCACCTCGCCCGGGGAGGGCAGGTAGGCCAGGCGCACCCCCTCCATCGCCTCGACGGGGGCCAGCCGGGCGGCCAGCTCCGACTCCCAGACCCCGGCGGTGCGCAACGTCCGTCGTGCGGTGCGCGTCCGTCCCAGGCGGGCGCTCAGCTCCGGCAACACCGTCTCGGTCATGATCGCGCGCATCTCATGCGGGACCCCCGGCAGCGCGTACACCACGCCTCCGGGCAGCTCCACGCGCAGCCCGGGGGCGCTGCCGGCGGGGTTGGGCAGGATGCCGGCGCCTTCGGGCAGCTCCGCCATCCGCAGCGCCATCGGCACCAGTGTCCGCCCGGCCCTGGCCGCCCGGACGCGCAGCCGCTCCTCCAGATGCGGGTCGCGGACCAGGTCCACGCCCGCCAGGGCGGCCAGTGCCTCCCGGGTCAGATCGTCGTAGGTGGGGCCGAGCCCACCGGTGACGATGACCACATCGGCCCGCCGCAGCGCCCCGGTGACGGCCCGGGTGATCGCCTCCAGTTCGTCGCCGACCACCACGCTGCCGGTGACCTCGGCGCCGAGGTCGGCCAAACTCCGGCCCAGCCACGCGGCGTTGCCGTTCACGACGTCGCCGAGCAGCAGCTCGTCCCCCACCGTCACCACTTCGACCCGCATGCCGCTCCCTTTCACCGGCGGTCGGGACGCCCCCGCCCCATGAAGCGTGGTCATGCTCTCACGGCCGGAGCCGCATCAAGCCGGTGCGGCACGCCTCAGCCGCCAGGCCTGCACCACGTAGTCGACGCCGGTGACCACGGTGACGGCCACGGCGGCGGCCATCGCCGCCCAGCGCAGCGGACCCAGCGGGCCGGGCAGGATGAACAGCCCGATCGCGATGATCTGCAGCATGGTCTTGAGCTTGCCGCCCTTGCTGGCCGGGATCACCCCGTGGCGGAGCACCACCAGCCGCAGCACGGTGATGCCCAGCTCCCGGACCATGATCACTGCGGTGACCCACCACCACAGCTCGCCCAGCAGCGACAGCCCGACCAGCGCCGTGCCGGTCAGCGCCTTGTCGGCGATCGGGTCGGCGATCTTGCCGAAGTCGGTGACCAGGCCGTATCTGCGGGCCAGATCCCCATCGATCTTGTCGGTGATCGAGGCGGCGGCGAACACCGCCAGCGCTGCGATCCGTCCCGCGGTGCCCTCGGTGAACAGCAGCCAGGCGAACAACGGCACCAGCAGGATGCGCACCAGCGTCAGCAGGTTGGCGACGTTGTAGACGCTGACCGAAGCAGGCGGCAGGGGGGCGCCGGAGCGGCCGGCCGCCTGCTCCGGTCCGGGCGCGGCGGCCGAATCCGGCCCGACGGCGCTCATGGCGCGTCCGCCGTGGCGACCCCGGCCACCGGAGCATCGGCGGGTGCGGGCTCCGCCACCAGATCGACGCCCTCGCAGTCCACCACGGTGGCGGTGACGAACTCGCCCACGGCCAGACCCCGGCCCCGTACCAGCACCGTGCCGTCCACCTCGGGAGCCTGGTGCTCGGCCCGCCCTTCGAAGACCCCTGGTTCCACCTGCTCCTCCAGCAGCACCCGCACGGTGGTGCCGATCCGTTCCTCGGCGCGCTGCGCGGTCAGTTCCTCGGCCAGGTGCGACACTTCCGCGACCCGGTGGGCGATCTCCTCTTCGTCCAGCTTGCCGTCCAGCGCCGCCGCCTCGGTGCCCTCTTCGTCGGAGTAGCCGAAGACGCCGATCGCATCCAGCCGGGCCTCGCTCAAGAAGGCCATCAGCTCCTCCAGGTCGTCTTCGGTCTCGCCGGGGAAGCCCACGATGAAGTTGGAGCGCACGCCCGCATCGGGGGCCTTGTCGCGGATGCGGGCCAGCAGCTCCCCGAAGGTCTCCCGGTCGCCGAAGCGGCGCATGCGGCGCAGCACCGGCCCGCTGGCGTGCTGGAAGGACAGGTCGAAGTAGGGGGCCACGCCGGGCGTGGTGCACAGCACCTCGATCAGGCCGGGTCTCAGCTCGGCCGGCTGCAGGTAACTCAGCCGCACCCGCTCGATGCCGTCGATCGCCGCCAGTTGCGGCAGCAGCTTCTCCAGGGCCCGCAGGTCGCCCAGGTCCTTGCCGTAGGAGGTGGAGTTCTCACTGACCAGGACCACCTCCCGCACGCCGCGTTCGGCCAGCCAGGCGGCCTCGGCCAGCACCTCCTGCGGGTCGCGGGAGACATAGGCGCCGCGGAAGGCCGGGATGGCGCAGAACGTGCAGCGCCGGTCGCAGCCGGAGGCCAGTTTGAGCGGGGCGACCGGGCCGCCCTCCAGCCGCCGCCGCAGCACCCGCGGGCCGGAGGCCGGCGCCAGGCCCTCGGGCAGCTCGCCGTGGCCGGGGATGGCCACATCGCGGGCCTTCTCCCGGCGCGCGACCGGGGTGATCGGCAGCAGGGTGCGCCGGTCCCGGGGGGTGTGCGCGGGACGGCGGATCCCGGCCAGGACCTCCTCGAGCCGCTCGCCGATGTGGGCGTAGTCGTCGAAGCTCAGCACGGCGTCGGCCTCGGGCAGCGATTCGGCCAGTTCGGCCCCGTACCGTTCGGCCAGGCAGCCGGCCGCCACCACCTTGGCGCCGCTGTCGTGGACGGCCAGCAGGGTGTCGATGGAGTCCTTCTTGGCGGCGTCGATGAAACCGCAGGTGTTGACCACCACCACACCGGCCTGGCCGGCCTCGTCGACCAGCGTCCAGCCGGCGTCCTCCAGCCGGGCGGCGAGTTCCTCGGAGTCGACCTCGTTGCGCGCGCAGCCGAGGGTGACCATGCAGACAGTGCGGCGAGCGGACATGCCTCTAACCGTAGTGGGCGCCGCGCGCCCGGCGGACCGGGTGGTCACCTTCGCGTCCGCGCCGGCGGGGCGGCCCCGGCCCCGCGAGGGGCGCTCAGGTGCCCTCCGGGTCGCCGGGGCCGAAATCAAGGCGCAGCACCTGGCCGTCGGTGCCGGGGGAGCCCAGTTTCTTGCCGTTGACGGTGAGCTCGACCCCGCCGCCGTTGCCGATCAGGATGTAGATGCGCTTTTTGGCGGTCCACTCCATGCTCTTGCCGGACGCCAGCAGCCCGCTGAACAGCTGCCTGCCTTTTTCGTCCCGGACGTTGAGCCAGCTGGAGCGCTTGGCCTTCACCCGCAGCTGGACGTTCTTGCGGGGCACCGCCGCCACCGCATCGGGGGCGGGGGTGGCCGTGGCGGACTGCGCGGGCAGGGCGGCCCGGCTGGGCTGCGCCACCGGCTGGGCGGTCTGCGGATCGGTGGCGCCGCCGTCCAGCACCCGGACGATCCCGTACAGCACCACCAGCACCAACGCCACCGCCATGGCCGCGGTCCAGTTGGGCGAACGAGGCTCGGCGATCTTCACCGGCCGTTCCGATTCGAAGGCCGCGGCGGCCGACGTCGGTTCCAGCGCGCCGTATTTGCGGTCGAACTCGCGGATCAACGGCTCGGGGTCGATCCCGACGACCTTGGCGATGCTGCGGATGTGGCCGCGGGCATAGAAGTTGCCGCCGCAGGAGGCGAAGTCGTCGGCCTCGATGCCGCGGATCACGCTGGCCCGGATCCGGGTCCGCTCGCTCACCTGACTGATGGTGAGACCTGCTGTCTGACGGGCGGTTGCCAAGGTCTCACCGATGCTCACGCCGCGCCCTCCCGGAATTGCAGATCGGCCGTGCCGGGCCGATCACGGTGAACAACACAGCTTCGTCGCTACCGTTCCCGTGTGGTCCAGTCTAAGAAGCGGCATGCCCGTTAAGCGATACGCAACGCGTTCGAAACAGGGCAAGATTTCGCATCATTCGGAGAACGTCCCGGAAGCCGCGTCCAGACCCATCGCAGGAGGGGTTCGGCCGCCGCATGCGGCCCGTCCCCCGGCCTCATCCCCCGCCGCGCACCCGGGCCAGCGTCTCGGCCAGGTCGTCGGGCTTGACCAGCACGTCACGCGCCTTGGAGCCTTCGCTGGGACCGACGATGCCGCGGCTTTCCATCAGGTCCATCAGCCGGCCCGCCTTGGCGAATCCCACCCGCAGCTTGCGCTGCAGCATGGAGGTGGAGCCGAATTGCGTGGTGACGACCAGTTCAATGGCCTGCAGCAGCAGTTCCAGGTCATCGCCGATGTCGGAGTCGATCTCCCGCTTGGGGGCGGCGGACTCGATGACCTCGGGCCGGTAGGCGGGCTCCTTCTGCTTCTTGCAGTGCTCCACCACGCCCATGATCTCTTTTTCCGAGACATAGGCGTTCTGGATCCGCATCGGCTTGCTGGCGCCCATCGGCAGGAACAGCGCATCGCCCTGGCCGACCAGCTTCTCGGCGCCCGGCTGGTCCAAGATGACCCGGCTGTCGGCCAGCGAGCTGGTGGCGAACGCCAGCCGGGAGGGCACGTTGGCCTTGATCAGCCCGGTGACCACGTCCACGCTGGGCCGCTGGGTGGCCAGCACCAGGTGGATGCCGGCGGCGCGGGCCAGCTGGGTGATGCGGACGATGGCGTCCTCCACGTCCCGGGGCGCCACCATCATCAGGTCGGCCAGCTCGTCCACGATCACCAGCAGGTAGGGGTAGGGCTCATAGACCCGTTCGCTGCCGGGCGGCGGCTTCAGGTGCCCGGCCCGCACCGCCTTGTTGAAGTCGTCGATGTGGCGGAAGCCCGAGGCCGCCAGGTCGTCGTAACGGCGGTCCATCTCCCCCACCACCCACTGCAGGGCCTCGGCGGCCTTCTTGGGGTCGGTGATGATGGGGGTGATCAGGTGCGGGATGCCCTGGTAGAGGGTCAGCTCGACCCGTTTGGGGTCCACCAGCACCATCCGCACCTCATCGGGGGTGGCCCGCATCAGCACCGAGGTGATCAGCCCGTTGATGCAGGTGGACTTGCCGGCGCCGGTGGCCCCGGCGATGAGGATGTGCGGCATCTTGGCCAGGTTGGCCACCACGGTGCGGCCCTCGACGTCCTTGCCCAGCCCCACCACCATCGGGTGCCGCTCGTTGAGGGCGGCCGGGGAGCGCAGCACGTCGCCCAGGCTGACGATGTCCTTGTCGACGTTGGGGATCTCCACCCCGATCGCCGATTTGCCGGGGATCGGGGAGATGATCCGCACATCGGCGCTCTTGACGGCGTAGGCGATGTTCTTGGTCAGCGCGGTGACCTTCTCCACCTTCACCGCCGGGCCCAGCTCGATCTCATAGCGGGTGATCGTCGGACCCCGGGTGAACCCGGTCACCTGCGCGTCGATGTCGAACTGCTCCAGCACCTCGGTGAGCGCCGCCACCACCATGTCGTTGGCCTTGGTGCGGGGCTTGGCCACGGTGCCGGGACGCAGCAGCGACAGATCGGGCAGCTCATAGTCGCCGGACGGCGACGGCAACGGCAGCTGCTCGGCATGGCGCGGCGCCGGGGTCGGGTCGGGAACCTCCGGAAGCGCCGGGGTCCTCCGCTCCGGCTGCTCCAGGAACGGTTCGGGCTCGGGCTCGAACAGGTCGTCGGCCAGGTCCCGCCGGGGCGCGGGATCCTGCGGGCGCTCCTCCAGGACGGGGGTGTCGTACGGCTTGGAGTGCTCGCCGATGTCCAGGCCGTCCTCGTCGGAGGGCCGCCGGGCCGCGGCCGTCTTCTTGCGCCGCTGCTTGGGCTTGGGCTCTTCCTCGGGCCGCTCGCCCGCCTCCGGGTCCTCGCCGGCGCGTTCGCGCAGCATCACCAGGTCTTTGAGGGCGGCGAGCCGTTCGGGGATGCGGTACACCGGGGTCGCGGTGACCACCAGGAGGCCGAAGACGGTTCCCAGCAGCAGCAGCGGCACCGTCACCCACGTGCTGAACAGCGCCTTGAGCGGGGCCGCCACCAGCCAGCCCAGCACCCCGCCGGCGTCGCGGACCCGGCCCATCTCCTCGGCGGGGGACGGCAGGCCCGCCGCCAGGTGGACCAGGCCCGCCACGCAGATCGCCAGCGCGCTGGCGCCGATCACCACCCGGCCCAGGTCGCGGTTGCGTTCGGGGTGGCGCAGCGTCCGGTATCCCAGGACGGCCACCACGACCGGCAGCACCACGGCGAGCCTGCCGAAGGCGCCCCACACCACCGTCTCCAGCGCGATGAGGACCACGCCCTCCTGGAGCCGGAACCAGGTGACCGCGGCCAGCACGATCGCGGCGCCCAGCAGCGCCACTCCCAGCCCGTCGCGCCGGTGCTCGGCGTCCAGTTCGCGCGCCCCCTGCCCGTAGGCCCTGACCCCCCGGCCCACGCTGCCCGCCAGCGCCCGGTACAGCCCGGCCAGCAGCCGCAGGCAGCCGATGATCAGCCGGGCGAGCGGCCCCGGGCGGCGGGAGGACCGCCCGCTCTTGGCCGGCCGGCGCGCCGCGGCGCCCTTGCGGGCCGCGGCGCGCCCGGTGGAGGTCTTGCGGACGGGCGCGGTCTTGGTGGTGCCGGCGGCACGCCCGGCGGGGGCCGTCCTGCTCGCGGCCTTACGCGCGGTGCCGGATGTGCGCGGGCTTCCAGGGGTGCGCGAGGAACCCTGGGCTCCTCCGGACGCACGTGTGGCCATGGTGACGAGCGTAGCGAGCACCCCAACGGATGCCCTGCAATCGGTTGATCCCGCGTGTCGCGGCGGCCGGGAAGGATCCGCCGGGCGCGTCCGCCGGCGGCGGACGCGCCGTCAGACCTCGACCACCACCGGGACGATCATGGGACGGCGGCGGTAGTTCTCATTGACCCAGCGGCCGACGGTGCGGCGGATCAGCTGGCTGAGCTGGTGCAGCTCGTTGACGCCCTCGGCGGCGGCCTCCTGCAGCACCTCCTCGATCCGCTCGATGACCTCCTCGAAGTCCTCATCGGCGATGCCGGCGCCGCGGGCGTGGATCTCCGGGCCGGCCACCACCTTGCCGGTGGAGGCGTCGACGCCGACGACGATGGAGACGAACCCCTCCTCGCCGAGGATCCGCCGGTCCTTCAGGGAGGTCTCGGTGATCTCGCCGACCGACAGGCCGTCGACGTAGACGTAGCCGGCGGGGACCGCGCCGGTGATGGAGGCCCGCCCGTCGACCAGGTCCACCACCACGCCGTCCTCGGCGAGGACGATGTTCTCCTCGGGCACGCCGGTCAGCGCGGCCAGGCGGGCGTTGGCCTTCAGGTGCCGCCACTCGCCGTGGATGGGCATGAAGTTGCTGGGCTTGGTGAGGTTGAGCACATACAGCAGCTCGCCCGCCGAGGCGTGCCCGGACACGTGCACCAGCGCGTTGCCCTTGTGGATGACGCGGGCGCCCCACCGGGTGAGGCCGTTGATGACCCGGTTGACGGCGGTCTCGTTGCCGGGGATCAGCGAGGAGGCCAGCATCACCGTGTCGCGCTCGGTGATGCGGATCTGGTGGTCGCGGTTGGCCATCCGCGACAGCGCCGACATCGGCTCGCCCTGGGAGCCGGTGCACACCAGCACCAGCCGGTCGGGCGGGACGTCGTCGATCTGCCGCTGCTCGATGAGGATGCCCTCGGGCACCTTCAGGTAGCCCAGCTCGCCGGCCACTCCCATGTTGCGCACCATGGAGCGGCCGACGAAGCAGACCTTGCGGCCGTTGGCGGCGGCGGCGTCCAGCACCTGCTGCACCCGGTGGATGTGGGAGGCGAAGCAGGCCACGATGATCCGCTCGTCGGCGGTGCGGAACACCTCATCGATCACCGGGCCGATCTCGCGCTCGCTGGTGACGAAGCCGGGCACCTCGGCGTTGGTGGAGTCGCACATCAAAAGGTCGATGCCCTCGGCGCCGAGGCGGGCGAAACCGCCCAGGTCGGTCAGCCGCCCGTCCAGCGGCAGCTGGTCCATCTTGAAGTCGCCGGTGTGCAGCACCAGCCCGGCGGGGGTGCGCACGGCCACCGCCAGCGCGTCGGGGATGGAGTGGTTGACCGCCAGAAATTCCAGGTCGAACGGGCCGAAGGAGCGCCGCTCGCCCTCGGTGACGCCGATGGTGACCGGCCGCAGGCGGTGCTCGGTGAGCTTGGCCTCGATCAGCGCCAGGGTGAGGCGGGACCCCACCAGCGGGATGTCGGCCCGCTCGCGCAGCAGGAACGGCACCCCGCCGATGTGGTCCTCATGGCCGTGGGTCAGCACCACGGCCTCCACCTGGTCCAGCCGGTCCCGGATGTAGTCGAAGTCCGGCAGGATCAGATCGACGCCCGGCTGCTCCTCCTCGGGGAACAGCACGCCGCAGTCGATGATGAGCAGCCGCCCGCCGAACTCGAACACCGTCATGTTGCGGCCGATCTCCCCGAGGCCGCCCAGCGGGACGATGCGCAGTCCGTTCTCCGGCAGGGCGGGCGGGCTGGAGAGCTCAGGGTGCGGATGGCTCACGGGGACCCCACCCGGCGGCCCGGCCGCCCTTGGGGCATGGGCCGTGACTTCGTGCGTGCGCTCATGCCTCAACCTCCTGCACCTTGACTCCCCCCTGTGCGAGGTCTTCGCGCAGCCGCGCCACGAACTCCGGCGTCGCCGGCGCCAGCGGCGGCCGCAACGTACCGCCCGGCAGGCCCAGCAGGCCCAGGGCCGCCTTGGTGGCGATGGCGCCCTGCGTGCGGGTCATGATGGCGGTGACGACGGGCAGCAGCCGGCGGTGGATCGCCAGCGCCCGGCCGGTGTCGCCGCTTCGGTACGCCTCGATCATCTCATGCAGGTCTGCCCCGACGACATGTCCGATAACGCTGACGAACCCGGCGGCTCCCACTGACAGCCAGGGCAGATTCAGGTTGTCGTCGCCGGAGTAGAAGACCAGGTCGGTGGCGGCCATGACCCGGGAGGCGGCGAACAGGTCGCCCTTGGCGTCCTTGACGGCGACGATGCGGGGGTGCTCGGCCAGGCGCAGCAGCGTGTCGGTGTGGATCGGCACACCGGTGCGGCCGGGGATGTCGTAGAGCATGTTGGGCAGCCCCGTGGCGTCGGCGACCGCGGTGAAGTGGGCCAGCAGGCCCTCCTGAGGGGGCTTGTTGTAGTAGGGCGTGACGACCAGCAGCCCGTGCGCCCCGGCCCGTTCGGCCCGCCGGGCCAGCTCCAGGGTGTGAGCGGTGTCGTTGGTGCCCACACCGGCCACCACCGTGGCGCGGTCGCCCACCGCCTCCAGCACCGCCCGCAGCAGGCGGTCCTTCTCCTCGTCGCTGGTGGTGGGGGCCTCGCCGGTCGTGCCACTGACGACCAGGCCGTCGTTGCGCTGCTCGTCGACCAGGTAGGCCGCCAGGCGGGCGGCGCCGTCGTAGTCCACCTCGCCGCCGGGGGTCATCGGGGTGACCATCGCGGTCAGCATCCGGCCGAACGGCGCGTCACTTGCAGTAGTGGGTGCCATGCCTCGAACGGTACCGTCACGGCCGGTGCCGCCGCGCCCACAGGTGCGCCTGCCGTTGGGCGGGGCGCGGCGCAAGGGCATGGGGCAGAGCACGAAGAGACGCCGCGGCTGTGCGCTCGGGGGTACGTACAGCCGCGGCGTCTACACCGACATCGTGACATGAAAAAGCCGCGCCACGGCGGGAAAACCGGTGATTTTTCGACTCAATTGAGTAACGCCGGGACTCAATCGGATAACGGCGGCGCCCCGCGGCCCGCCGCGCCCTTCGGGCCGTGCTTTTCAGCGCCCGATCCCGCACCTTGGAGGCGGGAGCCCCGGTGCCGTCACAGGTCACGGCATCGCCCCGAGGACTGCGCACCCGCAGGCGGTCTGCGGAAAAGGATTCGCCGCTCAGATGGCGGGCGCGCCTCATGGCCGGGCCCGGGCACGTGATCACCCGGGCCTGACCGGTGTGCACCCCCTTCAGCCCCGCCGGGCCCGTTCAGCCGGTGCTCGCGGGGCTGGGATCGGCGTCGGACAGTTCACGGAGCCGGGCGCGCAGTTCCTCGACGCTGAGCGTGCGCACCAGTTCGTTGCCCCGGACGGCCCACCAGTGCCCAGAGCCGCCCCGGCCGAACCTCCACCCGGAGAATTCGGCCGACAGCTCGCCGAGCCGGTGGGTCACCTGTGCTGTGGTGTCCTCCATCTCTTCGACCTCGCTCCCCACAGTCGAGACTGCGCCTGTGTCCGACCGGCCGCCGACCCCCATCGGCCGCTGATCCGCCGTGGGATCTACCCTGCCGCGAGCATTGCCATGCACAGCCTTCACCTGCGAAAACGTCTATTTGGGAACGTTACAAGCCAGCTGACCGACTGGCTAGAGTTTTCTGGCGCGATCGGTAGCCGGTCTTTGCGGTATCGCTCTTGCCGCCGCCCCTCGACCGTCCACTCGCGGCACAACGACGCGCTGCGGAAAGCCATGTGGGGGTTGTGCGAGGGAGTCGAGACCGCGCCGCACGGCTCCCCGGCCCGGCCCGTCAGCGGCCGGCAGGCCGGCACCCCTCTGCTCTGAACACCGTGACGCGGTCTTGCGATGAGGTGCGCCACCGGCTCGGCGCACCCGGCGAAGTGCCGTCCCACCAGGGACTTTGTCGGCCGTGACCCATCGTAGGGCATATGACGGCTTGGTCCGGTCACCCAAGAGGAGACGATGACGGGCACAGCGCATCCCGTCCGCCGGGACCGTTCCAGAACCGGAATCGGACCGTCCCGCCGCGGTCCGCTATAGCCTGGCCCCGTCACCCACGATCATCAGGAGATGACGCCCATGGCCGATGTCGGCGTACGGCCCGCCCGCCGGGCGGACGCGGCGGCGGTCGCCGACGTGCAGGTGCGGGCCTGGCGAGAGGGGTACCGGGAGCTGCTGCCGGCGAAGGTGCTGGCCGAGGTGACCGCGCCGCAGGCGGCGGCGGTGTGGCGGGAGCGCTGGCTGCAGGCGATCACCGATCCGCCCAGCCCGCGGCACCGGCTGCTGGTGGCCGTCTCCGCCGAGCTGGTGGTGGGGTTCGCCGCGCACGCCCCCGCCGAGGACCCGGACCTGGATGCGGCCACCACCGCCGAGCTGGTGACGCTGCTGGTCGACCCGGTGCACGGCCGGGCCGGGCACGGCAGCCGGCTGCTGGCCGCCACCGCCGACCTGCTGGGCGAGGACGGCTTCGCCACCGTGGTCTGCTGGGTCTTCGAGCAGGACGCGGTGATGCGCCGCTTCCTGGGCTCGGCGGGCTGGGCCCCCGACGGCGCCCGGCGCGTGCTGGACATGGGCGAACCGGTGCCGATGATCCGGATGCACACCGATATCTCCGGCGGCACCCGGCGTCTGTGAACGTTCTCGAATGAGCCCGTACGGTGCCGTACGGGCACCGTCGTTGCATGCCGGACACTCCCGGGAATCGTCGCGGCCGAACCTTTTTCACCGGCGCCGGACGCATCGGCCGCCGCGGCAAAACCACCCGAAAAAGGTTCGATATTCCACCGGTCTCCGCCAGGAGATCAAAGAAATCCGACATTCGGGGAGGAATCTTGGCTGCGCAATCCGTCCGCCGGGGGCTGCTGGTCGGGCTCACCGCAGGCGCAGTGGTCTGCGGTCTGGTGACACCGGCAACGGCCGACACCCGCAACCCGTACGACATCGACGCCGCCGCGATCGCGGAGACGACCGAACCCGCCGGCGCCCTGGAGGCGACCGAGCTCACCGAGGCCCTGGAGACGGCCGGCCTGGCCGACGTGCAGCTGCTGCAGACGGCGACGCTGACCGCCCGGCGCGGCTCACGGGTCATCCGCTGCCGGATCAACGTCTCCGACCCCTCCTTCCGCTCCAGGCGGACCGTCCGGGTGGTGGTGACCGTCCGGTGCAACGACAGGGTCGGCAGCATCCGCATCGGGGCGCAGCTGCGGAGCAGCCGCGGCGTGGTGGACCGGGAGAGCGAGTCCGCCCGTAACACCCGCGGCGTCTCCGCCACCCTGTCCGGCAGGTGCGAGCGCGGCAGGTCCTACCAGGGGCTGGCGAGCGTCCGGGTGACCTTCCCGCGCGGGTACCGCCCGTCGCAGGACTCCGTCACCGTGCGCGGTGACGCCGGCAGGTGCCGGTAAGGGCGTGAACGCGCCATGCACGGCGGTGGGCCCCGCCTTCCGGCAGAAGGCGGGGCCCACCGCCCCGTCCGCAGGCTCAAAGCCGTCATCGGGCGTCCGCACGCCCGGGTGGCGCGGTGGGGCTCTCCACGTCGGTCAGGTAGAAGTCAAGCGCCCCTCCATCGGGCCGGGTCGCCCTGACCGCAAGCCGCCCGGCCGCCGAGCGCATCCGCAGCCTGCTGGGCAGCCAGTGGTGCCGCCGGTGCTCGGGCACGACCTCAAGGTGCAGCAGCTGGCCGGGATCGGTCCGCGTGCACGCGCGCACCCGCAGATCGCCCCAGGCCGTCCCGGCGGGCGGGGCGGCGGCCACGGCCAGGCAGCCGAGGTCGCCGCCGCTCAGGCCGGACCTGATCCGGTAGGCGCCGTCGCCGGCGTACTCGAAGTAGAACCGCTGCCCGGCCCGGCGTCCGCACTCCCGCCCGTGCACGGTCCGGCCGCCCGGCGGGCCGGTCACCTCCAGGCAGTGGTCGTCGGGGACGGTGTGGATCCGGTACCAGCCGTCGGCCAGCGGCCCCGCCGGGCGGCGGGCCTCGGGCATGTGCCGCCCCGCCGGAGGCCGGCTGAGCTGGGGCGCGCTGCCGACGGCGCAGACCAATGTCACCGCGCCGACCGCAAGGAATCTGATCAGACCCCGCCGGCGGCCCGGTGCCCGTGCCCTCCCGCCCGGAGGGCCTGCCGCCGTCTCCCGCCCGTCCTCCTCCGGAAGGTGCATCCGGGGCCGCTGCGGCCCGAAGGGCTCCTCCACGGGCCGCCCGGCCGGGGCGGGGGCGGCGCCGTCATCGGGCGGCACGGGCCTGTTCTCGGCCTCCATCGCGATGCGCCTGCGGACGGCCGTCCACTCCTCGACCGTGGCGGCGTCGCAGCCGCAGGCCCGCACGAAAGCCGCGACCAGCCGCTCGCCCGGCAGCGAGGCGCGGCGCAGCGCGGTCGCCAGCGTGCTGGAGGGCAGGTGGTCTCCATTGGCCGCGGCACGTCTGCTCAGTTCCCGATAGGAATATCCAGACCATGCTTTGAGGCATCGCGCCTTGCCGACATATTCTTCGGCCGTTCGCACATCCCGCGGAGTCGGTGGTAACTGAGTCATTACTGGCTCCCGAGCCTTTCCGGTGCCCTCAGTATCACCGGTACCCATTGAAGGCTCACCGCCGAATATCGCCCAACCTGTCAAAACGGCTTTTCCGCGGGCCGGAGCGACCGGCCGGCCGGTCGCAGGGGCGGGGTCGCGGCGCACCCCGCCTGCCCTGCGGCTATGTTTGAGGCGCACCGACCAGCCGTACGTCCCAGAGCCAGGATGATCGATTGAGCGTCCCCGCGACCGCCCTCGCCCCCGCACTGCCCGCAGAGCGATCCGGACGGCGCCACCGCCTGGCGCTGGTGATCATGAGCCTGGGCGTCTCGCTGGTGGTCGTCGACGGCACCATCGCCGGCGTGCTGACCCCCCGGCTCGTCGCCGAGCTGGGCCTGACCACCAGCGGCGCCGAGTGGGTCTCCTCGATCTACCCGATGGTGTTCGCCGCGCTGCTGATCCCCCTGGGCAGGGTCGGTGACCTGGTCGGACGGCGCCGGGCCTTCGCGGTGGGCGTGGCGGTGTTCACCGCGGCCGGGCTGCTGGCGGCGCTGGCGCGCGACGGCGCCACGCTGATCGCCGCCCGGGCGCTGCAAGGCGTCGGCGCCTCGATGATCATGCCGGCCACCCTGGCCACCATGAACGCCGTCTTCACCGGGCGGCGGCGGGCCATGGCCTTCGGCATCTGGGGCGCCCTGGTCGGCGGGATGGCCGCGCTGGGCCCGCTGCTGGGCGGCGCCATCGCGACCGCGCTGAGCTGGCGCTGGGCGTTCGGCGTCAACGTGCCGCTGGGGCTGGCGCTGCTGGCCGGGGCGCTGGCGGTGATGCCCGAGACCCGGCAGCGCGGCGCGGCCGGCATCGACCCGCCGGGCACGGCGCTGGCCGTGCCGGCCCTGGGCGCGCTGGTCTTCGGGCTGATCGAAGGCCCCAACTACGGCTGGTGGGAACCCGTGCGGCCGTTCACCGCAGGCCCCTACGCCTGGCCGGGCGGCCTGTCGCCGGTGCCGGTGGCGCTGAGCCTGGGGCTGGTGCTGCTGGCCGCCCTGGTGGTGGTCGAACGGGTGCGCGCCGCGGCGGGACGGGCGGTGCTGCTGGACCCGGCGCTGCTGCAGATCGCCTCTTTCCGGCGCGGCGGCCTGACCGCCGCGCTGATCAGCGTGGGGGAACTGGGCCTGGTGTTCGTGCTGCCGCTGTTTTTGACCGGCGCGCACGGCACCTCGCCCCTGCACATCAGCCTGGCCATCGTGCCGCTGGCCCTGGGGGCGTTCCTGGCCGGGCCGCCGGCGGGCCGCCTGGCGGGCCGGTGGGGTCCCCACCGGGTGGTGCGGTGGGGCCTGGCCCTGGAGGTCGCCGCGGTGGCCATGATCGGGCTGACGCTGACGGCGCGCACCGGCGGGTGGGGGCTGGCCCCGTGGATGCTGCTGTACGGGGTCGGGCTGGGCCTGGCCTCCGCGCAGCTCACCAGCGTGTGCCTGGCCGAGGTGCCGGCCGGGCGCGCCGGGCAGGCCTCCGGCATGCAGTCGGCCCTCCGGCAGGTCGGCGCGGCGCTGGGCATCGCGCTCATCGGCGCGGTGTTCGCCACCGGGCTGGGCCGCGAAAGCGCCCAGCGGCTGGAGCGCACCGCGCTGCCGGCCGAGCGGCGGGCCGCCGTCGTCCACCAGCTGCGGGAGAGCGCCGGCACCCACGCCCACGACCTGAGCCGCACACCGGGGGCGGAGGCCGAGGCCGGCGCGGCCCGTGCCGCGCTGGCCGCCGCCACCCGCCAGGCGATGTGGGCCACCGCCGGCATCCTGGCGCTGGGTCTGCTGATGAGCCTGCGGCTGCGGCCGGTCCCCGCCTCCTCCCCCAAGGAGTCCGATCCCATGACCGCACAGACAGGAGAGTGACCGGTGGCCACGCTCGCGCAGTGGATCGCCGGATCCCGCCCTCGCACCCTGCCCGCCTCCCTGGTCCCGGTCGCCGTCGGAACCGGGATCGCCGCGGGCGAGGGCCGGGTCATCTGGTGGCGCGCCGCCCTGGCGGCGATCGTCGCCCTGGCGCTGCAGATCGGCGTCAACTATTCCAACGACTACAGCGACGGCGTCCGCGGCACCGACGATGAGCGGGTCGGCCCGCTGCGGTTGGTCGGCTCCGGCGCCGCCGGGCCCCGGCAAGTGCTGGCCGCCGCGCTGGGCTGTTTTCTGGTCGCCGCCGTCGCCGGGCTGGTGCTGGCCGCGGTGACGACCTGGTGGCTGCTGCTGGTGGGCCTGGCCGCGATCGTGGCCGCCTGGTTCTACACCGGCGGCAAGAACCCTTACGGGTACCGGGCGCTGGGCGAGGTGTCGGTGTTCGTCTTCTTCGGCCTGGTGGCCGTGGTCGGCACCGTCTATGTGCAGGCCGAGCGCCTGCCGTGGGAGGCGTGGGCCGCGGCGGTCCCGGTCGGGCTGCTGGCGTGCGCCCTGCTGGTGGCCAACAACCTGCGCGACATCCCCTCCGACACCCGGGCCGGCAAGCGGACCTTGGCGGTGGTGCTCGGGGGGCCGCGCACCAGGATCCTGTACGCCGCGTGCGTCTCCCTGCCCTACCCCATCGCGCTGGCGATGTCCGCCCCGCACCCGTGGGTGCTGCTGGCGATGCTGTCCACCCCGTTGTCGCTGCCGCCCCTGCAGAAGGTGATGCAGGGCGCCAAGGGCGCCGAGTTGATCCCCGTGCTGGGCGAGACCGGACGTCTGCAGGTCGCCTACGGGACGCTGCTGGCCATCGGGCTGGCCCTGTAGCCGCCTTGCGGAACGCCCACCGCCCCGGAACCGGTTCGCCGAACCCTTTGCGGGCCGGTGGGCGTTCCGGCCGCTACTCGGCGGCCAGATTCCAGTCGATCTCGGGCAGGCCCGCGTCGGCCAGCGCCTTGTTGACCGCGCTGAAGGGGCGGGTGCCGAAGAACTTCTTGGCGCTCAGCGGGCTGGGGTGCGCCGACTCCAGCACCACGTGGGCCGGGTTGGTCACCAGGCGGGCCTTCTTGCGGGCATAGGCGCCCCACAGCACGAACACCACCCGCTCCTGCTTGGCGTTCAGCGCGGTGATGGCGGCGTCGGTGAACTCCTCCCAGCCCTTGCCGGCGTGCGAGCCCGGCTCGCCCTCCCGGACCGTCAGCACCGCGTTGAGCAGCAGCACGCCCTGCTCCGCCCACGGTGTCAGATCGCCGCTGTCGGGGATCGGCACGTTCAGGTCGGCCGCCAGCTCCTTGTAGATGTTGCGCAGCGAGGGCGGCAGTTTGACGCCCTTGCGGACGCTGAAGCTCAGCCCGTGGGCCTGGCCGGCGCCGTGGTAGGGGTCCTGACCGAGGATCAGCACCCGGGCGGCGTCATAGGAGCAGCGCCTGAACGCGTTGAACAGGTCCTCCCGCGGAGGGTAGACGGTGTGCCGCTCGTACTCGTCGGCCACGAACGCGCCGAGCGCGGCCATGGCCAGTGGATCGAGCAGCGGCTCGAGCCGCTCGCGCCAGTCGGCGGGCAGCAACTCCATCAGGTCCAGGGACATCGTCAAGGTCCTCCACGGAAAGCGTTCGGTCACCCAGGACCCTATGACGGGCCACCGACAGCGCACCGGCGAAACAGCGCACGAAGGCGGAACATTGCGCACCGGCGGAACCCGGTCACGGCCCTATGATCACCACATATGCCGTCTCGTCCCCTCTTGCGCGCCGTCGCCGCCTGCACCGGTGCCCTCCTGGCCTGTCTGACCGCCGCCGGGTGCGGCAAACCGTCCGGGCCGGTGACGCTCACCGTGTTCGCCTCCGAATCCCTGACCGAGGCGTTCACCGAGCTGGGCGCGCTGTATGAACGCTCCCGCGGGGTGCGGGTGCAGCCGGTCTTCGGCGGCGACCTGGAGCTGGTCGAGCGGCTGCGGGACCGGCAGCAGGCCGATGTGCTGGTGACCGCCGACGAGACCGCCATGCAAGAGGCGGCCGAGCACGTGGAGTCCCGGCGGACGGTCATCGCCCGCAACTCCATGACGATCGCGGTCGCCCCCGGCAACCCGCGGAAGGTGCGCGGCATCGCCGACCTGGCCCGGCCCGGCCTGCGGGTGGTGCTGGGGGCCTCCATGGCTCCGGCCGGCCGCTACGCCCGGCGCATCCTGGCCAGGGAGGGACTGACCGTGCGGGCCGTCTCAGAGGAGATCAGCTCGCGTGCGGTGCTCACCCGGGTCCGGACCGGGGAGGCCGACGCCGGGGTCGTCTACATCACCGATATGCGCTCGGCGGGCGCCGCCGCCAGCAGCGTCCCCATCCCCGCCGACCAGAACGTCACCGCCGCCTATCCCGCCGCCGCCGTCCGCGACGGCGAGCACCCGGAGGCCGCGCGGGCGCTGATCGACTGGCTGACCTCCGAGCAGGCCCGCACCGTCCTGCACCGCCACGGCTTCGCCCTGCCCTAGGCGCGCAAGGACGCGTTCACTCCTCCAGCGCGGAGGGAAGGCCGCCCTCTTCGCACAAGGCCAGGCAGTCGTCATGGGACTGCAGGGCCTTCAGCACGGCCGGGACCGGCGAGGCGTACACGGTCAGGTAGTCGACCTCGCCCAGCTCCGGCCGCACCGTGTAGACCAGGCGGTCCTCGGTGGCGGAGAACTCCACCCCTTTGCCGGCCTCGCCGCCGCGCGGGTCGACCCGGACCCAGTGGTCCTCCAGCAGCACCGCGGCCAGACCGTGCAGGACGAACGCAGAGCCGTCCTCGGTCAGCCGCTGGTAGCACAGCCCCGCCTCCACTCCCCCGGCCCGCAGCAGCGCCACATACAGGTGCGCCTTGGCGTAGCACAGCCCGGTGCGCTCGCGCAGCACATCGGAGGCGCGCCAGGTGAGCCGGCGGTCACCGGCGTCCGGGGAATGGGAGATCTCGTCGCGGACGAACTCGAAGACGGCCTTGGCGTAGGCGGCGTCGTCACCGGTGCGCATGGACGCCGCGGTCGAGACGATCAGGTCGTGCTCCACGTCGATCGCCTCGTCGGCGCCCAGATAGGCCCAGGGTTCCGCGGCCAGCTTCAGTGGCGCCCTCATAGCCCCAGCAGCGACTCGATTCCGACGGTCAGACGGTCGGGCAGGTCGGCGACGCGGCGGACGGCCAGCAGCACCCCCGGCATGAACGACTCGCGGTTCATCGAGTCGTGCCGGATGGTGAAGACCTCCCCGTGTCCGCCCAGCAGCACCTCCTGGTGGGCGACCAGCCCGGACAGCCGCACCGCGTGCACCCGCACGCCCTGCACATCGGCCCCGCGCGCCCCGTCGATCTGGGAGGTGGTGGCGTCCGGGGACGGGCCGACGCCGGCCTTGGCGCGGGCCTCGGCGACCAGCTCGGCGGTGCGGTAGGCGGTGCCGCTGGGGGCGTCGGCCTTGTTGGGGTGGTGCAGCTCGACGATCTCGACGGATTCGAAGAACGGCGCGGCGCGGCGGGCGAAGTCCATCATCAGCACCGCGCCGATGCCGAAGTTGGGGCCGATGAGCACGTTGCCGCGCGGGTTGTCGCGCAGCCAGGCGCGCACCTGCTCCAGCCGCTCGGCGTCGAAGCCGCTGGTGCCGACCACGGCGTGCAGGCCCTGCTCGATGCACCAGCGCAGGTTGTCCATGACCACGGCGGGATGGGTGAAGTCCACCACCACCTCGGCGGAGGTCAGCGCCTCCCGCGCGTCGCCCTGATCGACGGCGGCGACCAGCTCCAGGTCGTCGGCACCCTCCACGGCCCGGCACACCTCGGCCCCCATCCGGCCGCGCGCACCCAGCACCCCCACCTTGATCACGTTCGTTCCTCCGCTTCCACGGCCCTGCCCATCAGGGTCATCTGAGCCTATCGCGGCAGGTGATGAACGACGGTCAGGCGCTGTCGATCATGCCGATCGACAGCGCCGCCGGTCAGTCGTTGTCCAAGGCCAGGTTCAGCAGCCAGCCGACCAGGGCGATGATGATGGCGCCCCAGAAGGCCGGCCAGAACCACTCCACATGGAACGGCAGATCCAGCTCGCCGGCCACCCAGCTGGTCAGCACCAGCAGCGCGGCGTTGACGACCAGGCCGAACAACCCCAGTGTCAGCACGTAGAACGCGCAGCCCACGGTTTTGATGATCGGCTTGATCAGCACGTTGACCAGGCCGAAGATCACCGCCACGGCCAGCAGCGTCCCGGCCTTCTCGGCCGTGGTGCCGGCCTCCACGTCCACCCCGTCCACCACTGCGGTCGCCACCCACAGCGCCACGGCGGTGGTGAGCACCCGGATCAGCACGTCCATGGGCCGACCCTATCGGGCGGCGAAGGCTCTTCCAATGGTCAAGCCTTTGCCAAAGCTCACAAAGTGAACTCCCGGTCCCCGAAGGGGCCCACGACGGCCAGTGTGTCGAGCCGTCCCAGCACCTGGCGGGCCACTTCGCGGACGTCGTCCACGGTGACCGCCTCGATGCAGGCCAGCGACTCCTCCACCGGCTGCAGCCGCTCGTACACCAGTTCGCTTTTGCCGAGGCGGCTCATCCGCGAGCCGGTGTCCTCCAGCCCCAGCACCATCGCCCCGCGCAGCTGGCCCTTGCCGCGTTCCAGCTCCTCGGTGTCCAGGCCGCCGTCGGCCAGTTTGGCCACCTCGTCCCGGCAGATCGCCAGCACCTCATCGACCTTGCCGGGCTGGCAGCCGGCGTACACGCAGAACATGCCGGTGTCGGCGTACTGGGAGGTGTAGCTGTAGACCGAGTAGGCCAGTCCGCGTTTTTCGCGGACCTCCTGGAACAGCCGGGAGGACATGCCGCCGCCGAGCACGGCGTTCAGCACGCCCAGCGCGTAGCGGCGCTCGTCGGTGCGGCAGACGCCGATCCCGCCGAGCACCACGTTGGCCTGCTCGGTGTCCTTGTCGATCACCCGTACCCCCGGCCGTCCCGCCACGGGGGGCCCGCCGATGCGGGGCGGGGCCGGCTGCTCGTCGCCGCCCAGCCGGCCGGCGAACGCCTCGGCGACCTGCCGGACCAGCTGGTCGTGGTCGAGGTTGCCGGCCGCCGCGACCACGAGGTTGGGCACCAGGTAGTGCTCGCGGTAGTAGCGGTCGATGACGTCGCGGGACAGCGCGTTGATCGTCTCGACCGTGCCCAGGATCGGCCGGCCCAGCGGCAGGTCGCCGTACAGCGCGGTGGCGAACTCATCGTGCACCAGGTCGCCGGGGTCGTCGTCGCGCATGGCGATCTCTTCCAAGATCACCCCGCGCTCGGCCTCCACGTCCTCGGGGCGGTTGAGCGAGTCGATCACCATGTCGGAGACCACGTCCACCGCCAGCGGCAGGTCGCTGTCGAGCACCCGGGCGTAGTAGCAGGTGTACTCCTTGGCGGTGAAGGCGTTCAGGTCGCCGCCGACCGCGTCCAGCGCCGCGGAGATCTCCAGCGCCGAGCGGCGCCGGGTGCCCTTGAACAGGGTGTGCTCCAGGTAGTGGGAGGCGCCCGCGTCGCGGGCCTCCTCGTCGCGGGAGCCGACGCCGGCCCAGATGCCGAACGCCGCCGACCGCACCGTGGGCATGGTCTCGGTGATGATGCGCAGCCCGCCGGGCAGCACGGTGCGCCGGACGACGCCGGCGCCGTCCGTGCCGGGATGGAGCGTAACGGTGGTGCCGGGTTCCTGCGCCCTCGCCGACAGCGTCACGCCCTGCTCACCTTCATCGGGTTCATCGCTTCCTCGTTACCGCACCACACGACGGCCGACCGGTGTGACCTGCAGGTCAGCCGGCCGGCCATCGCGGATCGTGTCGATGTGGCGGGGTTCGCCCGCCGGGGGGTTGTTACGAGTTGCGCTGACCGCTGTCGCCGCGGCTGCGGGTGCGCCGCCGCCGCGGACGCTCGGTGCGCTGCTCGCCGGAGGACTGCCGGGACTCGGCCGCGGCCTTGGCCGGCTCGCCTCCGTTGGCGGCCCGCTCGGCCGCCTCGCGCTCGATCACCTCGACCGGCACCAGCGACAGCTTGCCGCGCGGGTCGATCTCGGTGACCTCCACCTGGACCTTCTCGCCGACCTTGAGGTAGTCCTCGACGTTGTCGATCCGCGCCCCGCCGTGCAGCTTGCGGATCTGCGACACGTGCAGCAGGCCGTCCTTGCCGGGCAGCAGCGACACGAACGCGCCGAACGTGGTGACCTTGACGACGGTGCCCAGGTAGCGCTCGCCGACCTCGGGCATGTGCGGGTTGGCGATGGCGTTGATGGCCTGCCGCGCCGCCTCCGCCGAGGGGCCGTCGAGCGCGCCCACGTAGATGGTGCCGTCGTCTTCGATGGTGATGTCGGCGCCGGTGTCGTCCTGGATCGAGTTGATCATCTTGCCCTTGGGGCCGATGACCTCGCCGATCTTGTCGACCGGGACCTTGATGGTGATGATCCGCGGCGCGTACGGGCTCAGCTCGGCCGGCTCGGAGATGGCCTCGGCCATCACGTCCAGGATCGCCAGCCGGGCCGCCTTGGCCTGCTTGAGCGCGGCGGCCAGCACCTCGGCGGGGATGCCGTCCAGCTTGGTGTCCAGCTGCAGCGCGGTGATCAGGTCACGGGTGCCGGCGACCTTGAAGTCCATGTCGCCGAAGGCGTCCTCGGCGCCGAGGATGTCGGTCAGCGTGACGTACTCGCCGTTCTCGTAGATCAACCCCATGGCGATGCCGGCCACCATGTCCTTCAGCGGCACGCCCGCGTCCAGCAGCGACATGGTGGAGGCGCACACCGAGCCCATCGAGGTCGAGCCGTTGGAGCCGATGGCCTCCGAGACCTGGCGGATGGCGTAGGGGAACTCCTCGCGGGAGGGCAGCACCGGGATCAGCGCCCGCTCGGCCAGCGCACCGTGCCCGATCTCACGCCGCTTGGGCGAGCCGACCCGGCCGGTCTCACCGGTGGAGTACGGCGGGAAGTTGTAGTGGTGCATGTAGCGCTTGGTGCGCTCGGGGCTGAGGGTGTCGATGGTCTGCTCCATGCGGAGCATGTTCAGCGTGGTCACCCCCAGGATCTGGGTCTCGCCCCGCTCGAACAGGGCCGACCCGTGCACCCGCGGCACCACGTGCACCTCGGCCGACAGCTGCCGCAGGTCCTTGACGCCGCGGCCGTCGATGCGCACGCCGTCGCGGACGATCCGCTCACGGATCAGCTTCTTGGTGACCGCGCGGAAGGCGGCGGCCAGCTCCTTGTCGCGGCCCTCGAAGTCCGGCAGCAGCTTTTCGATCGTGGCGGCGCGCAGCTCCTCGAGCTTGGCCTCGCGCTCCTGCTTGCCGACGATGGTCAGCGCCTGGGCCAGGTCCTCGGAGACCGTGGCCGAGACCGCCTCCAGCACATCGTCGGTGTAGTCCAAGAACAGCGGGAACTCGATGGTCTCCTTGGCGGCCACCGCGGCCAGCTCGCGCTGGGCGTCGCACAGGATCTTGATGAACGGCTTGGAGGCCTCCAGGCCCTCGGCGACCCGCTCCTCGGTGGGGGCGGGCGCGCCCTCGGCCACCAGCTTGAGGGTGTCGCGGGTGGACTCGGCCTCCACCATCATGATCGCCACGTCGCCGTTGTCCAGCGTGCGGCCGGCCACCACCATGTCGAAGGTGGCGCGCTCCAGCTCGCTGTGGGTGGGGAAGGCCACCCACTGGCCGTCGATCAGCGCCACCCGGACCCCGCCGATGGGGCCGGAGAAGGGCACCCCCGACAGCAGGGTGGACATCGAGGCGGCGTTGATGGCCACCACGTCGTACAGGTGCTCGGGGTGCAGCGCCAGGACCGTCTCGACGATCTGGATCTCGTTGCGCAGGCCCTTGGCGAACGACGGGCGCAGCGGACGGTCGATGAGCCGGCAGGTGAGGATGGCGTCCTCGCTGGGGCGGCCCTCGCGGCGGAAGAACGAGCCGGGGATGCGCCCGGCGGCGTACATCCGCTCTTCCACATCCACCGTCAGCGGGAAGAAGTCCAGCGTCTCCTTGGGTTTCTTGGAGACGGTCGTGGCCGACAGCACCATCGTCTCCTCGTCGAGGTAGACGACGGCCGAGCCGGCCGCCTGCCGGGCCAGCCGCCCGGTCTCAAAACGCAGGGTGCGGGTGCCGAACGAGCCGTTGTCGATCACGGCCTCGGCAGTGTGTACTCCTTCGATACGCACGGGTTCCACAGGGTGCTCCTTCGCTTGCGTGCGTCCCCGCGAACAGGCCCTGTGGTTTCGCTGATAGCCGGTCTTCGATCGAAGCCCGCGGATCGCGTGGATCCGCAAGGCCACTACCGAGGACCGGCTGCGCCACATTCCGGCTGTCCGGTCGCGGGTCTTTATGTTGTTCAGTTGTAGACGGTATGTACCCGCCGTACGCCGGATACCGGCCTCTCGCGGGGATATACGCTGAGGGAGTGACCCTTGAGCGGGCCACTCCCTCACCGTCCTAGCGGCGCAGGCCGAGGCGCTCGATCAGTCGGCGGTACCGTTCGATGTCCTTGTCGGCCAGGTACTTCAGCAGCCGCCGACGGCGACCGACCAGCAGCAGCAGGCCGCGCCGGCTGTGGTGGTCATGCTTGTGCACCTTCAGGTGCTCGGTCAGATCGTTGATCCGACGGGTCAGCAACGCGACCTGGACCTCCGGGGATCCAGTGTCACCCTCATGGGTCGCGTACTCAGCGATGATCTTCTGTTTGGTGGCGGTGTCGAGCGACACAGGGCTCCTTCTGAAAGGGTCGTCATCCGCAGATCCCGGCGGCGCTCTCAGCCGCGTGCGGGTCCGCCTGATGCGTTCGGAACGCGTCCCGCCGCATGAGGGTGCAGCGGAACAAGGCCGGGCTCACCCCGGCGACTCTTCACCGTACCACGCCGGAACCCCGGCTTGTCATCGCCGGGAACGCTCCGTGGCGGGGCGGCCCGTCAGGCGGTCAGCTCCCGGGCCCGGGCCACGTCGCGGTGCATCTCCTCCACCAGCGCCTCGACCGACTCGAACTTCAGGGTGTCGCGGATGCGCGCGGTGAAGTCCACCGCCATGTGCTCGCCGTACAGGTCCAGATCGTCGCGGTCCAGCGCGTAGGCCTCCACGGTGCGCTCCCCCGCCCCCTCGAAGGTGGGGTTGGTGCCGATGGAGATCGCCGCCGGCCAGCGGAAGTTCGGGTAACGCTCAGAGTCGCAGATCAGGAAACCGGCGTACACCCCGTCGGCGGGGATGGCCATGTGCGTCATGGTCTCCAGGTTCGCGGTGGGAAAGCCCAGCGCCCGGCCCCGCTGGTGCCCGCGCACCACCACGCCCTCGACCCGGTGCGGCCGGCCCAGCGCCTTGGCCGCGCCGGCCACGTCCCCGGCCGCCAGCTGCCGCCGGATGAGGGTGGAGGAGATGGTCTCCCCGTCGGCCACCAGCGGCATGCCCTCGGCGGTGAAGTCGTACTTGTCGCCCAGCTCGCGCAGCAGCGCCACGTCGCCGCGGGCCTTGTGGCCGAACCGGAAGTCCTCCCCGACGATCACGTGCGCGGCGTGCAGCCGGTCGACCAGCACCGACTGGACGAACTCATCGGGGCCCATCCGCGACAGCTCCAGGGTGAACGGCAGCAGGATCACCACGTCGGTGCCCAGCTCCTCCAGCAGCTCGGCGCGGCGGCGGGTGGACGACAGCAGCGGCGGGTGGGTGCCCGGGCGGACCACCTCATCGGGGTGGGGGTCGAAGGTGATGGCCACCGAGCGCAGCCCGCGCCGGCGGGCCAGTTCGGCGGCGGCGCCGACGATCCGCTGGTGCCCCCGGTGCACCCCGTCGAAGACACCGATGGTGACCACCGACCTGCCCCAGTCGGCGGGAACCTCATCGAGGCCGTGCCAGCGCACCATGCTCTCCCTGCGTCGGATTCGTCGGCCGCTCCGGGGCATGCCCTTCCCCGGCTCGCTGTCACAAGGGTGCCACGTCGTCGAAGGTGCCTCCGACCGTGGGGGGCGTGTTTGTGGCCTCACTTGGCCCGGGCGGGCCGCGGGCCGGGTAAGGCCACGGCGCGTCTCAGCCGGTGAAGACCACCAGCGGGCGGGCGCTCTTGCCCTGTTCCTCGACCAGTGCGAGCAGGGTCCCGTCGGGGGCGAAGACACCGACCGGGCCGGGACCGGCCCCCACCGCCGGCAGCCGCCCGCCGTGCACGACGACCCTGGCCTGCTCGGCGGTCACCTCACGGCGCGGGAAGGCCGCGGCCACCGCCTCCGCCAGCGGCAGCACCCGGCAGTCCTCGGCGAGCTGCTCCAGGGTGCGGGCCTGCTCCAGCCCGTAGGGGCCGACCCGGGTGCGGCGCAGCGCGGTCAGGTGCCCGCCGGTGCCCAGCGCCTCGCCCAGGTCGCGGGCCAGCGCCCGGATGTAGGTGCCGGACGAGCAGGTGATCACCGCGTCCACATCGATCAGGTCGTCGTGGCGGCGCACGGCGGTGACGGTGAAGTCGGCGACGGTCACCGGCCGGGGCTTCAGCTCCACCTCCTGGCCCTTGCGGGCCATCTTGTAGGCCCGGCGGCCGTCCACCTTGATCGCGCTGACCCGGGGCGGCACCTGCATGATCTGCCCGGTCAGGCCCTTGACGGCCGCCTGCAGCGCCGCGTCGGTGACCCCGCCGGCCGGCGCGGTGGCGGTGATCTCGCCCTCGGCGTCGTCGGTGTCGGTGGACTGGCCGAGCCGGATCGTCGCCTCGTAGACCTTGTCGGTGAGCGCCAGATGCCCCAGCAGCCGGGTCGCCTTGCCGACCCCGACCACCAGCACGCCGGTGGCCATGGGGTCCAGCGTGCCGGCGTGCCCCACCCGGCGGGTGCCCGTCAGGCGGCGCAGCCGGGCGACCACGTCATGGGAGGTCCAGCCGGCCGGCTTGTCCACGATGACCAGGCCTGATGTCACTTGGCGTCCTTTCTGACCCGAAGGCGCTCACGCAGGTGCGCGATGGCCGTGGCCGGCGCGCAGTCACAGGTGTAGGCGGCGGCCAGCCGGTGCCCGCCGCCGCCGAGCTCCAGGCACGCCCGGCCCACGTCCACCCGCCCCTTGGAGCGGGTGGACACATACCAGCGGCCGTCGTCGGTCTCCTTGCAGACCACCGCGACCTCGGCCTCGTCGGCGCGGCGCAGCTGGTCGATCACCCCTTCGAGCTGGTCGTAGCGGACGTCGCGGGCGGCCCGGTCGGCCCGGCTGATGGTGGTCCACACCATGCCCAGCCCATCGACGGCGTCGGGCTCGATCCGGGCCCGTCCCAGCGCCCCGCCGAGCACCTGCAGGTAGCCGAAGGAGGCGCGGTCCCACAGTTCCCGGCCCACCGCATCGGGGCGGACGCCGGCGGCCAGCAGACGGGCGGCCAGCTGGTGCACCTCCGGCGTGGTGGAGCCGTATTTGAACGAGCCGGTGTCGCTGGCCAGCCCGGCGTACAGGCCGCAGGCGATGTCCTCGGTCAGCCCGATCCCCAGGCGGGCGATCAGTTTCTCGGTCAGCACCGCGGTGGCCGCCGCGGACGGGTCGATCAGCTGCACGGTGCCGAAACCGGGGTTGGAGGCGTGGTGGTCGATGACGATCAGCTCCCGGGCCCGCCGGGCGGCCGGGGCCAGCGAGCCGAGCCGTTCCAGGGAGGCGGCGTCGAAGCTGACCATCAATTCCGGCGCGGCGGGGACCTGGCCGGGTTCGACCAGCAGTTCCAGGCCGGGCAGAAAACGCAGGCCGGCGGGGACCGTGAACGGCTCGCCGAAAGAGGCGGCGCAGTCCCGGCCCTGCCGGCGCAGCGCCTGCGCGAAGGACAGCATCGACCCCAGCGCATCACCGTCCGGCCATTCGTGGCAGACCAGCCAGATCTTCTGGTGGGCGGACCGGATGAGCTGAGTGGCCCGCTCCCATTGGGCGGGACCGGGCACCTGGTCGCGGGCGCGTTCGGTGACGGTGGGACCGGGCGTCCCGGACGTCGTCATCTCAACTCACGCTCCCCCGGCTCGTCCGCCGGGTCCATCGTTGTGCCTCGCCTCCATGCTCCGATCGGCGGCGACCCGTGGCTGGGCCTTCGCGGCCGCAGGGCCGCGAAGGCCTCCGGCGTTCTGCTCGCCGTCTGCGGAAACGGCGCTTCACAGGGAATTCACTGCCTTTGGCTCTCTTCGTCGCCAGTATCGGAATCGTCTTCGGCCGAGTCCGGAGTGATCCGGTAGGGGTTGGCGTCGCCGGCGGGCCGGGCGCCCTCGGCGGCCTTGGCCACCTGCTCGTCGTGGGCGCGGGCCCGCGCCAGCAGCTCGTCGATCTGCCGGGCGTTGTCGATCACCGCGTCGAACTCGAAGGTCAGCGTGGGCGTGTGGCGGATCCCGATCCGCCGCCCGACCTCCGAGCGGATGAGTCCTTTGGCGCTCTCCAGCGCCGCCGCCGTGTCGGCTCGCTCGCCCTCCGAGCCGTACACCGTGTAGTAGACGGTGGCGTCCCGCAGATCGCCGGTGACCTTGGCGTCGGTCACCGTGACGAACCCGAGCCGGGGATCTTTGATCCGGCGTTCCAGCATCTCGGCCACGATCTGCTGGATCCGGTCGGCGAGCTTGCGAGCCCGAGCCGCGTCCACCATGTCTGTCGTCCTCGTCTTCATCGTCGCGGGGTGCGTCCCCGCCCCGGGGACGGGTCAGTCATCATCGCCGTAAAGTCGGCGGCGGGCCGAGAGCATCTCGATCTCCGGACGCCCGGCCACCAGCCGCTCGCAGGCATCGAGCACCTCGGTGCAGTTGCCGGCGGTGGCCGAGACCACCGCCACGCCGATCTCGGCCCGCCGGTACAGGTCCACCGCTCCGGTCTCGGCGACCGCCACGGCGGGAAAGCGCCGGCGCACCTCGGCCACGATCGGCCGGACGATCGACCGTTTCTCCTTCAGCGACCGGACGTCGCCCAGCAGCAGATCGAGCGTCAACGCACCTACGAACACCTGACCCATCACCTCGGGTGATCTGTTGTGTGGATTCGGCGACGCCCGGTCGTGGGCGTACCCGGCGCCGTCATCGGGCCGGGCCGTTTTGCGGACCCGCGCCCGTCACGGTCCGGTGATCTGTAACGGCGCTGGGGCCGTGCCAGACCACCTGCGATCCTCCGAGATCACCCGGCGCCGTGTCACTCGATTTATTTATTCGCTTTTCATCCGCGCGGCCGTTCGCCGCGGGCCCGTGGCGGGCCCGCGGCGAACGCAGGAGCGATCAGTCGCGCGGCTTCTCCCGCATCTCGAAGCACTCGATGACATCACCGATCTTGATGTCCTGGTACCCGAGCCCGATGCCGCACTCGAAGCCCTCGCGGACCTCGTTGACATCGTCCTTCTCGCGGCGCAGCGAGGCGATGGAGAGGTTGTCGGCGACCACGGTCCCCTGGCGGACCAGGCGGGCCTTGGCGCCCCGGTTGATGGTGCCGGTGAGCACCATGCACCCGGCCACGTTGCCGATCCGCGGCACCTTGAAGATCGCGCGGATCTCCGCGGTGCCGAGCTGGACCTCCTCGTACTCGGGCTTGAGCATGCCCTTGAGGGCCGCCTCGACTTCCTCGATCGCCTGGTAGATGACCGAGTAGTAGCGGATGTCCACGCCCTCGCGGTCGGCCGCCTCCTGGGCGTTGCGCTCGGCCCGGACGTTGAAGCCGATGATGACCGCGCCGTCGGAGGCCACCGCCAGGTTGACGTCGTCTTGGGTGATGGCGCCGACGCCGCGGCGGATGACCCGCAGACCGACCTCGTCGCCGACGTCGATCTTCATCAGCGAGTCTTCCAGCGCCTCCACCGAACCGGACACATCGCCCTTGATGATGAGCAGCAGTTCCTGCCGCTCGCCCTTCTTGAGGTCGGAGAACAGCTCCTCCAGCGTCCGGGAACGGCGGGTGCGCAGCAGCTCGGCGTTGCGCTTGCGGGCGATGCGCTTGTCGGCGATCTGCCGGGCCACCCGGTCGTCCTCGACCACCAGGAAGCTGTCGCCGGCGCTGGGCACCGCGGTCAGGCCGAGTACCTGCACCGGACGCGACGGCCCCGCCTCTTCGACGTTGTTGCCGTTTTCGTCCAGCATCGCCCGGACGCGGCCGTGCGCCACGCCGCAGACGATCGAGTCGCCGACCCGCAAGGTGCCGCGCTGCACCAGCACGGTCGCCACCGCGCCCCGGCCCCGGTCCAGGTGTGCCTCGATGGCCACGCCCTGGGCGGGCATGTCGGGGTTGGCCTTCAGGTCCAGCTCGGCGTCGGCGGTCAGGATGATCGCCTCGAGCAGCTCGTCGAGGTTGGTGCCCTCCTTGGCCGACACGTCCACGAACAGGGTCTGCCCGCCGTACTCCTCGGCGACCAGGCCGTACTCGGTGAGCTGGGCGCGCACCCGGTGCGGGTCCGCCTCCGGCTTGTCGATCTTGTTGACCGCCACCACGATCGGCACCCCGGCCGCGGTGGCGTGGTCGATCGCCTCGGTGGTCTGCGGCTTGACCCCGTCGTCGGCGGCGACCACCAGCACCACCAGGTCGGTGGTGTCGGCACCGCGGGCACGCATGGCGGTGAAGGCCTCGTGACCGGGGGTGTCGATGAAGGTGATCTTGCGCTCTTCGCCGTCGACCTCGGTCTGCACCTGGTAGGCGCCGATGTGCTGGGTGATCCCGCCGGCCTCGCCGGAGGCCACGTTGGCGTTGCGGATGGCGTCCAGCAGCTTGGTCTTACCGTGGTCGACGTGACCCATCACGGTCACCACCGGCGGGCGGACCACCAGCTGGTCCTCGTCACCGATGTCCTCGCCGAACTCGATGTCGAAGGACTCCAGCAGCTCGCGGTCCTCGTCCTCGGGCGAGACCACCTGGACGTCGAAGTCCAGCTCGGCGCCGAGCAGCTTGAGGGTGTCCTCGTTGACCGACTGGGTCGCGGTGACCATCTCGCCCAGGTGCAGCATGATCTGCACCAGCGACGCCGGGTTGGCGCCGATCTTCTCGGCGAAGTCGGTCAGCGAGGCGCCCTGCGGCAGCCGGATGGTCTTGCCGCCGCCGCGCGGAGCCTGCACGCCGCCGATGGCCGGCGCCTGCATGTTGTCGAACTCTTGGCGCCGCTGCTTCTTGGACTTGCGGCCCCGCGTGGGACGGCCGCCGGGACGCCCGAAGGCACCGGCCGCGCCGCCACGGCCACGGCCGCCGCCACCGGGACGCGCACCGCCGAAACCACCGCCGGGACGACCGCCGCCACCGGGACGCGGACCGCCGAAGCCGCCGCCGGGACGACCGCCGCCGGCGGGACGGCCCACGCCGGGACGCCCGGCGCCACCGGGACGGCCGGGGCCGCGCACGGCGCCCGGTCCCAGCGCGCTGGGCCGCGACGGCATGTTCATCGGGCTCGGCCGCGGACCGCCCGGACGGGGACCGCCGGCGGCGCCGCCGGGACGCGGACCCGGACGCGGCGGCCCGGGCACCGGGCGCGGCGGGGCCGGACGCGGACCGCCGGGAGCGGCGGCACCGCGCTGACCCGCGGCGCCCTGCCGGTCACCGGGCGGCGGAGCCGGACGCGGACCCGGCTTGGGCGTGGTGCCCATGCCGGTGTTGGTGGAGCTGAACGGGTTGTTGCCCGGACGCGGCGCGGCCGGACGCGGGCCGGGGCGCGGCCCCGGCTTGGGCACGCGCGGACCCGGCTTGGGCACCGCGGGGCCGCCCTGCCCGGCGGCCGGACCGCCCGGGGCCGGCGGCGCCTTGGGGCCGGCCTGGGCCGCGGGCGCCTGCGGCTTGGGACGGGCACCGCCGCCCGGCGCCTGCTGCGCCGGGGCCTGCGGCACCGGACCCGGACGCGGCGCGGCGCGGCCGGCGGGGCCGGGCTTGGGCACCGGGCCCGGCTTGGGCACGGGACCCGGCTTGGGCGGTGCGGGGCGAGCGCCGCCTTCGGCGCTCGCGGGCGGCTGCGGCTTGGGCGCAGCCTGCTGTGCCTGCTGTTCGGGCCGGCGCGGCGAGGCCTGGGGCTTGCGACCGCCCCCGCCGCTCTCCTGGAGCTTGGCCATGACGACCTTGCTCTCTACTCCGAACTCCTTGGCGAGCTCGTAAACCCGGACCTTCGCCACTGCACTCCCTACTCGGCCCGGGAGGTAGCGGCCTCCGGGCCGTCTCTAACTTGCCGTACTCATCGCGGCGTGCTCATCGAGCGCTCATCGCAATCTCGACCTGCTTCCGACTAGACGTCGCTTACAGTTCGACCATCCTGATACCAACTGCCCTGTGCCTCAAGATGTTCCCGCAGGAGGCTGGTGTCGAGCGGTCCCGGCAGGCGGAAGGCCCGGGGGAACGCCCGACGCCGCTCCGCGAGCTCAAGACACCCCAGGTCGGGGTGTATGGAAGCACCCCTCCCCGGCAGCCGCCCACGGGGGTCGGGGACGATCACGCCCTCGACCACCACCAGGCGCAGCAGGTCGGATTTGGCCGTGCGAACCCGGCAGCCCACGCAGGTACGACGAGGGAAGCCCCCTTGGGCGGCCGGGCCACGTGTCATGAGTCTACCGTGCTGACGCGTCGGCGGGACCTGTCGCATGCTCCGCACTTGATCCTGAGGTGTCCGATCCGCTCCGCCGCACCGCGCCGACCTGCCCGGACTGCTCGACCTCGGTGTCGGGCCGGATGTCGATCCGCCAGCCGGTCAGCCGGGCGGCCAGCCGGGCGTTCTGGCCCTCCTTGCCGATGGCCAGCGACAGCTGGTAGTCGGGCACGATCACCCGGGCCGTGCGGGCGGCCTCGTCGATCACCTGCACGCTGCTGACCCGGGCGGGCGAGAGCGCGTTGCCGACGAACTCGGCCGGGTCCTCCGACCAGTCGACGATGTCGATCTTCTCCCCGCGCAGCTCGTGCATCACGTTGCGGACCCGGCTGCCCATCGGGCCGATGCAGGCGCCCTTGGCGTTCACCCCGGGCTTGCGGGAGCGCACCGCGATCTTGGTGCGGTGCCCGGCCTCCCGGGCGATGGCCGCGATCTCCACGGTGCCGTCGGCGATCTCGGGCACCTCCAGCGCGAACAGCTTGCGGACCAGGTTGGGGTGGGTCCGCGACAGCTGCACCGAAGGGCCCCGGTGACCCTTGCGCACCTGCACCACATAGGCCCGGATCCGGTCGCCGTGCTCATAGGACTCGCCCGGCACCTGCTCCGACGGCGGCAGGATCGCCTCGATGCGGCCCAGGTCCACCAGCACGTTGCGCGGGTCCTTGCCCTGCTGGATCACCCCGGAGACGATGTCGCCCTCGCGGCCGGCGTACTCGCCGAAGGTCACCTCGTCCTCGGCGTCGCGCAGCTTCTGCAAGATGACCTGCTTGGCCGTGGTCGCCGCGATACGGGAGAAGTCCTCCGGGGTGTCGTCGTATTCCCGCAGGACGTTGCCTTCGTCGTCGGTCTCGGCCGCCCACACCGTCACGTGCCCGGTCTTGCGGTCCAGCTCCACGCGCGCCCTGGGCGCCGCCCCCTCGGTGCGGTGGTAGGCGATCAGCAGGGCGTCCTCGATCGCCTGGGCGACCAGCTCGAGCGAGATGTCCTTCTCGCTCTCCAGGCTGCGCAGCGCAGCCATGTCGATGTCCACGTAAGCTCCCCCTCAGTTCCCGGCCTCGTCGGCTCCCAGGTCGGCGAGCTCATCGTCGTCATCGTCGTGGCCGGCCTGCTGCGGCGGGCGGCGGAACTCCACCTGCACCCTGCCCCGGCCCAGCTCGCCGTGGCCGAAGCGGCGCCGCCGCCCGGCGACCTCCAGCACCACCGCCTCCTCGTCGGCGGCGACCACCCGCCCCTCGACCTGGCCGCCGTCGGCCAGTGCCGCGCGCACCAGCCGCCCGGTGGCACGGCGCCAGTGCCGCGGCTCGGTCAGCGGCCGGTCCACTCCCGGCGAGGTGACCTCCAGCACGTAGGGGGCCTCGCCCATGACGTCGGTGTCGTCGAGCGCGGCCGACACCGCCTGGCTCAAGGTCGCGGTGTCCTCCAAGGTCACCCCGCCGTCGGCGTCCACCACGATGCGCACCAGCCGGCGCCGCCCGGCGGGCTTGACGTCGAGTTCCTCCAGGTCCAGCCCTTGCGCGGCGGCCAGCGGCCCGACCAGCCGGGTCAGCTCGGCCTGCACCTGCGCCCGCGACGGACCGCCGGCGGGGGCGTGCCGCCCGGTGCGCCGCTGGTCGGGACGAGGCGCCCGCCGAGCGCGGCCGCGGCCGGATTCGACGCTCATCTGGGACCTCCTCCTGATCAGCGGGCGCCGTAGCCTTCGTATTCAAGCCTATCGACAGGCCGGCTCGGCGACGTTCTTTCGGCCCGGCGCCCGGCGCAGGCGCTGTGGAATACTCCCTGACCGCCCCCCATACCACCGGAAACGAGGAGAAAACAGCGTGCGAGCGGCTCAGGCGGCGCCGGGCCCGGCCGTGCCCCGGCGGGCGGTGCTGGGCGGCCTGGTCGCATCCGCCGCGCTGGGCGGCTGCACCCGGGCCGATCCGCCGCCGGCCGTCTCGCCCGGGCCGGACGTGGCCGTCCTGACCGTCGCGATCGCCGCCGAGCAACGGCTGATCATGCTGCACGAGGCGGTGCTGCGGGCCCACGCAGGGCTCGCCGGACGGCTGGAGCCGATGCTGGCGCACCACCGCGAGCACCTGCGGGTGCTGCAGCGTCATTATGTGCCGGGGACCGGGGAGGGCGCTTCCGCCGCGCCCGTCCCCTCGCCGACGCCCTTCCAGGCGCCCGCCGGCAGGTCCGGGGCGCTGGCGGCGCTGCGCCGCGCCGAGAGCGAGGCGGCCGCGGCCCGCGCCGCGGATGTGGTGAAGATCGCTCCTGGGATGGCCCAGTTGCTGGCGAGCATCGGCGCCTGTGAGGCGGGGCACGCGGCGCTGCTGGAGGCGGCGCTGGAGGAAGAGGAGTGAGCGGCCGGCGGGCCGACGGCGTCGTCGAGGCGCTGCAGGCGGCGCTGGCCGCCGAGCACGCCGCCGTCTACGGCTACGGGGTGGTGGGCGCCGGGCTGCGCGGGCCGGCGCAGCAGACCGCCCGCACCGTCTTGGACGCCCATCGCGCGCGCCGCGACCGGCTCGCCGAGCTGGTGGTGCGGCGGGGGGCGCAGCCGGTGGCCGCCGAGGCCGCCTACCGGCCGGCGGTCGAGGTGACCTCGGCCGCCAGTGCCGCCGCGCTGGCCGCCGCGCTGGAGGAGCGGGTGCTGGAGGCCTATGCGGCGCTGGCCGGCTGTCAGGAGGCCGATCTGCGCCGCCACGCGGCGCTGGCCATGCAGGAGGCGATGGGCCGGTGGATCGGCTGGCGCAAGAGCGCGGGCGAGCGGGCCGTCCCGCCGGCGCTGCCGGGCCTGCCGCCGGAGGAGACCGCGCAGGGGGAACGGGAGAAGACGTCAAAGGGGGCAACGCCTCGGCCGGGCTCCTAGCCTTCGCCCCCACCGCCGCGGCGTCCCGGTTCCGCGCTTCCTTCAGCACGCCGTTTCCGCGGGTCGGGAACGGCATGGCGCCAGGCACCGCCGATGTGGGCGGTTTCCTTCGGTCGCCTGTCTTCAGGCCCTGGGAACGGTGCGCCGCCCGGGGCTTCGGTGAGGCTTCTTCAACGCCCCGTCTCCGCAGGCGGAGACGGGGACGTCGCGGTCAGGGGCGATGCCATGACCTGGACGGCCGCGGTACCGGACGGCACCCGGGCCCCGGCGTTTCAGGCCGTCTGGTGCAAAAGGTTCAGTCCGCCCACTTGTCCACGTGCGGCCACAGGTCGCTCAGGCGGTGGATGACGGCGTCCGGCGGGGCCAGGTGGGGACCGCCGCCGGGCAGCGAGTCGGCGGAGCTGTGCCAGATCTGCACCGCGCGCATCCCGGCCGACTTGGCGCCGTGCACGTCCTCGAACGGCCGGTCGCCGACGAACACGCAGCGGGCCGGATCCTCGGCGCCGACCGCCTCCATGGCGAGGCGGAAGGCCTGCGCATGGGGCTTGGTCCAGGGGATCTCGCTGCTGTAGACGGCCCCGTCGATCAGGTCCAGGACGCCGTCGCGGGCGAAGATCCGCTCGTGCCACTCCCGCGACCACAGGGTGTTGGACAGCACGCCGACCTTGATGCCGCGCTCGCGCAGCCCGCTCAGCAGGTCGGCGGCGTCGGGGTCGGTGAAGGTGTGCGGCTCCCAGGCCCGGAACTTGGTGTCCAGCAGCTCCTCGGTGGGCTGCACCCCGGCCAGTTCGAACAGCTCGTCCAAGGTGGCGCTGCGGTGCTCCTCGCGGGAGCGGCGCCACAGCTCGTCCTCGGCCTCCAGCAGGGCCCGGGCGATCCGTTCGACCTCGTCGGGGGCCAGGTGAGAGGCGCAGATCGTCCGCCACATCTCCCCGAGCTCGACATCGTGCCAGGGGGTCAGGGTGCCGCCCCAGTCGAAGATCACCGCGTCCACCGCCATGCTGGGATGGTAACCGTCGCCGGAGACCTGGGGATATGCCTTTTTCTCCACCTTCGTCCCACCCGGCGCGCCATTCCGGCGGCGGGCCGGGCGCCCCGGTCGCCGGCTGCACGAACCGGGCTTCCCCCGGCCGGGGGAAGCCGGGCCGCCAATTGCACGGGCGAGGCCATCGCCCGGCGAATCTCGGGCCGACTCCCGGGATGACCTGGGCATTCACCGCCAGAAGGGCGAGCCCTCCCGTCCTCGCCCGCGGTTTTGCGCGGAACCTGCGATCGGCGCAGCGGGCCGGGCGCTCGATCCGAGCCGGGCGCACCGTCCCGGCCGGGTCTTATGGACGAGCCGGAAACCCGCATGACCACATGTGGCCCCGGCGGTCTGCACCCGTGTTGTGCAGTACCACTCCTGTTCAGCAAATGGACCAGCGGTGGGTCTTGCGCTTTCGGGGGCTGCGGTGAAGCATATGTCGCCCGGGGGCTGAGCAAACAGCAAAAAACCGGGCGTTGGCGAACACACAGAACGTTTACGGCAAATTGCCGCCACACGTATCCATATCTCGCCGGCGCCCGTCTCGATCGAGGAGGACGGCCAGGATGCTTGTCCCCGAGGGCGGGCGCCCATCGGTGCTGCGACGGCCGGGGCGCCGGCGCTCGATCCGGATGCGCATCGCCGCGCTGCTGGTCATTCCGCTCATCTCGCTGATCGCGCTGTGGGCGTTCGCCGCCAGCGTCACCTTGGGCGCGGCCCTCAACAGGTACGCCATCTCCGACTCCTACGACCGCATCAGCGTGCCGGGCATCGCCGTGGCCCTGCACCTGCAGGGCGAGCGCTCGCTGTCCACGGTGTACCGGAGCACCAAGGGCCTGCGCGGCGGGGCCGAGCTGCAGGCCCAGCGGGCCAGGAGCGACGCCGCCATCGCCATGCTGCGCCGGGCCGCGCAAGAGGACATCAACGAGGCCGCGGGCCCGCGGCTCCGGGAGATGCTGACCGAGCTGCTGCGCCGGCTGGAAGGGCTGGAGGCGCTGCGCGCCAAGGTGGACGGCCACCAGATCAAGCCGGTGGACATCATCGCGGGCTACGGCGAGTTCATCGAGGCCGCGCTGCGGATGTACAGCAGCCAGCGGGTCGATGACGCGGAGATCTACCAGCTGGGTCAGGGACTGCAGGAGATCTCCTGGGCCCGCGAGTACATGACCCGGGAGGACTCACTGGTCACCGCGCTGCAGGCGACCGGCGGGCGGCTGACCGCCGAGGAGCGCGGCGTCCTGATGGAATGGGCCGCCCAGCGGCAACTGATGTTCGACCAGGGGCTCGCACACCTGGACGGCTCGCTGCTCACCACCATCGAGGAGTACGCCAAGCAGCCGGACTACCAGCGCTTCCTGGCCATGGAGCAGGCGCTGCTGGAGTCCCCCGCCGGCCGGCTGCCGCCCGCCCTCGACGCCTGGTCGCAGACCGTCCCGGCGGTGCTGGCCACGCTGAACGAAGCGGTCACCAAGGCCGGGGCGGACCTGGAGCGGCGCTCCGAGGAGGTCGGCGACCAGATCATGCTGCGTCTGGTGGCCGCCGGCGGCGTCGGTCTGCTCGCGGTGATCGCCTCGGTCGTGCTGTCGGTGCTGGTCGGCCGGGGCCTGGTCCGCGAGCTGCGCGGGCTGCGGCGGGCCGCCGACGACCTGGCCGACAACCGCCTGCCGGAGGTGGTGGAACGGCTGCGCCGCGGCGAGGAGGTCGACATCGAGGAGGCGGCGCCGCCGCTGCGGGCCGGCCGCACCGCCGAGGTCGCCCAGGTCGCCTCCGCCTTCACCAAGGTGCAGCGCACCGCCGTGGAGACCGCCGTCAGCGAGGCGCACCTGCGCAAGGGCATCAGCCGGGTCTTCCTCAACCTGGCCTGGCGCAGCCAGTCGCTGCTGCACCGGCAGCTGCGGATGCTGGAGACCCTGCAGCGCAAGGTCACCGACCCCGACCTGCTGGAGGAGCTGTTCCGCATCGACCACCTGACCACCCGGATGCGGCGGCACGCCGAAGGCCTGATCATCTTGTCCGGCGCCGCGCCGGGCCGCGGCTGGAGCCGCCCGGTGCCGCTGGAGGACGTGCTGCGCTCGGCCGCCGCCGAGGTGGAGGACTACACCCGGGTGGAGGTGGTCGCCTCCACCCCGGCCTCCCTCAGCGGCGCGGTGGTCGCCGACGTGGTCCACCTGCTGGCCGAGCTGATCGAGAACGCCACGGTGTTCTCCCCGCCGCCCACCGAGGTGCTGGTGCGCGGCGAGATGGTGGCCAACGGCTATGCGGTCGAGGTGATCGACCGCGGCATCGGCATCGACCCGCGCGAGCGGGCGGATCTGAACCAGCGGCTGGCCGAGCCGCCGGAGTTCGACCTGGCCGACAGCGACCGGCTGGGCCTGTTCGTGGTCTCCCGCCTGGCCGCCCGCCACGGCATCAAGGTGGCGCTGCAGGAGTCGGTGTACGGCGGGACCTGCGCGGTGGTGCTGCTGCCGCCCGACTTGATCGCCGACACCGCGCTGCCGCCCGGCGACACGGTGCCCGCCGCGCTCGACGGGCCGTCCTCCCTCCGGGCCTCCGAGCCGCAGCGGCGCGACCTGGAGGGGCCGGGCCGGCCGCAGGAGGCCGCACCGGCGGAGCCGGAGCGGATCGAGCCCCCCGCCTGGTCGTGGTTCGAGCCCCACCGGGGCGGCGCGTCCTCGGCGAACGGTTCGGCGGAGCATCCGCACCGGCCCCGCCAAGGGGACGGCTCGCCCGTCGCAGACGGACCGCGGCAGCAGAACGGCCAGGAGCGGCCGGCGCCGCTGCCCCGCCGGATCCGCCAGGCCAACCTGGTGCCGGAGCTGCGCTCGGTCGGCCCGGTGGACGCCGAGCCGCCGGGCGCGGACCCGCCGCGGGACCGCTCCGCCGAGCAGAGCCGGGACCTGCTGGCCTCCCTGCAGGGCGGGTGGCTGCGCGGCCGCGCCGAAGACGAGGACGGATCCGACGACAGGGCGGCCGAGGGAGGTGAGTCATGAGCGGAGCCGGAGTGGCCGGCGATCTGAACTGGCTCCTGGACGACCTGGTGCAGCGGGTCGGCCAGGTGCGCAAGGTGGTGGTGCTCTCCCGCGACGGCCTGGTGATGGGGGCCTCCAGCCAGGTCAGCCGCGAGGACGCCGAGTACCTGGCGGCGCTGGCGGCCGGTTTCCACAGCCTGGCGGTGGGGGCCAAGCCGCACCTGGGCTGCGGGGAGGTCCAGCAGACCATCGTGGAGATGGAAGAGGGCCTGTTCTTCGTGGTCCCCGCCGGCAGCGGCAGCTGCCTGGCGCTGCTCAGCGAGGCGGGCGCCAACGCCGGGCTGGTGGCCTATGAGATGACCATGCTGGTCAAGCGGGTGCGCAAGCAACTGGCCGCAAGTCCCCGCACAGCGGAGTGAGCCGCCATGTCCCGGGGAGATCCGACGGGCGAGCGCTGGCTGGATGAGGAGGCCGGGCCGCTGGTGCGTCCCTATGCGGTGGCCCGGGGGCGCGCCCGGCCGCGCGGCGAGCCGCTGGACATCGTGACGATCCTCATCGCCTCGGGCCGGCCGGTGCCGCCGCAGGTGCGGCTGAACCGCGAGCAGCAGTGGCTGCTGGTGCGGTGCCGGCGGCCGGTCACCGTCGCCGATCTGGCCTCGGAGGCGAACCTGCCGCTGGGCGTGGTCATGGTGCTGCTGGAGGAGCTGTTGGAGCACGGTCTGATCGAGGTGACCCGGCCGCTCACCTCATCTGCGCAGCCGGACCCGCTGCTGCTGAGGAGAGTGATCGATGAACTCCGCGCCCTGTGAGGACGGCCCCAGGCTCGCCCTGAAGATCCTGATCGCCGGGGGGTTCGGGGTGGGCAAGACCACCCTGGTCGGCAGCGTCAGCGAGATCCGCCCGCTGCGCACCGAGGAGTACCTGACCGACGCCAGCATCGGGGTGGACGACACCCGCGGGGTGGAGGCCAAGACCACCACGACGGTGGCGATGGACTTCGGCCGGATCACCCTGCGCGACGGGGTCGTGCTCTACCTGTTCGGCACGCCCGGCCAAGACCGGTTCTGGTTCATGTGGAACGAGCTGGCCCGCGGCGCGCTGGGCGCGGTGGTGCTGGCCGACACCCGCCGGCTGACCTCCAGTTTCGCCGCCATCGACTACTTCGAGCAGCGCCGCATCCCCTTCATCGTCGCCGTCAACTGCTTCGAGGGCGCCTACGTCTACAGCCTGCAGGAGATCCGCGACGCCCTGGACGTGGACCCGCACGTGCCGGTCATCACCTGCGACGCCCGCCGGCGCGAGTCCGCCAAAGAGGTCCTGATCGCCCTGCTGGAGCACGCCCTGCGGCACTCCGTCCCCGCCGGAAGCTGACCGGGCCTCGGCTCATGGCGGCGCCCTGCCGCCATGAGCCGTTCCCGTCCTCGGCGTGTGGCCCGTCCTGCAGATCGCGGGCCGATCCCACCCGCTGAGTGGGACTGCAGTGAACGGCCGGGGCGCCTTAGGACCTATGAATGGGACGGACGGGACGAACGCTCCCCTGGCCTCTTCTCCTGGCGCGAGGCGGGGCCGGCCCGTCTCGCCGGCCGGACGGCGGCCCGGCCGGGGACCATGCGAGCGTCGCGGCCCGGGTGCACCACCTGGACAGGCAGCAGGAGGGAGAGCCGCTGGTGTTCTACCGGGGCACCTACGGGAGGTTCGATGGCTGAACAGGACCTGGAGGCGTTCCGCGCCGAGGTGCGCGCCTGGCTGGAGGAGAACCTGTCGGGCGAGTTCGCCGCCGCGCGCGGGCTGGGCGGGCCCGGCCGCGAGCACGAGGGCCATGAGATCCGGCACGCCTGGGAGCGGCACCTGGCCAAGGCCGGCTGGACGTGCCTGGGCTGGCCGGTGGAGTACGGCGGGCGCAACGCCACGATGGAGCAGCAGGTCGTCTTCTTCGAGGAGTACGCGCGGGCGGGCGCGCCGCACCGGGTGGGGCACATCGGCGAGGGGCTGATCGGCCCGACCATCATCGACTTCGGCACCGAGGAGCAGAAACGGCGGTTCCTGCCGCCGATCCGCGACGGCGAGGAGCTGTGGTGCCAGGGCTACTCCGAGCCGAACGCCGGCTCCGACCTGGCCAACGTGCAGACCCGGGCCGAGCTGGTCGGCGACGAGTGGGTGATCCACGGGCAGAAGGTGTGGACGTCGCTGGCGCACGTGGCCGACTGGTGTTTCGTGCTGTGCCGCACCGAGCCGGGCAGCACCCGCCACAGGGGGCTGTCCTATCTGCTGGTGCCGATGCGGCAGCCGGGCGTGGAGGTGCGCCCGATCGTCCAGGCGACCGGCACCAGCGAGTTCAACGAGGTGTTCTTCGACGGCGCCCGCACCGCCAAGGAGAACATCCTGGGCGCCCCCGGCGACGGCTGGCGGGTGGCGATGGCGACGCTGGGCTATGAGCGGGGCGCCTCGACGCTGGGCCAGCAGCTGCTGTTCCGCCGGGAGCTGGAGGCGATCATCGCGGTCGCCAAGGAGACCGGCGCCAATCGCGACCCGGTGCTGCGCGACCGGCTGGCGCGGGCCTGGATCGAGCTGGAGATCATGCGTTTCAACGCGCTGCGCACCATGCGCTCCCTGGCCGCCGGCGAGCCGGGCCCGGAGGTGTCGATCGCCAAGCTGTACTGGTCGGAGTGGCACCGGCGGCTCGGGGAGCTGGCGGTGGACGTGCAGGGCGCCGCCGGGCTGCTGACCGAGCCGGCGCCGGTGGGCTCCTATGAGCTGACCGACGCCCAGCGATTGTTCCTGTTCAGCCGGGCCGACACCATCTACGCCGGATCCAGCGAGATCCAGCGCAACATCATCGCCGAGCGCACGCTGGGCCTGCCCCGCGAGCCGCGCCCGTGAGGGCCGGCCCGCGGGGGCGGGCGCCGGCGGTCAGCGGACGGCCAGGACCCGGGCGATCCGGTCGGCCGCGGCGGCGACATCGTCGGCGGCGGCGATGCGCTCGGCCCACGACCAGTGGAACCACCAGCCGTCGGCGTCGGCTTCGGCGAGGATGTCCTCGGTGAGCACGGTCGCCCGCGGATTCATCACATGCAAACTGGCGGGTTTTTCCAAAGGCGTGTTCAAACGCACCCGAAAACCCCGGTGGACCAGCTCGTCGCCGAGCTTTTCCAGATATTCCACCCGCAGGTCGGCCGGTGCGGCGGTACCGCTTCCATCAGGTGTCACTTCGGACCTCCCCCTGTTCGCACGCGGCCCGATATAAGGAGAGCATTGCCACTCGGCAAGCCGATCCGCAAGCAATATCGCTGAATTTACCCAACGAACGAGAGAAATATAGATTGGGCTCCCGCGGCCCGTAATGGCCATTATTCGGTGCAAGGTCCGCCGAGCGTCCCGGTTGCGGACGAGCCGCATCGGCCCCCCGGACCCGCCCGAACCGGATATCTTTCGCCTAGTGACCGGGGGCTTCAGGGAGGACGGCGGTAGTGACGGACCGAGCACCGGACGAGGACCGGACCCAGGAGATGGCGCTGCCGGAGGACGGCCGAGGCGGCTCGCCCGAACAGACCCGCCTGGACGCGGCGGCCGAGGAGACGCCGTCCCCGGCTAAGCGGCCGGAACCGTCCGCACCCGGCTCCGCGAAGGCGACGGCTCCGCAGGCCGTTCCGCAGGAACCGGACGCCCCTCGCTCGGCGCCCCAGGAGCGGCCGGCATACGCCATGTGGTACGCCGACTACCAGGAGCCGGCGCAGGAGCCCGCCGGGCCGTCTGCACAGGAGGACGCGCCGCAGCCGGAGCCGGACGAGCAGCCCGAGCCACCGGAGCCGCCCGCCTCCCGGCAGCAGGACTCCGAAGAGCCGGCCGACTCCGAGCAGGTGGAAGAAGACGGGCAGACCGCGCCGCAACCCCTGCCCGCTTCTCAGCAGCAGAAGGACTTCGCGCAGGCGGCCGAGCAGCAGGACGCTGCGCAAGCGTCCACTGCCGCGGAGCAACAGCCGCACCCCCTGCCTGAGGCCGAGCGACCGGAGGCCGACAAGCAGACCGCACCACAGACGCTGCCCGCATCCCAGAAGCAACCGGACCGCGCGCAGACGGACACCGGACAGCCAGGACCATCCGCGCCACAATCTTCTCCGGAGCCCCAGCCCACCACCGGGCAGTCGGAAGCGGACAAGCAGACCACGCCGCAGCCTCTGCCCGCACCTCAGCGGCAGACGGATTCCGCCCAGCCGGGAGCCGATGGGCTGACCGTCCCTCAGGGGCTGCCCCTCCCGCGGCGACCGGCCGCCGCAAGGGAGCCGGGAGCCGATCAGCGAACCGCCCCTCAGGCGCCCCCCGTCCCGCCACAGCGGCCGGATCCCGGGCAAACGGTCGTCGACCAGCCGGCCGCCCTGCCGGCGTCGTCCATTCCCCAGCAGCAGTGGGCCCCGCCGCAGCAGCCGCTTCCGGAGCTGCCCGACGAACAGGCGCGGCGCGGGGCCTTCCACCGCTTCCACTACCCGATCGGGATCTTCCTGACGGCCTTCGGGGGCAGCGCTCTGCTGATGTCCCTGCTGGGCTGGCCCGCCCACCTCAAGGAGATGACGTTCTATCTGGGCGAGAGCCTCGCCTCCCCGGCGCTGATCGCGGTCAAGGCGGTGCAGGTCCTGCTGGTCCTGCTGACCGTGGTCGGGCTGGCGCGCCGCCGGGACGTGTGGCTCCTGATGGCGTTGTCGGGCTGGGCCGCGGGGTTCGCCGCGTTCTGCGTGCTGGACGTGGTCAAGGGCAGACTCGCCGACCTCGCCGAGCACGGCCTTTATGCGGTGGTGTTCGCCGCCTTGCTGTTCCTGTCGTACGCGCTGGGCGTCAAGGCCCGGGTGGCGGCCCGCAGCGAGGGGCCGCCGGAGCCGGGACAGGGCCAAGGCTCCGGCTTGAGCCGCACTCAGGAGATCGCGCTGGCCGCCTTGAATCGCTGGCAGCGGCAGCAGCCCGCCCCCCGGCCGCCCGCTTTGCAGCAGCCGCCGGAGGCCGGGCAGCGGCCCGCCCCGGCCTCGCAGCCGCAGGGGACGGCGCCGCCCGGACGGCCGTAGGCCCCGCGTCGGCCCGCGCCGTAGCTCTCGCGCAGCACAAGGCCGCAGGATCTCGCCCGCGGCGTTGCGGGGCCGGCAGCCGGCGTGGGAGCCGCGGGAGCGCTATGAGGAGCCGACGCGGCGATCGGGTTCATCCCGGCCGGCCCGTCCCCGCGAGCCGTCCCGCCCCGTCTCCGGCATCGGACGGCGCGCTCCTCCCCCGCCCCGCCCGCCTGAGGCGGGGGTTTCCGCTCAGCAGAAGACCGCGTTGACGGCCCGCGGCGCCGCATACCAGACTCGGGCCACCCGACGACCCACGGTCCGCCCTGGCGGACCCGCGGCCGCGACCCGCCGCCCGCATCCGATGCCCCCCGCCGGATGCGGGCGTTCGTCGGCGGGGCCGCACGCCCGGCCGCCGGAAGGGAGCCCGCTCCGTGTCACCTCCCACCCAGGAGACGATCAACGCCGAGATCTGCGAGCTCCGCGACGCCTACGCCAAGGCCGTGGCCGGCGGCGCGCCACGCCGCGACCACCCCGACCGTGACTACCCGCCCTACCGCAGCTCCGTGCTGCGGCACCCCAAGCGGCCGCTGGTGGCGGTGCGCGATCCGGAGGCGATGGAGCTGACCGGGCCGGTGTTCGGGACCACCGACGTGACCGAGCTGGACAGCGACCTGACCCGCCAGCACGTCGGCGAGCCGCTGGGCGAGCGGATCACCGTCACCGGGCGGGTGCTGGACCGCGACGGCCGCCCGGTGCGCGGCCAGCTGGTGGAGATCTGGCAGGCCAACGCCGCCGGCCGGTACGCCCACCGGCGCGAACAGCACCCGGCCCCGCTGGACCCCAACTTCACCGGGGTCGGCCGCTGCCTGACCGACGACGAGGGCCGCTACCACTTCACCACCATCAAGCCCGGCCCTTATCCGTGGGGCAACCACACCAACGCCTGGCGGCCGGCGCACATCCATTTTTCGCTGTTCGGCACCGCCTTCACCCAGCGGCTGGTCACCCAGATGTACTTCCCGGGCGACCCGCTGTTCCCCTACGACCCGATCCTGCAGTCGGTGACCGACGAGGCGGCCCGGCGGCGGCTGGTGGCCGAGTACGTCCACGACCTGTCGGTGCCGGAGTACTCCCTGGGCTACCGGTGGGACATCGTGCTGGACGGCCCGTGCGCCACCTGGATGGAGAAGGGACGCTGATGCTCCCGCCCACGCCGTCGCAGACCATCGGCCCGTTCTACGGTTTCGCGCTCCCCTTCCCCGGGGGCGCGGAGCTCGCCCCGCCGGGCGACCCGGCGTCCCTCATCGTGCACGGGTACGTCCACGACGGGGCCGGGGACCCGGTTCCCGACGCCCTGCTGGAGTTCTGGCAGGCCGCCCCGGACGGCTCGCGGACGGGGGCGCCCGGCTCGCTGCGCCGCGACCAGGCCACCGGGGCGGTGCTCGGCCGCGACGGCGTCGCCTTCACCGGGTTCGGCCGGGTGGCCGTCGACGCCGACGGGCACTATGCGCTGCGGACGCTGCCGCCCGGCGGCCTCCCCTACATCAGCGTGTGCGTGTTCGCCCGCGGGCTGCTCCACCACCTGTACACGCGGGTGTACCTGTCGGATCCCGGGGACGATCCGCTGCTGGCGTCACTGGAGCCGAAGCGCCGCGCCACGCTGCTGGCCGTGCCGGAACGGGAGGGGGTCTACCGCTTCGACATCCGGCTGCAGGGCGACGGGACGCACGAGGAGACGGTCTTCCTTGACTTCCGCTAGCGTGCCCGGCGTGCTGCACCACCGCATCGAGGGGCCGGCGTGGGGAGAGCCGCTCCTGCTGGGCCCTTCTTTGGGCACGTCGCTGGCGGTGTGGGAGCCGCAAGTCGGTGCGCTCGCCCGCACCCACCGGGTGGTCCGCTGGGATCTGCCCGGGCACGGCGGCTCGCCCGCCGCGCTGCTGCCGGCCGGATCGTCCATCGCCGAGCTGGGGCGTCTGGTGCTCGACCTGGCGGACTCCCTCGGCATCGGCCGTTTCGCCTATGCGGGGATCTCCCTGGGCGGGGCCGTGGGCGCCTGGCTGGCGGTGCACCACCCCGACCGGGTCGGCTCGCTGGCCCTGGTGTGCTCTTCGGCCAGGTTCGGCGATCCGGACGCCTGGCGCCGGCGGGCCGCCGCGGTCCGGGCCGAGGGCACCGGTCCGCTGGCCGACGCCGCGGCCGCCCGCTGGTTCACTCCCGGGTTCGCCGCCGACCCGGCGGCCGCGGCGCTGGCGGAGGAGCTGACAGGCGACCTGCGCGCCGCCGATCCGGAGGGCTATGCCGCCTGCTGTGAGGTGCTGGCCGGCTACGACCTGCGCGACCGGCTGGGACGCATCACCGCCCCCACCTTGGTGATCGCCGGGCGCGACGACCCGGCCACCCCGCCCGCGCACGCCCGGGAGCTGGCCGACGGCATCCCCGGCGCGACCTTGGTCGAGGTGGCCGGGGCCGCGCACCTGGCCGGGGTGCAGCGCCCGGAGGCGGTCACCACGGCCCTGCTGGGCCATCTGGGGGCCGGCTCGGCGGACGGTCCCCGCCATGCGGCGGGGACGGCCGTGCGCCGCGCCGTGCTCGGGGACGCGCACGTCGACGCCGCCATCGCCGGCGCCGACGAGTTCACCGCCCCGTTCCAGGACCTCATCACCCGCTACGCCTGGGGGGAGATCTGGACCCGTCCCGGGCTGGACCGCAGGACCCGCAGCTGCATCACGCTGACCGCGCTGGCCGCCCGCGGCCACCACGAGGAGCTGGCCATGCACGTGCGGGCCGCGCTGCGCAACGGGCTCACCCCGCAGGAGATCGGGGAGGTGCTGCTGCAGACGGCGATCTACTGCGGCGTCCCGGCGGCCAACTCCGCGTTCGCCGTCGCCGACCGGGTGCTGCGGGAAGAGGGCCGGATCTGACGCCGGCGTCTCACCGCCAGGGCCACAGGCGCCGCCACAGCGGCCGGTGCGGCTCCGGCGGCCGCCCGGTCTCCAGCCAGGCGACCGCGGTGGTGGTGCCCGGGGGGACCTCGGTGAAGCCGGCGTCGCGCACGGACACCACGGCCCGGCGCACGCACTCCCGCCACGGCAGGCCGGCGGTGAGGTGAACCGGCGCCCCGGCCGCCACCCAGGCCGCCACGTCCTGCGCGCGGCCCCGGCGCAGCAGCAGCTGGGCCGCGTGCCCGCACTGGGCGGCCGACTTGCCGGTGCTCATGGTCACCTCGGGGTTGAGCGCCAGCGCCGCATACGGCGGCTCCGGCGGCGGCTTGGGCTCTTCGCGCTCCAGTTCCAGCCCGGCGACCTGCATCTTGGCCAGCGGCGGCGGCACCCGGTCCACCGGGCCGGGCACGAAGGCCCGCACCCGGGCCCCGTCGTGGTCGACGGTGACGCCGGGCAGCTCCTGGGCCTCCCGCCAGCGGATGCCCCGGCCCCGCCGCGCCACCTTGCGGATCCGCCCCGACTCCCAGCGCCGCACCCGCTCGTGCCAGGGTCCCTCCGGCTCGGTGCTGCGGGGGTCGGTGAGCAATCTCACCACCGCCATGGCGGCCGCCTCGCAGACGGCCCGGTGCGTCGGCGGCGCGGACTTCTCCACCTGGACCGCCAGTTGCATCGCCCAGGGCGGCTCGTCGGCTGGATCGGTGTAAGCGGCCACCCGACCGAGTATTCCACCGCGCCGCCGGGGATTCGCCGGGCTTTTCCGGCCGGGATGTGGGTAGAGCAACTATGAACCGTCTCCGGATGCCGGTCCTGGAGCGGGCACAGAGAGGGACACGCGGCCGCCGGCGGCCCTGGGACGCCTGCAGGCGACGCCGCGGGAGCTCTGGTCGGAGGTCGCCGGTGACCACTGGTGCCGGGAGCAACACCATCCCGGGTACCGGCACGTTCTTCGTCGGCATCGACATCGTGCCGGGCCGTTACCGCTGCGACGACGGCAAGGGCGGCTGGTGGGTGCGTTTCACCGGCCCCGACGGCGACGCCCCGGTGGGCTCCTGGCCGCTGCCGGAGGGCCCCACCGAGGTCGAGATCGAACCCACCGATTTCGCGTTCGAGACCCGGGTGCGCAGCCACTGGCGGCTGGTGGCGCCGGCCGCCGCACCCGGCCGCCGCCCGCCCGAGCCCCGCCCGGTGGCGGACCCGACGCTGCGCGCCGAGCTGGACGGCATCGTGGCCGGCCGCCGCTCGCCCAGCTGGGCGCCGCCGGCGCTGGCCGCCGCGCTGTTCCTGGCGGGCGGGGTGACGCTCGGTTCGCTGTGGCCGCTGCTGTTGACGCCGCTGGCCGTCCTCACCGCCGTCACCGGCACGCGGATCTGCGACGACCTGCGGCGCGCCCGGGCGCTGAGGGACCGCCGGGACCGCTACCTGCTGCCGGAGGACTTCGACGAGGAGGCCAAGGCGCTGCTGGCCCGGGCCCAGCAGGCGCTGCGGACCGTCCAGGAGTCGCAGGTCAACCGGGAGGGCCTGCTGGATGCGGCGGACAACGCGGTGACGCTGCCGCGCCAGGAGTGGGAGATCGCCCAGGCGCTGGCCCGGCAGTCGCGGCTGCGCCGCCGGGAAGGCGAGCTGGAGGCCGCCGCGGTCCCCGAGCTGGCCGCCGCGCTGCGCCCGCTGCACCGCAAGCTGGAGCTTTCGGTGCAGGCGGTGACGCGGCGCGTGGAGGCGCTGGAGCGCTATGCCGAGCGCGTCCGCGCCGCCGACGAGGCGCTGCGGGCGCACCGGCAGCTGGAGCGGCTGGCCGCCCGGTCCCACGAGTACGACGAGGCGCTGGCCGACGCCGTCCGCGACGAGCTGGCGCTGCCGGACATCGAGCGGCTCTCGGCCCAGGGCGAGGCGCTGCTGCGAGTTCTACGCGACCGCCTGGCCGAGGCCGCCGCGGCCGGCGAGGAACCGCCGCGCCGCCTTGAGCACTGAACTTTTTCAAGGCGCCGTTTCGCAGGCCGATGGGCGGGAGCGGGAGCCGGGCACCGCCGAGGCGTCCCTTTCCGAGGCCTGAAGACCGCGCGCTGGGAAACGCGCTCCCGTCCGTCCCGGTCTCAGCGTCCGCAGGCGGCCAGGACCCGGCGGACCTGGCCGGGTGAGGTGAACACCTCGGCGCTCATGCCGACCGCGCGGGCGGCCTGTACGTTGACCTCGTTGTCGTCGAAGAACAGCACATCAGAGGGGGCCACGCCCAGGCGCCGGGCGCAGATCTCATAGGCGCGGGGGTCGGGCTTGGCCACGCCGATCCGGCAGGAGTAGGTCAGCGCCGCGAACCGGCGCAGCCAGTGGCCGTGCCGCTCCTCCATCACCGGCACCAGGTCGGCGACGATGTTCGACAGCAAGCCGAGCCGGTGCCCGCGCTCGGCCAGCTCGGTGACCAGCGCGACCATCTCCTCGTCCACCGCCGTCCAGCTCTCCAGGTCGGCGCGGGCCAGCGCCGCGGGATCCGCGAAGGACACCCCCAGCCGGCCGGCGACGGCGCGCCAGTACTCGGCGGCGGGCTGCCCGGCGTCGTAGGCCGGGCGCAGGGCCCAGTAGGCGTCCCAGAACCGGGCGGCCCCCGCGGCGTCGCCGGGCTCGATCCCCGCCAGCCGTTCGATGGCGCGTTTGGCCTCCTGCGGCTGATGGGTCGCGATCACGCCGTACAGGTCGAACACGATCGCCTCGGGCATGCCGTCCACCCTATGCGGACCCGGTCTCCTTCCTGATGCGGACGACGGCCTTGCGGACCGTCGCCGGGTCGGCCCCGCGCAGCAGCAGGTCGGCCATCAGCGCGGCGACCTGCCGCAGCTCCTCCTCGCCCAGGCCGCGCCGGACCACCTCCTGGGTGCCGATCCGCAACCCCCGGTCCGCCTCGCCGGGACGCTGCCAGGGCAGGCCGATCGCGCTCAGGTAGATGCCGGCCTCGGCCAGGCGCGCCATCACCGCCCGGCCGCCGCCGAGCTCGGCGACGTCCACCGCCACGTGGTGGGAGTCGGTGAAGCCCCGGTCGGCCCCGGCGACGGTGAAGCCCTCTTCGCTCAGCGCGGCGGCCAGGGCCCGGGCGGCGGCGATGCAGCGGTCGGCGTAGGCGCCGCCGTCCTCGCCGATCTCGGCGGCGGTGACGGCGAGGGGGGCCAGCCGCCCGGCGTCGTAGTTGGCGGTCAGGGCGGGGAAGACCGCGGTGGAGACCTTCTCGGCCAGTTCCTCGTCGTCGGTGGCGATCACCCCGCCGGGCGGGCCGCCGAAGGACTTGTAGGTGGAGAAGGTCAGCAGGTCGGCGCCCTCGGCGAGGGGACGCTGGAAGCGCCCGGCGGCCACCAGCCCGGCCACGTGGGAGGCGTCGTACATCAGCACCGCGCCGGCCTGGGCGACGGCCTCCTTGATCTGCGCGATGCGGTGCGGGAACAGCAGCAGGCTCGCCCCGATCACCACCAGGCGGGGCCGCTCGCGCTCCAGAAAGCCCGGCAGTGCCGCCAGGTCCACGTCGTAGGCGTCGGTGTCGTAGGGCAGGTCCACCACGCGCAGCCCGCGCACGCCCGGGACCCCGACGGTGTGGTGGCTGGTGTGGCCGCCGGCCCGCTCGGGCAGCACCGCGATGGTGTCGCCCGGCTCGGTGAGCGCGGTGTAGACGGCCAGGTTGGCCATGGTGGCGCTGTGGCTGCGCACCTCGGCGAAGCGGGCGCCCACCAGGCGGGAGATCAGCGCGGGGACCAGTACCTCCAGCGGGTCCAGCCAGTCCAATCCGGCCTGGTACTTCTCCCCCGGCCAGCCCATGCTGGGCCGTCCGCCCAGCGTGGTCTCGGCCACCTGGCGGGCGGCCGGGCTCATCACGTTCGTGCCCGCGTACAGCACGATGCCTTCTTCGTCGAACTGCCGGGTGTGCTCGCGCAGCAGGTGCCGCACGGTGGCGAGCACCTCGGCGGCGGACGGGCGGTCCCACAGCCCGCCGAGCCCGGCCGCCACTTCCGCCATCCTGGCCCGCGCCACCGGTGAGGCCCAGGGCGCGATCTCGGGGAACGTCCCCTCATGCTGATCCATAGCGACAAACCGTATGTAATGGCAGGTAGTTCGCGCTATGGGGAACCAGCGGAAAGATCACACTTCTCCTCGTCCGGTGGCCCGCCCGCCGCGGCCGAAGTCCCCGGCCAAGCGCTCGCTCGTGCCATAGCCTGGCCTTGTGACGCCCGGCGAGCGTCTCCGACGGTCTTCGCCGGGGCGTCTTCGGCCGCCTGCCGGACGGCCGGGAGCGGCATACTGAAGAAGGTGAAGACGACGAGCACCGATTCCGCACCGCCCAAGCCGGGGACGAGCGGCGGCGGACGCCGCGGCCGGGGCGGCGCGTCGGCGGCCTCGCGGCGGCGCGAGCACCTGGTGAAGCTGGCCGCCGAGCTGTTCGCCGAGAAGGGGTTCCAGGCCACCACGGTCCGCAACATCGCCGACGAGGCCGGCATCCTGTCCGGCAGCCTCTACCACCACTTCGACTCCAAGGAGTCGATCGTCGACGAGATCCTCTCGGGCTTCTTCACCGAGATCACGGCCGCCTGCCGGGCCGCCGCCGAGCGGGGGCAGGGGCCGCGCGAGACCGTCGCCGAGCTGGTGCGCATCGCCTTCGCCACCTTCGAGCCGCACCGCGCGGCGATCACGGTGCTGCAGAACGACTGGAACTACCTCAAGGGCATGCCCCGCTTCGCCTACCTGATCAAGGCGGAGGAGGAGATCGAGCGCATCTGGGTCGACGCGCTGCGCAAGGGCCAGCAGGAGGGCTGCTTCCGCGCCGACATCGACGCCAGGCTGACCTACCGGATGATCCGCGACACCATCTGGGTGGCGGTGCGCTGGTACCGGCCGGGCGGCGCGCTGGACACCGCGGCGCTGGCCGACCACTACCTGAAGGTCATGTTCGACGGCATCGTCGTCCGCTGACCCGGGCCTCCCGGACACAGGCTCCGTTCCCGGGGCTCATAGCTCGTACTGGATGGCGGCGCGCTCGCCCAGCAGCGGCTGGATCACCTCGTTCACCACCGCGCGGTGGTCGGGGTGGTCCCGGTAGATCAGGTAGTCCTCCCGGCTGGCGAAGTCGGCCACTATCACAAAGTCGTAGCCGCCGGGGTTGACCTTGGCGTTCACGCCCATGCTGTAGGACTTGATCTGCGGGATGCGGGCGGGCAGCTCCGACAGGCGGGCGGCGACCTCCTCCTGCTGGCGGGTGGTCGTCCCCCCGGCCCAGCGGAACATCACCACATGGCGGAATCCACTCATGGGGTCACCGTAGTGCCCCACCGCCCCGCCACGCTGGAAACCGCCGCGATCCGCCGCCAGGGCGGCATTCCGAAACGCTCACAGCCCGGCCAGCTCGGCGGCGGCGAGCGCGCCCAGCTCCCAGCACGCCTCCAGGTCGGCCTTGGCGGGCTCGCCGGTCACCACCAGCGGCGGCCGCACCGCCCGCCAGCCCAGCCCGGTCGTGATCGTCTCCAGCGCCCGCAGCGCCCCGGCCGCGTCACCGGCGCCGTGCAGGTAGGCCGCGTACGGACGGCGCACGGTCGCCTCCAGGCACGGGTAGTAGATCTGGTCGAAGAAGTGCTTGAGCGCGCCGGAGATGTAGCCGATGTTCACCGGAGTGCCCAGCACCAGCCCGTCGGCCTCCAGCACGTCCACGGCACCGGCCGTCAGCGCCGGCCGGGCGACGACCTCCACTCCTTCGATCTCGTCGGTGGACGCCCCCGAGCGCACCGCCTCGAACATCGCCTGCAGGTTCGGCGAGGTGGTGTGATGGACGATCAGCAGTCTCTTCATCACCGGCGAGCCTAGCGACCGGCTGCATCGGCACAAGACCGGCGGGCGGGAGGTTATGCGGGGGCATATCGACCTCGAGGGGGCGAGTCGAGCATCATTCGGTGTGGCCCCCTCGTGAAAGGACCCCCCGTGACGAGCCTGCAGACCACGGTCCACGGACACTGCGATCCGGCGTTCAAGGCGGTGCGCGAAGCCCTGGAGGAATCCTTCGCCCGAGGTCATGAGCTGGGCGCGGCGGTGGCCGTGTACGCCGGGGACCGGCTGGTGGTCGATCTGTGGGGCGGTGTGGCCGACCGGCGCACCGGGCGGCCCTGGCTGCCGGACACCCCGTGCGTGGCGTTCTCGTGCACCAAGGCGGTGACCGCCACGGCCGCGCTGGCGCTGGCCGAGCGCGGGGCCTATGACCTGACCGGGCCGGTGGCCGAGTGGTGGCCGGAGTTCGGGGCGTGCGGCAAGGAGCAGGTGACGGCCGAGCAGTTGCTGTCGCACCAGGCGGGGCTGCCGGCGCTGGAGCGGGAGGTGAGCGCGGCGGAGGCCGCCGATCCGGCCGCCATGGCCGCCCTGCTGGCCGGTCAGGCCCCGGTGTGGACGCCCGGGCAGGCGCACGGCTACCACGCGCTGACCTTCGGGTGGCTGGCGGGTGAGATCGTCCGGCGGCTGTCGGGGCGCACGGTCGGGGAGTTCGTCCGCGCCGAGTTCGCCGGGGAGCTCGATCTGTGGATCGGGGCGCCGCCGGAGGTGATCGAGCGGGCCGCCCGGCTGTCGGCGCACCGGCCCGAAGGCGCCTCCGAATCCGCCGGCGGGCCCGCCGGCGAGGCGCGAAGCGGCGCGCTGGAGCGGCTCGCTCGGCTCACCCCCGAGCAGGCCGCCCTCATGGACCGGGCGCTCAACAACCCCCACCCCGGCAAGGGCGGCTACAACAACCCGGTCGTGCTGGCAGGCGGCTGGCCGGCGGCCGGGATGGTGACGACGGCGACCGCGCTGGCCGCCTTCTACCGGGACCTGGTCGCCGGGCGCATCCTGGCGCCCGGGACGCTGCGCGAGGCGATCCGGCGGCGGGTGAACGGGCCCGACCGGATCTTGGGCGTGGACACCTCGTTCGGGCTGGGGTACATGCGGCCCGCGATGGCCTTCGCCGCCCCGCCCGCGGCGGCGGAGACGGCGTTCGGGCACAGCGGCGCCAGCGGCTCCATCGGGCTGGGCGACATGGAGGCGGGGGTGTCCTTGGCCTATATCCCCAACCTGATGGGCAGTGCCCTGACGGCCGACACGCGCGCCTACCGTCTCGTCAAGGCCCTTTATTCCAGCCTGGGGTGAAACGCGCCCGGTAGCGTACCGGGCCGTGAAGGTGGAAACGCTGCATCCGTGGCCGGCGACGCCCGGGGAGGCCGAGGAGATCCAGCAGAAGCTGCGTCCGCTGCTGGACCTGGACTCGCCCGGGCCGGCCGCACCGCGCACGGTGGCCGGGCTGGATGTGGCCTACGAAAAGGGCACCGACCGGCTGGCGGCCGCCGTGGTGGTGCTGGATGCGGCGACGCTGCAGCCGCTGGAGGAGTCGGTCGTCATCGGCGCGGCGGCCTTCCCCTACGTGCCGGGGCTGTTCGCCTTCCGGGAGCTGCCGGCGCTGGTCGAGGCGCTGAAGAAGCTGACGGTGACGCCCGACCTGCTGGTGTGCGACGGCCACGGCCTGGCCCACCCGCGGCGTTTCGGGCTGGCCTGCCATCTGGGCGTGCTCACCGGGCTGCCGTCGCTGGGCGTGGCCAAGACCCACCTGCTGGGCTCGCACGAGCCGGTCGGCGAGCGCCGGGGTTCGAGCGCCGATCTGCGGCATGAGGGGCAGGTGGTGGGACGGGTGCTGCGCACGCAGGACGGCGTCCGTCCCGTCTATGTGTCGGTGGGGCACCGCATCGGCCTGGAGAACGCCTGCCGGCAGGTGCTGGCGCTCAGCCCTCGCTACCGGCTGCCGGAGACCACCCGGCGCGCCGACCGGCTCAGCCGCCGTGCCCTTGAGCAGCGGGGTTCCCGGTGATCGGGAGGAGCCTTGCCGGGCGACCAAGCGGTAGTTAGGTTTGCCGCGATGAACCGTCCGGCGCCGCCGCGGGCCCGTATCCGGCGGGCAATGCGGCCGCGGTCCCGGTGACCGGCACGCACAGCGGGAGGAACGCCTGATGGGGCTGCTCGACGGGAAGGTCGCGATCATCACCGGCGGCGCGCGGGGGATGGGCAAGGCGCACGTGCGGCGGTTCGTCGCCGAGGGCGCCCGCGTGGTGTTCGGTGACATCCTGGAGAAGGAGGGCGCCGAGCTGGCCGCCGAGCTGGGCGAGGCGGTGCGCTTCGTGCGCATGGACGTCACCTCCCCCGACGACTGGAAGAACGCCGTGGAGACCGCCGTGGGCACCTACGGGACGCTCAACGTGCTGGTCAACAACGCCGGGATCATCAAGCACAAGCGCATCGAGGACATGAGCCTGGAGGAGTGCCGGCGGATCCTGGAGGTCAACCTCATCGGCCAGTGGCTGGGCGTCAAGGCGGTCATCGAGCCGATGAAGGCGGCCGGGGGCGGCTCGATCGTCAACATCTCCTCCACCGAGGGCTTCATCGGCGCCGCCGGGCTGGCCGCCTACAGCGCCAGCAAGTTCGGCGTGCGGGGGCTGACCAAGGCCGCCGCCCGGGAGCTGGGCCAGTACGGCATCCGGGTCAACTCCGTCCACCCCGGCGGCATCCTCACCCCCATGGTCATGGACCCGGACGTGGTCGCCGCGACCGCCGACAGCGCCGAGTCCTTCATGAAGGCGCTGCCGCTGAACCGGATGGGCCGCTCCCGCGAGGTGTCGGGGGTGGTGGCGTTCCTGGCCTCCGACGACTCCTCCTACTGCACCGGCAGCGAGGTGCTGGTGGACGGCGGGATGCTCACCGGCGCGGGCTACTGAGCTCCCTCAGGGCTGCTGAGCTCCTTCAAGGGCGCGCGGCGCTCGTGCCAGCCCTCGACCGCCTCCAGCTGGGCGGCCAGGGAGATCAGCAGCGCCTCTTCGGAGTCGTGCGCCAGCAGCTGGGCGCCGATCGGCAGCCCCTCGGCGGTCATCCCGGCCGGCACGCTCATCGCCGGCCAGCCCAGCACGTTCCACGGCCAGGCGTACGGGCAGGCCGCCGCGGCGGCCGACTGGGTGCGGCGCCAGGTCGCCCCGTCGTAGGCGCCCACCCGCGGCGGCGGCAGCGCGGTCGTGGGGGTGAGCACCACGTCGGCCACCTGGAAGATCCTTCCCACCCGGCGGCGCAGCGCCGGGTCCATCCGGCGGGCCAGCGGCAGCAGCCGCCGTCCCAGCAGCCGGCCGATCCTGGCCTCGACCTCGGTGCGGGGCTCGGGGGAGGCGCCGGGCATCGACTCCAGCCAGTCGGCCACCCCGGCGGTGCCGCGCGGGATCAGCCCCAGCCCGACCAGCCCGTAGTCGGGGTCGGCGGGGAAGACCTTGTGCCCCAGGTCGGCGAGGCGGCGGGCGATGCGCTCCACCGCCGCCCGGATCTGCGGGTCGACCCGGCCGGGCACCCCGAAGGCGGTGCGGAAGGACACCGCGATCCGCAGCCGTCCCGGGTCACGGCGGGCCGCCTCGGCGAACGGGACGACCGGGGGGTCCAGCCGGTGGGCGTCCTCGGGGTGGCTGCCGGTCAGCACATCCAGCAGCAGCGCCGCGTCCGCCACGCTGCGCGCCAGCGGCCCCCACACCGTCAGCCCGTGGAAGGGGTCGCGGTGCGGGAAGCCGGAGACCCGGCCGCGCTGCGGCTTGATGCCGACCAGGCCGGTCCAGGCCGCCGGGATGCGGATCGACCCGGCGCCGTCGGAGCCCACCGCGGCGGCCACCATGCCCGCGGCGACGGCCGCCGCCGAGCCCCCGCTGGAGCCGCCGGGGCTGTAGGCGGGGTTCCAGGGGTTGCGCGCGGCGCCGAAGCCGGGCGACTCGCTGAACGGCCACAGCCCGATCTCACAGGTGGTGGTCTTGCCCACGATGATCGCCCCGGCCGCCCGCAGCCGGCGGACGTGTTCGGCGTCGGCGGCCTTGGGACGGTGATCGCCGGGCACCGCAAAGGGGGTGGTCTCGCCGGCCAGGTCGGTGTCGTCCTTGATCGCCACCGGCACCCCCAGCAGCGGCAGCCGCTCCCCGGCGCGCAGCCGCCGGTCGGCCTCGGCGGCCTCGGCCAGCGCGGCCTCGGCCCGCACCACCCGGAAGGCGCCCAGCGACTGCAGGCGGTCGATCCGCTCCAGTGAGTGCGCCACCAGTTCCCCGGCCGACAGCTCACCCAGCGCCAGCAGTTCGGCCTGCGCGGCCAGCCCGAGCCCGTCCAACACACCGCCTCCTCTATCGTTCGTTCGAACGAACGATAACCGGCCGGCAATGGGCGGGCAAAGACCCTTTTTCCTGCGGGACACTGGGACCACGATGAACACCACTCCAGTAGCGGCGCGTGACCGGATCCTGCGCGCCACCCTGCGTCTCATCGGCGAGCAGGGCATCGGCGCGGTCACCAACCGTGCGGTCGCCAAGGCCGCCGGGGTCTCGCTGGGCTCGCTCACCTACCACTTCCCCAGCCAGGCCGACCTGCTGCGGGAGAGCCTGCGCGCCTTCGTCGAAGACGACATCGCCCGCATCGCCGGTCACGTCGAGCGGCTGCGCGCCACCGGCATCAGCCTCGACCAGGTCGCCGAAGAGGTCGAAAAGGCCATCGTCGAGTTCGCCTACGGCCCCGAGCAGATCGCCAACCTGGAACTGCACCTGCACGCGGCCCGCGACCCGGAGGTGGCCGACGCCTCGGCCCGCTCGATCGCCGCCTACGACCGGCTGGCCGCCGCGGTGCTGACCGCGCTGGGCATTCCCGACGCCGAACGGCACGCTCCCGCCGTGGTCGCCATGCTCTTCGGGCTGGCCGTCCGCCGCCTGGCCACCGGGGACGACAGCGCCTCGGGCACCGCCGACGCCTTCCGGCTGCTGCTGCACGGCGCGCTCCCCCGCGAACGGTGATCTGCCGCCTGCAACGCCTTTCCTCATAACGGCTTTCCGTGAAATGACGATCGGCCCGTGCGGCCCAAGAGCGGGGTTTGGGCCGTACGAGCCGATCGCCTAGCCTCAGTCAGGAACCTGAGTCGGGAACCTCAGTCGACGTTCGCTTTCTCCAGCCGGTGTACCTCCGTGGTCTCGCCTTTCCGACACCCCCAACGCTAGGAAGCACGTCCCCGCCGAAGAAGGTTCTTAACGCTCGCTTAAGTCATCCCTGAGGCACGCTTACGGCAGTTTGCCCATCGGGTTTTTTGGACGAGCCGTTTAAAAACGTCCACACCTGCGGAAACGCCGGAGTGGGAGGAACACCGCCCGGCCGTCCCGGCGAAAGGGCGCACCGGCCCGAAAGAGCCGTTCAGCCGGACAGGGCGGCGACGACCGCCTCGGCGACGCCGGTGGAGGAGGCCGGGTTCTGCCCGGTGATCAGACGGCCGTCCACCACCACGTTGGCCTGGTAGGCGGGCTTGCCGTGGTGGCGTGCGCCGAGCTTCTCCAAGGCGTCGCTCAGCAGGAAGGGGACCACGTCGGTCAGCCCCTGGTCGGCCTCCTCCTCGTTGGTGAAGGACGTCAGGTCCCTGCCCTCCACCAGGGGACGGCCGTCCGAGAGGGTGATGGGCAGCAGCCCCGCCGGGCCGTGGCAGACCGCCGCCACCACGCCGCCCGCCTCGTAGATGCGGCGGGCGGCCGCCGCCAGCGCGGCGTCCTGCGGGAAGTCCCACATGGTGCCGTGGCCGCCGACGTAGAAGATCGCGGCATAGCCGGAGGGGTCGACCTGGTCGGAGCGCGGCGTGGCGGCCAGCGCCCGGGCGATCTGCGGGTCCTCCAGGAACTCCCGCTGGACCGGGTCGCCGGGGTCCTGGCCGTACATCGGCGGCCTGCCGCCGCGCGGGGAGACCAGGTCGACCCGGTAGCCGGCGTCGCGGAAGACCTTCCAGGGCTCGGCGGCCTCCGGCAGGAAGAAGCCGGTGGCGCGGCCGGTGTCGCCGAGCCGGCCGTGACTGGTCAGGGCGAACAGGATCGCGCTGTCGCGGGACATGAGGCCACTCCTGGATCTGTCGCTTACGACGTCGTGCCTGCGGCCTTGACGTTAAGCGTTCAAGCCATTGGTGAACCAATAGCCTTTTCACTGACTGCCATAAGTTTTTCGATGGAGCGGCGAATGGACCTGTCCCTGTTGCGCACCTTCCTGGAGGTGTACCGGGCCGGATCGCTGACCGGTGCGGCACCGCACCTGGGGCTGTCGCAGCCCGCCGTCACCGCCCAGATCCGGACGCTGGAGGAACGGCTGGGCCGGCAGCTGTTCCAGCGGACGGCGCGCGGCGTCGTGCCGACGGCGGTCGCCGACGAGCTGGCCCGCCAGGTGGCGCCCCACGTGGACGCGCTGGTCGCGATCACCGAACGCCGGATCGGCCCCGGCGACCCCTTCGCCAGGCCGGTGCACCTGGGCGGGCCCGCCGAGTTCACCGCCGCGCGGGTGCTGCCGGCGCTGGCCGAGCCGGTGCGGCGCGGCCTGCGGCTGCGCGTCGGCGTGGGGCTGGCCGAGGAGCTGCTGTCGGGGCTGGCGGCGGGCCGGTTCGACCTGGTCGTCTCCGCGATCCGGCCGCGCGGCCGGGCGATCACCGCCGTCCCGCTGACCGACGAGGAGTTCGTCCTGGTGGCCGCCGCCTGCTGGGCCGAGCGGATCGACCGCGAGCACCTGGCCCGCGAGCCGGCCGCCGCGCTGCGCGGCGTCCCGCTGATCTCCTACGCCGAGGACCTGCCGATCATCCGCCGCTACTGGCGCACGGTGTTCGGCGGGCGGCCCTCCGGCCAGGCCGCCGTGGTCGTCCCGGACCTGCGCGGGGTCCTGGCCGCCGCGGCGGCCGGCGCCGGCGTCACCGTGCTCCCCCGCTACCTGTGCGAACAGCAGCTGGCCTCGGGCGAGCTGGTCGCCCTGCTCCAGCCGGAGGTCCCGCCGATCAACACGCTCTTCCTGGCGGCCCGCACCGGCACCGCCGACCTGCCGCACATCGCGGCGGTGCGCGACCACCTGCTGGCCCAGGCCCGCTCCTGGTGATCCCCCCGGGCCTTTTTCCGGACGTGTGTTCAGGCGCGGGCGCGGGAGCGGGTGCGGCGGCGGGAGCGGCGCGAGCGGCGGGCCGGGGGGCGCTCGCCGGTGCGCAGCCACAGCTGGACCTGGGCGCCGCCCAGCACGGAACGGTGGATGCGCAGGTGGCCGCCGGTGGACTCGGCGGCGCGGCGGGCGATGTCCAGCCCGAGCCCGGTGGAGCCGCGGCCGCTGCGTCCGCGTTCCAGGGCGGCCTGCGGGTCGGCGATGCCCGGCCCGGCGTCGGCGACCAGGATGCCGGTGACGCCCTCGCCGACGTGCAAGGTGACGGCGAAGTCGGTGCCTTCTGGGGTGTGCCGGAAGATGTTGCCCAGCAGGGCGTCCACGGCGGCCTCCAGCTCGGCGGCCGGCAGCGGCACCGGGGCCGGGCGGTCGGCGCCGATCAGCTCGCAGTTGCGTCCCTCGTCCTCGGCCAGGGCCGACCAGAAGGCGATGCGGTCGCGCAGCACCTGGGCGGCGTCGCAGCTGCCCCGCCCGGCCGGGTTGCGCACCGCGCGGATGATCATGTCGATCTCGCGTTCCAGCCGGTCGACGGCCTCCCGGGTCTGGTCGCCCAGCGCCCCCGGCGGCAGGGACTCTGCGTTCAGGCGCAGCGCGGCCAGCGGGGTGCGCAGCCGGTGGGACAGGTCGGCGGCCATCTCGCGCTCGGCGGCCAGCAGCTTGGCCACCCGGTCGGCCATGGCGTTGAAGGCGCGCCCGGCGTTGACCAGCTCGGGAGGCCCGTCGGAGTCCTCGATGCGCACGCTCAGGTCCCCCTCGCCGAGCGCGGCGGCGGCGTCCGACAGGCGCTGGGTGGCGCGCACCACCCGGGTGCCCATCCGGTCGGCGGCCACCACCGACCCGGCGACCAGCACCACGCCCACCCCGGCCATCGCCAGCCACGCCTTCCACACGCCCCGGGTGAGCTCGCCGCCGGGCAGGAAGACCTCGACCACGGCCATCTGCCCCTCGGCGAGCGCGACCGGCTGCAGCACCGCGTGCCCGCCGGGGACCTCCACGGTGGACACCGTCTCCCGCCGGGACGCCTCCAGGACCTGGGCCGGTTCGGTCCGGTGAGTGCCGAACACGGCGCCGTCGGGCAGGTGCACCGCCATCCGGCCGGCGGGGCCGGCCACGGTGGCCGACATGGCGCGCTCGATGTCGGGGGGCCTGGTCGACAGCGCCAGCGCCGGTCCCATGGAGGCGGCGTCCCGTTCGGCGGCGCCGAGCGCCCGGTCCCGGGTCATCTCCCGGACGGCGAACGCCAGCGGGATCAAGAAGGCCAGGGCCACCATGGAGGTGACGGCCAGCGCGACGAGCCCGAGCGCGCGTCTCATGGCGAGTCCGTCGCGGTCTCCGGCTCGGGGGCGGCCAGGCGGACCCCGACCCCGCGCACGGTGTGCAGGTAGCGGGGGGAGGCGGCGGTCTCACCCAGTTTGCGGCGCAGCCACGACAGGTGCACGTCGATGGTCTGGTCGTCCCCGTAGGCCTGGTGCCACACCTCCGCCAGCAGCTCGCGGCGCGAGACCACCCGGCCGGGCCGGGCCGCCAGGTAGGCCAGCAGGTCGAACTCGCGGCGGGTCAGCTCCAGCGGGCGGCCGTCCAAGGACGCCTCGCGGCGGTCCACATCGATCTGCAGGCCGCCGACCACCAGCCGCATCGTCGGCCCGGCCCGGCCGGCCCGGCGCAGCAGCGCCAGCAGCCGGGCGTTGAGATGCTCGGCGGTGAAGGGCTTGACCAGGTAGTCGTCGGCTCCGGCGTTCAGCAGCCGGACGATCTCGGTCTCGGCGTCGCGGGCGGTGGCGATGATGACCGGCACGTCGGAGACGCCGCGCAGCATCTTCAGCGCCTCGGCGCCGTCCAGGTCCGGCAGTCCCAGATCCAGCACCACCAGGTCCGGCGGGTTGCGCGCGACCTCCCGGAGCATGTCCATCGCGGTGCCGGCGCTCCGCACGGTGTGGGACCGGGCGTCCAGTTCCCGTATCAGTGCGGCCCGGAGGTTGGGATCGTCCTCCACTACGAGCACAGTCGCCATGCCCCGCACCGTAGACCACTATGTGCGCTTCTGCCTGTCTCCTAACGATTGTTCCCGGTGCCGTGCACAGAGTGAAGAAAAATTTTCAGTTTCTCTCGGACGCCCCCGTCCCCTGCGGAAGCTGGAACAGCGGGCGCACGAACATCGCGGTGGCCTCGACGGTCACCTTGCCGCCCGGGGCGAGCACGTGCGCCTCGGCGAAGGTCTTGCGGCCCTCGGTGCGGGTCACGCGGGCCTCGACGGTCAGCGGGACGCCATAGGGGGTGGGCCGGCGGTAGCACATGTCCAGCGTGGCGGTCAGCCCCGGCACGCCGCCGGAGGCCGCCGCCAGGCCGAGCATCTGGTCGAGGACGAGCGCGGTGACGCCGCCGTGCACGAACCCGGGCGGCCCTTCGTAGACGGTGTTGAGGGTGAACTCGCCGCGGACCACGCCGCCTTCGCACACGGTGACCGTCACCGGCGGGGCGATGGGGTTGATCCGGCCCGTCACCGGGCTGGCCAGCTGCCGGACCATGCCGTTGGTGCCCTCGGCGGCCATCGGCGGGTACTGGTCGCGGGCGGCGTTCAGCCGGGCGGTCAGCGCGGCGACCTGCTCGGCGACGGCGGCGATCTCGGCGGAGTCCACCTCGGTCAGCACCACGGCCTCGGTCAGCTCCCGGACCCGGGCGGCCAGCTCGGCCAGCTGCGCGGCCCGCTCCTCGCCGATCCACCGGCGGTCTTCGAGCCTTCCGATGGTCCTGCCGCCGGCCGCCTCGACCTCCGTCATGCGCCCTCCCGCACCCCTCAAAAAAACTGAACGGGATTCTAGAAGGTGCTTTGACTTAGCGGACATCCGGGGCGCACCGCTCTCGCGTCCCGCAAAAGAGAAGGCCGTGGGAATCGGCCCGGCTCAGGTGCCGGACGGCGATTGACCCTGCGCGCGGAGCCGCCGCGCCGCCGGGATGCGGTGCGACCGGCCGGGCCTAGGACCGCAGGCGGGCGACCGCGCGGACCGGCGCCCCATCGCCCGTCAGCCGCACCGGGAACAGGAACACCTCGGCCTCCGCCGGGGCCTGGACCAGCCGGTCGAGCCCGGTGAGGTTCTCGGCGATCACCCCGCCCGGCTCCAGCAGCGCCCGGTGGGCCGCCAGAGAGAAGTCCTGCTCCCCCGGAGCCGGAGTGCGGTCCACGCTGAGCGCGTCGATGCCGACCGTCCGCACCCCGGCCGCCGCGATCCGCACGCAGGTCTCGGCCGCCAGGTAGGGATGCGCCAGATAATCGGGAGTGCCCCAGTGCCGCGACCAGCCGGTGACGACCAGCAGCACGACGCCCGGCCGCAGCCCCTCCGGAAGATGCTCCGGCCCGATGGGAGTGCGCGGCGGCAGGCCGCGGACGTCCATCGGCACGGCCCGCCCGGCGAACCGGTCCAGCGGCAGCTCATCCAGCCGGGGCCAGGAGTCGTCCACGTGGCAGGGCGCGTCCACATGCGTTCCGGCATGAGAGCCCAGGTGCACCCGCGCCACGTTGACCCCCGCCTCCGCGACGGTGAGCGCGGGCGCCACCTCCACCTCGGGGTCCCCCGGATACACCGGCATCCCGGTGACCACCGGCACCGATAGATCGACCCATGTCATGAGCCCGTAGGGTAAGTGCCGTGTTGCCCCTAGTCACAGCGACCCGGTACGTGACGCCGCTGCGCGAGGGAGGCTCGCTGCCCGGCATCGTGGAGGCCGACGACCTCGGCACCTATGTGATGAAGTTCGTCGGCGCCGGGCAGGGCCGCAAGGCGCTGGTCGCCGAGATCATCGCCGGGGAGCTGGCCCGCCGCCTCGGCTTCCGGGTGCCCGACATGGTGATCATGGACCTGGACCCGGCGATCGCCCGGCACGAGCCCGACCCCGACGTCCAGGACCTGCTCAAGGCCAGCACCGGCTGGAACCTGGGGGTGGACTTCCTGCCCGGCTCGCTCGGCTACGACCCCCTCGGCTGGACGGCCGACCCCGAGCAGGCCTCCCGGCTGCTGTGGCTGGACGCCTTCATCGGCAACGTGGACCGCAGCTGGCGCAACCCCAACCTGCTGGTCTGGCACGGCCGGATATGGCTGATCGACCACGGCGCCAGCCTGTACTTCCACCACGCCTGGGCCAAGGCCGCCGAATTGGTCCGCCGGCCCTACGACATCGACGATCATGTCATGGTGTCGTACGCGACCCACCTGGCCGAGGCCGAGGCCGAGCTGCTGCCGCAGGTGACCGAGGAGCTGCTGCGCGAGATCACCGCGCTGGTGCCCGACCTGTGGCTGAGCGGGGAGCCGGGCTTCGCCGACGCCGCGGCCGTCCGTGACGCCTATGTGGCGACGCTGCTGGCCCGCGCCGCCGACCCCCGCGCCTGGCTGCCCGACCCGTCGGCCGCCGGCCCGGACCGTCCCGCCCCCGCCCCGCGCCGCACCGCCGGGCGGCCGAGCTGGCTGGGCGGCCCGGTCACATGAACGCGTTCGAGTACGCCGTGCTGCGGGTGGTGCCCCGCCCCGAGCGCGGCGAGGCCATGAACGTGGGCGTGGTGCTGCACTGCCGCGCCGCGGACTTCCTGGGCTGCCGCATCCACCTGGACGAGCGGCGCCTGCACGCCCTGGACCCGGCGCTCGACCTGCAGGGGGTGCGCGCGGCGCTGCACGCCGTGCGCTGCGTCTGCCACGGCGGCCGGGAGGCCGGGCCGGCGGGGAAGCAGTCCCCCGGCAGCCGGTTCCGCTGGCTGACCGCCCCCCGCAGCACCGTCGTCCAGCCGGGCCCGGTCCACGCCGGCCTCACCGACGACCCGGAGGCGGAACTGGACCGCCTACTGGACCTGCTGGTGCGCGTGGCCCCCGGCACGGCGCAGGGCGCCTAAAGAGACACGGACACCGCCTAGAACAGCACCGACATGAAGGTGTCGATCTCGGTGAAGCCGACCCGGCGGTAGGCGGCGCGGGCGCGGGCGTTGAAGTCGTTGACATACAGCGACACGACCGGGGCGATGGTGCGCAGCGACTCGTCCACCAGCGCCGCCATGCCGCTCACCGACAGGCCCCGCCCGCGCAGGTCCGGAGGCACCCACACGCCCTGCACCTGGCAGGCGTAAGGGGTGGCGGCGCCGATCTCGGCCTTGAACATCACCCGGCCGTTCTCGATGCGGGCGAACGCGCGCCCGGCGCGGATCAGCTCGGCCACCCGGGCCCGGTACAGCGCACCGCCGTCCCCCACGTTCGGGGAGATGCCCACCTCTTCAGTGAACATCGACACGCACGCCGGGTAGATGATGTCGAACTCATCCATCCGGACCCGCCGCACGTGGGGATCGGGCGGCACCGGGGAGGGCCGGGAGGTGGCCATCACCGGCTGGACGGCCCGGATCGCCCGCGGCCGCCCCCAGTAGGGGGCCAGCAGGTCCCACAGCTCTCGCACCGCATCGGCCTGCCCCACGATGGACGAGCAGCGCCGTCCTTCGTTGCGGGCGCGTTCGGCGAAGGCCCGCACCGCCTCAGAGTCGGCGGCGATCGGGATGAGGTTGGCCCCCGAGTAGCACAGCGAGGTCAGCTCCCCGTCCCGGATGTACCCCCACATCTGGGCGCCGAGCCGGTCGGGGTTCAGCCCTGCCGCGCGCACCCGGGAACTGACGAACACGTTGGAGACAGGGTCGGAGTCAAGGATCGCCAGGACGGTGTCCCTGTGCCGGTCGTCCAGGACCCGGACCGGCATCGATCCCAGCATCCGCATGGCTTACCCGCCACGAACCAGCTTCGGCACCACGATTCAAGATTATGACGTCCTTGCCGAGGTCGCCGAGGGGGGTGCCGCGGTCCGCGCCCGGGAGGCCGCGGAGTCCGGTGCCGGCGGCGGAGGCGCCGGGCAGGTCAGGTCCACCCCCCGGCGGCCGGGCGGCAGGGCTCCGCTGCGCAGGTAGGCCACGACCGCCTGGTTGATGCACCGGTCGCCGCCCAGCGACAGCCCGTGGTTGCCCCCGCCGCGCTGGACGACCAGCCGGGAGGAGGGAAGCAGCCGGTGAGTCTCCAGCGCCCCCGGGTAGGGGGTGGCGGCGTCCTCGGTGGCGTGCACCAGCAGGATCGGGGGCACCCCGCGGACCCTGCCCACGCGGGGCGGCGGGCCGCCGGGCGCCCGCCAATAGGCGCAAGGGGCGTTGTACCAGATGTTGTTCCAGGTCTCGAAGCGGTTGCCGGCCCGGTACTGGCGCTTGGCGTCCCGGCGCCAGATCGACCAGTCGCGCGGCCAGGCGGCGTCCCGGCACTCGGTCGCCAGGTACATCGTGTAGGTGTTGTCGGAGTCCCGGTCGGGCGCCTTCCACAGCGCGCGCAGCGCCCCGGGGTTCCCACGGACGGCGTAGTCCGACAGCGCCCTGGCGTAGGTGCCCCACTGCAGGTCGGAGTAGCCGGTGGTCAGGAAGATCTCGTCCAGCTCGGCGGGGCCGATCCGGCCGCCGATGGGCTTGGCGGTGACCTTCCTGCGGACGGCGTAGTAGGCCCGCTCGACCTCCCGGGCGGTGCCGCCGAGCCGGTAGATCCCGTCGTGGCGGGCGACCCAGCCGAAGAACGCCCGGATGCGCTTTTCGAACGCCACGTTCTGGGCGAGGTTGTTGGCGTACCAGACGCCGCTGGGCCGCACCACGCTGTCGAGGACCATGCGGCGCACCCGCCCGGGGTACGCCGTGGCGTAGGCGGCGCCCAGGTAGGTGCCGTAGGAGTAGCCGAAGTAGCTGATCTTCTTGTGGCCGAGGGCGACCCGGATGGCCTCCAGGTCCTCCACCCAGTTCCGCGTCCCCATGTACGGGAGCAGGTCGCGGTACTTGCGGGCGCACGCGTCGGCGAACCTCTTGGCCCGCTTCCGCAGCTCCCGCTCGGCGGCCCTGCTGCGGGGGACGGTGTCGGGCCGGGCCCGGCCCCGGTGCAGCGGCCAGGTGTCGCACACCAGTGCGGGCCGGGACGCGCCCACTCCGCGGGGGTCGAACCCGATCCAGTCGTAGGAGGCGGCGACGTCCTTCGGCAGCGCCCTGGTGAACAGGGCGGGCAGGTCACGGCCGGCCGCGCCGGGGCCGCCGCGGTTGAGCAGCACCGCGCCCCGGAACCTGGCGGCGGTGTGGCGGGCCCGGGTGAGCGCCAGGGTGATCCGCCGCCCGTTCGGCCTGGTGTGGTCGAGCGGCACCGACAGCCTCGCGCACTCCAGCCCTTTGAGCGCGTCCCCCAGGTGCGGGTCGTGGGCGGGGCAGGGCCGCCAGGCGATGGACGGGGCGTGCGCCTGCGCCGCGGCGGGCACGGCGAGCAGGGCGCCGCCCAGCGCGGCGCCGGCCAGCAGCCCGGCGGCCTTCCTCGATGGCGGGTTCGTCAGCACCCCGCTGTTGTATCCGCCCAGGTCGCGCGGGTGGGGGAAGTGCGTGTCTCCGCGATTCACCCCGAAAGCGGCCCGAAAGCGGCGCGGCAGGGCGCAAAGGGCCGAACGGTCAGGAGACGATGACCTCGGCGGCGCCGTCCTCGGCGTCGGGGTCGACCTTCACGCCCCGCTCCTCGGCGATGCGCATGGCCTCCTCGATCAGCGTCTCGACGATCTGCGACTCCGGCACGGTCTTGATGACCTCGCCCTTGACGAAGATCTGGCCCTTGCCGTTGCCGGAGGCCACTCCCAGGTCGGCCTCGCGGGCCTCGCCGGGGCCGTTGACCACGCAGCCCATCACCGCCACCCGCAGCGGCACCGGGAAGCCCTTCAGCCCGGCCTCCACCTCCTGGGCCAGGGTGTAGACGTCCACCTGGGCGCGGCCGCAGGCCGGGCAGGAGACGATCTCCAGCCCGCGCTCGCGCAGCCCCAGCGCCTCCAGGATGGCGATGCCGACCTTGACCTCCTCCACCGGCGGCGCCGACAGCGACACCCGGATGGTGTCGCCGATGCCCTCGGCCAGCAGCGCCCCGAAGGCGGTGGCCGACTTGATGGTGCCCTGGAAGGCCGGGCCGGCCTCGGTGACGCCCAGGTGCAGCGGGTAGTCGCAGCGCTCGGCCAGCATCCGGTAGGCCTGGATCATCACCACCGGGTCGTGGTGCTTGACGGAGATCTTGATGTCGCGGAAGCCGTGCTCTTCGAACAGCGAGCACTCCCACAGCGCCGACTCCACCAGCGCCTCGGCGGTGGGCCGGCCGTACTTGGCCAGCAGCCGCTTGTCCAGCGATCCGGCGTTGACGCCGATGCGGATCGGCACCCCGGCCTCGGAGGCCGCCTTGGCGATCTCCCCGACCTTGTCGTCGAACTTCTTGATGTTGCCGGGGTTGACCCGCACCGCCGCGCACCCGGCGTCGATCGCCGCGAACACGTACTTGGGCTGGAAGTGGATGTCGGCGATCACCGGGATGGGCGCCTTGGCCGCGATCTTGGGCAGCGCGTCGGCGTCGTCCTGGGAGGGCACCGCCACCCGCACGATCTGGCAGCCCGCCGCGGTCAACTCGGCGATCTGCTGCAGCGTGGCGTTGACGTCGGCGGTGGGCGTGGTGGTCATCGACTGCACCGACACCGGGGCGTCCCCGCCCACCGGCACCGATCCCACCATGACCTGCCGCGACTTGCGGCGGGTCGCCAGCGCGGGAGTCTGGGCACGGACTGCGGGCATACCGAGTTGAACGCTCATCGCTCTCTTCTCAAGCTGCAAGTGGGTGCGGATGGTGTTCCGGTCGCGTCCCAGCCTATGCGTCCGGCCCATATGACCGTGGTAAGACGTCCGCAATGCGCCCCTTGCGCCGCCGGCCGGCCGGGGGCGCAAGGGGCTCATGGGGAGAGCCGCAGCGGGTTGAGCAGGTCCGCCACGATCAGCAGGACGCCCAGTCCCACCAGCAGCACCACCGCCAGGTAGGTCACCGGCAGCAGCCGGGTGATGTCCACCGGGCCGGGGTCGCTGCGGCCGCGGGCGCGGGCGATGCGGGCCCGCAGCCGCTCGTAGCCGAGCACCGCCAGGTGCCCGCCGTCCAGCGGCAGCAGCGGCAGGACGTTGAGCGCGCCCAGGAAGATGTTGATCGAGGCGACCAGGGCCAGGTAGGGGCCCGCGGCGTCCCGCCAGGAGCCGCCGGAGGCGAAGATCTCCCCGGAGATCTGGCCGGCGCCGACCACGCTGCCGATCTGGCCGCCTGCGCTCTGGCCCCGCTGCGGGGAGAACAGCTCCGGCAGCGCGGCGGGCAGGGCGGCCAGCGCCCTGCCCATCTGCGCGACGGTCACCGCGATGCCCTTGAGCGCGAAGACGACCGCCTCGCCGGGGCCGAGCCGGTCGTAGCGGACGCCGACGACGCGGGCCGTCACGCCCAGGAACGGCTCGCCGTCCACCTCGGCCAGACGCGCCTGGAAGGCGCGGCGGGTCCCGTCCCGCTCGGCCACCACCGGGACGGCCCGCCCGGCGGGCGCCGCCCGGATCGCCGCGCGCAGCTCCTGCCAGCCGCCGACCGGCCGCCCGGCGAAGGAGACGATGCGGTCGCCGGACCGCAGCCCGGCCGCCCGTGCCGGGGACGGCGGACGGCCGGGGGCGCACCGGCCGCCCAGGCGTTCGGGGACGCAGGCACTGACCCGCTCGACGACGGTGGTGGCGGTGCCCGCCTGGCGCACCCCCACCACCGTGGCCAACGCCACCAGCAGCACGAACGCCAGCAGCAGATTGGCCGCCACGCCCGCGACGATCACCACCGCGCGGCGACGGGCGGGCTGGAGGTAGAAAGCGCGGGGCCGGTCGGCCTCATCGAGCTTTTCCAGCGTGGTGTAGCCGACGATGCGCACGAACCCGCCGAGCAGGATCGCCTTGACCCCGTACTCGGTCTCCCCGTGCCGCCGCGACCACAGCGTGGGGCCGAAGCCGACGAAGAACTGGGTGGCCTTCATCCCGAACCGCTTGGCGGCGACCAGGTGCCCGGCCTCGTGCAGCGTCACCGACAGCACCAGCGCGGCGACGAACGCCACGACGCCGAGCAGATAGGCCATCGCGTGCTCCTTCGTCCGCCGCGGGCCGCCCGCCATGGAATCCCGGACGTCCCGGGTCACGGCACCGTTTGCGGGCGAGTTCTGGGCGAGACGTACCCGTACCCGCCGCAGAGACGACATGCCGGCGGCGGGCCCGGCGATCCCCGAGCGTGCTTTTGGGCTCCCGGCGGGGCCGGGCGGTCAGGTCAGTTCCCGGGCGCGCGCCCTGGCCCAGGCGTCGGCGGCGAGCACGTCGTCGAGAGTGAGGTCCGCGGAGGTCACCTGGTGCTCCTCGACCACCCGTGCGACGGTGTCCACGATCCCGGTGAACGGCAGCCGGCCGGCGCGGAACGCCTCCACGCACTCTTCGTTGGCGGCGTTGTAGACGGCCGGCGCGGTGCCGCCCAGCTCGCCCACGTGCCGGGCCAGCGCCACGGCCGGGAACGCCTCATCGTCCAGCGGCTGCAGCTCCCAGGTGTGGGCCTTGGTCCAGTCGACGGCGGGCGCGGCGTCGGCCAGGCGGTCCGGCCAGGTCAGCGACAAGGCGATCGGCAGCCGCATGTCCGGCGGGCTGGCCTGGGCGATGGTGGAGCCGTCGATGAACTCCACCATGGAGTGGATCACCGACTGCGGGTGCACCATCACCGTGATCTTCTCGAACGGCACGTCGAACAGCAGGTGCGCCTCGATGACCTCCAGGCCCTTGTTGACCAGCGTGGCGGAGTTGATGGTGATGACCGGCCCCATGTCCCAGGTGGGGTGGGCCAGCGCCTGCTCGGGGGTGACGTCGGCCAGTTCGGCGCGGCTGCGGCCGCGGAACGGCCCGCCGCTGGCGGTCAGCACCATCCGGCGCACCCGGGCGGTGGCGGAGGCGTCGCCGTAGGTCCACCCCGGCAGGCACTGGGCCAGTGCCGAGTGCTCGGAGTCGACCGGGACGATCTGCCCGGGCGCGGCCCGCCGTTTGACCAGCGGACCGCCGACGATCAGCGACTCCTTGTTGGCCAGCGCCAGCGTCCGTCCGGCCTCCAGGGCCGCCAGCGTGGACGACAGGCCCAGCGCCCCGGTCACCCCGTTGAGCACCAGGTCGCACGGCCAGGCCGCCACCTCGGCGACGGCTTCCGGTCCGGCCACGATCTTGGGGATCGGGTAGTCGCCGGAGCTGTAGCCGCGTTTTTGCGCCTCGGCGTAGAAGGCCAGCTGCAGGTCCTGGGCGGCCGAGGCGCGCGCCACCGCCACCACCTCCGGGCGGAACTCCAGGGCCTGGGCGGCCAGCAGGTCCACCCGTCCCCCGCCGGCGGCCAGGCCGGTCACCCGGAACCGGTCGGGGTTGCGGCGGATCACATCCAGGGCCTGGGTGCCGATCGAGCCGGTGGAGCCCAGCAGCACGACGTCGCGCCGGTCGCGGCCGCTGGAACAGCCGGGCGCGTTCTGTGAGGAGGCAGCCATCATGCTGCCATTGTCCCGTCCGTCCCGATGCGCCCCGTACGGCTTGCCGCGTTTTTGGGCTTGGCCCTCGGCCCGCCCGGGAAGCACTCCTCCATTCACAGAAAGCGTTCGTGTGGATTCTTTCTGTGAATTCCGTCCTGCCACGGCGTGGCCGGTCCCGCTCCGGCCGAGGAAGGCGGCGCGTCCATGAGGCGAAGGTTCCGGATGCCGCTGGTCGTCGGCGGCCTGCTGGTCTTGACGGTCCCGGCGGCCCTGCTTCCGGCCTGGGCGCAAGGGTCCGGCCCGGTGGCCGTTCCCCCGCCCGGCGCCAAGGTCCAGGCGCTGACGGCCGCGGACCAGCGGGCGGTGGCGCGGTACTGGACCCCCGAGCGGATGCGGCGGGCGGTGCCGATCAGCCTTCTGGTCGGACGGCCGGCGAGGTCGCCCGACCGGCCGCCCCCGGCGGCAGGCCGGCTGGACTTCCCGCACACCGGCGGCCTGTGGACCGGCGGCGGCGCGGTCGCCCGCACCACGGGACGGGTGTTCTTCACCTTCCGGGGCGTGGACGCCTACTGCTCGGGCTCGGCGGTCGCCGGCGCCAACCGCAGCACCGTCATCACCGCCGGGCACTGCGTGAAGTCCCAGGGGACCTGGCACACCAACTGGGTGTTCGTGCCCGGCTACCGCGACGGCGAGCAGCCGTATGGGGTGTGGACGGCCCGGCGCACCTTCGCCACCGCGCAGTGGTCGGTGCTGGAGGACTTCGGCCACGACATCGGCGCCGCCGTGGTCAACGCCCTTGGCGGACGGCGTCTGGTCGACGTGGTCGGCGGCCAGGGCATCGCCTTCCATCAGCCGCGCGAGCAGAACATGTACGCCTTCGGGTATCCCGTCCAGCAGCCCTATACCGGGCAGTGGCTGGCCTACTGCAGCGGCCGGACCTTCGAGGTCTCCCCCATCTCCCAGGCGATGGGCATGCCCTGCAACCTGACCAGGGGTGCCAGCGGGGGCCCGTGGCTGCTGCACTTCGATGAGTCTTCCGGCACAGGGGTCATCACCTCGGTGAACAGCCTCGGCCTTGAGGCGTCCGGGTCCCGGTACGTGTTCGGCCCGTACTTCGGGGAGTCCGCTCGGCTTTTGTACGAACGGGCCCAGCACTCTTAGTTCGGCGGGGTCTTCCACAGAGCGGATGCCGTTCGTTGCCGGGACGGCGTGCCGTGCCGCGGGTCCGGAACCCGACCTTTCAGGCATGACCCAATGGTCACTTTTTCGTAACACCCGGCTAACAAGACGGTCGTACGTTCGGCTCTGTGAAGCAGATCAGCGTGCGCGTCGACATCGCCCCGGCGACCCCCGAGGACCCGGCCGTGATCGCGCTGTGCACCGAGCAGCAGGCCGAGATCGAGGCCCGCTACCCCGGCGCCGACGAGGCCCCCAAGGGCATCGATCCGCGCGTGGAGTTCCTGCTGGCCCGCATCGGTTCCGAGCCGGTGGGCTGCGGCGGGCTCAAGCCGCTGGAGCCGGGCATGGCCGAGGTCACCCGGATGTATGTGCGTCCCGCTCACCGCGGGCAGGGCATCTCCCGCATGCTGCTGCAGGCCCTGGAGGAGATGGCGCTGGCCAAGGGGTGGCGCACCCTCCGCCTGGAGACCGGCGACCTGCAGCCGGAATCGATCGGCCTCTACCAGTCCAGCGGCTACCGCCGCATCCCCGCCTTCGGGCCGTATGTGGGAAACGTCCTCAGCCTCTGCTTCGAAAAGCACCTCACCGACTGAGCCTCTTTCCGCACCTGCTCTCAGGTGCGGCTGAGACGGGAGCCTCAGCGGCGCACGGTGCCGTGTCATCGCAGCCCACGGCACCGGGTCTCACTCAGGCCCCTGATCTCCGCGGGCCGGGACGGGCGGGACGCGGCACCGGGCATCATCCAGGCACCCGCCCCGGCCGCCCGAGGCCAGGTGCCGCACAGGTGCGCCAATGCTCCGGCCCGCGGGCCCAGATGAGGGGGGCGGTCAGAACCGGGCGGCGGTGGTGTCGCCCGGCCGGCCCGAGCTCAGCGCGTCCCCCAGGCGCTTGATCCGCAGCGACGCGGCGATGAGGGCGATCCCGTAGACGATCGCGAACAGCCCGATCAGCCACACCACCGCCAGCGCCCCGCTGACCGGCCAGACGAACAGCAGCAGACCGAACAGCACCGAGACGGCACCGCCGATCACATACCACCACTCGCCCCTCAGCTCCTTGCGCAGCGTCACGGCCGCCACGATCTCCAGCACCCCGGTCACCACCGCCCACGCCGCGATCAGCATCAGCAGCACCAGCGCGGTGACGCCGGGCCAGATGAAGGCCAGCAGACCGGCCAGGACGCCGACCGCGCCGGTCACCGCCAGCCACAGCCGCGACTGCCCGGCCCTGGCGCGGAACGCCGCCGCCAGCGCGAAGGCCCCGTCCACCAGGGCGTAGGCGCCGAACAGCAGCACCAGCGCCCATACCGTGATGGCCGGCCAGATCCAGGCCATCAGGCCGAAAAGGATCGCCACCGCTCCACGCACCGCGAACGTCCACCAGTTGCGCGCCCATTGTTCGATCATCGGCCTCTCCTTTCCCGGCCGCATGCGGCCTCGTCTCGGCCGCATGCGGAAAATCTCTGACCGAATCTTCGGAGGGCCAACACCATGAGGTCGTCAAGGATCGACAATCCCAGCAATCACGTGAGCCCCGTGCGATTACCGGCGCCCGCGACGCCACCGGCATGCCGGGGCCCGCCACGGCGCCACCTGCCAAGATCCCAGATCACCGCGGCGGAACCGGCTGCCGAGACCACCTGCTCCGCAAAGCGGTGCACCTCGAAAAAGGTCGTTCCGTCTCCTCGCGCAGGCCGTCACACAGCCCCCGAAATTGCCCGCAACTCCGCATGGTAATGATGTTTTTACAGCTCCTTGGAGGCGGTATAACGGCGGGTACACCTCCGGCCGCTTATAAAGGAATCACGTTGCCCGGTCCGCCCGGGAGAGGGGGTGAGCGATGAGCCGCACGAGGGAACTCGTGTTCGACCCCGAGGCGCTGAGCGCGGTGCAGTGCGAAGGCGACGCCTGCGTCGTCTGCCACAAGAGGTGGCCGCGCCCGCGCGTCCGCGTCGGCCGCCTCCCAGACGGCTCAGGGGTGTTCGCGTGTGACGAGTGCGCGCTCGCCCTGCCGCCTCTCCACTGGGCGGGCACCGGGACAGGGGCCGGTCGGTCGCTGAACGGATCGGCCCGGGACACAGCGCCATACCGCTGAGGGCTTCACCAGGAGGGTGTTCTGGGTTTTCGGGGGGTTGCCCAGAGCACCCGGCTCCAAGAGAGGGCGCGTTCGACAGGGGGCGGTCGGACGCGCCCTCTTCTCTGCCCGCCCTCGCCCGCAGACGGCCGCTGAGCCTCTTTCAACGCCCGCTCCCGGGCGCCGCGGACGGGAGCCCGCGTCCGGAAATGTTCCAGGCCACAGAGGCGCTCCTGAGCGCGCTGCCCTTGTTGCGGCCCGCCGAGACGGCGGGGTCACAAAGTTCAGTGGGCCGTGCCGCGGGACTCCTGCCAGGCCCGGACCCACTCGGCGTAGTCGGTGCACCCGTGCCCCTCGCCGCCGCAGTCCTCGGTGGGCGTCCGGGCGAAGATCACCTTCTTCAGGAAGTCCCCGTCGCCGACCCGGTAGGTGGCGCAGAAGGATGCGCTGAGCCGGTCGCCCTCGCACGCCTGCGGGTTGGCCGGCGCCACCCCGGCCCACTGGGCGACCTGCCGCTGCACGTCCGGGGAGACCGTCCACTTCAGCCACTGGTACATGCAGTTGGGGTGCTCGGCCCGGGCGCCGATCAGCCAGGAGTTGACCCAGCCGGTCACGCCCTCCCGGGGCTCGATGCCGGCCACCGGGCGCCCCGCCCTGCTCAGCACGTCCAGCTGGTAGGAGGAGACCTGGCCGATGACCGCCTCGCCCGCGGCGAACGCGCTGACCGCATCGGCCGGTTCACTCCAGTAGGCCCTGACGTGGGGACGCTGGCGGCGCACCACCTGGGCCGCCGCGTCGAGCTGCTCGGGGGTCAGCGCATAGGGGTCGGTGATGTCCAGCGACTTCTTCTTCGAACGCAGGTACAGCGCGGCCTCGGCCAGCGCCAGCGGCGTGTCCCGCATGATCAGCCTGCCGCTGTACCGCCCGGCCTCCTGCGGATCGAACAGGTCCGCCCAGCCGCTGGGAGGCGGCTGCACGGCCCGCTGGTCGTACATGAGCAGGTTCGCGCCCCACACATAGGGCACCCCGTAGACCGTCTTATCCCGCCTGAGCAGCGAGCGCAGCCGGGACTCCAGGCGCTTGTAGCCCTCGACCAGGTTCGGGTTCACCGGTGCCGCATGGCCGCCGTCGATCAGCAGCCCGGCGACCTCGGGGGGCGCCGAGACCCCGTCATAGCGCCGGTCGGGGTCGGACATCAGGTCCACCATCTCCTGCACGGTGGACACCTGTTTGAGAGAGACCTTGCAGCTGGTGCGCTCTTCGAAGGGGGTGACCCAGTCGACGTGCTCGGCGCTGCCGCCGCGTTCCGCCAGACCGGGCCAGACCACCAGGTTGAGCGCGCCCTCACCGGGTCCGAGCGTGCGCGCGGCCCGCGCCGTGCCGGGGGGCGCGTTCCGGCCGTCTCGTCCGGCCGCGACCACGATCAGCGCCACCACCAGGAGGACCGCCAGGGCCGCGGCGAGCCGGTGCCGGCCGCTCAGCCCGCGCAGCGCCCGCGACACTCGGTCCACGGGACCAGACTGGCTCATACCTCTCCCACAACCTCCGCCGGGTCCTCCCGGCCGCCGTCGGGTGCTGCGGCGCAGCGTAGCCGGGAGGTGCCCACATCGAGATCGACGGCCTTGCGGCCGGACGAACCGGGGTCATCGTCGCAGCGTACTCGGGAGCCCCGCAGGGCGGCGGCCGGGTCGCGCGGCGGCTCACCGGACGGTGCGCGACCGTCCGATCGTCGGTGGCGGAAGAATTCTTCATCCGGATCGACGGCCCGCCGCCCCGCCGGGCGAGCGTGCACCGCAATACGGACGGCCGTCTTCATAAATAATCTGACCACCAATATGACGCCGATTTAACCGCGCGCACATTACCCGTTTTTCAGGTCCGGCGGCGGGCGAAGGCGCGGGAAACGCGACCGCCCCGGCGCCGGTCCGCGCCGGCGGCGGGGCGGATCTTTTCGCGTCCCGATGGCGGGGGCACGGGACGCCCGGGACCGCGCCTTCCCGGGCCGTCGCATTCCCCCGCGCCCCGGGCGCCCGCCGGGGCCTGCGGGGACGGCGGGCGGGAAGGGCTCTGCGCGGCGGGGCTGAAAAGGGCGGGTCAGACGGTGGGGCCGCCCGGCCATGCGGTTGCCGGGATCCGTCCGGCCTGCGGCCCGGCGGCCCGTTCCGGGTATTGGGGTTGCGGGGAAATCCGCAGGTCCTGCCGGGTGTCACGGGCCGGGTGGGAGCGGGGGTCCGGCTGCGGCGCGGGAGCCGGGCGGCGACCGGGGAAGGATGCGGCCGCCCGGTGCTCCTCGATGCGGGCGATGAGTTTTTGCGGGGTGGCCGCCTCGACGAAATCGCCGATGTCCTGATCGCGCGGCGGCAGCGCCCACCACCGGCGGGTGGACAGGCCGAACCAGATGGTCCAGCGCGGATACCGGCGGCTGAGCGCCTCGATCTCGGCCGCATGGTCATCGGCGGGAAGGCTGTTGTCGGCAAGCACCGGGCGGCTCCCTGCATGTGGTTCGCTGAACCGGAACTACGACCTTGACCCGACCCCCCGGTCCCGGTCTTTATTTCCCTTGATTTTAAATTGCGACATCCCGAGTGTGTCGCAGTCCACAGATGAGGTCAACGGGTGTGGCTATTATTTGTCGAGACACATGGCGTTAAAAATTAACGATGGAAACTCACTGACATCAAAAAGTTTCAATCCCCCCACCTGCACACTCTCACCGTGCGCAGCGATCCGCTCACCGGCGACACATGGCGCACCGCCGGGAGATTTGCACCTTTTGGGGTACTTGCCCGGAAGCCTCGGGAGAGGTCCCGGATTCGCCGGGTAACACGAAGATCCCGCCGGGGTCAGGTCCGGCGGGATCTTCTGTGAGCGGGCGGCCCGGCCGCGGGCCTCAGCCGTTGGTCGGGAACCCCAAGTTGACGCCCCCGTGACTGGGGTCCAGCCAGCGGGCCGTGACCGCCTTGGTGCGGGTGTAGAAGTGCACGCCCTCCATGCCGTGGGCGTGGCTGTCGCCGAACAGCGAGTCCTTCCAGCCGCCGAAGGAGTAGTAGGCCATCGGCACCGGGATCGGCACGTTGATGCCGACCATGCCGACCTCCACCTCGTTCTGGAAGCGCCGCGCCGCGCCGCCGTCGTTGGTGAAGATCGCCGTCCCGTTGCCGTAGGGGTTGGCGGCGATCAGCTCCATCGCCTCCTCGTAAGAGCCCACCCGCACCACCGACAGCACCGGCCCGAAGATCTCGTCGGTGTAGGCGTCCATGTCGGGGGTGACGTGGTCCAGCACGGTCGGGCCGAGCCAGAAGCCGCCGGAGTACTCCTCGGCGGTCTCCACGCCGCGCCCGTCGACCACCACCGCGGCGCCCTGGGCGAGGGCGCTCTCGACGTAGGAGGCCACCTTGTCCCGGTGCTCCCGGGTGATCAGCGGCCCCATCTCCGCGGCCGGGTCGTGGCCGGGACCGACCGTCAGGCGGGCCGCCCGCTCGGCGATGCGGGCCACCAGCTCATCGCCCACCGGGTCCACGGCCACCACCACCGAGATCGCCATGCACCGCTCGCCGGCCGAGCCGAACCCGGCCGACACCGCCGCGTCGGCGGCCAGGTCCAGATCGGCGTCGGGCAGCACCACCATGTGGTTCTTGGCGCCGCCGAGGGCCTGCACCCGCTTGCCGGTGCGGGCGGCGCGCTCATAGACGTAGCGGGCGATCGGGGTGGAGCCGACGAAGCTGACCGCCTTGACATCGGAGTGTTCCAGCAGGGCGTCCACCGCGGTCTTGTCGCCGTGCACCACGTTGAACACCCCGTCCGGCAGCCCCGCCTCGGCCCACAGCTCCGCCAGCCACACCGACGCCGACGGGTCTTTCTCCGACGGCTTGAGCACGAAGGTGTTGCCGCAGGCGATGGCCACCGGGAACATCCACATCGGCACCATCGCCGGGAAGTTGAACGGGGTGATGCCCGCCACCACGCCCAGCGGCTGCAGGATCGAATAGGCGTCCACCTTGGTGGAGACGTTCTCCGAGTAGCCGCCCTTGAGCAGGTGCGGGATGCCGCAGGCGAACTCCACCACCTCCAGGCCCCGCGTCACCTCCCCGGCCGCGTCCGAGATCACCTTGCCGTGCTCGGAGCTGATCAGCTCGGCCAGCTCTCGGCGGCGGGCGGCCAGCAGCTCGCGGAAGCGGAACAGCACCGCGGTGCGCTTGGCCAGCGAGGCGTCCCGCCAGGCGGGGAAGGCGGCCTTGGCGGCGGCGACGGCCGCGTCCACCTCCGTGGCCGAGGCGAAGTCGACCTTGCCGGTCAGGCGGCCGGTGGCCGGGTCGTAGATGTCGCCCTGCCGCCCGGCGGGCCCCTCGTGCGGCTTGCCGCCGATCCAGTGGCGGACGTGCTTTTCGGTCACTTGGCGGCCTCGCTCACTGCCTCCAGGGAGTCGATCAGGATGCCCAGCCCCTCCCGGGCCTCCTCCTCGGTGATGGTCAGCGGCGGCGCCATCCGGATGACGTTGCCGTACAGCCCGCCCTTGCCGACCAGCAGGCCGCGCTTGCGGGTCTCCTCCATCACCGCGGCGGCCAGCGGCGGGCTGGGCTCGCCGGTGCCCGGGTCGACCAGCTCGACGGCGAACATCAGCCCCTTGCCGCGCACCGCGCCCACCACCGGCAGCCGCGGCGCGGCCTCCTTCAGGCCGTCCAGCAGCAGCGCCCCCTGACGGGCGGCGTTGCTCTGCAGGTCGTGGTCGAGGATGTAGTCGAGGGTGGCGTTGGCGGCGGCCATGGCGATCGGGTTGCCGCCGAAGGTGGACAGCCCGGTGGCGTGCGGGGCGTCCATCAGGTCGCCGCGGGCCACCACGCCGCCGACCGCGAAACCGTTGCCCAGCCCCTTGGCGAAGGTCATGATGTCGGGCGTCACGCCGTGGTTGTGGATGCCGAAGAAGCTCTGCCCGGTGCGGCCCCAGCCGGTCTGCACCTCGTCGGAGATGAACAGCGCGCCGTATTCGTCCAGGACCTCCTTGTAGGCGGCGTACAGGCCGTCCGGCGGCATGGTGAAGCCGCCCACCCCCTGGATCGGCTCGGCGATCAGCGCCGCCACGTCCCCGCCGGTGGCGGTGGCCAGCACGTGCCGCAGGTCCTCGGTGCAGACCTTGATGAAGTCGGCGTCCGACAGGTGGGCGAACTGCGGCAGGTGCCGGTCGCCGCCGTGCAGGAAGTGCACGGTCAGCGGGGTGTAGGCGTTGTTCTTCCAGCTCCGGTTGGCGGTCACCCCGATGGCGCCGAAGGAGCGGCCGTGGTAGCTCTGCCGCATGGCCAGCACCTGGTTGCTCTTGCGGGCGTAGGTGGCCAGCAGCAGCGCCGTCTCGTTGGCCTCGGTGCCGGAGTTGACGAAGAAGACCTTGGCGTCCTTGATCCCCGACAGGGCGACGATCTTCTCGGCCAGCTCCACCTGGCCGCGCAGCAGGTAGGCGGTGGAGGTGTGCACCACCCCGGTGGCCAGCTGCCGCTCGACGGCCTGGCGCACCTCCTCGACGTCGTAGCCGAGGATGTTGGTGATGATGCCGGCGAAGAAGTCCAGGTAGGTGTTGCCCTCGGCGTCCGTGACGCGGACGCCCTTACCGCTGACGATCTCGATGGGCCGCTCGTAGTAGAGCGCCATCCAGTTCGGCATGACGGCGCGGTGGCGCGCAAGCAGGTCCGACATGCGTCAAGTCTGGACGTCGTTCCACCCGCGTACCAGCGGACATCGTGTCAGTCATGCGCCGCCATACCTGACAAGGTGTCACCCGCGGGGGTCACAGCGCGTTGATGCGGCGGGCGAGGTCGAAGTCCTTGCCGGTCAGACCGCCCGCCGAGTGGGTGGACAAGGTGAGCGTCACGGTGTTCCAGCGGATGGTGATGTCGGGGTGGTGATCGGCGGCCTCGGCCAGCTCGGCGACCCGGTTGACGAAGGCCATGGCCTCGGCGAAATCGGCCAGCCGCACCACCTTGACGATGGCGTCCCCCTGCCGCTCCCAGCCGGGGGTCTGCGCCAGCTCCCCGCTGAGCGACTGTTCGTCGAGCAGGCTCATCGCGTCCTCTCCCCTCCGTCCCCTTCCTTCACCCGGACAACGGTTTTCCCAGGTGGACGGATACGGCACCGATGACGACATATCCTCCCGGTAATGCTTCCCACTCTCGCCGACGTGCTGCACCTGCCGGCGGTCCAGCGCGGCCAGCCGCAGGTGGTGGCGGGCGCCGACCGGCTGGATGCGCGGGTCCGCTGGGTGCACGTCGCCGAGATCGCCGACATCGCCCATCTGCTGCACGGCGGCGAGCTGGTGCTGACCACCGGGATCGCGCTGCCCGAACGCTCCTCCCAGCTGCGCCGGTACGTGGCGGAGCTGGCCGAAGTCGGCATCAGCGGGCTGATGATCGAGCTGGGCCGGCGCTATGTCGGCCGGCTGCCGGCCGCGCTGCTGTCGGCCGCCGAAGAGCACGGGCTGCCGGTGATCATGCTGGCCCGGGAGACCGCCTTCATCGATATCACCGAGTCCGTGCACGCCCGCATCCTGGACGCCCAGCTGGAGGAACTGCGGGCCTCCGAGCAGCTGCACCAGATCTTCACCCGATTGTCGGTGGAGGGCGCCTCCCCCGAGGAGGTGGTCCGCCAGGTGGCCGCGCTGGCGGGCCGCCCGGTGGTGCTGGAGAACCTCTCCCACCAGGTGCTGGCCGCCGACCCGGCCGGCAGTGACCCGGCCGCCCTGCTGGCGATGTGGGAGACCCGCTCCCGCAGCGTCCGCCCCGCCGAGCGCACCGCCCACGACCCGGCCTCCGGCTGGCTGGTCACCACCGTGGGCGCCCGCGACGAGGACTGGGGACGGCTGATCATCATCGGGGACGGGCCGCCCACCCCCCGCGACATCGTCCTCATCGAACGGGCCGCCACCACGCTGGCGCTGGCCCGGCTGCTGGACCGGCACGCCGAGAGCCTGGAGCGGCAGGCGCACGGCACGATCATCGCCGGCATCCTGGCCCGCTCCTACGCCGACCCGGCCGAGGCGGCCGCCCGGGCCCGCGCGCTCGGCGTGCCGCTGGCCGGGCGCCGCCTGCTGGGCATGGTGCTGTGCCCGCGTCCCGGCCAGGACCCCTCCCCCGAACGGCCCTCGCATGAGCGGATCGCCGAACTGGCCGAGGCCGCCAGCGCGGCCTGCCGGCAGGTCCGGCTGCCGGCCCTGGTGGGCGTGCTGGACGAGAGCACCTCCCCCGCCGGCGGTGCCGGCGCCCGGATCGGGATGCTGGTCTCCCTGCCCGCCCGGGGCGACGCCGAGCGCTCGCTGACCGAGCTGGCCCGCCGGATCCGCGCGCTGTGCGGGCCGGGCCCGGTGCTGGCGGCCGGGTCACTGGTGCAGTCGGTGCGCGATGTGCGCCGCTCCTTCCTGGAGGCCGAGCAGGTCGCCGACGCCGCCCGCCGCGGCTGCGGCGACCGCCTGCTGTACCGGCTGCCGGACCTGCGGCTGCGCGGCCTGCTGCACCTGCTGCGCGACGACGCCCGGGTGCAGACGTTCGTGGAACGCGAGCTGGGCCCCCTGCTGGAGTACGACGCCCAGCGCGGCAGCGACCTGACCGGCATCCTGTCGCTGTACCTGCAGGCCGGCCGCAACAAGGCGGTCGCCGCCCAGCGCGCCCACCTGTCCCGCCCCGCCTTCTATGAGCGGCTGCGCCGCATCGAGCGCATCCTGGACGTCGACCTGGACGACGTGGACTCCTGCACCTCCCTGCACGTGGCCCTGCTCGCCCTCGACTCCGTCCGCCGGCCCCCGTCGTGACCTCCGCTTTCAGGTCGTATCGATGGCGGATTGATAGCCTGAGGCGACTGGGACCCAGCACCTCGGCGCAGCCCACGGAGGACGCCTGATGACAGCGGAGCCGATACATCAGCCGCTGCCCGAGCCGTCCCGCGAACGACAGCCTCCTCAGACGGCATGCGAGGTGCCGGAGTGGCTCATGCCCCCGGAGGAGGGCTTCACCGCTGAGGACCTCGATCGCCTGCCACAGTTGCCCCCTCACACAGAACTCATCGATGGCAGCCTCGTCCTCGTGAGCCCTCAAGCCAACTTCCACACGCTGGCCATCTCCCTGCTGGAGAGTGCGCTTCGCCGGTTCGCTCCAAGCGACCTGCGGGTGCGGCGTGAAATGACCGTCACGCTGGGCAAGCGGCAGCGTCCCGAACCGGATGTGCTGGTGGTGCGGGCTGACGCGATCAAAGGGCCGGAACAGACCGATTTCCGTCCCGAGGACGTGGTGCTCGTCGTGGAGGTCGTCTCCCCGGAGTCCGAGCTGCGGGACCGTGAGCGCAAGCCGCAGCTGTACGCCCGGGCCGGCATCCCCCACTTTTGGCGGATCGAGAAAGACCACGGGTGGCCCGTGGTCTACGTCTACGAACTCGACCCCGCGACCGGTGCCTATGTGGCGACCGGCATCCACCACGAGCGGCTCAAGGTGACCGTGCCGTTCGACATCGACATCGACCTGACCGAGATCGACCGGCTCTGACCTGCACTCCGGCCGAAGGGCTCCAAGGCCGGCCGGGCGAGGACCGGTCGGCTTCGCGCCAGGGGCGATCGTAAGGAACGGGCGCGGGCTTTACATGTAGTGAAGAGCTCTTCCCCCTAGCTTGGCGTTTCCTGGGGCAGAACTGTGGCGTGCGCCTGCGCAGTTTTGGGGTCGAGGAGGAACTGCTGCTCTTCGACCCGGAGGGCGGAGCTCCCCGCGCGATGTCCGGGGCCGTCCTGCACCATGCCCGTCTCCAAGGGGAGAAAGTGCACACAAGCCCCTTGACGAAGGGTGGGATGGAAAGCGAGCTCCAACGCGAGCAGTTGGAGATCTGCACCCGGCCCTGCACCACCTTGGACGAGCTGGACCGTCAGGTGCGGCGCCGGCGGCTGGCGGCGGCGCGCGCGGCCGCGGCGGCCGGGGTGCGGATCGCCGCGCTGGCGACCTCGCCGGTGGCGGCGCACCCGACGCTCACCCCCCACGACAGGTACCGGCAGATGGCCGACCAGTACGCCCAGGTCGCCGACGAGCAGCTCATCTGCGGCTGCCATGTGCACGTGGAGGTGTCCTCCCCGGAGGAAGGGGTGGGCGTGCTGGACCGCATCGGGCCGTGGCTGCCGCCGCTGCTGGCGTTGAGCGCCAACTCCCCGTTCTGGCAGGGCCGCGACACCGGCTATGACAGCTGGCGGCGGCAGGTGTGGGCGCGCTGGCCGTCCAGCGGGCCGGCCGAGCCGTTCCGGAGCGCCGACGGCTACCGGCGGGCCGTGCGGGCGCTGATCGAGACCGGGGCGCTGCTGGATGAGGGGATGGTCTACTACGACGCCAGGCTGTCACGGCACTACCCGACCGTGGAGGTGCGCGTCGCCGACGTGTGCATGAGGGCCGACGACACGGTGCTGATCGCCGCGCTCGTCCGCGGGCTGGTGGAGACCGCCGCCCGGGCCCACCGGGAGGGGCGTCCGCCGGTCCCGGTGCGGACCGAGGTGCTGCGGGCGGCGATGTGGCGGGCGGGCCGCTCCGGGCTGAGCGGCGCGCTGGTGCACCCGGTGACCTGGCGGCCCGCTCCCGCCCGGACGGTGCTGCAGGCGCTGGTGGAGTATCTGCGGCCCGCGCTGGAGGACGCCGGGGACCTGGCGGCGGTCCGGGAGCTGCTGCAGGCGCTGGCGCGGCGCGGCAACGGCGCATGCCTGCAGCGCACCGCCTATGCCCGCACCGGCTGCATCAGCGGGGTCATCGCCGATGCGATGGACCGGACGGTGAGCTGACCCCGCCGCCTCGGCCGAGACGGCGGGGCGGCGGATCTTCCGCCTCCGGCGGCGGAGTACCTTCTTCGGAATGGACCTTGGATTGACAGGACGCCGCGCCGCCGTGGCCGCCGCCACCAGCGGCCTCGGCCTGGCGACGGCCCGGGCGCTGGCCGCCGAGGGCGTGCGGGTGGCGATCTGCGGACGCGACCGCGACCGGCTGGAGAAGGCCGTCGCCTCGCTGGGGGACGGCGCCCACGGAATCGTGGCCGACGTCGGCACGCCCGAGGGCGCCGCCGATTTCGTCCACCGGGCCCAGGAGGCGCTCGGCGGGGTGGACATCCTGGTCACCAACGCCGGCGGTCCTCCGCCCGGTGACTTCGCCTCCACCGACGTGGACGCCTATGCGCAGGCGCTGAACCTCAACCTGATGTCCGTGGTCGCCATGTGCAAGGCCGCCGTCCCGCCGATGCGGGAACGCCGCTGGGGCCGGGTGCTGGCGATCACCTCGATCACGGTGCGCCAGCCGGCCCCCAACCTGATCTTGTCCAACACCGCCCGTGCCGGGGCCACCGGCTTCCTCAAGACGCTGGCGCTGGAGGTCGCCGCCGACGGCGTCACGGTCAACTCCCTGCAGCCGGGCCTGCACGCCACCGACCGCCTGCGCGCCCTGTACGGCGGCGACCTGTCCAAGGCCGCCGCGCAGGTGCCGATGGGCGAGGTCGGCGACGCCGACGACTTCGGCGCCGTCGCCGCCTTCCTGTGTTCTGAGCACGCCCGTTTCATCACCGGCGCCGCCATCCCCGTGGACGGGGGCGCCTATCCGGCCCTGCTGTGACCGTCCGCCCGTCACCCGGACCCACCCGAGATGAGACACACAAACAGCGACGGGTGCAATAGCGGCCGGCAACTCACCATGCCGGCAATGCCACTCTCCTAAAGCGGCCGCGGCGAGCGAGAGGCTCTGCCGCGGCCGCCGGATCACTGAAGGTTTTCTCGATAAGAAGGAGCAAGCTTCCGCGTCGCACAGCCCCCAGCCAAAGGCGATGCGCTCGTCAGTCCCCGGCGGTCCTGCTCGTGCCCGGTGAGGACGGCATTGGTCCTGCACACTGTCCAGGTCGCCGTCCCGTTCCCGCCCTCACCAGGGTTTTGCTCCGTCTCCAGGCTGTTGCCGTCCCCCGGCGGCACCGGCTCGGTGAGAACCTCACTGTGCGGTCACCGGCTTCACGAGTGACCGGCCGTTGCAAAGCCTCTTCCTGCAGGTCGCCTTCGCCAGCCGTAGGCGGGTGCGCCGGAGCCGGGAGCGACGCGTGCCCTGGGGCGTCCCGGCACCGGGCGCCACCGGGGCTTCTGTGTCCGGCATCCAAGGTCATGAGTTGAAAAAGATTCGTGAGGCCTTCCCAGAGATCGACGTCCCCAGATAGCGGCAACGCATCAGGCCCGGAGCGAAAGTGCAGGCGAGGGCGTGGGACGTCCTCGAGCGGGGAGGGATCGTCGGCTCGCGTTCGGGCGCAGGGAGAAGCCTGCCGGGCCGGCCGCATGAGCGGCCCCGGCAGGAGGCCTCACGATGGGAGGTGGGCTCCTCCTGAGAAAACCGCGGTGACGCGACGTCGGAGGCGCCGGGGGCGGTCGCGGCGAGCAGGGGGTCCCCGCCGCGACCGCCGGTCCGGGGAGGGGGTGCGGCCTGGGGGTCAGGCGGCGGTGGCGGTGGTGCGGCGCCAGGGGAGGTAGCCGGAGACGGGGCGGATGGCGGCGGGGGCGCCGGTGGGCTCGACGGCCAGGATGCGGTCGAAGCGGAAGGCGCGTACGCCGCGGCGCAGGCGGCACCAGCCGACGACGTGCCAGTGTTCGCGGTGGACCAGGCAGGTGACCGGTTCGACCTCCCGGATGGTGACGTTGGCGTTGGCGTCGGCGTAGCACAGCCGGATCACCCGGCGCTCGGTGATGGCCTCGGCGATCACCCGGGCGCGGTCGGCGACGGTCTCGGCCAGCGGGGAGGTCAGGGTGGTGAGGGTGTCGGCGATGACGGGGTCGGCGGGGGCGAGGTCGGCGGTCAGGTGACGCAGAGCGCGGCGGGCGGCGGCCGCCTGCGGGCCGCTGCCCAGGTGGGCGAGCGAGAGCGCCAGCGCGGCGATCTCGGCCGGGGGGAGGTCGCCGGAGCGGGCTGTGGTGCGCTGCTTCTCCATGATTCGATTATATGTTCGAATACCGACAGCGACCTGGGCCGACGGCGCAACGTTAGGGGTTTCTATCAGGTCAGTCACCTGCCCGACAGGTGCGGGTTTCGTAGGTTATCGTCGCGATCATTATCGTGTGGTCAGCCGTCCGCTTCCCCGCGACAGGTCGCCTGACGAGGAGCCCAAGGAGCCCGATGACCGTCGTCCTGGTGCTGTTGTGCGTGGTCGTGGGGATCCTGGAGCTGTATGCCGGCAAGCAGAGCAAAGACCAGGCCAGGGCGTTCACCCAGCGCATCGAGGAGCTGCGCGAGCAGGTCAGCAAGCAGAACGGGGTGCTGGTGACGGTCGGCGAGCAGCTGACCGCCGAGCTGTCGCGGGTCAAACGGGACGTGCTGCCCGGCCTGGACGACCGGCTGCGCCGCAACAGCGGCCAGATCGAGGAGCTGGGCCGGCTGCTGCGGCAGGCCGACGACTACATCAAGGCGCAGGCGAGCCGGCTGCAGGAGCTGGAGCAGCAGCGGGTCACCCTGGCGGCGCTGCGCCGCAAGCTCACCGACATCGAGTCCACCGTCCGCACGGTCGCCCCGCAGGCCGAGCCGGCCGCCGGCCGGCGGCTGGAGAGCGCGCTGGGCAGGCTGGCCGAGCTGGAGCGCAACGGCACCGAGATCCTGCAGCTGCAGCGCGACCTGACCCGCACCCTGGAGGACGTGGAGGACGTCGTCAGCGAGCTGCTGCGCTATGCGGGGGGCGAGCTGGAGGAGGCGGTCCGCTCATCGCTGCGCGGCGAGCGGGGCGAAGGGGAGCCTCCGCTGGTCTCCGGCCGGCTGTGGACCCGCGACCCGCGGCTGCAGGACGTCCTGGAGGAGGTCTACGGGCACTGCCTGGAGCAGATCGGGCTGCAGGTCCGGCTGCGCACCGGGGAAGGCGATGCCGATGGGCCGCGGCGCCACCGCTTCTTCCTGACCGGACGGCCCGCAGAAAGCCTGGCCGGCGCCTTCACCGAGCTGCTGATCACCACCGGCAACGACCTGAGCCGGGCCGCGCTGCTGCCCACCGACGTGCGGGTCGCCGGGGCGCCGCACCCGGCCGAGCGCCCGGTGCCGCCCGATGAGGCGGCGTTGAAGGCGCTGCTGCGGGCCATGTACGACAGCGACGGCGCCACCGCCCAGATCGGCCCGCTGCTGGCCGTGCGCACCCGCCAAGAACTGCTGTGCGCGGTGCTGACCCCCGCCCAGCTGCTGGAACTGGAAAACGACGAGGTGCTGTGGGACCCGTCGGCCGCCGCGCTGCGGCTGCGGCAGATGGCCGCCCATCAGGTATGGGAGCTGACGGACTGGGCCAGCCAGCTGCCGAGCGCGTAGGTGTGCACGCTCGCGCCCGGCCCGGATGCGGCGGGGCGCCCGGCCTCGAACCGGATCGCCAGCGGGCAGCGGGCCGCACCGGTGGCGCGGTCCACCTCCGCGCACAACCCGACTCCGGCGGCGCGGTCGAGCAGCACCGCCCCCTCCATCGAGCGCACCGCCCGCATCGCCGCCGGCAGCGTCCTGCCGTCGGCGGGATCGTAGAGTTCCTGAAAGATCAGCCGGCGGCCGTAGCGCACCAGCGCGGCGGCGTCCACCACCCGGCTGCCGACCGCCGCCGACGGCCCGGCGATGACGATGCCGAAGCTCTGGTCCTCCCGGCCGCGCACATAGATCTCCCGGTCCGGCTGCAGGCCCCGCCTCCGCCTGCGCAATCGCAGCTGCAGCCCGAACCCCGTCCCGCCGTCGAGGTAGACCGGCGGGGTGAGCGCGGTGCGGCCTCCGACCACCTGCATCGCCTCCGGAGAGACCCGCCATTCGGGCAGGAAGAGGCCGACGCCGCGCACCAGCAGCCGCCAGACGGGGCGGGCCGTCACATCCACCTCGGGCAGGAACTCCCCCTGGGGGCCGCGCAGGCCCGCCTGAAAGGACCCCGGCTGCCGGTCCCCCGCCGGCGCCGGAACGTTGGCGGCCACCATGCCGCCATCCTGCGGTGCGCAGGGCCCGGCCGACAAGTGCACAAGGCGGTACATCCCGTCCCGGTCGGCACACCGTGTCGGCAAGGGCGATGCGGCCCCGCCCTTCGCTCAGTTACCGTTAGATGACCGATCTTGACGAGGGCGCCTCATGAACGTTCAGGACATGATGGTCTTCCGCGACACCAGGGCGCGGACTGTCGACAAGTACCTGATGGCTCATGAGGGCCATGTCATCGCGGTGCGGCGGCATCCGGCGGTGCTGCTGCAGGCGGCGGCCGAGACGGTGGGCGGGCTGCTGCTGTCGGCGCTGGTGCACGCCTTCACCGGGCTGGCGCTGCTGTGGCTGCCCTGGCTGGTGCTGCTGGGCCGGCTGGTGTGGAAGGTGATCGCCTGGTCGCTGGAGTTCTTCCTGGTCACCGAGCACCGGGTGATGCTGATCAGCGGGGTGCTCAATCGCAAGGTCGCGATGATGCCGATGGCCAAGGTGGAGGACATCAAGCTGGACCGCACCCCGATGGGCCGGCTGCTGGGGTACGGGGAGTTCATCATCGAGTCGGCCGGTGACAAGCAGGCCCTGCGCAACGTGACCTACATGCCCTACCCGGAGCAGCTCTACCTGGAGATCTCCTCGATGATCTTCGGGGCGGTGGACGAGTCCCCCGACTGATCTCCCCGCACCCCCTGCCGCGCCGGGCTCAGGGCGTGGCGGTCCACTCCAGCGGGAGCGTGTCGAGGCCGAGGACGAGGCTGGCGTGCTCGGTGGGCTGGGCGCCGTCGGGGACCCGGTAGACGGGGATGCGGCGGTGCCACTCCTCCAACGCGATGCGCAGCTCCAGGCGGGCCAGGTGCGAGCCGAGGCAGCGGTGCGGGCCGGCGCCGAAGGCGATGTGCCGGTTGGGCTCGCGGTCGAAGTCCACCACGTCCGGGTCGGGGAACACCCGCGGGTCGCGGTTGGCCATCATCAGCGGCAGCATCACCATGTCGCCGGCCTTCATGGGGCAGCCGTGCCGTTCGACGTCGGCGGTCAGCTTGCGGGCCGGCAGCACCAGCGAGTAGGCGCGCAGCAGCTCCTCCACCGCGTTGGGGATGATCTGCGGCTCGTTGACGATGCGCGCCCGGTCGGCGTCATGGCGGGCCAGGTGCCAGAAGCTGTAGGACAGCTGGGCGGTGACGGTGTCCAGCCCGGCCAGGAACATCAGCACGCACAGCTGGAGCAGCTCGGCGTCGGTGACCGGACGGCCGTCGATCTCAAAACCGATCGCCGTGCTGATCAGGTCGTCGCGGGGTTCGGCGCGGCGCTGGGCGATCAGCTCGGTGAACAGGCCCACCACCTTGCCCATGGCCTCGGCCCGTCCCTCGCCGGAGGGCGGCGGGTGCAAGATGGCGTACTCCCACTCCAGGAACTCCTCCAGGCGTTCGATGGGCAGCCCCATGAACTCCAGGAAGACCGTGGTCGGGAAGCGCCGGGCGAAGTCGGCCACGAAATCGCAGGAGCCCCGGGCGGCCAGGCCCTCCACCAGCTCCACGCACTGGCGGCGGATGGACTCCTCCATGGCGGCGGCGCGGGCCGGGGTGAACATCGGGCGCAGCAGCCTGCGCCAGGTGGTGTGCTCGGGCGGATCCAGCATGATCGGGATCCACTTGGCCGCCGGGTTGGGGTCGATCACCGAGATCGCGCTGCTGGAGTGCCGCTCGACGTCCTGGTAGGCGGCCACGATGTCGGCGTGGCGGGTCAGCGCCCAAAAGCCGTTGCGGGCCTCGGTGCGGAAGGCCGGGCACTGTTCGCGCAGCTCGTCCAGCATCCGGTGGGTGGTGCCCGCAGGACGCGGCTCGGCGAAGGGATCGAAGTCGATCCGGGGGTAGTTCATGCCTCTCCTTTTCGGGCGACTCCGCACAGGAAGAAGGCGGGCAGCCGCTCCGGCTGTCCGCCGAGCGGGACCGGGGCGGGCCCTTGGGGCGCGGTCTCGAGTTCCGGATGCCAGTCGGGCAGTTCCACCAGGCCGGGTTCCACCGGCTCCAGGTCGCCGAACAGGGCCATCAGGCGGTCGCGGTCGCGGAAGGTCATGGAGGTGTTGACGCGGGCGTCGTCGTAGACCTGCCGGCCCTGGCGGGCCGCCTCCAGGTGGCCGGAGCTTTCGGGGGGCAAGGTGATGTGCGAGATCGCCACGTGGCTGCCGGGCGCCAGGGCCTGGTAGAACCGCCCGACCGCCTTGAGGAGCGCATCGTCGTCGGCCACGCAGTGCAGCACGGCGATGAACAGCAGCCCCACCGGCCGGTCGAGGTCGATCAGGCCGGTCAGCTCCGGGGCGGACAGCACCGCCTCGGGGTCGAGCAGGTCGCCCTCCACCACGACGGTCTGCTCGTCGGTGGCCAGCAGCGCCCGGGCGTGGGCGAGCACGACCGGGTCGTTGTCGACGTAGGCGACCTTGGCGTCCGCCCGGGCGGCCTGGGCGACCTGGTGGACGTTGCCCTGGGTGGGCAGCCCGCAGCCGATGTCGATGAACTGGTCGATGCCGGCGTGCGCGGCCATGTAACGGACCGCCCGGCGCAGGAACGCCCGGTTGGCCCGGGCCACCGCGGGGGTCTGCGGGGCCGCCGCGATGACCTTTTCGGCCGCTTCGCGGTCGGCGGGGTAGTTCTCCTTGCCTCCCAGGTAGTAGTCGTACATGCGGGCGACGTTGGGCCTGGTGATGTCGACCCCGGCGGGCGGTGTCAGCGATGCCAACCGATCTCCCTCGACTCCAGCGCCTTCCTTACGGATCTGCACTGAAGATCGTAGGAATTTAACCGACCATCCGCGACGTTTTTCACGCCACACCCCCAAATGCCCCTTTTTCGGAGGGCTCAAAAACCGGCGATGACCGCTGTCAAATACCGGCGTCAGGAGTCGAAACCCATGCCGATCCGGTCCAGGGCGCGCAGCCACAGGTCGCGGCGGCCCCCGTTGCGGTCGGCCCGGGCCAAAGAGCGGCGGGTCAGCTGGATGCCCGCATAACGCAGCGGCTCGGGCGGGAAGGGGATCGGCTTGCTGCGCACCATCTGCAGCGCGGTCCGCTCGGTCCGCTCCCCCGCCAGCAGGTCGAGCATGACGGCGGCGCCGAAGCGGGTGGCGCCCACCCCGAGGCCGGTATAACCGACGGCATAGGCGAGCCGCCCCCGGTGGGCGGTGCCGAAGAACGCACAGAACCTGCTGCAGGTGTCGATGACCCCGGCCCAGGCGTGCGTGAAACGCACCCCCTCCAGCTGGGGGAAGGTCTGGAAGAAATGCCGGGCGAGCTTGGCGTGGGTGGCCGGGCGGCGTTCGAGTTCGGCGCGCAGCCCGTTGCCGTAGTGGTAGATGGCGTCGTAGCCGCCCCACACGATCCGGTTGTCGGCGGTCAGCCGGTAGTAGTGGAACTGGTTGGCGCTGTCGGCCAGCCCCTGGCGGTTGCGCCAGCCGATGGAGGCCATCTGGGCGTCGGTGAGCGGCTCGGTGATGAGCACATAGTCGTACACCGGGACCAGGTAGTGCCGCAGGCGCCGCAGCAGCGGCGGGAAGACGCCCGTTCCCAGCGCGACCCGCGCCGCCGACACCAGGCCGTAGGGGGTGCCCAGCCGCAGCCGGCCCGCCCGGTCGGTCAGGGAGCGGACGGGAGTGTGCTCATAGATGCGCACGCCCAGGGAGCGGCAGGCCGCGGCCAGGCCCCAGGCGAGCTTGGCCGGGTGCACCAGCGCGGTGCCGGTCCTGTTCCACACCCCGCCGACATAGGTGGGCGAGTTCACCTCGGCGCGCAGCCGCTCGGCGTCCAGGACGGTGACGTCGTGGCCCATGCGGCGGGCGGTCTCGGCGTCCTCGACGAGCCCGTCGAGCTGCCAGGGCTCGGTGGCCACGGCCAGCTCGCCGGTGCGCTCGAACTCGGCGTCGATGCCGTAGCGGGTCAGGGTCTGCTCGATGCCGTCGAGGTTCTCCCGGCCGAGGCGTTCGAGGACGGCCAGCTCGTCCGGCCACCGCCGCAGGCCGTTGCCGATGCCGTGGGTGAGGCTGGCCGAGCAGAACCCGCCGTTGCGCCCGGAGGCCGCGCCGCCCACCCGGTCGGCCTCCAGGACGACCACCTCCAGCGCCGGGTCGCGTTCCTTGGCCAGCAGCGCGGTCCACAGCCCGGTGTAGCCGCCGCCGACCACCGCCAGGTCGCAGCGCACCGGGCCGACCAGGGCGGGGGCGGGCTCGGGCCGGGCGGGGTCGGCGGTCCAGTACGGCGTCGGCTCGGCCTCGGCCAGCGCCTTCAGCACGTTCACGACGGCCTCCCCACCCCGCTCAGGCCCGGCGGGCGCGGCGCCGGGACGCCAGCAAATTGAGCACCGCGATCAGCACCCCGGCCGCGAACAGCAGCGTGCCCATCACGTTGACCTGGGGCGGGGTGCCGGTCCGGGTGGAGCCCCACACCCACAGCGGGAACGTCACCGTCGAGCCGCTGGTGAAGTTGGTGATCACGAAGTCGTCGATGGACAGCGCGAAGGCCAACAACGCCCCCGAGATCACCCCGGGCATGATCAGCGGCAGCGTGACCAGCCGGAAGGTGGTCCACGGCCCGGCGCCCAGGTCCCGGGCGGCCTCCTCGATGGAGGGGTCCAGCCCCACCGCGCGGGCCCGCACCGTCATCGCCACGAACGCGATGGAGAACATCACGTGCGAGACCAGGATGGTGCCGTAGCCGCGGGGGGTGTTCAGCGTGACGAACATCGACAGCAGCGAGGCGCCCATCACCAGCTCCGGGCTGGAGATCGCGGCGAACATCACCAAATTCGCCACGCCCTGGCCGCGGAAGGAGTAGCGGCCCAGCGCCAGCCCGGCCAGCGTGCCCAGCACCGTGGTGATCGCGGTGCTGGCCAGCGCGATCACCAGCGAGTTGATCAGCGAGGTGGTCAGGTCCTCGCGGTCGAACAGGTGCCGGTACCAGTGGAGGGTGAAGCCCTCCCACTGGAAGTTGAACTTGCTGTGGGTGTCGTTGAACCCGAACAGGATCATCACGGCGATCGGCAGCACCAGCCACGCGATCACCAGCCAGGTGTAGATGTGCAGCAGCAGGCCCTTGCGGCGGGGGCGGCGCGTCTTGGCGCGCCCGGTGCCGGACGACCCGCCGGCGGTGGGGGTGATCGTGGTCATCTGGCCGCCGCCTCCAGCACGTCCCGCGTCCCCAGCAGCCGCGCGTACAGGAAGATCCCCACCAGCAGGATCGCCATCAGCGTGAACGACAGCGCCGAGGCCGTCGGGTAGTTGTTGTGGTTGAAGTACTCGGTCTGGATCACGTTGCCGATCATGGTGTGCTGCGGCCCGCCCAAAATCGCGGCGTTGACGTAGTCGGCCGACACCGGCACGAACGTCATGATCACCCCGGCGAACACCCCGGGCAGCGACAGCGGCAGCACCACCCGCAAGAACGCCTGCGCCCGCCCGGCGTACAGGTCCTGGGCCGCCTCGATCAGCCGCGGATCGACCCGCTCCAGCGCCACGTAGATCGGCAGCACCATGAACGGCAGGAAGTTGTAAGACAGCCCGGCGATCACCGCGAACGAGGTCTGCAGCACGTGGAAGTCCTGCGGCAGCAGCCCCCAGTTCTTCAGCGTCCCCAGCACGATCCCGTTGTCGGCCAGCACGAACTTCCAGGAGACCGTGCGCAGGATGAACGAAACGAAGAACGGCAGCAGCACCAGGAACAGGTAGAAGGACTTGCGGTGGCCGCCGTAGAAGGCGATCCAGTAGGACACCGGGTAGGCGATGGCGATGCACACCACGGTGGCCAGCAGCCCGTACCACAGTGACCGGACGAACTTGTCACCGTAGGTGCTCAGCCCCTCGGTGTAGTTCTGCCAGTGGAAGGTCTGCCGGAACCCGTCGATCAGGTTCCCCTCCTGCAGCGACAGGGAGACCATCATGATCAGCGGGACCGCGAAGAACACCGCCAGCCACAGCCCGGCCGGCAGGATCATCAGGTAGGGCGCCAGCCTGCCCCGCAGTCGTCCCATTCACGCCCCCTGGGCGATGGGAGTGAAGATCTTCTGGTACTCGCTCTCCTCGGCCGTGGTGAGGACGCGGTAGCGGCGCAGCTTGGCCAGGTCCCGCTCGGTCGGGAAGACCAGCGGGCTGGAGGCCAGGCGCTCCAGGTCGGCCTTCTTCTCCCCCTTGGCCTTGGCCGCGTCCTGCTTGACGATCTCCTGGACGGCCGGCACGGGGGTGATGTAGTTGATGTACTCGGTCAGCCCGGCGTTGGCCCGCGGGTCGTACAGCCAGTCCATCAACATGATGGCGTCGACCGGGTTGGCGGCGGTCTTGGGGATGCACATGTTGTCGGTCCACAGCGTGCCGCCCTCTTCGGGCACCACGAACTTCACATCCTCCAGGCCGAGGCTGTAGACGTCGCCCGACCAGGCCATGGTGATCCACACGTCGCCCTTGGCGATGGCGTCGGCGTAGTCCTGGTTGTAGTACTTGCGGACCAGGTCCTTTTGCTCGCGCAGCTTGGCGGCGGCCTTCCGCCAGTCGTCGGGGGTGGACTTCTCCGGGTCCACGCCGATGGCGAACATCCCGAAGTTGCCCAGCTCCTGGCTGTCGGCCATCATGCCGATCTTGCCCTTGTACTTGGGGTCCCACAGGGAGGCGATGCTGGTGATCTCCTCCTTGACGTACTTGGTGTTGTAGGCGATGCCGGTGATGCCCGCCATGAAGGGCACGGTGAAGGTGTTGCCCGGGTCGTAGGAGGGGTTCTTGAAGCTCTCCCCGGCGTTCTCGGCGAAGTTGGGCAGCTTGGAGTGGTCGAGGGGGGCCAGGTAGCCGAGCTGGCGCAGCTTCTCCAGCTGCAGGCCGTTGGTCATCACCATCAGGTCGAAGTCGATCGACTGCCCGGCGCGCAGCGGGGCCTCGATCTTGCCGAACCACTCGGCGTTCTCCTGGATGACCTCCTGGTAGTTCACCTTGATGCCGGTGGCCTTGGTGAACGCCTTGAGGGTGGCGCGGTCCTCCTCCATGTAGCCGGGCCAGTTCGCCCAGTTGAGGACGCCGTTCTTGGTCTTGCCCTCCCAGTACTTCTGCACGTCGGACTGGGTCACGTTCTGCTTGCCGCCCTGGCCCTCCACGCCGCAGGCCGCCAGTGCCAGCCCGGCGCCCGTCGCACCGAGCAGCCGCAGCACGTCACGGCGGCCGGTCACCGGGCCGCGCAGCCGGGGCCGGGTGAGGCCGCGCAGGAATGCGGGGTCGCCGGGGTTGGGTCGACGGCTCATGGCGTTGCTCCAATCAGGTAGGAATGGCGCGGATCCCACGACAGCCAGACGCTGTCCCCTCGAGCGGCGATGTCCTCGGCCGAGGTGGCGTTCTGGGTGAACACCACGACCTCGGCACCGGTCGAGGTGGTCACCTGGTAGTTGGTCGAGGTGCCCAGATAGACCACCTCGGTGACGGTCCCGCGGATCGCCGACCCGTCGCCGGGCGGGGGCTGGGCGCCGATCGTGATCTTCTCCGGACGCACGGTCAGCTCCACCTGATGCCCGCCGGCGACCGTGATGCCCTCGCGCAGCGGCACCACGATCCGCTCGCCGTCTCCCAGGGCGATCACCGCGCGCCCGCCGGAGATCTCGCCGACCCGGCCGGACAGCAGATTGGAGGTGCCGATGAAGCCGGCCACGAACTTGCTGGCCGGATGCTCATAGACGTCGCGGGGCGAGCCGAGCTGCTCGATGACCCCGTCGTTCATGACCGCGATGCGGTCCGACATGGTCAGCGCCTCGCCCTGGTCGTGGGTGACGTAGACGAACGTCACACCCACCTCGCGCTGGATGCGTTTGAGCTCGACCTGCATCTGCTGGCGCAGCTTCAGGTCGAGGGCGCCCAGCGGCTCGTCCAGCAGCAGCGCCCGCGGCCGGTTGACCAGGGCCCGGGCCAGCGCCACCCGCTGCTGCTGGCCGCCGGACAGCTGGGTGGGGCGGCGGCGCTCCCGGCCGACCAGGTCGACGATCTCCAGCATCTCCCCGACCCGGCGGACGATCTCGGCGCGTTCCACCTTCTTGCGGCGCAGCCCGAAGGCCACGTTCTCGAACACGCTCATGTGGGGGAAGAGCGCGTACGACTGGAAGACCATGTTGACGTCGCGCCGGTGGGCGGGCACCCCGGTGACCTTGCGCCCGTGCAGGTACACCTCGCCCGCGGTGGGCTCCTCGAACCCGGCGATCATCCGCATGGTGGTGGTCTTGCCGCACCCGGACGGGCCGAGCAGGGAGAAGAACTCCCCCTCCCCGATCGCCAGGTCCAGGCCCTTGACCGCCCGCACGGTCTCGCCGTGCGAGTGGTACTCCTTCACCACGCCGACGAGTTCGATGGCGGGCGGCGTCGCCGTCTCATCCCGCACCGGGGCGTCCTTGATCTCGGTCATTGGCGGGAGTCCTTCGCGTGCTCCTGCGGCCGGGGGGCCGGGTCCTCTCCTGGACGGGCGGGGGCGGGGAGTGCGGGCCCGCTCGCCCGGGAGCAGGCCCGCGATCCCGGCGACGTGGGCGCCCCTGGCGGGGCGGCTCAGTCGCCGATGTAGTGCATGACGTGCTTGATGCGGGTGTAGTCCTCGAACCCGTACATCGACAGGTCCTTGCCGTAGCCGGAGTGCTTGAAGCCGCCGTGCGGCATTTCCGACACGAAGGGTATGTGGGTGTTGACCCAGACCGCGCCGAAGTCCAGCAGGCGGGTCATCCGCATGGCCCGGGTGTGGTCCTTGGTCCACACGCTGGCCGACAGGCCGTACTTGACCCCGTTGGCCCACGCGACGGCCTGCTCCTCGTCGGAGAAGGTCTGCACGGTGATGACCGGGCCGAAGATCTCCTCCTGCACCATCTCGTCGTCCTGGCGCAGCCCGCCGACCACGGTGGGGGCGAAGAAGTAGCCGCCGTCATAGCCCTCGCCGGTCAGCCGCGACCCGCCGGTCAGCACCTCGGCGTGGTCGGGGGCGCGGTCCAGGAAGCCCTGGACGCGGGCCAACTGGCTCGCATTGTTCACCGGGCCGAAGTAGGCGTCCTCCACATTGGGCGCGCCGACCTTGGTGTTCTTGGCCTGCTCGGTGAGGGCGGCGGTGAAGTCGGCGGCGATGCGCTCGCTGACCAGCACCCGGCAGGCGGCGGTGCAGTCCTGGCCGGCGTTGAAGTAGCCGGCCTCGGCGATGCCGGCGGCGGCCTTTTCGATGTCGGCGTCCTCGAACACCACCACCGGGGCCTTGCCGCCCAGCTCCAGGTGCACCCGCTTGAGGTCCTTGGCCGCGGCGGCGGCCACCTCCTTGCCCGCGCGGACGCTGCCGGTGACCGAGACCATCTGCGGGATCGGGTGCTCCACCAGCTTGCGGCCGGTGTCGCGGTCGCCGCAGACCACGTTGAACACCCCCGGCGGCAGGAACTCGGCGGCGATCTCCGCCAGCAGCAGCGTGGTCACCGGAGTGGTGTCGGACGGCTTGAGCACCACGGTGTTGCCCGCCGCCAGCGCGGGGGCGAACTTCCACACCGCCATCATCATCGGGTAGTTCCAGGGCGTCACCTGGGCGCACACCCCGATGGGCTCCCGGCGGATGGTGGAGGTGTGGTCGGTCATGTACTCGCCGGAGGAGCGGCCCTCCAGCACCCGGGCGGCGCCGGCGAAGAACCGGATGTTGTCGACCATCGGCGGGATCTCTTCTTCCGCCGTCAGGCCGATCGGCTTTCCGGTGTTGCGGCACTCGGCCTCGACCAGTTCCTCGGCGCGGGCCTCGATGGCGTCGGCGATCTTCAGCAGGGCCAGGCTGCGCTCGCCGGGGGTGGCGTCCCGCCAGGCCGGGAAGGCCGCGGCGGCGGCCCGCATCGCCGCGTCGATGTCCTCAGGGCCCGACAGCGGCGCCTCGGCGTAGGTCTGCCCGGTGCTGGGGTCGATCACCGGGGAGGTGCGGCCGTCCTTGGCGTCGACGTACTCTCCGCCCACGAAGTTCCGCAGTCGTATGGTGTCGCTGGTCAACTTCGACCTCCGTCTCCCGGCCTCTGCCGCGACCTGGGGGGCGCCTGCCCACGGCGCTTGTCCGGATTGCCCGGCTGGCACTGACATTGGCAGACAATAACCCCCGCTGACAAGGGATTTCGTTGTTACGATCGAGTTTCACGACGGATTCGCTTGACAATAACCCCATAACTGGCACGATGTCGCAGCGTCCAGGGGACGGTGGAACCCGTCCGGCGCCCTCCGGCCTACTCTGGTCCCGCGGCTTGGTGCAGGCGCCGATGCGAACGAGGAGAGCCCGATGACGGACGTTCCCCCGCCGCGGCAGCGGCCGGCGGCAGGCGGGTCCCGGGGAGTGCACCTGGATGAGATCTCCAAGCGGATCATCGAGCAGCTCCAAGCGGACGGCCGCCGCTCCTACGCCGCCATCGGCAAGGCCGTCGGGCTGTCGGAGGCGGCCGTCCGGCAGCGGGTGCAAAAACTGCTCGACACCGGCGTCATGCAGATCGTCGCCGTCACCGACCCGCTGATGCTGGGGTTCTCCCGGCAGATGATGATCGGTATCAAGTGCGAAGGCGACATGGAGAAGGTCGCCGACGAGCTGGCCGCCATCGAGGAGATCGACTACGTGGTGATCACCGCCGGCTCCTACGACATCCTGGTGGAGCTGGTGTGCGAGAACGACGAGCAGCTGCTGGAACTGCTGAGCCGCATCCGCGCCGTCCCCGGCGTGCTGAGCACCGAGAGCTTCATCTACCTCAAGCTCCGCAAGCAGACCTACTCGTGGGGCACCCGCTGACCCCTCCGGCGGCCCGGCCGGGGCTATGCCCGGTTCAGGTCCTGCAGGGCCTTCCGCAGCCGGGAGGCGTACTCGGCCGCTTCCTCCCCGGAGGCGTACTTGGTGCGCGGCCAGAAGAAACCTCGCAGCCCGTCCTTGGGGTTGCGGGGCACCACGTGGATGTGCAGGTGCGGGACGCTCTGGCTGATCCGGTTGTTGAGCGCCACGAACGACCCGGCCGCGCCCAGCCCCGTCTCCATCGCCGCCGCCAGGCGCCTGGCGTGCGCGAACAGCGGGCCGACCAGTTCCGGCGGCAGATCCGGCAGCGTCCGGTGATGCTCCCTGGGGACGAGCAGCGTGTGCCCTTTGAACAACGGCCGCGCGTCCAGGAACGCCACCGCCTCGGCCGTCTCCATCACCAGATGCGCCGGGCGCTCCCCCGCCATGATCTGGCAGAAGACACAGCCGGCACCCGAGTCGCTGCTGCGCGGCATCTCACCGTCCCCCGAGCTAACGTCGGCCTTACCACTTGATCATTAACGTGCGTAGCCTATGCGGCTCGAACACGTCGCCTTCCGCTATCGCCGAAGAGCGCCCTGGGTGCTCAAGGACGTCTCGCTCACCCTCACCCCCGGCCAGGTCACCGAGGTCACCGGGCGCAACGGCGCGGGCAAGTCCACCTTGCTGCGCCTGCTGGCGGGGCTGCGCGCGCCCTGCCGCGGCGACATCACCGGACGCCCCGCCCGTATCGGCTACGCCCCCGAGCGCTTCCCCGCCGACCAGCCGTTCACCGCGGGCGACTACCTCGACCACATGGCCGCCGTCCGCGGTCTGCCCGCCACCGCCTGGCGGGCCTGGGCGGACCGGCTCGGCCTCGGCCGGCTGCTGCAGGTCCGTCTCCCCGATCTCTCCAAGGGCAGCGCGCAGAAGGTCGGGCTGGTCCAGGCGCTGACCGCCCATCCCGGTCTGCTCGTCCTGGACGAGCCGTTCGCCGGGCTGGATCCGGCCACGCGAAGCGCCCTGCCTCCGCTGCTGGGCGAACTCGCCCGCGCGGGCTCCACCGTCGTGGTCAGTGATCATCAGCGCTGCCTGGAGCACCTGCCCGCCCTGCACCGCGTCCACGTCGCCGGCGGCACCGCCGTCTCCGTGGAGACGGCCGCGCCTTCCGGCGCCATGGCCGTCCTGGAGGTGGCCGTGGCGGCCGGTGAGGCCGAAGCCCTCGCCGCGGAACTGCGCGCCCGCGGTCACCCCGTCCACCTCCGGCAACCCGCCGGCCCGCGCCCCTTCGGCTCCGGAGAGAACACCGGATGACCCCCTCCGACGTCCCGGCTCGGCGCCGCCGGGGTCCTGCGCTCATCGCACTGGCTCGTTTCCAGCTCGCCGGCTACCTGCGCTCACTGCGCTTCATGCAGCCGCTGATCCCGGTCCTGCTGATCGTCGTCCTCGTCTTGAAAGAGTGGTCCAACGACCCCCGGCACGTGGACGCCGCCACCGGCTCCCTGGGCGATGCGGCCGTGCTCACCTTCCTGATCGGCGCCTGGGTGGCCCGTTCCCTGCTGGACACCCAGCCGGACGAGCAACGCGCTCTTTCGATCACCGCAGCCGGGCACCCGGTCCTCTCCGCCGCGGCGGGCCTGCTCGCGGCCTATACGGTCGCCTTGTGCCTCGGTCTCCTCCTGCTGGCGGCCCCGCTGCTGCAATGCCTGTCCGTCGGCGTCCCCCCGACCCCCATGCTGGCCGGCGTGGGACTGACCGCTTTGGTCGCCTTCTCCGGAACGGCGCTGGGCGCCCTCACCCAGCGGGCGATCATCCCCTCTCCCGGTTACGCCCTGCCGGCGCTGCTCTGCGGCGTCACCACCGCCCTGCTCCTCAGTCTCGGGCCGCTCGCCCCGCTGTCCGTGCCGATGACCGGCTGGCTGCGCGCCGCCCATGACGGCCCTTCGGCCTTCGTCCAGGCGTTCCCGGGCCTCGCCCTCCACCTGATCTTGTGGAACACCGCGCTCACAGCGGTCCTTTTCTTCCTGACCCGCCGGCCCAGGTGACCGTCTCACCCGGCGGCATCGGCCATGGCCGTTTCCGGCGAGGCCCCCGGCCGGGCGCGCCTCCGGTGCCCACGGCATGGCCCGGCCGTCCTCCGCCGGCATCCACGCGCCTTTCCTGCGGGATCTTCGTGCGGGGAAGTGCCGTTCAGCGCGCCTGAAGGATCAGCCATGACTCTTCCAGAGGGGCCGACCCACGGCTGCAGAAGTAGACGCGGCCGGGGTCGCCCCAGTGCCAGCCGACCCGCTCATCGGAGTCGAGCTGCAGCAGCGGGTACCACTCGTCGGCGCCCTCCTCCCGATCCGAGGGCGCCGAAAGGTCGGGGTCGCGACCGCAGAAGGCGTGCTGGGCGTCCGGGCCGACCGGGCGCTGGACGATGACCGGCCAGCCGCCGATCTGATGGACGGGATCGTCCGGCCACAAGTGCTGCAGCCAAGCGGCGTACAACTGCTCGTAGATCGGCAAGATGCCGTCGTAGACGGCCTCCACCCGCTGCACGACGGCCTCCTGGGGGGCGGGCAGGGACAGGAACGGCGCGGCGCCGAGCATGCAGGTGGGGAAGGTCTCGACGCCGGGGGGCGGTTCGGCCTCGACCAGTTCCCCGGTGAAGACCCGCCAGCCGTCTCGTTCCTCACGGCGGTCCCCCCATGGGCGCGGGACGCGGCCGGCGTAGTAGAAGGCGGCTCGTCCGTGATCTGGGATGTGCGGGTCCCGGAGGATGGCGGCCAGTTCGGTGAAGTCGACCACGGCCAGGAAGTCCAGGGGGCGGCCCGCCCAGCGGGGCCAGGAGGCCTCGGGGGGCAGCAGGGGCCGTCCGCCGAGCCGCACGGCCGTGCCCTCGCCGCCGAGCCGGAGCGCGGGCCGGGCCAGCGGCACGATCGCCGCGCTGACCTCGGGGGCCAGGAAGACACCGAACAGGGAGTGGAGCTTTTTACGCTCAGTGACGATCCAGTCCATGTTCTGTAGCGTCCCCCGGCCGGGACGCGTTGACCAGACCCTTTAAGAATTGTGGAAAACCCTGGGGTGAAGGTGAGAGGACCGTAACTTCCCAGCCCAGCGCATGGGCGGCAAACCGCCCTCACCTTCCCGCTTCGTTCTCCACTTCCGCGGCCGCCGGCCACCGGGACCGGTCACGAGGCGGGAACGGACTCCAGCGCCTCGGCAAGATCGGCCAGGAAGCGATCGACCTCGTACTGGTTGTAGCCGTATCCGGGCTCGACCGTCCCGAACACCACGGCCCGCGTCTCGGCGGCGGTGACGGGCGGGGCGGTGCCGCGCAGCCCGGCGACGACCCGGCCGAGGAACGCGTCCACCTGCCGGCTGTCGTACCCGGGGTAGGCCTGCGCGCCGGAGAAACGGACGCGCTGGATCCAGCCGACCAGCCGCTCCGGGCTCCTGCGCGGCCGCCGGGGAGGGTCCGGCCGCACCGCGGGCTCGGCGGGCGCCACACGTGCCGCGGGCCGGGCGGTCTCGGCGCGCCGACCCTGCCCGTGCAGTTTCTCCAGGCGGCGCGGGACCCTCGGATGCGGCGCCGGCGGCCGCTCTGCGGGAGGGGCGAGTTCCGCTTTGCGTTCCTCCCCGCCGTCCCGTCGGCGCCGGCTCCTCAGCCGCTCCAACCGGCTCAAGGGCTCGGCGGGCCGGGCGGGCCCCGGCTGCTGCGACCGCTCCGGCCGCTGCGGCGGCTCGGTGACCTTGGGCCGTTCCGGACGCCGCGCCGGCTGCGGCACGGTTCGCGTGCGGCCGCGGGCCTGCAGCTCACGGACGCAGGCGTACAGGTACTCGTCCACGGCGCTTTGGTCATAGCCGCGCAGCACCACCGCGAACCGGCTGCGCAGCACATCGTCGGCGGTCAAAAAGCCCACGCCGTGGCGCAGCGCGTCCTCGATGCGCGCGGTCAGGGCGTCCACCTGCGCACAGTCGTATCCCCGCAGCACCACCGGGAAGCGCGGCATCCAGCACCCCTTAGTCCGTGGCGGCGGCCAGCTGCCCGCAGGCGCCGTCGATCTCCCTTCCCCGCGTGTCTCGCACGGTCACCGGGACGCCATGGGCCTGCAGCCTGGCCACGAACTCCCGTTCGTCCCGCGGCCGGGATGCGGTCCACTTCGAGCCCGGTGTCGGGTTCAACGGGATCAGATTGACGTGAACCAGATGACCTTTCAAGAGCCTGCCGAGAAGATCCGCCCGCCAGGCCTGGTCGTTGACGTCTCTGATCAGGGCGTACTCGATCGACACCCGGCGCCCGGTGCGGTCGGCGTACGCCCAGGCCGCATCCAGCACCTCGCGCACCTTCCAGCGGGTGTTGACCGGCACCAGCTCATCGCGCAGCTCGTCGTCGGGGGCGTGCAGGGACACCGCCAGCCGCACCGACAGACCCTCGTCGGCGAGCCTGGCGATGGCCGGGACCAGCCCGACGGTGGAGACGGTGACCGACCGCTGGGAGATGCCCAGGCCGTCGGGGGCCGGGTCGGTGATCCGGCGGATCGCGCCCAGCACGGCCTTGTAGTTGGCCAGCGGCTCGCCCATCCCCATGAACACGATGTTGGAGATCCGCCCGGGGCCGCCGGCGATCTTCCCCCGGGCCAGCGCCCGGGCCCCGGCCACCACCTGCTCGACGATCTCCCCGGTGGACAGGTTGCGGGTCAGCCCCGCCTGCCCGGTGGCGCAGAACGGGCAGTTCATGCCGCACCCGGCCTGTGAGGAGACGCACATGGTGATGCGGTCGGGGTAGCGCATCAGGACCGACTCGATCAGCGTGCCGTCGAAGGCCCGCCACAGCGTCTTGCGGGTGGCGCCCCCGTCGCAGTCCAGCGCGCGCACCTCGGTCAGCAGCGTGGGCAGCAGCTCGGCGGCCAGATGCTCGCGGACGGCGGCCGGCAGGTCGGTCATCTGCGCCGGGTCGTCGACCAGCCGGGTGAAGTAGTGCCGCGACAGCTGCTGGGCGCGGAACGGCTTTTCGCCGAGCTCGGCCACTGCCGCGCGGCGTTCGGCGGGGGCCAGGTCGGCCAGGTGGCGCGGCGGCTTGGCGCGGCGCGGCGCCACGAAGGTGAGCTTGCCGGGTTCCGCGGGAGCGGGCCGGCCCGCGGAAGGGGCGGCGGTTTCGGCGGAAGCCGGCTGAGTGGTGGAAGACATGGTTCCTCCAGTGTCGCAAACCCGGACCCGTGCCTTCGCCGTGCGCGCGACCGTGGCGGCCGTTAAAGTCTGATCATGGCGGTTTTGCGCAGGGGATCGGGTTCTGCACGGGGTGGATCCCGTTTCCGGGGAAATGCCGGCTCTGCCGCATCCGGCGCCTCCCGGCGGCGGGGGTCGGCGGTGCAGGTGCTGCTGTCCGATACCAGCCCGTACGGCAGCCGGCGGCTCACCGTGGAAAGCGACGGCGTCACCACCGAGGCGTATCTGCGCGACGCCGCCGACACCGTGATCGGCGCGACGTGGATCGCCAACCACCGGCCGGCGGCGGCAGGGCTGGATCTGGCCCGGCTGAACGCGGGGCTGACCCCGATGATGCCCGCCGGCCGCACCCGGCACCCCGAGGGCCGCCCGCCGCTGGACCCCAAGTCGCTGGAGGTGGTCTGGTTCGAAGAAGGCGACGGGGCCGCCGTGCTGGAGGCGGGCGAGCCGCTGTGCGTCATCCCCGCCTGGTCGGACATGAACCGGGGCATCCCCGGCTACACCCGGGACGTCAACGCCCAAAGCCCCTTCGCGTTCCCCCTGGAACAGGAGCTGGAGGAGTTCTCCACCCGCATCGAGCAGTCCCGCGCCTTCTGGAAGTGGTGCCGCAGCGAGGGCACTTGGGCGCAGTTCCAGCAGTCGGTCCTGGGGCATCTGCTCAACCGGCTCGGCCCCGGCGGCCACTACTGGCACGACGTCGGCCGCCAGTTCCGCGGACCGGGCGCCGCCCAGCAGGGCGGGCGTCCCACCGCGCCGGTGGTGAGCGTGTCGGAGCGGCCCGCCCGTCCGGGACGGGACTTCAGCGTGCTCAGCACGCTCGGCATGAGCTGCCAGCGGATGCCCACCGTGGAGCTGTATGAGGACGACGTCTCCAGGTACGCGCGGATCGAGCTGGCCGTGGCGACCACGCTGCCCAGCCAGCGGGCGGGCAGTATCTTCCCCTGGCTGGCCCAGTACCCCTGGCGCTCGGTGACCTGGTTCGCCCCCGGTGACGTGGTCAAGTGGTACCACGAGCCCAAGACGTTCCCGCTGAACCCGCCGGGCTCCGACAAGGCCCCCTGGACGGGGGTGCTGCTGCTGGACGATCCGAGCCGGCTGCCCGGCCCGCCCGCTCCCGACCTGAGCGGCTTCACGTTCAGCGGCGACCCGGTGCGCTGGCTGTGGCTGGTCCCCATCAGCGACGAGGAGTACCAGTACGCCAAGGCGGAAGGCTCCAACGCCCTGATCCGCCGCCTGCGCGACCAGGGCCGCAGCTGGGTGGTGTCCTGAAAGCGCCCCCTCCGCTCCGGGGCGCCATGCCCGCGGAAGGGCCGTGAGAACGGAAAGCGCAAAGCCGGTGCCCGGGACGGCGGAACGTCCCGGGCACCGGCTTGTGCCGGCAGTGAGCGGTCAGGTCGTCCGGACGAACAGCTCCAGCAGCAGCCAGACGACCGGGGCCGCGACGATCAGGGAGTCCAGGCGGTCCATCACCCCGCCGTGGCCGGGCAGCAGGGTGCCCAGGTCCTTGATGCCCAGGTCCCGCTTGATGACCGACTCCACCAGGTCGCCGGCCGTGGCCGCGCACACCACGGCCGCCCCCAGCAGCGCGCCCTGCCACAGGCGGCCGCCGTCCAGCAGCCAGGGCACCAGCCCGGCGCCGACCAGCATGCAGGCCAGCGCCGAGCCGGCGAAGCCCTCCCAGGTCTTCTTGGGGCTGATGACGGGGGCCATCTTGTGCCGTCCCAGGAAGGCTCCGGCGAAGTAGCCGCCGATGTCGCTGGAGACGGTGACGGCGATGAAGATGACGATGCGCTGGGCGCCGTCGTCGGCCGACAGCATCAAGGAGACGATGCCGCCCATGAGCGCCACATAGGCGACGATGAACAGCCCCGCCGTGGAGTCCCGCACATAGCCGCGGGTGCCGATGAACATGCGCCACACCAGCAGCGCCGGCACGGCGAGCGCCACCGCGGCCAGCAGCCCGAACATGCCGGCGACATAGGCGGCGACCAGGGCCGCCACCACGGCCGCCATGCTCGGCACCTGCGGCAGGCGGATGCCCTGGGCGCGGAACGCCTGGGACAGCTCCCTCACCCCGTAGGCGAGGAAGAACGTCATGACGCCCAGGAAGATCTCCTTGATGGTGTACAGCGACACCAGGACCAGGGCGCCCAGCCCGGCGCCGACGGCGACGGCGACGGGCAGGTTGCGGCCTGCACGGCCGGAGGAGGTGGGGGGGTCGGCCGGGGGCGGCGCCGTCTCCCGGCCGTGTGCGGCTTCCATCAAACCTCGAGCAGCTCGGCCTTCTTGTGCTCCAGAAGCTCGTCGATCTTGGCGACGTACTTGTGCGTCGCGTCGTCGAGCTCCTTTTCGGCGCGGCGGACCTCGTCCTCGCCCGCCTCGCCCTCCTTGGCCAGCTTGTCCAGGGAGTCCTTGGCGCGGCGGCGGATGTTGCGGATGGAGATCCGGCTCTCCTCGGCCTTGTTGCCGGCGATCTTGACGTACTCGCGGCGGCGCTCCTCCGACAGCTCGGGGAAGACCACGCGGATGACGTTGCCGTCGTTGGTGGGGTTCACCCCAAGGTCGCTCTCCCGGATCGCCTTCTCCACCGCGGGCAGGGAGGACTTGTCGAACACCTGCACGATCACCATGCGCGGCTCGGGCAGGGTGAAGGAGGCCAGCTGGTTGATCGGCGTCGGGGTGCCGTAGTAGTCAGCGGTGATCTTGCTGAACATGGCCGGGGTGACCCGGCCGGTGCGAATGCCCGCGAAGTCCTCCTTGGCGACCGCGACCGCCTTTTCCATCTTCTCTTCGGCTTCGAAGAGGATCTCCTCGATCACTTCGGGCTCCCGTCACCTAGTCCTGCCTGCTACCGACCGCCCGGCGCAGCGGGTCAGCCGTCCGCCGGGCTGACCAGTGTGCCGATCTTCTCGCCCCGGACGGCCCGGATGATATTGCCCTGCCCCATCAGGTCGAAGACCACGATGGGCAGGTTGTTGTCCATGCACAGGCTGATGGCCGTGGCGTCCATGACCTTCAGCCCACGCTGTAGGACTTCACCGTAGTCCAAACGGTCGAACTTGACCGCGTCCGGGTTCTTCCGGGGATCGGCGTCGTAGACGCCGTCGACCTGAGTCCCCTTGAGCACCGCCTGGGCGCCGATCTCCAGGGCGCGCTGCGCCGCGCAGGTGTCGGTGGAGAAGAACGGCTGACCCAGCCCCGCCCCGAAGATCACGACCCGGCCCTTCTCCAGGTGCCGGATGGCGCGGCGGGGGATGTAGGGCTCGGCGACCTGGCCCATCGTGATGGCGGTCTGGACCCGGGTGTCGAGGCCGAGTTTCTCGCAGAAGTCCTGCAGTGCCAGGCAGTTGATGACCGTGCCCAGCATGCCCATGTAGTCGGAACGGCCGCGGTCCATGCCGCGCTCGGCCAGCTGGGCGCCGCGGAACATGTTGCCGCCCCCGCAGACCACCGCGACCTGGGTCCCCTCGCTCACCGCCTCGGCGATGGCCTTGGCGATGTGCTGCACCACCGCCGGGTCGATGCCCAGCGGCTCGGCGCCGGCGAACGCCTCGCCGGACACCTTCAGCAGCACCCGCTTCCACCCTCCCCGGGGCAGCCCGGGCTGCGCGGCGGGCCTGGCGGGCACCGCGGCGCGGGCGACGGGGTCGGGACGCGGGATGAGCGGCGACGACGGGGCCGCCGTCGTGTCAGCGGTCGGTTTGTCCTCCACGGCGGCGGCCTCCTCGTCGTATCGTCACTGGCGTGTTCGCTTTCCCTGCCTCGGAAAATACCTCCGAGCAGGGCGGTTAAGCCTGGCCCACCCGGAAGCGGGCGAAGCGCACGACCTTCACCCCGGCCTCATCCAGGACCTTGGCGATGGTCTTCTTGTTGTCCTTGACGAAGGCCTGCTCGACCAGGACGAAGTCCTTGAAGTAGGCGTTGACCCGGCCCTCGACGATCTTGGGGATGGCCTTCTCCGGCTTGCCCTCTTCGCGGGTGATCTGCTCGGCCAGCGCCCGCTCCTTCTCGATCACCTCGGCGGGCACCTCGTCGCGGGTCAGGTACTTGGGCGCCATCGCCGCGATCTGCTGGGCGATGTCCTTGCCGACCTGGGCGTTCTCGGTGTCCAGCTCGACCAGCACACCGGTGGTCGGCGGCAGCGACGGGTCGGACTTGTGCAGGTAGCTGGTGACGTAGGCGCCCTTGAAGTGGGCGAAGCGGCGCAGCTCCAGCTTCTCGCCGATCTTGGCGCTGTTCTCCTCGATCAGCGCCTGGACGGTCTTGCCCGGCTCGATCTCCATGCCGAGCAGCGTCGGCACGTCCGGGGCATCCGACTCGGCGGCGAACTTGACGATCCGGTCGGCCAGCTCGATGAAGCCGGCGTTCTTGGCGACGAAGTCGGTCTCGCAGTTCAGCTCCAGGATCGCCCCGTCGCCCGAGCCCTGGAAGTACTCGGCGACCAGGCCGTTGGCGGCGGTGCGCTCGGCGCGCTTGCCGACGTCCTTGGCGCCCTTCAGGCGCAGGAGCTCGACGGCCTTGTCGAAGTCGCCCTCGGCCTCGGTGAGGGCGTTCTTACAGTCCATCATGCCGGAGCCGGTCAGCTCACGGAGCCGCTTGACATCGGCGGCGGTGAAGTTCGCCATCGCTTCAGATCTCTCTCGTCAGTTCGTGGGACCCGGCCGATCTCGGGCGGACCCTGCCACGGCGGGCCCGCCGAAGATCTCGGATCAGGCGTTGTCGGAGGACCCCTCGGCCTGCGGAGCGGCCTCGGCGCTCTGCTCCTTCTTCTCCTTGCCGCCCTCCAGGAGCTCGCGCTCCCACTCGGCCAGCGGCTCGGCGCTCGCGGCGGCCTCGGCGGGCTTGTCGGACTCGCCGGTGGCGGCGCCGGCGCGGGCGAGCAGGCCGTCGGCGACCGCGTCGGCGACCACCCGGGTCAGCAGGCTGACGCTGCGGATGGCGTCGTCGTTGCCGGGGATCGGGTAGTCGACCTCATCGGGGTCGCAGTTGGTGTCCAGGATCGCCACCACGGGGATGCCCAGCTTCTTGGCCTCGTTGACGGCGATGTGCTCCTTCTTGGTGTCAACGATCCAGATGGCGCTGGGGACCTTGTTCATGTCGCGGATGCCACCGAGCGTGCGCGCGAGCTTGTCCTTCTCGCGCTTGAGGCCCAGCAGCTCCTTCTTGGTCATGCCGGAGCCGGCGACGTCGTCGTAGTTGATCTCCTCCAGCTCCTTGAGCCGGGTGAGCCGCTTGTGGACGGTGGAGAAGTTGGTGAGCATGCCGCCCAGCCAGCGCTGGTTGACGTACGGCATCCCGACCCGCTGCGCCTGCTCGGCGATGGCCTCCTGGGCCTGCTTCTTGGTGCCCACGAACAGGATGGTGCCGCCGTGCGCGACGGTCTCCTTGATGAACTCGTAGGCGCGGTCGATGTAGGACAGCGACTGCTGGAGGTCGATGATGTAGATGCCGTTGCGCTCGGTGAAGATGAAGCGCTTCATCTTCGGGTTCCAGCGCCGGGTCTGGTGGCCGAAGTGAACGCCGCTCTCCAGCAGCTGCCGCATGGTGACGACGGGTGACATCCCGTGTACTCCTGTCCGGCCCTTCGCGTCGGGCCCTCTCTCGGTTGCCTGCCAGCGCTCGAACACACCCCGCCGTCAGCGTCGTGACGGACCGAGAAGACTGTGTCCCACCCTTGATCCCGGACGAGCGGGAGCCGGTGGCAGGGAGCGCGTGAATTCGGCCGCCTGGGAGAGGCTCCCCCATGCGACCGTGCCTCAAGTCTATGGGATGTCCGCTCGCCTCGGGGAATCGGCGCTCTGCAAAGCGTTCAACGGTTATCCACAATTCGTGCGGCCCATGGCCCCCGCCGGGCCGCACCCGGAGCATCGTGCCCATGACCGTCATGGCGCTCGTCCTCGCCTGCTCCCTGACTCTCCTCTCCCCCGCCTCATCCGGCTCTTGGCAGTGGCCGCTGCGCCCCGTCCCCACGGTGCTCCGCGGTTTCAGCCCTCCCGCCGTTCCCTGGGGGCCCGGCCATCGCGGGGTCGATCTGCTCGCCAGGCCCGGCCAGCCCGTCCATGCGGCCGGCGCGGGCCGGGTCTCCTTCGCGGGCCGTATCGCCGGGTACGGGGTGGTCGCCATCACGCACGGCCACCTGCGGACGACCTACCTGCCCGTCGTCCCCTCCGTCCGGGCCGGCCGGCAGGTGCCGGCCGGGGCCGTGCTGGGCGTCCTCCAGGACCTGCCCGGCCACTGCGGCCTCCGGCACTGTCTCCATTGGGGCCTGCGCCACGGCTCGCAGTACCTCGATCCCCTGTCACTGCTTCACCGAGGCGTACGGCTCCTTCCTTACTGGTCCCCTGCCCCCGCCCCCGGTTCTCCTCAAACGAGGGTTCTCTTCAGCTCCACACCGTTTCTATCCCGTCCCACGAATTCCCCAGACGCTCCATGAGTTTTCTCAGCCCACTTACCACGCGGCAGGATCAAAGGCTCAACAGCGAGGTCTTCATGGACAACCGAAGCTCTGCCCTCGCCTCTCATGAGAGGCCGCAGCGGAAACGAATCAACGCACCGGTAAGCCCTTTCCCCACATCGCTTCAGCAGGACGCCCCGCAGGGACCTTGTGGCCGAGAGCAGCGTGATGGCCTCGGAGGAGACAGCCCTGAACGCCATCGAGGCTCCTGCTCCAAGAGCCCACGGCCACGCATTGAGGCTTTCTCGGCGAAATAGAACGCAAGCGGTGCCCACAGGGCCGGAGGCTGCGGCGGAGCCGGGTCCTGACAGCCGCAAATCCCCTGACAGGACGGTTTTCGCCACAAGAACATCCCGGCGCCCAGAGGCCTTGCACCGGTTTCTCACCGTGCCATGCCGACATCCCCGCCCGTACCCACCTCCTGCCGATCTTGCTTCCGCCCGCCGCAAGCAGCGCCGGCAGACTCTGCGACATGTCACCTCGGACCCCGGGCCGGATCGGCGTCATCGTCCAGGTCGCGCTGGCCCCCAGGTAACGCCCGGCGGTGACTTTCGTTGAGAAGGCCCCAGTCCGGCCGCGCTCATCGAGATGCGACGGTTCCTCGGCGTGGTAGGCATGGGTCCGGGTGCCCAGGAGGCATCGACGGTCTGGTCCGCTCCCTGCGGCGGTTCTCTTGTGCTTGCCGTTTTCACCCGGTAGGCGTTCGGGCGATGTGCGCCTGGGCGGTCGTCACCAGGTGGGTCATGAGGCTCCGGTCGCCGGCGGTGTAGCGGGCGAGGAACTCCTCCGGTCTCAGCAGCAGCCGGCCGCGTGATTCGTCGTCGCCCGACGTCCAGGGCGGCGGACGCGGGCGGCGTAGATGACCATGTAGGTCAGGTCGTCGGCGCCGAGGTAGTCGGACTCGATGACCTCGATGGATACGAGGTCATCGATGATGCGGGTTTCCTCCCATGCCTCGCGGCGGGCCGTCTCCTCTCCGGAGCGTTCGTGAAGTCGAGTGTGGCCGCCGGGCAGGTCCAGGCCCCGTTCCAGGTCTGCGACCACCATCAGGCCTTCCCGGGTGAACGCGATCACCGAGACGCTGGTCGCCCGCTCCCCGGGAGGTGTGAACGCCTTCCCAGCGGGGTGGGCCGCACCGGCGCCCGCGTCTTCAGCACCGCCGGACGACGATCTCGAAGGTCTGCATCGCCCGCCGGTGACCTGTCATGCTCACCCACAACAGCGTCCCTATCTCCTTGAACGTCCTTAGGTGGGACAAGCCGAAAAGAACACCTGCGCCTATTCTGCCGCCTTGCCCTTTTCCGGTGAACCACACGTCGTCTCCGCAGATCGAGACGAGGGCATCGCAGTCAGGAGCGATGCCGTGACCCAGCACGTCCCAGTGCCGAACATCATCGGGCTCTCGTCCCAGCTCCTAAGGCCATGTGCTGGAAAAGTTCGCTGGTGAAGGCAAGGGAAGGGCGCCACAGGGGTGATACGTGAATGCTCACGCCGTCGCCACCAGGCAGGGGGAGCCCGCCAGAAGAGGCCAGGTGCACCTCCGCCCTGATGGGCGCGATCCCCACTTCATTTCGTTGAGAAACCTCAATGCCTGTGCTTAGACATCGGCTCGGAGCCTCCGCAGCGAGCTTTTCGTTCCTGTTCGGTCTCGATGGTGTTCGTGTTCTGGAGCAGGTTCGTCTTCGCGGCGGCCACTTCATCTCCGCGGCAGTCACGAGGTGACGGTTTTCCACAGAATCGCGTTCGTCTGCCGGTGGCCGTTCAGGTGCGGAAGTGTCAGGGGCGGAGGTGATGGCCGATGAAAACGATGAGCAAGCGGGCTTTGGGGCGGCGCGGTGAAGACGCCGCGGCCCGTTATCTGTCCGAACGGCTCGGCTGGACGATCGTCAGCCGCAACTGGCGCTGCCGCGAAGGCGAGCTGGACATCGTCGCCTATGACGGCAGCCGCCATGTGGTGTGCGAGGTGAAGACCCGCACCGACGCCTCGTTCGGGACGCCCATTGAGGCGATCACACAGGCGAAGGCCGCCCGGTTGAGGCGGCTGGCCGGCCGCTGGGCGGCCCAGTACGGCATACCGGCGGCCACCGTTCGCATCGATGTCATCGGTCTGGTCGTCGCCGCCCGAGGTGAGCGCACCGGGTTCGAGCTGGAGCACCTGCGGGGGGTGTGCTGACATGGCCCTGGCCAAGACCCGATCGGTGGCGCTGGTCGGCGTCGAGGGCTTCGTCGTCGACGTCGAGGCGTCGATCACCAGTGGAGTGCCCGGCCTGCACCTGGTCGGGCTTCCGGACGCGGCGCTGAACGAGGCGCGGGACCGGGTCCGTGCCGCGATCTTCAACTCCGGTGAGTCATGGCCCAACCGGCATGTGACGATCAGCCTCTTCCCCGCCAGCCTGCCCAAGAAGGGCTCGGCGTTCGATCTGGCCATCGCGGTGTCGCTGCTGGCCGCTGCGGAGACGTTCGACCCCAGGGCCTGCACAAAGATGGTGATCTTGGGGGAGCTGGGCCTGGACGGGCGGGTCCGGGCCGTCCCGGGAGTGCTTCCCGCGGTGCTCGCCGCGGCCAACGCCGGCTACCGCACGGTCGTGGTCCCGCGGTCCAACGTCGCCGAGGCGGAGCTGGTGCCCGACGTCGAGGTGATCGCCGCGTCCTCCCTGCACGGGCTGCTGTGCCGCCTGCGCGGGCAGGCGCCGCCGCCGGAGCCGGAGGACGCCGAGACCGCCCGGCTCACCCCCGTCTCCGAGGGCGCGGCCATCCGTTCCCGGGACCTGCGCGGGGACCTGGACCTGACCGACGTGCGCGGGCAGGCGGAGGCCCGGCGGGCGCTGGAGATCAGCGCGGCGGGCGGTCACCACCTGTTCTTCTACGGGCCGCCCGGCTGCGGCAAGACCATGCTCGCCGAACGCCTGCCCACCCTGCTGCCGCCGCTGGATAGGGAGGCCGCGCTGGAGGTCACCGCCATCCACTCGGTGGCCGGAACCCTTCCTCCGGGGAAGCCGCTGATCTCCCGCCCGCCCTTTTGCGCCCCGCATCACACCGCCACCCGCGCGGCCATGGTCGGCAGCGGGCAGGGACGGCTGCTGCAGCCGGGCGCGGCGTCCCTGGCCCACCATGGGATCTTGTTCCTGGACGAGGCCCCCGAGTTCAACGCCGGTGTGCTGGACGCCCTCCGCCAGCCGCTGGAGGAGGGCGAGGTCATGATCGCCCGTGCCGGGGCCGCCACCCGCTTCCCCGCCCGGTTCACCCTGGTGCTGGCCGCCAACCCCTGCCCGTGCGCGGCGGCCAAGTCGGTCGACTGCACCTGCACACCGGCGGTCCGCCACAAGTACCTGGCGCGCATCTCCGGCCCTCTGCTGGACCGCATCGACCTCAAGCTGGAACTGCACCCGGCCACCCGTGCCGAGCTGCGCTATGACCTGCAGACGGCCGAACGCAGCGAAGTGGTGGCCGAACGCGTCCTGCAGGCCCGGGAGCGGGCCGCAAAACGCCTCGCCGGCACCCCCTGGCGGACCAACGCCGAGATCCCCGGCCCGCAACTGCGGCGCCGCTTCCTGCCCTCCGCCGAGGCCATGTCCTGCCTGGATCGCGCCCTGCAGACCGGCGAGCTCAGCGCCCGGGGCCTGGACCGCGTGCTGCGCACCGCCTGGACATGCGCCGACCTCGCCGGCCGCGACACTCCTTCCGCGGACGACCTGAGCAGCGCCTTCGCCCTCTGGACGGGAAGACGGTGCTGAACAAGGACCCGCCCGCCGCCGCCCGCAGTGCGCAGATCCGCTCCCCCGCCCGGTTTCTGGGAAACCGCTTCGAAACACCAGCGGGACATAGGCGGGCGGCAGTCAAAGGCGCACGGAGCGGTGAGGTTCTCTCAACGACCGGTGCCGCTGAGAAGCGGCATCGGCCCGCAGGCCGGGGCACGAGCACCGGTGAAAGCAGGAAAAAGACGGCGCAGGGGCGATCCGCCAAAGCCCACGGCGTCGGAGCCGAAGGGCGTCTGCCGGGAGCGGCAGGGCGTGCCTTCGCTCCGGTGGGAGGCGGCACGGTGCGGTCCTCCGCCTCATTTCGTTGAGAAGACCTCAGTGGACTTTTTCCCGTCCCGTTCCGGCGAGCCGGAAGGAGAGTCTCGCAGGCAAGGGTGATGCGATGACCTGCATGGCCCCACCCACGAAGGCTCCCGTTGCCTGAGAACACGGGCCGCGAGTTCGGCACCGTCGTCACGGGACCTTCTCAACACGCCGCCTCCGCAGGTCGAGACGGGGACGTCGCGGTCAGGGACGATGCCGTGACCTGCGATGTCATGTCCTCGAACGCCGTCAGGGCTCCCGTCTTCGGCGCCCAAGGCCATGTCTCGGCAAAGATTCGCCGGTCGCGCAGAGGCCGCAAGGAAAGACGGACGTCCCTGATCGCATGGGAGAGGCGGGGACGAGCCGCCACAGAGCTGGTCGCCTATCTGAGAAAGGGCATCATCGATGGTCGTACCTGAGGAGGAAAGACGAGCCCGGGCCACGCTGTGCGCCATCGCGGAGCCGGGTGAGATCTTGCTGGGGCGGATCGTCGCCCGGGCCGGGCCCTGCAGGGCGCTGGCCGTGGTGCGGGGCGAGGAGCCGCCGCCGGAGGGAATTTCGATCACAGAGGGCGGCCGGCGGCGGCTGGCGGCGTGGCGGGCCCGGCTGCAAGCCGCCGATACCGAGGCCGACCTGGCCGTCTGTGCCGAGCTCGGGATCCGGCTGGTCTGCCCGGGGGATCCGGAATGGCCGGTGACCTTGGACGACCTCGGTGACCGCAGGCCCTATGCGTTGTGGCTGCGCGGCCCGTTGGACCTGCGTTATTCCTGCTTGCGTTCGGTGGCGATCGTGGGAGCCCGCGCCGCCTCCCCCTATGGGGTGCGGATCGCCTCCGAGCTGGGCGCCGAACTGGCCGATGCGGGCTGGACCGTGGTCAGCGGCGGGGCCCTGGGCATCGACGCGGCGGCGCACCGGGGAACGCTGGCCGCCGACGGCCAGACGATCGCGGTGTTCGCCAACGGCCTGGACAGGTTCTACCCCGCCGGCAACGAGGCCCTGTTCGTGGAGATGCTGCATAAGGGCCTGCTGGTCAGCGAGTCCCCGCCGGGCACCGACCCCCACCGGCTCCGCTTCCTGGTGCGCAACCGCGTCATCGCCGCTTTGACCAGGGGCACCGTCGTGGTGGAGGCGGCCGCCCGCAGCGGGGCGCTCAACACCGCCGTCCACGCCCGCGATCTGGGACGCGCCCTGATGGCGGTACCCGGCCCGGTCGACTCAAAGGTCTCGGTCGGTTGTCACAAACTGCTGCGCGACACTCCCCCGGCCCGGTGCGTGACCACGGCCGCCGAAGTGCTCGAGGAAGTCGGCCGGATCGGCGCCGATCTGGCGCCACCGCCCCGCGGCCCGGTACTGCCCAGGGACATGCTCGACCCGGTGACCAGATCCGTCCTGGAGGCGCTGCCGGCACGCGGAGCCGCGGGCCCCGCCCAGATCGCGGTCCGGGCCGGTGTGGATCTCGCCACCGCGACCAGCCGGCTGGGGCAGCTGTCGGCGGCCGGGTTCATCGAACGCGCCCCTGGCGGCTGGCGCCTGCGCCGCTCGGCGAAGCTCCCCAGTTCACCCGTGTGAGCGGCCCCTTGCCGTGCCGTCCCAGGCAGCGGCCCGGCGGCCGCTTGCCCCACTTGAGGTTTCCTCGACGAAAAGGAGCGTGCTTCCCTGCTGTACCGACTTCCACCCAGGGCGAAGGCGCACCCGGCCGCTCCCGGTGAACGTTCCTGCCCCAGGTCGCGACGGCATGGGCCTTCGGGCGCCCCCTGTGCCGTCCGCTCCCTGTTTTCACCAGAGCTCGTGCGCCGACCTACGGGCCGATACCGCCTCTCTGCGGCACCAATCGCTGGGAGAACCTCACTAAGGAGATCTTTCAACGAAAACGAGCGCTTCTCTGCCGCGCCGACTCCCACCAGGCCAAAGGCTCACCTGGCCGCTCCAGACGGACGCCCTTCGCTCTCGGCAGCAACAACACGGACCTCGCAGAACGCCCCCGCGCCAGCCTTCCCCCGCCTTCACCAGAGCTGACACGCCAACCTACGGGCCGATACCGCTTCTCAGCGGCACCAATCGCTGGGAGAACCTCACTGAGGAGGTTTTTCAACGAAAAGGAGCGCTTCTCTGCCGCGCCGACTCCCACCAGGCCGAAGGCTCACCTGGCCGCTCCAGGCGGACGCCTTTCGCTCTAGGCAGCAACGACACGGGCCTTCGCAGAACATCCCTGCGTCGGCCTTTCCCCGCCTTCACCGGAGCTGATGCGCCGGCCGGCGGGGCGATGCCGTCCCTCGGGGGCGCCAATCGTTGAGAGAGCCTCACCGAGGCCTTTCCACACGTGGTCCTGGAAGGCCATGGAACGGGGGTCTCGGCAGTGCCCGAGGTCATGACGTTGCAGGTCACGGCATCGTCCCTGGCTGCAGGCCTCCCCTCTCGGCCTGCGGGAGCGGCGTGCTGGAAAAGGTTCGGTCCGTGCGGGCTCCAGCGTCGGTGACGGGACACGACCACAGTGCCGGTGGTCCGCTGCGGTGGAGCGTTCGGCCGGGTGTGGTCGGGAGGCGCCTCGATTTCGTCCGCCGGGGTGTTCGCGGGAGCGGTGCGCGGTGTCGTGGTTCGTCGCGGCAGAAAGGAGGTCAGCCGCCTGCGGGGAGTTCCAGGTCGCTCTTGGCGAGTTCCTCGATGTTGACGTCCTTGAAGGTGACGACGCGGACGTTCTTGACGAAGCGGGCGGGGCGGTACATGTCCCAGACCCAGGCGTCCTGCATGGTCACCTCGAAGAAGGTCTCGCCGTTGCCGGTGCCGTGGACCTGGAGATCGACCGAGTTGGTCAGGTAGAACCTGCGCTCGGTCTCGACCACGTAGGTGAAGAGCCCGACGACGTCCCGGTACTCGCGATAGAGCTGGAGCTCCATCTCGTTTTCGTATTTTTCGAGATCTTCGGCGCTCACGCTCGTGCTCCCTCCCCCGCAAGGCCGAACACGCCGGTCCGCGCCCCATTGTTCCCCACCCTCGCCACGTTCACGAATGACAGGCGGTGTTCCGGGCAGGGGCCGTGGGCGCTGAGCGCCGCCGTGTGCTCGCGGGTGACGTAGCCCTTGTGCACGGCGAAACCATACTGGGGATACCGCTCGTGGAGCTCGACCATCAGCCGGTCCCGGGTCACCTTGGCGACCACCGAGGCCGCGGCCACGCAGGCGGCGACGCAGTCGCCCTTGGGGACGGCCAGTCCCGGCACGTCCAGGCCGGGCACCCGGAAGCCGTCGCTGAGCACATAGCCGGGTCTGACCTCCAGCTGGGCCAGCGCCCGGCGCATGCCGGTGATGTTGCACTGGTGCAGGCCGAGGCGGTCGATGTCGTGCCTGGGGATGATCACGGTCGCCCAGGCGACGGCCCGTTCCACGATCTGCGCGTAAAGCTCCTCGCGGCGACGCGCGGTCAGCAGCTTGGAGTCGGTCAGCCCGTCGATCAGAGCGCGCCGGCCGGAGGGCAGGATCACCGCTGCGACGACCAAAGGACCCGCGCACGCGCCGCGCCCGGCCTCGTCCACACCCGCCACCGGGCTGAACCCGGCGTGCTGCAGGGCGCGTTCGAGCCCGTACAGTCCCGCATCGCGGCGGGGCGTGAACCGGAGCGGACGCCTCATCATGCCTCGAAGCGTACGTTCTGCCGAAGAGGCCCGTGGCACGGTTCCAGAGCACCCCTTGCGCGGAGCCTTCCCCACGATGACCGCGCGCGGACCTCAACCCCAGGACGGCCCGGGCGCCGGGGACCAGCCGGATGCCCGCTCCGGGCGAACCGCACCTGAACGCAGCCCGGTCACGCGGCCGGCGGCAAGGAGCACGACGCCGAAACCGTCCACCTCCGGGTCGGCGAACAGAGCCGAGGGAGTCCGCGCCGTCCCGCGGGCATCCGCCGCAGGAGGCGGCCGCCCGTCCGCCATGCCGGCTCGTGAACGCCGGAGCCCGGAAAGCGGTGGCCCTCCACGCCGGTGGGCCGGGTCAGGACCGCTTGCTCGCGCGTTCCGCCAGACGCAGCCGCAGGCGGCGGTTGAGCCAGGTGATGGGGACGGCGCCGATCAGTCCCAGGGCGAACGGGGTGGCCGGCAGGAGAGCCCCGGCGGCGTTGAGGGCGGGCTGCTTGAAGGTCTTGGGGATCGGCAGGACGTCGATACGGTTGAGCGGCCAGATGACGACGAACGCGCGGCCGATCACCCGGCTTTCGGGGATGGCGCCGCCGCCGGGGTCGCCGCGGTGCTGGCGGGAGTCGTAGGAGACCTCCCGGTGGTCGCCCATCACCCACAAGTTGCCGGGCTGGACGGTGACGTCGAACGGCTCGTTGGAGGGCTTGTTCTGCTCCCCGGTCACCGGGTCGGTGTACAGGTAGGAGCGCTCATCGAGGGGGACGCCGTTGACGGTGACGCGTCCCTCGGCGTCGCAGCACTTGACCCGGTCGCCGGGCAGACCGATGACTCGCTTGATGTAGTCCTTCTCACCGGGGATGAAGCCGAAGGCGCCGCCGATCCAGTGGAAGGCCTTGACGATCGGGTTGGTGGGCTCGGCGACCTCGATCTCCGGGTCCCAGGAGTCCAGGCCGTTGAAGACCACGATGTCGCCGCGCTGCACGTCCCGGGTGTGGTAGACGATCTTGTTGACCAGCACCCGGTCGCCGATCTGCAGGGTGTTCTCCATCGAGGCCGAGGGGATGTAGAAGGCCTGGATGGCGAACGCCTTGATGACCAGCGCCAGCACCAGCGCCACCGCGATGAGGATGGGCAGTTCCTTCCAGAAGGAGCCCTCCTTGGCCTCCTTCTTGCCGTCCTCTTCGGGCTCCTCGCCGTCTGCGAAGTCCTCGCCGCGAGCCACGGTCTCTTCCTCCGAGGGGTTGACGGCCGCGCTGGGAGAGGACCCGTTCAGGCGATCTTCGGCGACTCCCTCGCCGGGGGTCACGGCCTGCTTGTTGTGGGGCACCGCGCCCTCGGCCTCGGAACGCACGTTTCTCCGATCGTCCTCGTGAGTCATCAGGGCGAGCCTATAGCGGGCGGCCTTGGGAGCCCGGCCGCGCATCGCCGTGTCGCCCGCCATGAACCCGCAAACAGCCGACACCGATCACATACGGAACGCCCCGGTCACCGCTGAGGGTTCCCGGGGCGCTGCAGCGGCCCGGAGGCGGGCCGCGGTGCTCAAGACTCGCGCTTCTCCTTGATGCGGGCGGCCTTGCCGCGCAGGTTGCGCAGGTAGTAGAGCTTGGCGCGGCGGACGTCACCGCGGGTGACGACCTCGATCTTCTCGATCGAGGGGCTGTTGAGCGGGAAGGTCCGCTCCACGCCCACGCCGTAGCTGACCTTGCGGACGGTGAAGGTCTCCCGGGCACCGCCGCCCTGCCGCCGGATCACCACGCCCTGGAAGACCTGGATCCGGCTCCGGTTGCCCTCGGTGACACGGACGTGCACCTTCAGCGTGTCGCCCGGACGGAAGTCCGGGATGTCGGCACGCATCGCGGCCTTCTCGATCTCCTGGATCAGGGTGTGCATGACAGCGGTTCCTCGTCCTCGGAAGCCGGCATCGAGAGGCCCCGAACGAAAGTGGGGGCGTCGCGCCGCGCAAGTGGATCTTGCTTCGTGGAAGTCGTGAGGCAGCCCGGACACAGGGGCGCCGACGCTCTAGTCTGCCACAGGTTCGCCGCCCGGCGGCAATCCGGCCTCGGCGAGCACCTGCCGGTCGCGCTCGTCCAAGCGGGCCGGGTCCAGTGCGGCGATCAGGTCGGGGCGGTTGGCGGCGGTGCGCCGCAGCGCCTGGTCGCGCCGCCAGCGGGCGATCGCCGCGTGGTGGCCCGACAGCAGGACCTCCGGGACGGCCCGGCCCCGCCACACCGGGGGCTTGGTGTAGACGGGTCCTTCCAGCAGGTTCTCCATGGAGCCGGGGGCGAAGGAGTCGTCGGCGACCGAGTCGGCGTTGCCCAGCACCCCCGGCACCAGCCGGCCGACGGCCTCGACGATGACCAGCACCGCGACCTCGCCGCCGGCCAGGACGTAGTCGCCGATGCTGACCTCATCGACCCGCATCCGGGTGCGGGCCTCCTCGACGACGCGCGAGTCGATGCCCTCATACCGTCCGCAGGCGAAGATCAGCCAGGGCTCTGCGGCCAGTTCCACGGCCATGGCCTGGGTGAACGGCCGTCCGCTCGGGGTCGGCACGATCAGCCGCGGCGCGGCGTCGGCGCTTTGGCCGCCCGGGGCGATGGCGTCCAGGGCCTCGCCCCACGGGTCGGGTTTCATGACCATGCCGGGGCCGCCGCCATAGGGGGTGTCGTCGACGGTGCGGTGCCGGTCGTGGGTCCACTGGCGCAGGTCGTGGACGTGCACCTCGATGAGGCCGCGGCGGCGCGCCTTGCCCAGCAGGGAGATGTCCAGGGGCGCGAAGTAGTCGGGAAAGATGGAGACGATGTCGATCCGCATGGGTTTTGAGGGCTTGCTCGTCAGGACTCGTCCAGCAGGCCGGGAGGCGGATCGATGACGATACGGCCGCCGGCGACGTCCACCTCGGGGACCAAGGCGGCGACGAAGGGCACCAGGGCCTCACCGCCGGTTTCGCGGCGGATCACCAGCAGGTCCTGGGCGTAGTGGAGGATGTCGCGGACGGTTCCGACCGGGGTGCCGTCGGTGGTCACCGCCGTCAGCCCGATCAGCTCATGGTCGTGGAACTCGTCGGGATCCTCCAGGGGAGGCAGGTCCCCGGTGTCGACGACCAGCCACGTGCCGCGCAGTTTCTCGGCGGCGGTGCGGTCGTCGACACCGGTGAAGCGCAGGAGCAGACGGCCGACGTGCCAGCGGGCGCGCTCGACCGTCAGCGGCCCAAGGTGCGGCGGGTCGGTGTCGAGCACGGCACCGGGCGCGAACCGGGCATCGGGATCGTCGGTCCGCACATCCACCGTGACCTCGCCGCGAACGCCATGCGGCCGGCCGATGCGGCCGACCACCACCTGATCGTCTCGCATCCGGTCAGCAGAGCGGGACGGGGGCCGGGCGAGCCGGGGCCGGCACGTCAGCGGACCTCATTGATGTCCAGCAGGTCCACCCGTACATGCCGGCCGCCGGACAGGCTGCCGATGACGGTGCGCAGGGCCTTGGCGGTGCGCCCGCTGCGGCCGATGACCTTGCCGAGGTCATCGGGGTGCACCCGCACCTCCAGGACCCGGCCGCCCTTGATCCGGCGGGGCCGCACCTGGACGTCGTCCGGGTGCTCGACGATCCCGCGGACCAAGTGCTCGAGCGCTTCTTCGAGCACGCCTCAGCCCTCGCTCTTGGCTTCTGCGGCCTCACCCGACTCGGTGGCCTTGGACTCGGGCTTGGCCTTCTTCTTGGCCTTGGGAGTGGTGGCGGGAGCCTCGTCCTCCTTCATGGCCTCCTTGAGGGCGGCCTCGTAGCGGGCCTTGCGGTCGGGCTTGGGCTCGGCCACCTTGAGCGTGCCCTCGGCACCGGGCTCGCCCTTGAACTTCTGCCAGTCGCCGGTGATCTTGAGGATCTTCAGCACCGGCTCGGTCGGCTGCGCGCCCACGCTGAGCCAGTACTGCGCCCGCTCGGAGTTCACCTCGATCAGCGAGGGCTCCTCCTTGGGGTGGTACTTGCCGATCTCCTCGATGGCCCGGCCATCCCGCTTGGTGCGGGCATCGGCGACGACGATCCGGTACTGCGGGTTCCGGATCTTCCCCAGACGCTTGAGCTTGATCTTGACTGCCACGGGTGTGGTGTTCTCCAGATTCCAGATGGCTGAGCGGACCTGCACCAGGTGGGGACGCTGCTGCCGGTTGCTCGATGGACTCCGGTGCGCCAGGACGAGAGAGGGCAGCCTGCCGCCACCGGGTTTCCAGCCTGTCATTCTGCCAGACGAACGGCCCTGAGGTGCAATCGCGCAACAACGAGCCGTCACCGCAGGTAATGGCCGCTGCAGCCGGTGCATGCCGACCGGGCGCGTCCTCATGGAAACGGTTGCGCCCGGCTTCGTCCCGCCCGGGCGGGACGGCCCGCGGTCACTTCTTCTTCTTGCGGACCTGCAGTTTGTTCAGGTCGGGCATCTGGAAGCCGGGGGGAAGCGCGCCCGGCAGCCCGCCGGGAAGGCCGCCGCCCAGCGCCGGGGGCAGCCCCTGGGGCAGGGCGTCCGGCGCGGGGCGGGCGTCGCCGGAGCCCTTGGCCGCGGCGGCGCGCTTGCGCGGGTCGCCGCTGCGCTGCTTGCCCTTCTTCTTGGCGCTCTTGCCCTTGGCGGCCTTGCGGCGGCCGCCGCCGGGCATGCCCGGCAGGCCCATTCCGCCGACCACCTGGCGCATCATCTTCTGCGCCTCGAAGAACCGGGTGACCAGGTTGTTGACCTCGCTGACCGTGGTGCCCGAGCCGGCTGCGATGCGGGCCCGGCGGGAACCGTTGATGATCTTGGGGTTGGCGCGCTCGGCCGGGGTCATGGAGCGGATGATGGCCGCGACCCGGTCCAGGTCCTTGTCGTCGATCTGGTCGAGCTGGTCGCGCATCTGCCCCATGCCCGGCAGCATGCCCAGCAGGTTCCGGATCGGCCCGAGCTTGCGGACCATCATCATCTGCTCGAGGAAGTCCTCCAGCGTCAGATCCTCGCCCGAGGCGAACTTGGCGGTCATCCGCTCGGCCTGCTGGGCGTCGAAGGTCCGCTCGGCCTGCTCGATCAGGGTGAGGATGTCACCCATGTCGAGGATGCGGCCGGCCATCCGGTCGGGGTGGAAGAGGTCGAAGTCCTCCAGCTTCTCCCCGGTGGAGGCGAACATGATGGGCCGGCCGGTGATGTGCCGCACCGACAGGGCGGCGCCGCCGCGGGCGTCGCCGTCCAGCTTGGTGAGCACCACCCCGTCGAAGCCGACGCCGTCCATGAACGCCTGGGCGGTGTTGACCGCGTCCTGGCCGACCATCGCATCGACCACGAACAGGATCTCGTCGGGGGAGACCGCGTCGCGGATGTCGATGGCCTGCTGCATCATCTCGGCGTCCACGCCGAGCCGGCCGGCGGTGTCGATGATGACCACATCGTGCTGGGCGCGCCGGGCCTCCTCCACCGAGCGGCGGGCCACCTGGACCGGGTCGCCGACGCCGTTGCCCGGCTCGGGGGCGAACACCGGCACCCCGGCCCGCTCCCCCATCACCTGCAGCTGCTGGACCGCGTTGGGACGCTGCAGGTCGGCGGCGACCAGCAGCGGGGTGTGGCCCTGGCCCTTGAGCCAGTAGGCCAGCTTGCCGGCCAGGGTGGTCTTACCGGCGCCCTGCAGGCCGGCCAGCATGATCACCGTCGGCGGGGTCTTGGCGAAACGCAACCGGCGGGTCTCGCCGCCGAGGATCTCGATCAGCTCCTCGTTGACGATCTTGACGACCTGCTGCGCCGGGTTCAGCGCCTGGGAGACCTCCGCCCCCAGGGCCCGTTCCTTGACGTGCGCGATGAAGTCCTTGACGACGGGCAGGGCCACGTCCGCCTCCAGCAGCGCGATGCGGATCTCGCGCGCGGTGGCGTTGATGTCCGCTTCCGACAGCCTGCCCTTGCTGCGCAGCGAGGAGAAGACCGACGTCAGCCGGTCGGAGAGCGTCTCGAACACGTGTGCGACCCGTCCTAGAAGACTCGTAAGGAATCAAACCTCAGGGTATCGAGGAATCCACGGGCGCCCGCCCGTATCCGAGCCCCGCCCGGGCAGGGTCAGCGGAGCGCGGCCAGGACCTTCTCCCGCAGCGCCGACAGGGCGGCCGGTTCCCGCAGGGGACGGCCCTGGGCGTCCACCACGTAGAAGACGTCCACCGCCTCCGCGCCCAGGGTGTCCACCCGGGCCTTGTCGACCTGCAGGCCGCAGGCGCCGATGGCCTGGCCGATCCGCCACAGCAGGCCGGGCCGGTCGTGGGCGCGGACCTCCACCACCGTGGCGGTGTCGGAGGCGTCCTCGACGATGGTGACCCGCGGCGGCGGCACCGGCGCTCCCGGACGGCGGCGCACCGCTGCGGCGCGCCGTTCCAGCAGGCCCGCCACATCCAGCCGGCCGGCGAGCATCCGGCGCAGATCGGCCTCCAGGGCGGCCGGGTCGGGCGGGGTGCCGTATTCGGGGACGGCGGTGAAGTCCAGCACCGCGGTGCCGGCGCCGGCCGAGGCGAACACCCGGGCGGTCCGCACCACCAGGCGGTGCAGGGCCAGCACCCCGGCCGTGCGCCACAGCAGGCCGGGCCGGTCCGGCACCGCGACGGTGACCCGGGAGCCGGCGATCCGCACCGCCGCGCCGTCGTGGCGGGCCAGCGCCAGCTGCTCGGGGGTGGGGTCCAGCCCGTTGCGCGGGGGCGCGCCGCCGGCCAGGCAGGCGTCCACGCGCCGCACCAGCTCCTCGATCAGCCGGGCCTTCCAGGCGCCCCAGGCGGCCGGCCCGGTGGCCTGCGCGTCGGCGACCGCCAGCGCCGCCAGGATCTCCAGCACCTGCCGGCCCCGGCCGGGCACGGCCGACACCTTCTGGGCCACGGTCTGGATGGTCACCGGGTCGTCCAGGTCGCGCCGGGTGGCGGTGTCGGGCAGCAGCAGGTGGTGCAGCACGACCGTCTCCAGCACATCGGCGTCGGTGTCGCAAAAACCCATCCGGGCGGCCATCGTGCGGGCCAGCGCGGCGCCGGTGCGGGAGTGGTCGCCGGGCCGTCCCTTGCCGATGTCGTGCAACAGCGCCCCGACCAGCAGCAGGTCGGGGCGGGCGACGTCACGGGTCATGGCGGCGGCCCCGGCCGCGGTCTCCACCAGGTGCCGGTCCACGGTGAAGCGGTGGACGGGGTTGCGCTGCGGCCGGTTGCGCACCTGCTCCCATTCGGGCAGCTCCCGCACGATCACCCCGGCCTGGTCGAGCGCCTCCCAGACGGGGATCGCCGCGGGCCCGGCGCCCAGCAGCGACACCAGCGCGTCGCGGGCCTCGGCGGGCCAGGGCACCGGCAGCGGCGGGACCTTGGCGGCCAGCTGCTCGGCGGTGGCGGGCGCCAGCGGCAGCCCGGCCTGAGCGGCGGCCGCCGCCACGCGCAGCGGCAGCACCGGGTCGGTCAGGTCGGCGCCGCGGGCCAGCACGGCCTCCCCCTCGTGCTCGACGGCCCCATCGCCCACCGGGCGCCGTTCGACCCGCCCGCCGGGGCGGGCGACGCGGATGCCGCGGGGCCGGTCGGCGCAGAACCGGTCGACGTGCCGCCACAGGTTGTCGGCGGCATAGGAGACGGTGCGGGCGGCGGCGACGATGACGCGCAGCAGGGCGGCGCCGTCGGGCAGGCCCAGCAGGTGCGCCACGGCGTCCTGTTCCTGCAGGTGCAGCCGGTCTCCGGCGCGGCCGGTGGTCTCGTGCAGCGCGTGCCGGACGTCCAGCAGCAGGTCGTGGGCGGCGCGCACGCGCTCGCCGGGGCCGGGCACCGCCCAGGTGGCGGCGGCCGCCTGCATGGTGTACACGTCCCGCAGCCCGCCCTTGGCCTCCTTGAGGTCGCCTTCGAGCAGGAACGCCAGTTCGCCGCGGTCGGCCCAGCGCCGCCGGGTCAGCTCGGCCAGCTCGGCCAGCCGCCGCCGGGCCTGGGCGCGCCAGTCGGTCAGCACGACGGCGCGCAGCTGGTCGGCCAGGTCCTGGTCGCCGGCCAGCAGGCGGGCGCCGAGCAGGCCCATGGCGGCCTTGATGTCGCTGCCGGCGACCTTCCTGGCCTCCCGGACGGTGCGCACCGAGTGGTCCAGGCGCAGCCCGCGGTCCCAGACGGGGTACCAGATCCGGTCGGCGATCTGGGCGATGTCCGGCCGTCCCCGGTGCACCAGCACCAGGTCCAGGTCGCCGCCGGGGGTCAGCTCTCCGCGGCTGTGGCTGCCCACCGCGACCAGCGCGACCTCCCGCGCGGCACCGGTGGCCTCCAGCAGCCCGGCCAGCCAGCGGTCCAGTTCGGCCCCCCGCCGCGCCCGGGCCGCCGCCAGCGCCTTGCGCGCCTCCTCCAGCCCGCCGGCCCCGGCGCCCTCCACCGCCGTGGCCGCCTTGAACCTTCCGGTCGTCTCTTTCAACCCCGTTCGCCTCCGAAGTCCCGCCCGCCTGACGTGCTCTGCCGTTCCGGTCGCCGCAACGCGCCTTCTTCAAGCACCTGGTCTCGAGCACCCGGTCTCAGGCACCGGCAGCGGGGTCTTGCAGTGCCCGGTCCGTGTCGTCCCAAGTCGTCGCGCCGCTCCCCGGCCCAGGACGGCGGCCCGGTGGCCGGGGGCCGCTGGGTTTCCTCGGCGCTCGACCGTTCGTTCACCCGGGCGTCCTGGACGCCTCGGGTGCTCCGCTTTGCCGCACCTTCGCCGTCTCGGCCGGTTTGGAGACTCAAATCCCCATGCGAGCCGGCGGTCCGTCCCGCCTCTCTTCGGGAGCCTCGTTCACCCCGGCGCCCCGATATTCCGGTCGCCTCGAACGCCAGAAAATCCGGGACTTTTAACCACTGTGATTTTCTTGGTCTTTTCGGGTGCTCTCTTTGCCGTTCGCTGTGAGCCCTTGGGATTCCGCCCGTTTCGCATGCCCTGGATCTCAGGGCCGGTGGCCTTCCTCGTTCTCTCCCGCCGGCGTCTCGGCCCGGTCCCGCGGATCGCCCCGGCCACGGCCGCCTCCGCGCTCTCCCGCCGGCCGGGATCTCACTGACAGGCAGAAGGGCGTCCCGCCCCGCCGGCCTGCGGTTTGGGACGCCCTTCCTCGTCTCGCGCCCTGAGCGATTGCTCCCCCGATCCGTAGACGACCCGCTACAGGGCCTCGGGGCCGGTCTCCCCGGTGCGGACCCGCACGACCGCGTCGACCGGGACGGCCCAGACCTTGCCGTCGCCGATCTTGCCGGTCTGCGCCGCCTTGACGATGGCGTCGATCACGTCGTCGGCGTCGACGTCGTCCACCAGGACCTCGACCCGCACCTTGGGCACCAGGTCGACCTTGTACTCGGCGCCCCGGTAGACCTCGGTGTGGCCCTTCTGGCGGCCGTAGCCACTGGCCTCGCTGACGGTCAGTCCCTTGACTCCGGCGGTCTCCAGTGCGGCCTTGACCTCGTCGAGCTTGAACGGCTTGATGACCGCGGTGATCAGTTTCATCTGTTATGCCTCAACCTTCGTGGGGGCGCTGTCGGCGGAGGACGCCGCGGCGATCCCGCCGGCGGCGCCACCGGCGTGGATGCTGCCGAAGTCGTAGGCGGTCTCGGCGTGCGAGGTGCTGTCGACGCCGGCCACCTCGTCCTCCTCGCTGATCCGGAAGCCCATGGTGACGTCGATGAGCTTGCCGATGATGTAGCTGACGACGAAGGAGTAGATCACGCTGGCGACCACACCGACCGCCTGCTTGCCCAGCAGTTCCAGGCCGCCGCCGGCCAGCAGGCCGTCCGCGCCGCCCTCGTTGACGGCGGTGGTGGCCACCAGACCGATCATCAGGGCGCCGATCACGCCGCCGACCAGGTGGACGCCGACCACGTCCAGGGAGTCGTCATAGCCCAGCTTGTACTTCAGGCTGACGGCGAAGGCGCAGATCACACCGGTGATCAGGCCGATCACGATGGCGCCGATCGGGGTGACGAAGGCACAGGCCGGGGTGATGGCGACCAGGCCGGCCACCACGCCGGAGGCGATGCCCAGCGTCGTGGAGGCGCCGTGGCGCAGCTTCTCCACCGCGATCCAGGCGAAGGCCGCGGCGGCGGTGCACACCAGCGTGTTGATGAAGGCGACCGCGGCGACCCCGTCGGCGGCCAGCGCCGAACCGGCGTTGAAGCCGAACCAGCCGAACCACAGCAGGGCCGCGCCCAGCAGGACGAACGGCAGGTTGTGCGGCCGCATCGGGTCGCGCGGCCAGCCCTTGCGCTTGCCCAGCACCAGCGCCAGCGCCAGCGCCGCCGCACCGGCGTTGATGTGGACCACGGTGCCGCCGGCGAAGTCCAGGGCGCCCATCTCGCCGATCCAGCCGCCGCCCCACACCCAGTGGGCCAGCGGGGCGTAGACCACGGTCACCCAGATGACGGTGAAGACCACCCAGGCGCCGAACTTGGCGCGGTCGGCGATCGCGCCGCTGATCAGGGCGGTGGTGAGGATGGCGAACGTGGCCTGGAAGGCGACGAACACCAGGGTCGGCAGACCGTCGTCCACCTGGTTCTCCAGCCCCACCAGGCCCCAGTCACCGAGTCCGCCGATGACGCTGTTGAGCGCACCGCCGTCGCTGAAGGCGAGCGAGTACGCGTAGAGAGCCCACAGCACGCCGACCACGGCCATGCTGACGAAGCTCATCATCATCATGTTGAGCACGCTCTTGGCGCGGGTCATGCCTCCGTAGAAGAAGGCCAGGCCTGGCGTCATGAGCAGGACCAACGCCGCGCTCGTCATCACCCAGGCGGTGTTGCCGCTATCGATTTCCATCTCGGAGAGAGCCCCTCCTCGGCACGGAACGTTTGACTGGGTAGAGGTTCTGGCGTGGTGGTTTCACCCGAACGGCCCGGCTGTTTCAAAGGTGTGAAAACCAGCCGTCATATGTTTCGCGAGTGTTTCGAAACCCTCACCTGTGGCTCGTTCCAAAAACTCGCGGGTTTCCGGTCCGGACGTAGAGCCGTCTACGCCACAAACTCCCCAGAAATCATCAAGCGCCCCACATGTCGCAGGTGGGGCGCTTGACGGCCTCGGCTCCCGGGTCTCCAGAGCGGCTGCGGCGAAGGGGACTCACTCTCCGATGATCGCGTCCACGAACGGTTCGGCCTCAAAGGGCGCCAGGTCGTCGGGGCCCTCGCCCAGCCCGACCAGCTTGACCGGCACGCCCAGCTCGCGCTGGACCGCGATGACGATGCCGCCCTTGGCGGTGCCGTCCAGCTTGGTCAGCACGATGCCGGTGACGTTGACCACCTCGGCGAACACCCGGGCCTGCTGCATGCCGTTCTGGCCGGTGGTGGCGTCCAGGACCAGCAGCACCTCGTCCACCGTGGCCTGCTTTTCCACCACCCGCTTGACCTTGCCGAGCTCGTCCATCAGCCCGGTCTTGGTGTGCAGCCGGCCGGCGGTGTCGATGATCACCGTGTCGACCTTGCCCTCGATGCCCTGCCTGACCGCGTCGAAGGCGACGCTGCCGGGGTCGGCGCCCTCGCCCTTGCGCACCACCTCGGCGCCGACCCGCTTGCCCCAGGTCTCCAGCTGGTCGGCGGCGGCGGCGCGGAAGGTGTCGGCGGCGCCCAGCAGCACGGTGTTGCCGTCGCCCACCAGCACCCGCGCCAACTTGCCGCAGGTGGTGGTCTTGCCGGTGCCATTGACGCCGACGACCATCACCACGGCGGGCCGGTCGCCGTGCCGGGCGGTGCGCAGCCTGCGGTCGGTCTTCTCGTCGAACCCGTTGGTGACCTGCCGCAGCAGCTCCTCCCGGAGCAGCGCGCGGACCTCCTCGGGGGTGCGGGCGCCCATCACCTGCACCCGGGTCCGCAGCGCCTCGGTGATCTCGCGGGCCACCGCCACGCCGATGTCGGCCGAGATCAGGGTGTCTTCGATCTCGTCCCAGGCGTCCTCATCGAGGGTGTCGCGGGACAGCAGTCCCAGCAGGACGTGGCCCAGGGCGTTTTGGGACCTCGCCAGCCTGGCCCGCAGCCGCACCAGCCGGCCCGCCGACGGCGGCGGGATCTCGATCTCCGGTTTGGGCGGGGCCGCCGGTTCGGCCGGGGGCGCCCGCTCCAGCGTGGGCGCCGCCGGCTCCCGTTCCAAGACGGCGGTCGAGCCCTCCCCGCTCGCCGCCGGCCTCTCCGGCGGCGCAGACGGCAGGCGGGTGGTGCGGCGGGGCCGCACCAGGAGCAGGCCGCCCACCACGAGGGCGAGCACGGCCAGTGCGACTATGAGGATCACGTATTCCATAGCGTCCCCAGTCTCGCAGACGCCCTGCCATGGCTCCGCCAAGCGCCACGTCGCCCGTGATGTCCCGGCGCCCATCTATACGTGTCTATACGTGCGGCAAAGAAAGCCCGCGGACGTCCGGCATCACGGTCCCCGGCCACCGTCCCTTCCCGCCTGCGTCGCCGAATATCGGCCGCGAGAATCCCGGTGCACCACCGGAAAAGATCTCTCCGTAACGAGCGGACCGGGAAGACCGTGCAGCCGGGACGCTCCGGATGCATCCGGGAAGAATCGGCGGGCCTGAGTTCACCCGCCGCCCGGCGATCACCGCACCGGCCCCGGGCTCAGGCCGATTCGCGCCGCCGGATCCGCTGGCTGACGACCTGGCTGACGCCGTCGCCGCGCATGGTGATGCCATAAAGCGCGTCGGCGCCCTCCATGGTGCGCTTTTGGTGGGTGATGATGATCAGCTGGGAGGACTCGCGCAGCTCCTCCAGGATGGACAGCAGCCGCTGGGTGTTGGTGTCGTCCAGGGCCGCCTCCACCTCGTCCAGTACATAAAACGGGGAGGGACGGGCTTTGAAGACCGCCACCAGCAGGGCGATGGCCACCAGGGAGCGTTCCCCGCCCGACAGCAGCGACAGCCGCTTGACCTTCTTGCCGGGCGGGCGGGCCTCCACCTCCACGCCGGTGGTGAGCATGTCGTCGGGATCGGTGAGCACCAGCCGGCCCTCGCCGCCGGGGAACAGCCGGGCGAAGATCCGCTCGAACTCGCGGGCGGTGTCGGCGAACGCCTCGGCGAACACCCGCTGCACCCGGTCGTCGACCTCCTTGACCACGGTGAGCAGATCGCGGCGGGTCTTTTTGAGGTCCTCCAGCTGGGAGGTCAAGAACGCGTGCCGCTCCTCCAGGGCGGCGTACTCCTCCAGCGCCAGCGGGTTGACCTTGCCCAGCTGGGCCAGCTGACGCTCGGCGTTCTTGGCGCGCTTTTCCTGCTCGGCCCGATCATAGGGGCGCGGGACGGCGTCCTCGGGGGCATCAGGAGGCGGCGGCACCGGCTGGTCGGGGCCGTACTCGGCGATCAGGACGTCGACCTCCAGGCCCAGTTCCTCCATCGCCCGCTCGGTCAGCTGCTCCAGCCGCAGCCGCTGCTCGGCGCGGGCGACCTCGCTGCCGTGCGCGGCGTTGACCAGCTTCTCCAGCTGGGCCGACAGCTCGCGGACCTGGGCGCGCACCACCTTCAGCTCCGCCTCGCGGTCGGCCTTGGCCTGCTGGGCGGCCTCCCGCTCGGCCACGGCGGCGCGCAGCGACACCTCGATCCGCTCCAGGGCGGCGCGGGCGCCGGCCAGCACGGCGGCGGCGGTGCGGGCCTGGCGGCGGCGGCGCTC
>NZ_MOYN02000022.1:258557-534022 GCF_001896795.1 Thermomonospora sp. CIF 1
CTCGGCCCGTCCGGCGATGGCCCGCACGCGTTCTTCGGCGGTGCGCACCGCCAGGCGGGCCTCCATCTCGGCCGCGCGGGCCTGCTGGGCGCGCTCGGCCAGCATGTCCCGGGCGGTGGTGTCCTCGCCGAGGTCGTCGGCGGCCTCGGCGGCGGCCTCCTGTTCGGCCAGCTGCTCGGCCAGCTCCTCGGCGGCGGCCAGGTCCTGCTCGCGGGCCTGCGCGGCGGCATCCAGCGCCTTGGTCAGCCGTTCCACCTCGCCGCGGGCGGCCCGCACGTCCGCCTCCAGCCGGGCGGCCCGCTTGGCCTCCTGGGCGGCGCGGGCCTCGAACTCCCGCAGCCTGCCGCGCACCCGGTCCAAGGCGGCCTGGGCCTGCCCGACCCCGTTTTGCGCCTGCTGGGCGGCGGCCTGGGCCTCCTCCAGCGCCGCCTGGGCCCGGCTTTCGGCCTCCTGCGCGGCCTGCAGGGCGGCGGCCGTCTCCGCGGCGCGGGACTGCGCCTTCTCCAGCGCCCCGGTCGCCTCGTCCAAGGCGGTGCGCGTCTGCAGCAGGTTCTGGGCGCCGCCGGTGCCGCCGCTTTGCGCCCAGTGCGCCCCCAGCAGGTCCCCTTCACGGGTGACGGCCCGCAGGGACGGCTCGCGCCGCACCAGGTCGGCGGCCTCCTGCAGACCGTCGACCACGACCACCCCGCGCAGCAGATGCCGCAGGGCCGGCCGCACCTGCTCGGGGACGTCGATCACATCGGCCAGGTACCGCACCCCGGGCACGGCCGGCTCGTGCTCGTCGGGGCCGCCGCCGACGACCATGGCGGCGCGGCCGGCCCGGCGGGAGCGCAGCAGTTCCAGCGCGGCGCGTGCGGCCTCCAGCGAGCCGACGGCGATGGCCTGCGCGGCGTCGCCCAGCACGGCGGCCACCGCGTTCTCATAGCCGGCCTCGACGGTCAGCAGGGACGCCAGGGTGCCCAGCACGCCCTCCAGGTCGCCGGCCAGCAGCACCTCCCCGCCGTCGACGGCGCTGCCCAGCGTCAGCTCCAGCGCCTCGATGCGGGCCTGCAGGGCGGTGACCTCTTTCTGGGCGGCCTGGTCGGCGGCGCGGGCGGCGGCCACGGCCGCCCGGGCGGCCTTGAGCTGCCGGCGAGGCTCCTCCTCGGCGGCGCGGGCCGCCTCGGCCGCCGCCTTGGCCTCCGTCAGGGCCCGCTGGGCCATCTCGTGCTCGGCGGCCAGCTCGGGGTCCTCGGCGGCCTGGGCGTCGAACGCCTCGTACTCGGCCTGTGCGGCCTCGGCCCGCCGCAGCGCCTCGGCGCGGGCCTCGCTCAGCCGGCCGATCTCCGCCTCGCCGGCCTGGGCCTTGCTGCGCAGCGCCTCGAGCCGGCCGCGCAGCCGGGCCAGCGCCTCGCGGCGGTCGGCGGCGGCGCGGGCGGCGGCCTGCAGGCGGTGTTCCTCTTCGCGCAGCGCGTCCTCGGCCTCGGCGCGGGCCCGCACCGCCTCCTCCAGGGCGGCCTGGGCCTCCTCCAGGGCGGCGCGCAGCTGCTCTTCCTGCTCGCGGACGGCGGCGGCCTCGCGTTCCATCTCTTCGGGGTCGCGGCCGCGGCGTTCCTCGCCGGTCTCCTCGGAGGCGTTGCGGTGCCGTTCGGCCGCCAGGTCGGCCACGCCCTGCAGCCGCTCTTTGAGGGAGGCCAGGCGGAACCAGGTGTCCTGGGCGCGGGCCAGCACCGGCGCGGCGGCCTGCTCGGCGGCCTCCAGCTCGGCCTCGCGCTGCTGGGCGGCGGCCAGGGCCTGTTCGACCTCGGCCCGGCGGCGCTGCAGCGCGGCCTCGTCGGCCTCCTCCCGCTCCAGCCTGGTGCGCAAGGTGACCAGGTCGTCGGCCAGCAGCCGGGCCTTGGCGTCGCGCAGCTCGGCCTGGATGACGGCGGCCTTGCGGGCGATCTCGGCCTGCCGGCCCAGCGGCTTGAGGCGGCGGCGCAGCTCGGCGGTCAGGTCCTGGACGCGGTTGAGGTTGGCCTGCATCGCCTCCAGCTTGCGCAGCGCCTTTTCCTTGCGCTTGCGGTGCTTGAGGACCCCGGCGGCCTCCTCGATCACCGCGCGCCGCCCATCGGGGCCGGCGTGCAGGACGGTGTCCACCATCCCCTGGCCGACGATCACGTGCATCTCGCGGCCGATGCCGGAGTCCGACAGCAGCTCCTGGACGTCCAGCAGCCGGCAGGGGTCGCCGTTGATGGCGTACTCGCTCTGCCCGGAGCGGAACATCAGCCGGCTGATGGTGACCTCGGAGTAGTCGATGGGCAGGGCGCCGTCGGAGTTGTCGATGGTCAAGATGACCTCGGCGCGGCCCAGCGGGGGGCGGCTGGCGGTGCCGGCGAAGATGACGTCCTCCATCTTGCCGCCGCGCAGCGACTTGGCGCCCTGCTCGCCCATCACCCAGGCCAGGGCGTCCACGACGTTGGACTTGCCGGAGCCGTTGGGGCCCACCACGCAGGTGATGCCGGGTTCGAAGCGCAGCGTGGTGGAGGAGGCGAAGGACTTGAAACCGCGCAATGTCAGGCTCTTGAGGTACACGCGCGGACTCTCCTTGCCCTCCCATGGGGGTCGCACCCGAGGCGGATCGCGATGCCCCCGACTCGCTGATCGGCCGGTGAACCTTCCCGCGGGGCCGCCGCGCGGTGCCGCCTCTGCCGCGGCTCCCGCCGGCACCGCTGTGATCAGGCAGTACGCGGGTGAAAAGGTTCAGTGCGAACGATACCGCCCGCCGCGGCGATGCACGCGGCCACGGGCCGCATGCCCCAATGTGCCACGTCCGGCTGCGTCCCGCACCCATGATCACGAGAATGCGAAGGCGGGCGGGCCAGCGGCGGGTGGGAGGAAAAAGGCAAAACAGAAGGGACGTCGACCTCCGACGTCCCTGATGTTTCCTCTCGCGGCGCCGTCAGGTCAGTGCCGGTTCGCGGTCCTTCACTCCCAGTGCCAACACGTCGTCGCGGGCCTGCGCAGCCAGCGCGTCGTTCTCCGCCTGGAGCCGAACGAGCTCGGCCTCCAGGTCACGTACACGCTGCTGAAGGCGCCGCATCTCCGCGACCATCCGGGGGTCGGGACCGCCGACGTGGCCGAGTAGAGCCTTCGCCATGATTAAGGGTCCTCCACGCTGAGCAACCAGCAGGAATCGCGCCCGAGAACGTTCATTACGGTGCGCGTATCATCTAGAGTCGCACCAGCCAGGGTGCCGGTCAAGACAGACATCACGGGCCGGTAACAACCTGTCGACACAAGTTTAGCAGGTGCAAACCCGTTTCCCCCACCCGTCACCGCTCGACGAAACCGACCAGGTCGCCACGGGGTTCGCTCCACCGTTCAACGACCGAGTCGACCCGTCCGGGAGTGCCTGGACCGCGCAACAGTTCCAGCAGGCGCGCGCAACGATCGCGAGGTCCTTCGGCGACCACCTCCACTCGCCCGTCCCGCAGGTTGGCAGCCGAGCCGACCAGGCCCAACTCCAGTGCGCGGGACCGCACCCACCAGCGAAAACCTACGCCTTGAACGTGCCCTTGAACCCAGGCCGTCAACCGTGCCGACGCTGTTTCCTCCACGGCACGATCGTAGGAAATCAAAGGCGGGGACGCCGCGGCCGGGGCTGGCACTTGGGACAACTGTAGGAAGAACGGTTCATGAAGACATCGCGGCGGATGGGCGTGCCGCACCGGCTGCACGGTTCGCCCCGTCGCCCGTATGCCTCCAAGGACCGTTCGAAATATCCACTTTCGCCGTTGACGTTGACATACAACCGGTCGAAGGAAGTGCCGCCGGCGGCCAGCGCGGCCGTCATGACCTCACGCACCCCTTCCAGCACCCGGCTCACTTCCGCCCGGGTGAGATTCTCCGTCGCCCGGGCCCAGTGCAACCGGGCCCGCCACAATGCCTCGTCGGCGTAGATATTGCCGACCCCGCTGATCAATGATTGATCCAGCAATGCCCGTTTGATACCGGTGCGGCGGCGGCGCAGCGCCCGGTAGAACGCCTCATCGTCGAAGGCGGGCTCCAGGGGATCGGGGGCGATATGCGCCACCGGCGCGGGAACGGCCGCCTCCGCCTCCTTTCCGGCGCGGCCGAAGGCGTCGGGGACCAGCTCGGCGACCATCAGGTGCCCGAAGGTGCGCTGATCGACGAACCGCAGGTCATGACCGCCGTCGGTGAACGTCAGGCGGACCCGCAGATGCCGCTGCCGGGCACGGGCGGGGTCGCCGACCAGCAGCTGGCCGCTCATGCCCAGGTGGGCCACGATGGCGCCGCCGCCTTCCGCCAGGGGCAGCCACAGGTACTTGCCGCGGCGGCGGGCGGCGCCGATCGTGTTCCCGATCAGCCGTGCGGTGAAATCGGCGGCGCCGCCGACGTGGCGGCGGACCGCACGCGGATGCAGCACCTCGGCGGCGGCGACGGTGCGGCCGCTCACCCAGCGCTCCAGGCCCCGCCGGACGACCTCGACTTCGGGAAGCTCGGGCACCTCAGCCGCCGGCGCTCGCCTTGTCGTCCTTGCCGTCGGACTTGCCTTCGGACTTGCCGCCCTTGCGCTTGGCCGACATCTCCTTGATGGCGTGCCAGGTGGCCTCGGCGGCGCGCTGCTCGGCCTCCTTCTTGCTGCGGCCCTCGCCGGAGCCGTAGGTGACCCCGCCCACCCGCACGGTGGCGCGGAAGGTCTTTTGGTGGTCCGGGCCGCTCTCGGCGACGTGGTACTCGGGGACGCCCAGCTCCTCTTCGGCGGTCAGCTCCTGCAGCGAGGTCTTCCAGTCCAGGCCCGCGCCGAGGCTGGCGGACTTGTCGATCAGGCTGTCGAACAGCCGGTGCACCAGCTTGGCCGCCTCGTCCAGGCCGTGCTCCAGGTAGACCGCGCCGATCAGGGCCTCCAGGGTGTCGGCCAGGATCGAGGTCTTGTCGCGTCCGCCGGTGCCCTCCTCGCCGCGGCCCAGCCGGATGTAGGCGCCGGCGCCCAGCGACCGGGCCACCCCGGCCAGCGCCCGCATGTTGACCACCGCGGCGCGCAGCTTGGCCAGCTGCCCCTCGGGCAGGTCGGGGTGGTTGCGGAACAGGGTGTCGGTGACGACGAGCCCGAGCACCGAGTCGCCCAGGAACTCCAGGCGCTCATTGGTGGGCAGGCCGCCGTTCTCATAGGCGTAGGAACGGTGCGTCAAAGCGCGTTCCAGCAGCTCCCGGCTGATCGAGACGCCCAGCGCGCGTTCCAGTTCGGCCGGGTCGGGGACGGGCTCGGGTGCCGATTTGGCGGTCACGGAATCCTCCTGGCGGGCCTGGATGCCGCCGTGCGTCATCACGGGACGAAACAGACCGGCCTCGCCGGTGCTCCTCCCGCGGGGAGGTTCCACGAAGACGAGGTGCGCGCCGGAGCACGGTCCCCGGCGTGCACCACGGCCTCGGGCTCCACCCTGTCCGGGTCCGGTGAGGGACGCTCGCCCTCTCCTTCGCCGTCGCCCGGCGGTCACTGCCTGACAATCGAACGGAGCAATCGAACGGAAAGGCGCTTTGCCCGGCACGCCCGGCCGCATGGCCCGGGCCCGCCGGAAAGCGCCGGCGGGGGCGGTCGCGCGGCGCGTCCCGCCCCCGGACGTCACCGGGTCAGCTCTGCGCGATGACCTGGCGGCGGTTGTAGGTGCCGCAGTGCTCGCAGGCCCGGTGCTGGATCTTGGGCTCGCGGCACGTGGGGCACGGGACCAGGTTCGGCGCGGTGGCCTTCCACTGCGAGCGCCGGTGCCGCGTGTTGCTGCGCGACTTCTTCCGCTTGGGGACGGCCACTTCAGCCCTCCTGCTTGTCGTGTGGTCGGTCGGTCAGGCCCCGCAGCGCCGCCCACCTGGGGTCGATGGCGGCCTCGTGGCGGTGGTCGGGCTCGGCGTCCGCCAGCCGTACGCCGCACTCGGGGCACAATCCGGGACAGTCGTCCCGGCACAGCGGAGACAGCGGCAGTGCGAGCACCACCGTGTCCCGCAGCACCGGCTCCAGGTCGATCAGGTCGCCCTCGATCCGGCGCTCGTCTTCGTCGGCCTCCCCGCCGGAGCGGGTGTCGGGGTAGACGAACAGCTCCTGGAACTCCGCCTCGAAGGTGTCCTCCAGCGGGTCCAGGCAGCGTGCGCACTCCCCGGTGAGCGGCATCCGCGCCGTACCCGTGACGAGCACGCCCTCCATCACGGACTCCAGCCGCAGCTCCAGCTCGATGTCCGCGCCCTCGGGAACGCCGACCATCTCCACGCCCAGATCCGCCGGGGCCGCCACGGTGCGGGTGAGCTCGCGCATCGATCCGGGTCGCCGGTCCAGTGCTCGGGTGTCGAGCACCAGCGGGGCATGCGGATCGAGGCGGATCAGAGCTCTCCTGCTTTCGTGGGACATGACGGATCTTCAGACGTCTGGAGGCAGCCGAACGGCGCCGACTGCCAAGGTTACCCAACAGCGGGGAGCTGACCCAACTCGGCGGCGGCCCGGCGGCCGCGCGGCCGGCTCCCGGGGCGGAAGCGCACGGGCGGGCGGGGCTTCCTCAGCTCTCCTCGCGCAGCCGCTCCACCAGGCGCTGCTGGACGAGTTCGGGCACCAGCCCGGAGACGTCGCCGCCGTACTTGACGACCTCTTTCATCAGGCTGGAGGACAGGAACGCATACAGCGGGTTGGTGGCCATGAACAAGGTCTCCACCCCCGACATCCGGTGGTTCATCTGGGCGATCTGCAGCTCATAGTCGAAGTCGCTGACCGCGCGCAGGCCGCGGACGATCACTTGGATGCCGTGCTGGCGGCAGTAGTCCACGGTCAGGCCGTGGAACTTGTCCACCTTGACGTTCCCGTATTCCTTTGTGACCTCCTGGATCATCTCCACCCGTTCATCGACGGTGAACAGGCTCTTTTTGGAGATGTTGATCAGCACCCCGACGACGACTTCGTCATAGAGCTTGGACGCCCGACTGATGATGTCGAGGTGCCCATTGGTGACGGGGTCGAACGACCCGGGACAAAGGACACGGCGCACGAGCTCTTCCCTTCCTTCGGCCTACGTCGCCCACCCGCTCCCCCGAGGGACGATCCGCGGCGTGACCGTACCAAACCGTCCCAACAGGGCTTTCGCCCGGCATACCCCTTATCGAGTGCCGGGACCTCACCGGAGCCGTCAGACGGCCCGTCCGTACCACAAAACCGCCTCCCCGTAGCGGCGGTCCCGGTCGGGGGCGTACCCCTGCGGCCAGCGCAGCGCCTCCCCGCGCGCCGAACGCTCCACCACCACCAGGGCGTCCTCGGCCGTCCAGCCCTGCCCGCGCAGCGTCTCCAGCAGGCCGGTCACCGCCTCGTCGGCCAGCGCGTACGGCGGGTCCAGGAAGATCAGGTCATAGGGTTCCTCAGGGGGCCGGCGCAGCACGCGTTCCACCCGGTCGGCGACCAGGTGCGCGCCGGGCAGCCCCAGCGTCTCGATGTTGCGCCGGATCACCTTGACCGCGCGGGGGTGGGACTCCACCAGCAGGGCGCAGGCGGCGCCCCGCGACAGCGCCTCCAGCCCCACCGCGCCCGACCCGGCGAACAGGTCGGCGACCCGCAGCCCCTCCAGCGGGCCGAGCAGCGCGCCGACCGTGGCGAACAGCCCTTCCCTGGCCCGGTCGCTGGTGGGACGGGTGTCCCGCCCGGCGGGTACGGCCAGCCGCCGTCCCCTGGCCGTTCCGGCGATGACTCTGCTCATCGGTCAGGCCTTCTCCAGGAAGCCGGCGCGTTCTTCATCGAGCATGACGGCCAGCTCGGCGGCCAGGGCGGCATGGCCTTGCAGGTCGGGGTCGGCCTCCACCAGCGCGGTCGCCTCGGTGCGGGCGGTGCGGATCAGCTCCTCGTCCTTGAGCAGGGTCAGCAGCCGCAGGCTGGAGTGACGGCCGGCCTGGGCGGCGCCCAGCACGTCCCCCTCCCGGCGCTGTTCCAGATCCAGGCGGGAGAGGGCGAAGCCGTCGGTGGTGGAGGCGACCGCGTCCAGCCGCTGCCGGGCGCGGCTGCCGGGTTCGGCGTCGGTGACCAGCAGGCACAGTCCCGGCAGCGAACCGCGGCCGACCCGGCCGCGCAGCTGGTGCAGCTGGGAGACCCCGAACCGGTCGGCGTCCATGATCACCATGACGGTGGCGTTGGGCACGTCCACCCCGACCTCCACGACCGTGGTGGCCAGCAGGACGTCGATCTCCCCGGCGGCGAAGCGGCGCATCACCGCGTCCTTGTCGTCGGGGGGCAGCTTGCCGTGCAGCACCCCGATGCGCAGGCCGGTCAGCAGCTCCTCCTCCAGCCGCGGCAGCAGGTCCAGCACCGCCACCGGGGCGCGGCGGCCCTCGTCGTCCGGGCCAGGTGGGGGCGTGGGGGCGTCGTCCTCCTCGTCCTCCTGGGCGCCGATGCGGGGGCAGACGATGTAGGCCTGGCGGCCCTGGGCGACCTCCTCGCGGATGCGTTCCCAGGTGCGGGCCAGGAAGGCGGGCCGCTCGGGCGGCACCACGAAGGTCTTGATCTCGGCGCGTCCGCTGGGCAGCTGGGACAGCGTGGAGGTCTCCAGGTCGCCGAAGACCGTCATCGCCACCGTCCGCGGGATGGGGGTGGCGGTCATCACCAGCACATGGGGGCGGCCGCCGGCGGCCTTCTCCCGCAGCGCGTCCCGCTGCTCGACGCCGAAGCGGTGCTGCTCGTCCACCACGACCAGCCCCAGGTCGGCGAACTGGACGTGCTCTTGCAGCAGCGCGTGGGTGCCGACCACGATGCCGGCCTCGCCGGAGGCGGCCTCCAGCAGCGCCTGCCGGCGGGCCTTGGCGCCTTGGGAGCCGGTCAGCAGCACCACGCGGGTGGCCTTGTCGGCGCCGCCGAGCCGGCCGGCCTCGGCCAGCGGGCCGAGCATGGCGGTGATGGAGCGGTAGTGCTGCTGGGCGAGCACCTCGGTGGGCGCCAGCAGCGCCGCCTGCCCGCCGCCGTCGACGACCTGCAGCATCGCCCGCAACGCCACCACGGTCTTGCCGGCGCCGACGTCGCCCTGCAGCAGGCGGTGCATGGGGTGCTCGCCGGACAGGTCCGCGGCGATCTCCTCGCCGACCTGCAGCTGGCCCTCGGTGAGGGTGAACGGCAGGGCGGCGTCGAAGGCGTCCAGCAGGCCGCCGCGGACGCGCGGGCGGGGCTTGGCCGGCAGCGCACTGGCCGCCTTGCGCCGCTGGGCCAACGCGATCTGCAGCACGAACGCCTCGTCCCACTTCAGGCGGCGGCGGGCGCGTTCCAGCTCGCCCCAGTCGCGGGGCTTGTGGATGCCGCGCAGGGCCTCGCCCAGGCCGATGAGGCCGTGCCGCCGCAGGATCGGCCCGGGCATGGGGTCGGGGCCGAGGTCGAGCTGGTCCAGCACGATCTGGACGCACTCTTCGATCTTCCAGGACTCCAGGCCCTTGGTGGCGGGGTAGATCGGGATGATCTCCTCGGCGAACTCCCGGGCCGCCGCGCCCGCCGACCCCTCCTCCGGCAGCACCCGGAATTCCGGGTGGGTGAGCTGGCGCTGCGGGCGGCCGCCGCCGCGCGGCCGGTAGGTGGTGACCTTGCCGGAGAACAGCCCGCGCACCCCCGGGGACAGCTCCTTTTCGGCCCGCCAGGCGCCCTTGCGCCCGAAGAAGGTGAGCTTGAGGGTGCCGTGCCCGTCGCTGACGGTGACCTCCAGCAGGTAGCCGGGCGAGCGGGGGATGGTGCGGCCCTGGACCTTGGTCACCTCGGCCATGACGGTGACGTGCTCGCCGTCGACCAGACCGTCCAGGTCGGTCAGCTCCCCGCGCTGGGCGTAGCGCCGCGGGTAGTGGTGCACCAGGTCTCCGACCGTGTGCAGCTCCAGGCCGCTCGCCAGCACCTTGGCGGTCTTGGCGCCCAGCAGGTTGCGCAACGGCTCGTCGAGTTTCGCCACGCCCTACTTTCTATCGCGCCCCGCCGACGGAGACGGGCGGACGAGACCGGCGGCCGGGGACCCGTGCCGGGCATGCGTGCGGACCCACCGGTGGGCCGGTGGGTCTGCCGGTCGGTCGCGAAAGCGGCGTCTTCAGACGGCCGGGCGGGTCACCTTGCCGGCCTTGATGCACGAGGTGCAGGCGTTGATGCGCTTGGTCGCACCGTTGACGACGGCGCGCACCCGCTGGATGTTGGGGTTCCAGCGGCGTGAGGTGCGGCGGTGCGAGTGGGAGACGCGCATGCCGAAACCGGGTCCCTTGCCGCAGACGTCGCAAACGGAAGCCACGGGAAACTCCAAGAAGTGTCGATGCTGTGAGGGCGCCCTGATCAGACGCTTGCCGATGGCGCCCCTGGCGGGCGCGCCCAGTCAGGTTAGCCGACCGGCGTTCGAGTGCGCGAATCAGCCACCAGGTGAGGGGGGCCGGCGCGCTCGCCGAGCCTGCTGTCACCGCGTCGGAGTCTTGTCATGTTTCCCGCTGTGACCAGGGAGAACACCGGCCGGCCGCGGCGCGGGCGCACCGGAGGACGCCGCGGGCGGAGTTCTCGGCGCCGGGACGGCCGCGGCGCCCGCCGCAGCTCATTCCCTCGCAGGCGGGAGGCCGGGGGTTGCGCGTGCTCACGTCCGGGCACGGCGATGCCCCGGCCGGCAGGGGGATGGAAGCAGCCGGCCGGGGCATCGTCCCGGGGAGGAAAGTGGCTCGTTTCGTGGAACGGGTGGTCTCAGGCTGCGAGGCCGAGCACGCGGCGAATCCCGCTCACGGCGGTGTCGAGGTCACGCGCGGGGGCGATCCGCTCCGCCCAGGCCCACCAGAACCAGGCCTCATCGCCGGTCGACTCGACGATCACCGGCTCCTCCGCCGCGGGCAGCTGCGGGTTGAGGACGTGCAGGATCGGCGGTTTGCCGAGCGGCTCCTCCAGCCGGGTGTAGATCCCCTCACGGCTCAGTCGGCCGGCCAGTTCCTCCAGGTGTCCGGATGGCGCTTGAGTCGCCATGGGTGTGTCCTCCAATGACCCCATCGGGTTCCGGGCCATATATGAAGGATGTTTCGGCTTTACCCTTACGCGCAACCGATGTTCGAATCTTTTACCTTCGGCATGTTTGAAGTGCCGCTCATCGGGGAAGCCGCCAGCCGTGGTGGACCGGGCCGATGCCCGAGCCCAGGGGGAAGCCGGCCGCGATGGCCCCGGTGACGTACTCCTTGGCCAGCCGGACCGCGGTGGGCACGTCCTCCCCCAGCGCCAGATGGCAGGCGATGGCCGAGGCCAGCGTGCAACCGGTGCCGTGAGTGTGCCGGTTGTCGTGCCGGGGAGCGCTGAAGCGGTACTCGCGCTCGCCGTCGAACAGCAGATCGGCGGGCTCGCCGGGCAGATGCCCGCCCTTGATCAGCGCCCAGCGGGGGCCCAGCTCCTTGACGGCCTCGGCGGCGCGGCGCATCCCCGCCTCGTCCACCACCTTGATCCCGGTGAGCTGCTCGACCTCCCACAGATTGGGGGTCACCACGGTGGCGGTGGGCAGCAGCCGGTCGCGCACCGCTTCGACCGCCTCGGGGGCCAGCAGCGGGTCGCCGTGCTTGGAGACGCCGACCGGGTCCACCACCACGGGCACGTCCAGGCCGGCCAGCACCTCGGCCACGGTCTCCACCAGGACGGGCGAGGCCAGCATGCCGGTCTTGACCGCCTGCGCGCCGATGTCGGACAGCACCGAGTCCAGCTGGGCCCGCACCGCCTCGGGCGGCAGCTCCCAGTAACCCTGCACGCCGAGGGAGTTCTGCGCGGTCACCGCCGCGATGACGCTCATGCCGTGCACGCCGAGGGCGAGCATGGTCTTCAGGTCGGCCTGGATGCCGGCCCCTCCCCCGGAGTCGGATCCGGCGATGGTGAGCACTCGGGCGGGGGTGGTCGAGGGGGTGTGATTCATGAAGTTCACCCTAGTCAACCGGGACGAGCGATCACCCGGCCGCCGTGGGGCCGCCTCAGACCAGCCTGCAGTCGGCCCGGTTGAACTTGCACACCGAGGGCCGGGTGGCGGTGCCGCTGGCGGTGAAGGTCAGCCGGATGCTGGCGCCGGGCGCCAGCGACGGCGCATCGGCCGGGTTGCGCACCCAGGTGACCTGCCCCTTTTTGATGACGGACGCGTTGGCCAGCGTCAGCACCTCGGCCTTGGGGAACTTGAAGCCCAGCAGCCAGCCGTCGATCGGCCGGCTGGTGCGGTTGGCGATGGTCACCGTGCCGGTGAAGCCATCGGGCAGCCTGCGGGCGACGCGGAAGGCGATCAGCACCCCGCGCCGGCCGCCCTCGCCGCTGACCTGGTCGCCGGGGGCCTGGCGCTGGATCTGGTCCCTGCCGGCGTCCGCCTGCGCCTGCTGCGGTGGGCCACCGGCGAAGTTCAGGGAGATCTGCGAAGTGGCCCATGCATAGGAGACGACCCCGATGGCGATCACCAGGGCGAACATCGGCAGCAGCGGTACCGAGACCAGCGTTTTGCCCCAACTGCGTCGCGAACGCTCTGGCCGGAGTTCCTCGCCGGGGGCTTCATCGCCCTCAGGCAGCTTGGTGTGTCGTCCCATTCCGTCCTCTTCGAGTCAGAGGAAGGTATACCAAAGCGCGACCAAGCGCGCCCACAGGAGCGGCAATCCCCTACCGCCTTTTCATCACACTCACCGCCGGCGGGCTCCGTGCGGTCAGGAGCGGAAGTGATCCCAGCCGGCGGCGGCGCAGGGACGGCCGTCCACCGTGACGGCGGGGCCGTCACCGGCCGCGGCGCTCACCCCGCCCACCACGGTCCACGCACCGGGCAGCGCGGTGCCGGGAGGGAAGGTCCCGGCGAAGGCGTGGTCCTCCCCGCCGGTCAGCACATGGCGCAGCCCATCGGGGCCGAGCACTTCCGGCACCGGCAAAGCGGCCCCGTCCAGATCGATGCGCACCCCGCTGGCGGCCGCGATGTGCCCCAGGTCCTGCACCAGGCCGTCGCTGACGTCCACCAGCGCGGTGGCGCCCAGCTCCCTGGCCTGGGGGCCCGCCTCATAAAAAGGACGGGGCCTGCGGTGGGCCTCCACCAGTTCGGCGGGGCCGTCCCCGCCGGCGGCCAGCACCTCCAGCCCGGCCGAGGCGAAGCCCAGCCGGCCGCACACCGCCACCACGTCGCCGGGCCGGGCGCCCGCGCGGGTCAGCGGACGGCCGCCGCCCAGGTCGCCCAGCGCGGTCACCGCCAATGTGATCTGCGGGGCCCGCACCACGTCACCGCCGGCCACCGAGGCCCCGGCCCGCGCGCACTCGTCCCGCAGCCCGTCGACCACCCGCAGCACCCACTCCAGGTCGGTGCCGGGGGGCGCGGCCAGGCCCAGCAGCACCGCGGTCGGCCGGGCGCCCATGGCCGCCACGTCGGCGAGGTTCTGCGCGGCGGCCTTGCAGCCGATCTCATACGGCCCCGACCAGTCGCGCCGGAAATGCCGTCCCTCCACCAGCAGGTCGGTGGTGGCCACCACCCGCCCGTCGGGCGCGGCGATCACCGCCGCGTCGTCGCCGGGCCCCAGGGCGATCCGCGGCCCCTGCGGCAGCCGGGCCGTCAAGCGCTCGATGAGGGCGAACTCCCCCAGTTCACCGATGGTCGCGGGTACCTGCTCGTCCACCTGCCGTCCTGCCGGGCCGTGGTTTTGCCGGGGGCGTCTCCCCCACTTTGCGGCCCCCACGATACGGTGAGCGGTCCAACGGCTTTTTCTCCGCCCGGGGAGGACGTGATGGTGCAGGCCTACATCCTCATCCAGACCGAGGTAGGCAGGGCAGCCGATGTCGCCCGCGAAATCGCGGGAATCCCGGGAGTGACCCAGGCGGAGGACGTGACCGGACCATACGACGTCATCGTGCGAGCGGAGGCGCGCAATGTGGACGAGCTGGGCAAGCTCGTCGTCGCGCAGATTCAGACGGTGGAGGGGATCACCCGTACGCTCACGTGTCCCATCGTCCACATCTAGGCGCCGGGCGCCGGCCTCGGCGCTGACGCTGGCCTTGGCCGCGTCGACGCTGGCCGGCTGCGGGGACGAGGCGGTACGGGTGCCGGTGCCGAGCCCGGACGCGGCGTCGGCGCGGCTGTGCGCGGGGCTTCGGCTGCCGGAGCGGGTGCACGGACAGCCACGGCGCGACACCTCCCCGGAGTCGCCGCTGACCGCCGCCTGGGGGTCGCCGGCGATCGCGCTGCGCTGCGGGGTGCCCAGGCCGCCGCAGATGCGGCCGGACGCCCAGCTGGTCACCGTCAACGGGATCCACTGGTTCCCCTACCCGGAGGGCCGGCCGGTGACCTACACCGCGGTCGGCCGGCAGGCCTACGTGGAGGTGACCGTCCCGGCCAAGTACGAGCCGGCCGGGGACGTGCTGATCGAGCTGGGTGAGGCCATCAAGACCACCATCCCCGAGAAACCGGAGGGCGAGCTGTAGCGGAGGGCTCCGTCCGGGCGCGGCGTAGATTGGAGTGATGGACGTCACGCCGCTGAAAGGCCTCGATCCGTTCGACATCTTCGACGCCGAGGCGGCCCGGCTGGAGGCGTACTTCAGCGGGCTCACCGAGCAGGAGTGGAACCGCCCGTCGCGGTGCGCGGGCTGGTCCGTGCGGGACGTGCTGGGGCATCTGGCCGGGGAGGAGCTGTACAACCAGGCCTGCCTGGACGGCGACCTGGCCGGGTTGTTCGCCGCCTTGGAGAAAGAGGGGGTGAACGACCTGACCTCCTTCAACGAATGGTGCGTGGCCACCCGCCGGCAGGTGCCGGTGGAGCAGGTGCTGCAGGAGTGGCGCGACAAGAACGGCGACACCCGGCGGCGCATGCGCGAACGCGGCATGGACGCCACGCTGCTCACCATGGTCGGGGAGTATCCGGTGGGCCTGCAGACCTTCCACTACAGCTCCGAGTACGCCACGCACGCCGACGACGTGGGGGTGCCGGTCGCCGCGGAGGAGGAGCCGGGCCGGTCGGAGTGGCGCGCCCGGGTGGGGTTGTTCGCATTGAGCGAGAAGAAGACCCCGGTTCGGGTGGAGCAGATCGGCGACCGCTACCGGGTGCGGCTGGGCGAGCAGAGCGCCGACCTGTCGCGGGGGGAGTTCATCGCGGCCACCGTCGCCCGGCTGCCCGATGACCATCCGCTGCCGTCCGCCCTGCGCACCGCGCTGCGCTGCCTGGCCTGAGCGGCTCACCCGCCGAGTTCGGCGAGGTCTTCGGCGGTGAGCCGGATGCGGGTCGCCGCCATGTTCTCCTCCAGGTGGCGCAGGGAGGAGGTGCCGGGGATGGCCAGGATCGCCGGGGAGCGCGCCAGCAGCCAGGCCAGCATGATCTGGGCGGCGGTGGCGCCGTGCCGGGCGGCGACCTTGGCGGCGCGTTCGTCGGGCAGGCCCCACAGCGGGAAGAACGGCACGTAGGCGATGCCCGCGCGGGTGCACTCGTCCACCAGCGGGTCGTCTTCGCGGGCGGTCAGCGCGTATCTGTTCTGCACGGCGGCGACGGGGGCGATGGCGCGGGCCTCGGCCAGGTGAGCGGCGCTGACGTTGCTGACGCCCAGGTGCCGGATCAGGCCCTCGTCCCGGAGGGCGGCCAGCGCGGCGAACCGGTCGGCGATGGATCCGGCCGGTGGCCCGCCCAGCCCGCCGACCCGCAGGTACACCAGGTCGAGGCGGTCGACGCCCAGTTCCCGCAGGTTGCGTTCGACGGAGGCGCGCAGCTCGCCCGCGGTCTGCTCGCCCGAGGGCCGTCCCCGCTCATCCAGTCGCGGCCCGACCTTGGTGGCGATGACCAGCCCTTCCGGGTAGGGGTGCAGTGCCTGGCGGATGAGTTCGTTGGCCGCCAGGTCCCCGTAGGTGTAGAAGGCGGCGGTGTCGATGTGGGTGACGCCCAGTTCCACGGCCCGGCGCAGCACCGCCAGGGCGGTGTCGCGGTCTCCGGCGGGGCCGTCCCAGCTCTTGGCGGGCAGCCGCATCGCGCCGAAGCCCATCCGGGTGATCTGCAGGTCTCCGCCGAGGTTCCAGTGCTCGTTCCGCATGGCCCCCAGCCTCGGCGGGGACGGGGCGGGAGGCGAGGCGATGGCAGCTTGCTGCCACATTGCCGCAGACTGGTTCCGATGACGGCCGATCCGGACCGCAACGTCGTCCTGCGGGGCGAACGGGAGCTGGTGGAACGGGCGGGGCCGCTGCTGGCCGCCGCCGCGGAGGACTTCGCCTGCGCCGCCGCCGACCTGCGGACCTGGGCGTTGCCGGGGGCGCGCGAGGAGATCGTGGCCGAGCGGCACCGCCGGGCGCCCGCCCTGCGCGCCCGCAAGCTTTACAGCCCGCTCGCCGTGGCCGATGAGGAGTCCGAACGGCACCTGGTGGAGCTGGCCGCCCGGGGTGCGCAGGTGCGGATCTGCCCCGCCGGGCTGCCGCAGGAGACGATCCTGGTGGACGGGCGGGCGGCGGTGCTGGCCGGCCCCATCGAGCGGGGAGTGCGCAGCTTCACCGTGGTGCGCTCACCGGACGTGGTGCGCGGGATCCGTGCGCTGTACCAGGCGGCCTGGGAGTCGGCCATCGATCTGGCCGCCTACCGCCGGGCCCGGCCGCCGATGCCCGACGAGGAGGGGCGCCGGATCCTGGGCATGCTCGCGGCCGGGTTGACCGACGAGGCCGCCGCCCGGCGGCTGGGGATGTCGCTGCGGACCTACCGCCGCCGGGTCGCCGGGCTGATGAAGCTGCTGGACGCGCGCTCCCGTTTCCAGGCGGGGCTGCGCGCCCAGCAGCTGGGTCTGGTGCCGGCTCAGGCGTCGGCCAGCCACAGGTCGGGCCCGAAGACCTCATAGTGGATGCGGGACGGCGGCACGCCCCGGTCCAGCAGGTGGGAGCGGACGGCGCGCATGAACGGCAGCGGGCCGCACAGGTAGGCGCGGACGTCCTGGGGGAGGTCGATGCCGGACAGGTCGGCCAGGCCGGTCCGTTCGGCGGGCCACTCCCCCGCCGGCCGCTCGTACCAGACGTGCGCCTGCGCGTCGGGGAGCTTGGCCACCAGCAGGTCCAGCTCGGTGCGGAAGGCGTGGGTGTCCTGGCTGCGGTCGGCGTGCACGACGATGACCCGGCGCGGGGAGCCGGTGTTGGCCAGGTGGGCGAGCATGCTGATGGTCTGGGTGCAGCCGATGCCGGCGGAGGCCAGCAGCACCGGTGACTGGCCGTCGTCGAGCACGGTGTCGCCGAAGGGGACGCTGACGGTGAGCACGTCGCCTTCGCGGACGTTGTCGTGCAGCCAGTTGGAGACCTCGCCGGCCGGGGTGGTGGCGGTGCCGGCCACCCGCTTGACCGAGATCCACCGGTCGGTGCCGTTGGGGGCGCACGAGAGGCTGTACTGGCGGATCTGGTTGGCGCCGTCCGGCAGCGGGACGCGCACCGACACGTACTGGCCGGGCCGGAACGGCGGGCTGGGCGCCCGGTCGGCCGGGCGCAGCATGAACGTCGTCACCTCGGGGGTCTCCTCCAGGCGGCCGACCACCTTCCAGGGCCGCCACACGTCCCCGTCGGCCACCCCGGCCTGGGCGTACAGCCTGGCCTCGGCCGCGATCAGGGCTCCCGCCATCAGCCAGTAGACCTCGTCCCAGGCGGCGGCGACCTCGGGGGTGATCGCGTCGCCGAGCACCTCGGCGATGGCGGCGAACAGGTGCCGGTGGACGATCGGGTACTGGTCGGCGGTGATGCCCACGGAGGCGTGCTTGTGCGCGATCCGCGACAGCATCACGTCCGGACGCCGGTCGGGGTGTTCCAGCAGCATCCGGGCGAACGCCGCGATCGAGCCCGCCAGTGCCCGGGCCTGTTCGCCGCTGGCCTGGTTGCCCCGGTTGAACAGGTCGCGGAGCAGTTCGGGGTGGGCGGAGAACATCTTGCCGTAGAACACGGGGGTGATGTCCTCGATGGCTCCGGCCACGGCGGGCAGGGTGGCGCGGACGATGTCTGCGGATTTGGCGGACAGCATCGAGCTCCTCCAAATAGGAATCTGATACTCGTATTATCGCCGCGCCTTGCCGGCTGTCAGTACCGGGGTGGGTGTGACCTCAGACTCGTCGCTCGAGAAGGTCGACGAACACCGGCGCGGAAGGCGCCTCCACCAGCTCCCGCACCGTCACCGGGTCGAGCGCCGCATAGAAGGCCTCCTGGGCCCGGCTCAGCGCGCCGCGCAGCCGGCAGGCGGCGCGCAGCGGGCAGGGCGGCGAGTCCTCGCAGCCCGCCACATCCCCGTAGCCCTCCAGCTCGCGCATCAGCCAGCCGATCGAGGCGTCGCGGCCGCGCTCGGTCAGCACCAGCCCGCCGCCGCGCCCCCGCCTGGCCTCCAGCACGCCCAGGTGCTGCAGCCTGCTGACCACCTTGGCCACATGCGTGTACGGCGCGCCCACGGCCTCGGCCACCTGTTTGGTGGTGTAGACCTCTGCGGGATCGGCGACCGCCAGCCGCATGGAGATTCGCAGGGCCAGGTCCGTGAACTTCGTAAGCCGCACACCTTCACGTTACCCAGCCATGGCCTTCGTCCCGCCCCCTGCACTCCCGTCCGGACACCCGCTGGACCCCCGGCTCATGAAGCAACCTTTGGGACGCCGGTGTGTCTCCGGTGCATGGGAGTCGATCCAGTGGTCGCGGCGGAGGGACATGCCGACGGCGTCCACGCGCCCTCCGGGGGCCGCCCCGGTTGCCGCCGTCCTCCTCGCCGTCCACCGGATGGGCATCGATGGGCGAGAGCAGGAACTCAGACCGTGGAACCCGATTTCACCGTATGGGTCTTCTTGTACGGGAGAACTTCGCGAACCCCAAGTGCGATCGCGGTGACGTGACCGCCGGCCGGCACAGAGCCCTTAGGACCAGACTGCGATCCCTCTCACAGAAGAAAGTGGGGCGGGCGGGATTCGAACCCGCTCAGCAAAAGCACCTGTTTTACAGACAGGCCCGACTCTCCCACGTCGGCGCCGCCCCGGAAACGGTCTTCCAACCGCTTGCTGCGGGCATTGGAATGATATGCACCTGATCTGCACCGAGGCCATCGATTATCGATGGCCGTTCCACGAACAGATCCCCCTGAGCCGTCTGCGGCGCCGCCCAGCGCATGACCGCCGCACTCCCGGCGCCCACCTGACTTAAGGCCGCAAAGACCGGCCACGACCTGAGCGTGGAACGCCGACGAGGTCGCCCGGCGCCTGCCCCGATTCCTGGCGGCCCTCTGAATTCGGCTTCCCTTGCACGAGGGCCGCCCACCATGGATCCAGAGCCCGGCGACATACCGCGCGGCCAAGAGAACCCTTGCCACAGTGCCCTCGGCAGGATTCGAACCTGCAGCCTCTTCGCTCTCGACGAAGCGTCTCTGCCGGTTGGACTACGAGGGCCTGGTGCGGCTCCCGGGAGTCGAACCCGGAACATCCACTTTCTGAAAGTGGCCTCTCTGCCTGTTGGAGTAGAGCCGCGTAGATCTGGGAGAGGAGTCGCTCGCGATTGTCGCGGCCGGGATGAGTTCTGAGCCTTTAGGACGGCACAGTGAGTGGATCGCCGTGTGGAGAAGGTGCAGAAGGCTCAGTGCGCCAGGGACCGGCCGTGGCGGGCAAGGGACGTCCCAGGCAGTCGGCGAAGTAGCTGGGGCATGGCCGGTCCTCCTCTCTCGGTCCCGTCGTAGTTCTCGGTGAGGCGACGTTCATAACAGTGCCAGGAGAAAGGAAGACAGGGCAACGGGTTTTCGCGGGCGCTATGGGACTGCCCTCTATGTGGGTGTTTTGCGACGTCCTGGCGATGTCCTGGGCAGGTGTTTCGCCGTGTGATCAGGAACGTTCCGGGGATCGGGACGGATCGCTCGAGAGGTGCTCGGTCTCCTGGAGGGAGCGGCGGAGGGTCGTGGTGACGATTTCAGATGTGACGTGCAAAGGGCGGGTGTCGCGGGCGGTGCGGCTGAGGAGGATGGCGCCTTCGAAGGCGGCGAGGACGTAGGTGGACAGGTCGGCGGCCTTGGTTTCGGGGATGCCGGCGGCGGTCAGGCGGCGGGTCACGGCGGTCTGCCAGGAGGCGAAGACCTCGGCGCAGGCGTGGCGGAGGGGTTCGCTGGTGGAGGCGGTCTCCAGGGCGACGGTGGCGATGGGGCAGCCGTCGGCGTAGTCGGAGTCTTCCAGGGCCTGCACGCTGAGCTGGAAGAAGTCGGCCACCGTGCGGACGATGTCGGCGCCGGCGCGGGTGAAGACCCGGTCGAACAATTTGAGGTAGCGGGCGCCGGAGTGGGTGACGGCTTCCACGCCCAGCTGCTCTTTGCCGCCGGGGAAGAAGTGGTAGAGGGAGCCCCAGGGGGCCTGGCCGGCCGCGGTGATCTGCTTGAGGCCGGTTCCGGTGTAGCCCTGGGAGCGGAAGAGCTGGGCGCTCGCCTCCAGCAACCGGCGCCGGGTGTCCATGGGGCCAAGGGTAGTGCTTGCCGGCACTAGATCGATCTATCTAATATGACGATCGATCTAGATAGAAAGGCGGGCGCCATGGCGGTACGCATCGAGGACCGGGGGCACGTCCGGATCGTGACGCTGGATCGGCCCGAACGGCGCAACGCGGTGGACGGGCCCATGGCGGACCGGATCGCCGAGGTGTTCGCCGCCTTCGAACGGGACGGGCGGGCCCGGGTGGCGGTGCTGACCGGGGCCGGCGGGACGTTCTGTGCGGGCAACGACCTGAAGGCGATCGCCGCCGGGGAGTTTCCGGTGCCCACGCGCCAGGCCCCGCCGATGCGGGTCACCCGGGCCGCGCCGGCCAAGCCGGTCATCGCGGCGATCGAGGGTCCCTGTTTCGGGGGCGGGCTGGAGCTGGCGCTGTGGTGCGATCTGCGGGTCGCCTCCGCCACCGCCGAGTTCGGCCTGCTCAACCTGGTGCACGGGCTGCCGTCCATGGACGCCGGGACGGTGCGGCTGCCGCGGCTGATCGGGCACGCCCGGGCCCTGGAGATGATCGTGACGGCGCGCCGGGTGCCGGCCGCCGAGGCCATGGGCTGGGGGCTGCTCAACCGGCTGGTGGAGCCGGGGCGGGCGCTGGATGAGGCGCTGCGGCTGGCCGAGGCGGTGGCGGCGCTGCCGCAGGAGCCGATGCTGGCGAGCCGCCGGTCGGCCCTGCAGCAGTGGGGGCGGCCCGAGGCGGAGGCCTTCGGCCGGGAGGTGGAGCTCGCGCTGGCCGCGCTGGGGAATCCGGGCTGATGGTCAGGCGGCGTCCGGGCCGGGCATCAGCATGGGGCCGGTGACGCCGAAGCGCTCCACGCCCCGCTTGGTCAGATTGACCCGCAGGTCGATCCAGCCGGGCATGGCGGACCCCGGGCAGTCGGGGGCCTCGGGCGAGGGGAAGTGCAGGTCCCCCACTGAGAGCTTGGCCCCGCGGACGTGGACCGGCAGCAGGATCCGCGAGCCGGCGGTCAGCGGGGCGACCGCGCAGTCGACGATCTCACGGCCGCGCAGGGTCGTCGGCACCGCCTCCGCCGCCACCTGCTCATAGCCGCGCAGGCCGGGACGGACCCTGCCGAGGATGACGCCCTCGGGGCGGGAGACGGGAGAGCGCCTTGCCCGCCGCACGCTGTGCGGGGCCGGGGCGCAGCCGATGACCCCGGGGTGAGCGCCGGGCGCATGCCGCCCGTCGCGGCGGCCCAGGGCCAGGACGTCCACCACGATCACATCGCCGGGCTCGGCGCCGACCACCACGATCGGGCCGCACAGGACGGCCTCGTCACCGGGCAGCGCGCCCTCGCACTCCAGGCGGACCGAACCGCCGGTGATCACCTCCGCGACCCCGGGGATGTCGGGGTGCCAGCGGTTGTGACCGGGCACCGCCTGCGCGGCGGCCGGGACGGGCGCGTGCGGCCGCGGCACCGTGGGCGAGAGCATCAAGAGGTGCGTTCCTTCCTGGGCGACGGTGACGATGAGACGATCGTGCCCGCTCCCCTGTTTCCAGGCCGTTACCACGGACTTACAAGTCAGTAAGGCAGTGTTCACTGACGGCGTGGGGTCACACCCTGGGACCGAAATGGCCGAAATGTCCGTCTAGGTGGGGCGGCCCGCTCATTGCTACGCTGCTGCGCGGACGCGGGGGCACGTCCATTTGCCCAGTACACAGCAGCGACGAGGATGACGTGATGCGGATCGCCGTGTTGTTCGGAGGCGCCAGCTCGGAACGGGAGGTTTCGATCGCCAGCGCCGCACAGGTGTTCACCGCACTGCGCGACCGCGGCCACGACGTCATCGCCATCGACACCGCCAAGGGGAAGCTGAGCCCGCAGGAGGTGGAGGCGTTCGTCAGCGCCACCGTCGCCTACGACCCGCCCGGAGTGGACGACATCCCGGCCTCGGAGGTGACCGCCCGGCTGACCGCCGAGGACAGCGAGCTGCGCGGCGTGGACGTGGTGTTCCTGGCGCTGCACGGCGGCTCCGGCGAGGACGGCACCCTGCAGGCGCTGCTGAAGGCCGCCGGCATCCCCTACACCGGCAGCGGAGTGCTGGGCAGCGCCGTGGCGATGGACAAGGACATGTCCAAGCGGCTGTTCCGGCAGGCCGGCGTGCCCACCCCCGACTGGATCATGGCGCCCGCCACCGCCGCCGAGGTGGCCGAGCGGATCGGCTTCCCGGCCATCGTCAAGCCCAACTCCCAGGGCTCCACCATCGGGCTCACCGTGGTCAAGGCGCCCGAGCAGCTGGAGGAGGCGATCGCCACCGCCGCCGCCTGGGACCACGAGGTGATGATCGAGCGGTTCGTGCCCGGCCGCGAGCTGGTGGTCGGGGTGCTGGACGGGCGGGCGCTGGCGGTCGGGGAGATCGTCCCGCAGCTGGGGGAGATCTTCGACTACCAGAGCAAGTACCAGGTCGGCGGGGCGGTGGAGACCTTCCCCGCCGACCTGCCGGCAGAGACCGCCGCCGAGGTGCAGCGCCTGGCGGTGGCCGCGCACCGGGCGCTCAAGCTGGGCTCCTACAGCCGGATCGACTTCCGGCTGGATGCGCAGGGCCGGCTGTGGTGCCTGGAGGCCAACACGCTGCCCGGCATGACCGCCACCAGCCTGATGCCGCAGTCGGCGGCGGCGGTGGGCATCGGTTTCGCCGAGCTGTGCGAGCGGCTGTGCGAGCTCGCCCTGGCCGAGCACCGCGGCCGCTGAGCGGGCCGCGGCCTCACAGGCCGTAGCGCTCCGGCTTGGGCGAGCGGGACATCAGCAGCGACGCCGCCTCGGAGATGCTCATCCCATGGTGCATCACCTGCGCCACCACCTCGGTGATGGGCATCTCCACGCTGTGCTTGCGGGCCAGCTCCAGCACCGCCTCAGAGGATTTGACGCCCTCGGCGGTCTGCTTGGTCACCGCGATGGTCTGCTCCAACGTCATGCCGCGGCCCAGGTTCTCCCCGAAGGTGCGGTTGCGCGACAGCGGGGAGCTGCAGGTGCCGACCAGGTCGCCCAGGCCGGCCAGCCCGGCGAAGGTGTGCTCGTCGGCCCCCAGCGCGGCGCCCAGCCGGGTGATCTCGGCCAGCCCGCGCGTCATCAGCAGCGCCCGGGTGCTGTCGCCGAAGCCCAGGCCCACGGCGATGCCCACGCACAACGCGATGACGTTCTTGACCGCCCCGCCCAGCTCGCAGCCGACCACGTCGGTGTTGGTGTAGACCCGGAAGTAGGGGGTCATGCAGGCCGCCTGGATCCGTTTGGCGGTCTCCTCGTCGGTGCAGGCGGCCACCGCGGCGCCCGGCTGGCCGGCGCCGATCTCGCGGGCCAGGTTGGGGCCGCACACCACGGCGATCCGGTCGGGGGACGCGCCGGTCATCTCGGCGATCACCTCCGACATCCGCCGCCCGGTGCCCAGCTCGATGCCCTTCATCAGGCTGACCAAGATGGCCTTCGGCGGCAGCAGCGGGCTCCAGACGCGCAGGTTCTCCCGCAGCGTCTGGCTCGGCACGGCGATCGCCACGATGTCGGCGCCCTCGACCGCCTCGGCCAGGTCGGTCGTGGCGCGCAGCCCCTCGGGCAGCTGGATGCCCGGCAGGTAGTCGGGGTTCTCGTGCCTGAGGTTGATCGCCTCGGCGATCTCCGGGCGGCGGGCGTAGAGCGTGACCTCGGTACCGGCGTCGTGGAGCACCTTGGCGAACACCGTTCCCCATGATCCCGCGCCCAGTACTGCCGCTTTGGTCAATGCTCCACTCCGTCTTCTCGCCTGCTGCCTGCTTGTGCCGGGGAGGTCCCCTCACCCCGTCTCCGGGATGAGCCTTCGGATCCGAAGGGGAGGGCCGGACGGCCGCATCGCGCCCGTCCGGTCCGCTCTCCCAAAGAACGCCCCCCAAACCCCCCAAGATCCGGACCCGGTGATCCGGTCAGGAGGCGGCCGCCCCTTTCCCGTCCCGCCGGCGGCGTTCGGCGATCGCCTTCTTGTGGTCGTAGAGCTCCTTGGGCGGCTCTTCGCCGCGCAGCTCACCGAGCAGTTCGGCGATCGTTCTCATGATCTCATTGGTGGCCTCGCGCAGCACCGTGGCGGTCATCGGCTGGTCGGCGTACTTGGACAGGTCGATCGGCTCCCCGGCGATGACGTGCATGGTCTTGCGGGGGAAGGGGCGGAACTTCTTGGTGCCATAGGGCAGCAGTTCGTGCGCCCCCCAGTGGGCGACCGGCAGCACCTTGACGCCGGTGCTGATGGCCAGGCGCGCCACGCCGGTCTGCCCGGTCATCGGCCACAGGTTCGGGTCCCGGGTGCAGGTGCCCTCGGGGTAGAACATCAGGCACTGCCCGGCCCGCAGCGCCTCTTCGGCGGCCTTGAGCGCCATGGCGGCGTCGACGCTGTCGCGGTAGACCGGGATCTGTCCGGTGCCGCGCAGCACCGCTCCGATGAACCGGGTCTCAAACAGCGGGGACTTGGCCAGGTAGACCGGGTAGCGCCCGGCCTCGTAGACGTAGTGGGCCAGGGCGAGGGGGTCCGCCCACGACAGGTGGTTGGCGGCCACGATCATTCCGCCTTCGGCCGGCACGTTGTGCTGGCCGCGCCAGTCCCGCTTGAGCATGCCGAACAGCAGGGGGCGCAGTACCGCGATTGTGAGCAACCGCCAGCGCGGCGAGTAGCCGTAACTCATGACTGCCTTCCTAGAACGTGACCCCGCCGGAGCGCACGGCAACGGGGTGGTCCCCCAGTGTCGCCGGTGACGGCGCGTAGTGTCGAGTTGAGATGGCTGTTGAAACGTCGCATGACGCTGAACTCACATGGTCCCTGGTGCTTCCGGTCAAGCCGCTGGCCAGGGCGAAGACCCGGATGGCCGAGGCGGCCGGGCCGCTGCGCCAGGCGCTGGCGCTGGCGGTGGCGGCCGACACCGTGGCCGCGGCGCTGCGCTGCGCGGCGGTCGCCGAGGTGATCGTGGTCACCGACGATCCGCTGGCCGCCGCGGAGCTGTCGGCGCTGGGGGCGCGGGTGGTGCCGGACGAGCCGGACTGCGGGCTGAACCCGGCGCTGGCCCACGGGGCGGCGCTGGCCCGGGCGGCCCGGCCGCGGGCCGGGGTGGGCGCCATGTCGGCGGACCTGCCGGCGCTGCGCCCGGCGGAGCTGGGGCGTGCGCTGGCGGCCGCCGCCGGCTTCGCCGAGTCGTTCGTCGCCGACGCCCAGGGCGTGGGCACCACCTTGTACGCGGTGCGGCCCGGCGTGCCGTTCTCGCCCGCCTTCGGGCCGGGCTCGCGCGCCCGGCACGCCGCCCAGGGAGCCCGTGAGCTGGCCATAGAGGGCCTGGACAGCCTGCGCAGGGACGTGGACACCCCCGGCGACCTGCGGGCCGCTCTGGCGCTGGGAACGGGCCCGCGCACGGCCGCTCTGGCGGCTCGCATGCCCGCCTTCAGTCCGGGAGCGGAAACGTCGAGAGGGTGACGGCGGTGATCCGCCCGTCCTCGACGGCCAGGTTGACCCGCTGTCCCAGCCGCAGCAGCCGCAGGCCCCCGGCGGCGAACGCCCGGGCGTCGAAGGCCAGCTCGGTTCCGTCGTCCAGCAGCACGGTGCCGCTTTGCGTCGCCGCGTCGTAGCCGCCGACCGTCGCCTGCATCCGCACTCTGTCCGCCATGCCGCAAGGGTAGCCGCCGGCGCGGGCCCTCCCCCGGTATGCACGCGCCCGGGGCCCGTGCACGGCACGGACCCCGGGCGTACGGGCTTGCTGGGGTGTTCTACTTCTTGCCGGCGACCAGGTTCTTGAAGTCCGAACCTGCCCGGAACTTGGGCACCGACGTGGCCGGGACCTCGATGGTCTTGCCGGTCGCCGGGTTGCGGGCCGTGCGGGCGGGCCGCTCGGCCTTCTCGAACGAACCGAACCCGGTGATGGCGACCTTGTCGCCCTTGGCGACGGCGTTCTGGATCGTCTCCAAGATCGCGTCGACGGCCTCCGCCGCGGCCTTCTTGCTGCCCAGCCGCTCCGAGATGGCGTCGACCAGCTCACGCTTGTTCATTGGGTTACTCCTCCGGTTCCCCCCTTGCCCGCACGAAACTAGGGGACGTGGGGCAGGGAAACAATCACCTGCAAGCAATACTTCCCGTGTCGCAGGCGATTTCGTCGTTCTACGGGGTCTCCGACGAGATCAGCGAACTGGAAGTATCCGCTTGGTCACCCTGCGCACCTACCCGTTCCCGGAAATCGGCCAAGAATGCCTGCAACCTGCGATCGGCCAGCTCGCAGTCCCGTTTGGCCAGATCCGTGATCGTCAGCAGGTGGCGGATCAGCCGGCGCCTGGGCTCCGGCGGCAGCGGGGCGATCATGCGGTGGGCCTCCCGCAGCCGGTGGGCCAGCCGGGTCAGCAGGGGATCCTCCCACTGCGGCCCCGCCCACGGCGGGCCGCCCGGCGAGGTCCGTGGTGTGCTCACGCAACCGCCCCCAAAAGCCGTCGAGCGCGTTCCCCACAGGATTGTCCTCTGCGGGGAACGCGCTCGTGCGCCGAGCCCCCTCCAAGGGCGCCTCGTCCCGGCTCGGGCGGCGTCAGAGGGTGACCGGCAGCCAGGAGGCGCGGCGCTGCTCGTAGGCGGCGATCTCGTCGGCGTGACGCAACGTGAGCCCGATGTCGTCCAGGCCCTCCATCAGCCGCCAGCGGGTGTAGTCGTCGATGTCGAAGCCGGCGGTCAGGCCGGCGGCGCGCACCTGGCGGGCCTCCAGGTCCACGGTGATCTCGGTGGCCGGGTCGCGCTCGACGGTCTCCCACAGCGTCTCGACGGTCTCGGTGGGCAGCACCACCGGCAGCAGCCCCATCTTGGTGGCGTTGTTGCGGAAGATGTCGCCGAAGCGCGGGGAGATCACCACGCGGAAGCCGTACTGCTGCAGCGCCCACACCGCGTGCTCGCGGGAGGAGCCGGTGCCGAAGTCCGGGCCGGCGATCAGGATGGTGGCGCCCTGGTACTGCGGCTGGTTCAGCACGAAGGACGGGTCCTGGCGCCAGGCCGAGAACAGGCCCTTCTCAAAGCCGGTGCGGCTGACCTGCTTGAGCCAGACGGCGGGGATGATCTGGTCGGTGTCGACGTTGCTGCGCCGCAGCGGCACGCCGCGGCCGGTGTGGACGGTGAAGGCTTCCATCGCGACGGGTCTCCAGGTCGGTTTGCGTTCGGGTCGGGACGCTCACAGGTCGGCGGGCGCGGTCAGGCGGCCGGTGACGGCGGTGGCCGCGGCGACGGCGGGCGAGACCAGGTGGGTGCGCCCGCCGGGGCCCTGCCGGCCCTCGAAGTTGCGGTTGGAGGTGGAGGCGCTGCGCTCGCCCGGGGAGAGCTTGTCGGGGTTCATCGCCAGGCACATCGAGCAGCCGGCCTCCCGCCACTCGGCGCCGGCGGCCTTGAAGATCTCATCCAGCCCCTCCTCCTGGGCCTGGGCCTTGACCTTCATGGAGCCGGGGACGATGAGCATGCGCACCCCGTCGGCGACCTTGCGGCCCTTGAGCACCTCGGCGACGGCCCGCAGGTCCTCGATGCGGCCGTTGGTGCACGAGCCGACGAACACGGTGTCGATCTTGATGTCGCGCAGCGGGGTGCCGGGGGTCAGCCCCATGTACTCCAGGGCGCGCTCGGCGGCCTGCCGCTCGATCGGGTCCTCGAACGAGGCCGGGTCGGGCACCGACTCGCTCAGCGGCAGCCCCTGGCCGGGGTTGGTGCCCCAGGTGACGTACGGGGTCAGGGTGGAGGCGTCGATCACCACCTCCTTGTCGAAGACCGCGTCGTCGTCGGTGCGCAGCGACTTCCAGTACTCGACGGCCTTGTCCCACTCGGCGCCCTTGGGGGCGTGCGGGCGGCCCTTGAGGTAGGCGAAGGTGGTCTCGTCCGGGGCGATCATGCCGGCGCGGGCGCCGGCCTCGATGGACATGTTGCAGACCGTCATGCGGCCCTCCATCGACAGGCCGCGGATGGCCTCGCCGCGGTACTCGATGATGTGGCCCTGGCCGCCGCCGGTGCCGATCTTGGCGATGATGGCCAGGATCAGGTCCTTGGCGGTGACCCCGACCGGCAGCGTGCCGTTGACCGTGACGGCCATGTTCTTGGGCTTGATCTGCGGCAGGGTCTGGGTGGCCAGGACGTGCTCGACCTCGCTGGTGCCGATGCCGAAGGCCAGCGCGCCGAAGGCGCCGTGGGTGGAGGTGTGGGAGTCGCCGCACACCACCGTCATGCCGGGCTGGGTCAGCCCGAGCTGCGGGCCGATGACGTGGACGATGCCCTGGCCCTCGTCGCCCATGGGGTGCAGCCGGATGCCGAACTCGGCGGCGTTCTTGCGCAGCGTCTCCACCTGGGTGCGCGAGACCGGGTCGGCGATGGGGGCCAGCAGGTTCTGGGTGGGGACGTTGTGGTCCTCGGTGGCGATGGTCAGGTCCGGCCGGCGGACCTTGCGGCCGGCCATGCGCAGTCCGTCGAACGCCTGCGGGCTGGTGACCTCGTGCACCAGGTGCAGGTCGATGTACAGAAGGTCCGGCTCGCCCTCGGCACGCCGCACGACGTGCGCGTCGTAGACCTTGTCGGCCAGTGTCCGGCCCATGAGCTCCACCTCACCTGATCCGTCACGTGCTTTGTCGTCTGGAAAACTCGTCTGGAAAGTCGTCTGGGACGTCTGCGGGAAACGGCCTTCAGCCCCCGAGGTGACGGGCCGGGTGGTCCCCCTCATCGACCGGTCTATGCCGCTGCCTGTGCCGGTCTACCCGGCCCGCTCCGGGCACGGGTGGTGCGCCGGAATCGGGCCCCGAACTTGCATCTCATATTTCAAGACTGCAATATCGAGGTATGGACAACTCTAGCGGAGTCGGCGTACTCGACAAAGCTGTTCGGGTTCTGAACGCACTGGAGGCCGGCCCCGCCTCGCTGGCCAGCCTGGTGCAGACCACCGGACTGGCCAGGCCGACGGCCCACCGGCTCGCCGTCGCGCTGGAGTATCACCGGCTGGTCCACCGGGACGCCCAGGGGCGTTTCGTCCTCGGTCCCCGCCTGGCGGAGCTGGCCGCGGCGGCGGGCGAGGACCGGCTGCTGGCCGTCGCCCAGCCGGTGCTGACCCAGTTGCGCGACCTGACCGGCGAGAGCGTCCAGATCTTCCGGCGGCAGGGGGACGTGCGCATCTGCGTGGCGGCGGCCGAGCGGGCCAGCGGGCTGCGCGACACCGTCCCGGTGGGCAGCGCGCTGCCGATGACCGCCGGTTCGGCCGCCCAGGTCCTGCTGGCCTGGGAGGATCCCGACCGGCTGCACCGGGCGCTGCGCAACGCCAAGTTCGAGGCGGCCACGCTGGCCTCGGTGCGGCGGCGGGGCTGGGCGCAGAGCGTCGGCGAGCGCGAACCGGGGGTGGGCTCGGTGTCGGCCCCGATCCGGGGCGCGGGCGGCCGGGTGATCGCCGCCATCTCGGTGTCCGGCCCGCTGGAGCGGCTGACCCGCTCCCCTGGACGGCTGTACGCCGGCCCGGTGGTCGCCGCCGCCGAGCGCATCACCGAGGCGATGCGCCGCTCCTCCGGGTGAGCGGGCGGTAGGAGCGCTCAGGCGGCCCGCCGCGGCGAGAACGGCAGGGCCAGGTGCCGGTCGGCCTCCTCCCACAAAGCGGCGGCGGCGTTCCGGTCGCGGGGCAGGTCAATGACGGGCAGCTCCCAGAACCGGAACTGCGCATCCCGCGTCCACGGGCGGATCTTGCGCATGACCGCGCCGTGCGGGTCGGTGCGGGCGTAGCGGTAGAGCGCCTCGCGGTCGGTCCAGGCCGACAGGGTCCAGAAAGTGCCCCGCAGCGGCCGGGCGCGCAGCGAGACGCCGAGGGCCCCCGGTGCGCGCCGGGCCTGCCGCCACAGCCGCAGCGAGTGCAGCAGGAAGGCCGGTGCGCGCCAGGGCGTCTTCAGCTGGAAGCGGGAGGCCATGACCAAGGCGGTCGCCCCGGTCTCGCGGTGGCCGGTCGAAGACCACGGGATCTCCATGGCGTGCCCCTCACCGGGCGGCGGAGGCTCCGCCACCCATTAGATACTGTCACTATCCAATAGTTGGATAGTACTACTATCCAACTGGGGGTGCCATGAGGATTTCCGAGCTGAGCGAGCGCAGCGGGCTGCCGGTGCAGACCATCAAGTTCTACATCCGGGAGGGTCTGCTGCCGAAGGGCACGCCGTGCGCCGCCACCCGCGCCGAGTACGACCAGGCGCACCTGGAGCGGCTGCGGCTCATCCGGGCGCTGCGCGAGGTCGGCGACCTGCCGGTGGCGGCGATCCGGCGCATCGTCGAGGCGCTCGAGGACGAGCAGGTCTCCCTGCACGACCTGTTCGGCCGCACCCAGTACGCCCTCGGCCCGCACGCCTCCACCGCCGGCCACGACCCCGACCTGCAGCAGGCCCGAGACGACGTGGACGCCTTCCTTACCGAGCTGGGCTGGCAGGTCACCGAGCAGGCGCCGGCCCGCGAGCTGCTCGCCCAGACCCTGGTGGCGCTGCGCCGCCTGGGCTTTGCGACCGGCCCGGACGAGCTGCGCCCGTATGCGCGGGCCGCCGCGGCGCTGGCCGAGCACGAGACGGGCAGGCTCGCCGAGGACACCCCGCGCGCCCAGGCGGTGCGCGGCATGCTGGTCACGACCGTGCTGTATGAGCAGGTGCTGATCGCCCTGCACCGGCTGGCCCAGGAGGACGCCTCGGCGCGGCGCTTCAGCGGGCGGTGAGCGAAGGCGGGCGAGCCTCAGCCCACCAGGCCGTGGGAGGCGGCCAGGTCGAAGGCGGCGCGGGCGGCGGGGGCGAGCAGGTCCCGTTCGTCCGCCCCCACGTACACGCACTCGTCGATCTCGCCGGCCGGGCCGATGCGGCCCCGGAAGCCGGCGGTGAAGCAGGCCATCCGGACGCAGGTGTGCGCGGGCTGGTCATGGGCGGGGGCGTGCACCACGCCCAGGGGGCGGAAGGAGTCCCGGTCCAGCTCCACGGCCAGCTCCTCGCGCACCTCCCGCGACAGCGCCGCCCAGTCCCCCTCCCCCGCCTCGCGCTTGCCGCCGGGCAGGTAGAGCAGGTCACGGCCGCGGGCCCGCACGGCGAGCATCCGGCGGTCGGCGACGTGCACCCAGGCCACGACATCGAGCATGGGGCGATCTTCTCAGGCCGCCACGGCGAACGAGAAAGGGATACCCGGTCGAAAAATTCCCCAAAAAGGGATGTATAGGGCGAACATTGTCGCGGGTATGACCTGGAACGCAGCTTCCCCACCCCGATGTGCGGAGGCTGAACGATGTCCACGGCGACGCCGGTCCCCCAGGCGGCGGACACGCTGCAAGGCGTCGCCGAGCAGGAGACCTCCCGGCTGCTGACCGGCTCGCGGCCGTGGACATGGTGGCTGGAGCAGGCGGCGCGGCACGGCCGCCACGGCTTTTGCAACACGGTGCTGATCGCGGCGCAGCGGCCCGCGGCCACCGACGTCCGTTCCCCTGAGGAGTGGCGGGCGGCCGGGCGGCGGGTGAAAAGCGGCGAACGCGGGATCAGGATCCTTGCGCCGGACGGACGCCGCCGGGCGGTGTACGACATCTCCCAGACCAGCGGGCCCCCGCCACGGCCGCAACAGGCTTCGCCGCAGGCGGCCGTGGCGCGGCTGCGGATCGCGGCCGACAGCCTCGGCCTGCAGGTCGACCACGACGCGCCCGTCGGGCCCGACACGCTGACCGCGCTCGCCCTGCGGCTGGGCCACCGGCTGCTGCCCGCGCACACCACGTCGGTGGCGTACCTGGTGCTGGCGCACCTGGGCGTGCCGGTTCCGCCTCTGGTCTACCCCCGCGTGCGCGCCTGGGCCGCAGACGCCGCCGCGGTCGCGGCCGCCGGTGAGCGCATCCTGCGGGCGGCACGGGTCGTGACCGGCAGGCTCGACCTGGTCGAGGCCGCCCGCGAGTGCCTGGCCGCCGCGCACGCGTTCTTCCGCGCCCGGGCCCCCGGCAGCTGGGTGCCCGCTCACCTGGCGGAACGGGGATTGGGGCCGGACGCCCTGGAGCGGTGGCAGATCGGGTACGCGCCCGCTTCGTGGCGGGCGCTCACCGGCCACCTGCTGAGCTCGGGCCACCGCCCGGAGGCGATCGTCGCCGCCGGGCTGGCCCGGCGGGGGCGGAACGGCGCGCTGTATGACCTCTTCCGCGACCGGGCCATGTTCGCCCTCCGGGACGGGGACGGCGCCATCGCCGGTTTCATCGGGCGGCTGCGCGAAGGGGCGGCCGGGCCGAAGTACCTCAACAGCCCCGAGTCGCCGCTCTTCCGCAAGGGCCGGCTGCTGTACGGGCTGCAGGAGGCCCGCGGCCGGCTGGAGGCGGGCGCCCGGCCGGTGCTGGTGGAAGGGCCGTTCGACGCCCTGGCCGTCAACGCCGCCTCACCCGCCCATGCCGCCGTCGCCACCTGCGGGTCGGCCGTGACGCAGGCCCAGGTGCGCGCCCTGCTGAAGGTCTGGCCGAGAGTGTCCGGTCCCCCTGCCGCCGGGGGCCTGCGGCAGGGGGCGGACGGTCCGGGGGTGCTGGTGATGCCGGACGGCGATGCGGCCGGGCGGGCCGCCGCGCTGCGGGCCTGGGAGGTGCTCGCGAAGGTGGGCGCGCCGGTGGATGCGGTGCTGCTCGCCGAGGGCGGCGATCCGGCCGACGTGCTGCGGCGGCGGGGGCCGGCGGCGCTGCGGGGCGCACTGGCGTCCGCGCATCCGCTGGCCGACCTGGCGGTGGATGCGGCCGTGGCGCGGGCGGGCGGGGCGCTGCACTCCCCGGAGGACCGGGTGGCGGCGCTGCGGGCGGCCGCCGCGGTGATCGCCGGGATGGCGCCCGGCCACGTGGCCCGGCAGGTCGGCCGGGTGGCGGCCCGGCTGGACCTCGACCACGCCACCGTCACCTCGGCCCTGGTCGAGGCCGTCACCGGTGCAACGGAAGCGGGGTGAGGACCCCGGCCCCCACGGGGCGGGGCGTTTGGGTGGATCTTCGCGGTCGAGGATCCGCCGCTGCCCGGTCCCCCATGGCACGGGGTGCTCTGGGCCGGTTCCCGGGTCGGCCCGAGCCTCTTCCGGCACGCCGTCTCCGCACGTCGAGATGGCCGTGCCGCACGTGGTGATCTGCGGGGACACGGCGCCGGTCCGGGGCCGCGAAAGTTCAACCCGTGGCCTTCGAGTTCCGCCCTCCCCCGGCCCAGGCCTCGAAGGCCACGATTTCGCGGGTCACGGCAGCGTCCCAGACCGCGCCGTCCCCGCCTGGACCCCGCGGGAACGGCGCGTCGGTGAGGGTCACTGGGCCGCCTGCTCCTTGGCCAGTTCGATGGCGATGTCGATGAGCTGGTCCTCCTGGCCGCCGACCAGCTTGCGCTCCCCGGCGCGCACCAGGATCTGGGCGCCGGAGACGCCGTAGCGTTCGGCGAGGCGGTCGGCGTGCTTGAGGAAGCTGGAGTAGACCCCGGCGTACCCCATCATGATCTCCATCCGGCCCAGCAGGCACTCGGAGTCCATCACGGGGCGGACCACGTCCTCGGCGGCGTCCACGATCTTGAACACGTCCACGCCGGTGCGGATGCCGAGCTTGTCGCAGACCGCGATGAACGCCTCCAGCGGGGTGTTGCCCGCCCCGGCGCCCAGCCGGCGGACCGAGCCGTCGATCTGCTTGGCGCCGGCGCGCACCGCGGCGATGCTGTTGGCCACGCCCAGCCCCAGGTTCTCGTGGCCGTGGAAGCCGACCTGGGCGTCGTCGCCCAGCTCGGCGACCAGCGCGGCGATGCGGTCGGAGGTCTCCTCCAGGATCAGCGCGCCCGCCGAGTCCACCACGTACACGCACTGGCAGCCGGCGTCCGCCATGATCCGGGCCTGCTTGGCCAGCACCTCCGGCGGCTGGGAGTGGGCCATCATGAGGAAGCCCACGGTCTCCAGCCCCAGGTCGCGGGCCAGCCCGAAGTGCTGCACCGACACATCGGCCTCGGTGCAGTGGGTGGCGATGCGGCAGATCTGGGCGCCGTTGTCGGCGGCCTCGCGGATGTCGTCCTTGACGCCCACCCCCGGCAGCATCAGGAAGGCGATCTTGGCGCGGGTGGCGGTCTTGACCGCGGCCTTGATCAGCTCCTGCTCGGGGGTCTTGGAGAACCCGTAGGTGAAGGACGAGCCGCCCAGCCCGTCCCCGTGGGCGACCTCGATGACCGGCACGCCCGCCTCGTCCAGGGCGGCCACCACCGAGGTGACGTGGTCGACGGTGAACTGGTGGCGCTTGGCGTGCGAGCCGTCGCGCAGCGAGGAGTCGGTGACGCGGATGTCGAGGGTGTCGGAGTAAGGCGTCATCAGTCGCTCCCGGTGATCTCCTGGGCGAGGACCTCACCGACCTTGGTGGCGGCGGCGGTCATGATGTCGAGGTTGCCGGCGTAGGGGGGCAGGAAGTCGCCCGCGCCCTCCACCTCCAGGAAGATCGCCACGCGGGCCATCCCGCCGCTGACGGGGCTGGGGTCGTCGAACTGGGGCTCGGCCCGCAGCCGGTAGCCGGGCACGTACTCGGCGACCTGGGCCCGCACCTCCAGGATGGACTCGGCGATCTTGTCGCGGTCGGCGTCGGGCGGGATCGAGCAGAACACCGTGTCCCGCATGATCACCGGCGGTTCGGCCGGGTTGAGGATGATGATGGCCTTGCCGCGGCGGGCGCCGCCGATGGTCTCGATGGCGCGGGCGGTGGTCTTGGTGAACTCGTCGATGTTGGCGCGGGTGCCCGGGCCGGCCGACACCGACGCCACCGAGGCGACGATCTCGGCGTACTCCACCGGCACCACCCGGGAGACCGCGTACACCATGGGGATGGTGGCCTGGCCGCCGCAGGTGACCAAATTGACGTTGTCGGCGTCCAGGTGCTCGCGCAGATTGGCCGGCGGCACCACGCCGGGCCCGATCGCGGCGGGGGTCAAGTCGATGGCCCGGATGCCGGCCTCCTTGTAGCGGGGCGCGGCGGCCCGGTGCACATAGGCCGAGGTCGCCTCGAACACCAGGTCGGGCTTTTCGGGACGGGACAGCAGCCAGTCGATGCCCTCGTGGCTGGTCTCCAACCCCAGCTTGGCGGCCCGTTTCAGCCCCTCGCTGTCGGGGTCGATCCCCACCATGTAGCGCGGTTCGATGTGCTCGCTGCGCAGCAGCTTGTACAGCAGGTCGGTGCCGATGTTGCCCGGCCCGACGATCGCGGCGGTCGCCGCCATGGTCACCCCCTGCGGGTCACTTGAAGGTCAGGGACACAGCGCCCAGTCCGCTGAACTCGGCGGTGAAGGTCTGGCCCGCGGCCACGTCGATGGCGCGGGTGCACGAGCCGGGCAGCACCAGGTGCCCGGCCTGCAGCCGCACGCCGAAGGAGGCGACCTTGCGGGCCAGCCAGGCCACGCTGGTCACCGGGTTGCCCAGCACCGCGTCCGAACGGCCGGAGACCACGAACTCCCCGTCGCGGTACAAGGCGGCCTCGATCGCGGTCAGGTCCAGTCCTTGGGGGGAGACGCCCTCCCCGATCACATAGCCGGCCGAGGAGGCGTTGTCGGCGATGGTGTCGGCCAGCGCGATCTTCCAGTCGATGATCCGGCTGTCGATCAGCTCCAGCGCCGGCACCACCCGTTCGGTGGCGGCCAGCACGTCGGCCTCGGTGCAGGTCTCGCCGGGCAGGTCGGCGCCGAGTATGAAGCCGACCTCCACCTCCACGCGCGGGTAGCAGTACCGGGCGACTTCGACCGGCTCATCGGAGCGCAGCTCCATATCGCCCAGCAGGTGGCCGTAGTCGGGCTCGTCCACGCCCATCATCTGCTGCATCGCCTTGGACGACAGGCCGACCTTGTGGCCTTTGACCACGGCGCCCTCGGCCAGGCGACGGCGGATGTTGATGAGCTGAATCTCGTAGGCATCGACGGCGTCGATGCCCGGGTAGCTCTCGGTGAGCGGCGGGATCGGCGCCCTCTGCAGCTCGGCGTCGCGCAGCCGGTCGGCGGCCTCGCGGCGCTGTTCCTCGGTCAGCATGCTGCGACGGTACGAGCCGAAAAGGCCCGGCGCCCGGGACGATCCCACTGGCCGGGAGCGCCCGGGCGGCCGGGGTTTTCAGGCTCCGTAGACCGGCTCGGGGGTCTGCGCCTTGGCCAGCAGATCGGCCACGACCGGGCCGAGTTCGGCCGGGTCCCAGCGGGCGCCCTTGTCCACCATGGGGCCGTGCCGGAAGCCCTCCATGACGCAGACCTTGCCGCCCTCGACCTCGAAGACCCGCCCGGTGACGTTCTTGGACTCGGCCGAGCCCAGCCACACCACCAGCGGGGAGACGTTCTCCGGGGCCATCGCGTCGAAACCGCCGTCGGTGGGGGCGGCCATGGTGGCGGCGAACACCTGCTCGGTCATGCGGGTGCGGGCGGCCGGGGCGATGGCGTTCACCGTCACCCCATAGCGGCCCAGCTCGGCCGCGGCCACCAAGGTCAACCCGACGATGCCGGCCTTGGCGGCCGAGTAGTTGCCCTGGCCGACGCTGCCCAGCAGCCCCGCCCCCGAGGAGGTGTTGATGACGCGGGCGTCCACCGGCTCGCCGGCCTTGGCGCGGGAACGCCAGTAGGTCCCGGCGTGCTTGAGCGGCAGGAAGTGGCCCTTGAGGTGGACGCGGATCACCGCGTCCCACTCCTCTTCACTGGTGTTGATCAGCATCCGGTCGCGCAGGAAACCGGCGTTGTTGACCAGCACGTCCAGCCCGCCGAAGGTGTCGATGGCGGTGCGGATCAACGCGGCGGCGCCCTCGTCGGTGGCGATGTCGTGCCCGTCGGCCACCGCCTCCCCGCCGAGCGCCCGGATCTCCTCGACCACCTGCTGGGCGGGGCCCTGGTCGGCCTGCCCGGTGCCGTCCCGGTTCACCCCCAGGTCGTTGACCACGACCTTGGCGCCCTGGCGGGCGAACTCCAGGGCGTGGGCGCGGCCCAGGCCGCGTCCGGCGCCGGTGACGACGACGACGCGTCCCTTGCAGATCATGTTCGGCTCTCCGCTCACAGTCGCTCGATGATGGTGACGTTGGCCTGGCCGCCGCCCTCGCACATGGTCTGCAGCCCGTAGCGGCCGCCGGTGCGCTCCAGGTGGTGCAGCAGCGTGGTCATCAGGCGGGCCCCGGTGGCGCCCAGCGGGTGGCCCAGCGCGATCGCGCCGCCGTTGGGGTTGACCTTGGCCGGGTCGGCGCCGGTGTCCTGCAGCCAGGCCAGCACCACGCTGGCGAACGCCTCGTTGATCTCCACCGCGTCGATCTGGTCGATCGTCATGCCGGTCTTTTCCAGGGCGTACGCGGTGGCGGGGATGGGCGCCGACAGCATCCGGATCGGGTCCTCGCCGCGGGCGGAGATGTGGTGGATGCGGGCCCGCGGGGTCAGGCCGTGGTCGCGCACCGCCCGCTCGGAGGCGATCAGCAGCGCCGCCGCGCCGTCGGAGATCTGCGAGGACACCGCGGCGGTGAGCAGCCCGCCCTCGGTGAGCGGCTTGAGCGCGGCCATCTTCTCCAGCGAGGTGTCGCGGCGCGGGCCCTCGTCCTCGCTCACCCCCTCCAGCGGGGCGATCTCCTTGACGAAGTGACCGCCGTCGATGGCGGCGATGGCGCGCTGGTGGGACTGGTAGGCGAACTCCTCCATCTGCTCGCGGGTGATGCCCCACTCGCGGGCGATCTGCTCGGCCCCGGCGAACTGGGAGACCTCCCCGTCGCCGTAGCGGGCCACCCAGCCCTTGGAGCCGACGAACGGGCCCTCGGTGAAGCCGAGGGGGGCGGCGGCGGTCATCGCCGAGCCGATCGGGATCTGCGACATGTTCTGCACGCCGCCGGCCACCACCAGGTCCTGGGTGCCCGACAGCACCGCCTGGGCGGCGAAGTGCACCGCCTGCTGGGAGGAGCCGCACTGGCGGTCCACGGTCACCCCGGGCACGTGCTCGGGCAGGCCCGCCGCCAGCCAGCAGGTGCGGGCGATGTCGCCGGCCTGCGGGCCGATGGTGTCCACGCAGCCGAACACCACGTCCTCCACGGCGGCCGGGTCCACCCCGGTGCGCTCCATCAGCGCCTTCAACACGTGGGCGCCCAGGTCCGCCGGGTGCACGCCCGACAGTCCGCCGCCGCGCCGCCCCACCGGGGTGCGGACGGCGTCGATGATGTAGGCCTCAGCCATGAGTGATCTCCTTACGTAGGTCCACCTTGCGGACCTTGCCTGCGGCGGTGCGCGGGAAGTCGTCCACGAACACGACCTCGCGCGGCACCTTGAAGTTGGCCAGGGCGTCCCGGCAGTGGGCGATGAGCTCCTCGGCGGTGGCCCGCCGGCCGGGGCGCAGCCGCACGTAGGCACGGCCGACCTCGCCCAGCCGCTGGTCGGGGACGCCGATGACGGCGGCCTCGGCGACCGCCTCGTGCCGGACGAGCACGGACTCGATCTCGGCCGGGTACACGTTGAACCCGCCGACGGTGAACATGTCCTTGGAGCGGCCGGTGATGGTCAGGTAGCCCCGCTCGTCCAGCTTCCCCCGGTCGCCGGTGACCAGCCAGCCGTCCCGCAGCGCCTCGGCGGTGGCCTCGGGGTCGTCCAGGTAGCCGGACATGACGTTGTAGCCGCGCACCAGGATCTCCCCGTCCTGGCCCGGGGGCAGCGGCCGCCAGTCCGGCCCGGCGATCATGACTTCCACGTCCTCGATGGGACGGCCGGAGGTGGTGGCCACCGTGACGTCGTCGTCATCGACCGAGCAGGCGGTGACCGTGCCGGTGGACTCGGTCAGCCCGTAGGCGGTGATCACCTGCGGGAAGAGGGTGCGGATGCGGCGCACCAGGGCGACCGGCACGTCGGCGGCGCCGGTCACCGCCAACCGCAGCGACGACAGGTCGCGTTCATCCAGGTCGGGGGCGTCCAGCAGGGAGGTGTAGATGGTGGGCGGGCCGGGCAGCACCGTGATCTTCTCGGTCTCGATCAGATGCAGCGTCTCGGGGACGTCGAAGACCCGCTGCAGCACCATGGTGGCCCCGCGCAGCAGGCACGCCAGGACCCCGGCCTTGTAACCGAAGGTGTGGAAGAACGGGTTGATGATCAGGTACCGGTCGCCGGCGGTGACGCCGGTGCGGCCCGACCAGGCCAGGTAGGTGCGCACGTTCTGCTCATGCGTGCTCAGCACGCCCTTGGGCCGTCCGGTGGTGCCGGAGGTGAACAGGATGTCGGCGACGTCGCCGGGCGCCACCGGATCCGGGTCGGACGCGCCCTCGCCCCGGGCCAGCCACCGCTCCCAGGAGATGACCCCGGGACGCTCCGGGCCGTTGAAGGTGACCACGGTCTGCAGGTCGGGCAGGCCGGGCAGGGTTCCGGACTCCTCCAACCCGAGCATGCCCGGGTAGTCGATGCCGAGGAAGTCGTCCTCGACGAAGAGGACCTTGACCTTGGCCTTGGTCAGCGGCCAGCGGGCCTCCTCGCCCTTGTAGCGGGTGTTGAGCGGCACCAGCACCGCCCCGGCGCACACCGCGCCCAAAGCGGCCACTATCCACGACAGGCTGTTGGGGGCCCAGATGGCGATTCGGTCGCCGCGGCCGATGCCGGAGCCGACAAAGGCCCTCGCGGCGGCCCGCACCCGCTCCCCCAGTTCGGAGAAGGTCACCCGGACCTGCCGGTCCACGACCGCCTCGGCGTCCGGGAAGTCGCGCACGGCGCGGTCGAGCACGGCCGGGATCGTCAACGCGTCCTGCTCGCTCATGCCCGCCATGGTGGCGATCGGCGCGGCGGGCGTGGGGGGCTTGTCCCGGTGAACGGTATGCGGGCCTTCTTCCAGCGAGCGCGGCCGTACCCTCCGTGAGTCTTGAGCGAGTCATCGCATGGAAGATCGCAGGGAAGCCGGAAGGAGCGGGATGAGCAGCGGGGTGAACGCGGCGGTGGACTTCACCGGCCGGGCGGTGCTGGTCACCGGGGGGACCAAGGGCATCGGCGCCGTGATCGCCAAGGCGTTCCTGCAGGCGGGCGCCGAGGTGACGGTGTGCGCGCGCAACGAGCCCCCCGAGCCGCCGAGCGCCGCCGGCCGCAAGGCCCACTTCCTGGCCGCCGACATCCGCGACGCCGCTCAGGCCGCCGCGATGGTGGAACGCGCCGCCGAACTGATGGGCCGGTTGGACGTGGTGGTCAACAACGCCGGCGGCTCCCCCGACGCCGAGGCCGCCACGGTCTCCCCCCGCTTCGTCGAACGCATCGTCCAGCTCAACCTGCTGGCCCCGTTCTATGTGGCCCAACCCGCCAACAAGATCATGCAGTCCCAGGAGGACGGCGGCTGCATCATCAACATCGGCAGCGTCTCCGGCATCGACCCCCAGCCCGGCACCGCCGCCTACAGCGCCGCCAAGGCGGGCCTGCGCACCTTCACCCAGGCCCTCGCCCTGGAATGGGCCCCCAAGGTCCGCGTCAACCACATCACCGTCGGCCTGGTCCTCACCGAGGCCGCCGCCTCCTACTACGGCGACGGCAGCGCCTTCAACAAGATCATCCCCATGGGCCGCATGGGCACCCCCCAAGACGTCGCCGACACCTGCCTGTACCTGGCCAGCGACCTGGCCCGTTACGTCACCGGCGCCGACCTCCCCGTTCACGGCGGCGGCGAATACCCCGCCCGCTGGCTCATCACCCACCGCTGACAACCACCCCGCCCGCCACTGCCACGGCGGCGGGGTGAGACCGAGCCATCCCTACAGTGAACCCCCTTGAAAGGGGCGGCCGGAGAGCAACGATTCATCGCGGCGCTGATCGCGCCGATGCCGCTGGCGTCCTGCGGTCTCGGCGACTGGGGTGAAGATCCGCTCACCGAAAAACATCCCGACCCCAGGGCCGTGCCCGGCAGCGAATCGGAGATACCCCTGGAGAAGGCATTGGGGGATCTTGGAATCACCATGCCGCCCGATGCCAAGGGGGTTCGTTTCAAAAGCCGCAACGACTTTGCACCATACTACCTTTATGTGAAATTCACAGTACCCTGCTCGCGAGCCGAATCGGTGATCCAAGCCAACAGACTGATCGACTTGCACAGATCCGACATACCCGGCTCCCTTGATGAATATACTCTAGAGAATATCTCTAGAACAGTGGAAGCGCAGATCCCATCCGGGGCCGGCATAAAGTTCTTCGTGTCGAAGTACAGCTCCAACGACCACAAAAAAGGCGGCCTACTCTTTTCTCCGGACAAGTCGAATTGCACATTCGCCTTGGCAGCCGAGAGGCACATTTGAACATCACTCCCGGCGTTCTGCATAATGCGGCGCTTGAGCAGACCACATAGGAACGCACTGGCGCCGGAGGCGGCGCCGCGTCCCGCGGGAACGGAGTGGAAACAAAAAGCCGCAGCACTTCAGTGCCCTCCGACCCCAAAAAAGGATGTCGGGATGACGCAGTTCATCTCGTACATCCGGGACCGAAACGGCAACCAGGCCGGCTCCGGACTCCCAGGGCAGCGCAAATTCCGAAGCAGGGCCACCGGCTTCAGCACGGAAATCGCCGCCGACGCGGCGAGCAGCCAGGCGCGACCACGGCCAGGCCGGTCATGCAGATGGCGGTTCTTGGAGAGTGTCCTTTGGGGAAACAGCAGAGCCGCACCGGCTGACAAGCGATTCGGGTCGGATCCACACTGAGGCTCCGTCGGCGGACACGCCTCAGGACCTCGCAGGAAGCCGTCTCATCACTTGGACCGAGACGCGGGCACGGAATGAGCTCACCCCCGTGGTCCCCCGGCCGGAGGCGGGCCGAGGGACCACGGGGTGTGCGGCGTTGCTAAGAGGCGAACAGAGCCCGGCCGCCGGACAGGACCACGGTGTCGTCCACGGCGGCTTCGAACAGGACGGCTTCGCCGTCCTTCCAGGTGGAGACGGTGAGGGTGTCGCCGGGGAAGACCGGGGCGCTGAAGCGGCCCTCCAGTTCCGTCAAGTCGGCCGGGTGGGCGCCGAGTTCGGCGGCCAGGGGCAGGGTGACGGTCGCCAGGGTGCACAGGCCGTGCATGAAGGGGCGGGGCATGCCGGCGGCCTTGGCGGCCTCCGGGTCGATGTGCATGTGGTGGCGGTCGCCCAACAGGCGGTACAGGGCGGCCTGGTTGGGGGAGGTGGGGACGGTGAGCGTGGTGTCGGGGGCGCCGTCGGGGCGTTTGCGGGCCGAGGGACCGCGGTCGCCGCCGAAGCCGCCGCAGCCGGGGGCGAACAGCGACCAGACGGCCTCGAAGTACTCGCTCTCCACCACGACCTCGAAGATGGCGGCCGAGCCCTTGTCCCAGACCTCGCCGACGCGGGCGGCCAGTTCCAGTTCGCCCGCCCTCGGCAGCGGCTTGTGGACCTTCAGGCGTTGGGAGCCGTGGACGGCGGTGGTGGGGTCGAAGGCGCCCGCCGAGCCCAGGGCGTCGGGGGCCCACTGAGCGCGGGTGAGGGCGAAGGTGGGCAGCACCCGCAGGCGTTCTTCGAAAACCAACTCCAAGTCGGTGGCCTGGGCGCCGACCGCCAGGGCGTACAGGATCGCGTCGCGGTCCTCGTAGGCGACGGTGCGGGTGCCCAGGTCCCGGCCCTTCCACTGTCCGGCGTTCATCGGTCCGCTCCCAGGATCAGGCCGCTGGTGGGCACGCCGGTGCCGGCGGTGACCAGCACGTTGGTGACGTCGCCGGGCTGGTTCACCGAGGTGCCGCGGACCAGGCGGACGGCCTCGGCGATGCCGTTCATGCCGTGGATGTAGGCCTCGCCGAGCTGGCCGCCGTGGGTGTTGCACGGCAGGCGGCCGCCGATTTCCAGGTTGCCGTCGGCGATGAAGTCCTTGGCCTCGCCGCGGGCGCAAAAGCCCAGCTCCTCCAGTTGCGGCAGCACCAGCGGGGTGAAGTGGTCGTACAGGATGGCCGCGCCGATGTCGGAGGGGTTGAGCCCGCTTTGGGCGTACAGTTGCTGGCCCACCAGGCCCATCTCCGGGATGCCGGTGATCTCGGAGCGGTAGTAGCTGGTCATCATGTGCTGGTCGTAGCCGGAGCCCTGGGCGGCGCCCCAGATCAGCGCGGGCGGGTGGGGCAGGTCGCGGGCGCGTTCGGTGGAGACCACGACCAGGGCCTGGCCGCCGTCGCTCTCCTGGCAGCAGTCCAGCAGGTGCAGCGGCTCGACGATCCAGCGGGAGTTCTGGTGGTCCTCCAACGTGATGGGGCGCTGGTAGAACCAGGCCTTGGGGTTGGTGGCGGCGTGCTTGCGGTCCACCACGGCGACGCGGCCGAAGTCCTCGCTGGTCGCCCCGTACTCGTGCATGTAGCGGCGGGCGAACATGGCCACCCACTGGGCGGGGGTGTTGAGCCCGAACGGCAGCAGCCAGGCGTAGGCGGCGCTGTCGGCGCCCTGGTCCATCTGGCGGCCGGCCTGGCCGAGGCCGTAGCGGACGCCGGAGCGTTCGTTGAAGGCGCGGTAGCAGACCACCACCTCGGCGATGCCGGTGGCCACGGCCATGGCGGCCTGCTGGACGGTGCCGCAGGCCGCGCCGCCGCCGTAGCCGACGCGGGAGAAGAACTTCAGCTCGCCGATGCCGGTGTTGCGGGCCACGTGGATCTCGGAGCTGGTGTCGGCGGTGAAGGTCACCAGTCCGTCCACGTCCGAGGGTTCCAGGCCGGCGTCGGCGATGGCGGCCAACACCGCCTCGCACGCCAGTTGCAGTTCGCTGCGTCCGGAGTTCTTGGAGAACTCGGTGGCGCCGATGCCGGCGATGGCGGCGGCTCCGGGCAGCACGCTCACTGCCGGTCTCCTTCCGGGAGTTCGATGACGACGGTGCCGGTGACGTGGGCGCCGAGGGAGTTGGTGCCGCGCACCGCGATCTCCACTCGGCGGGCGGCGTCGTCCTTGGCGGACACGGTGCCGGTCAGCGTCATGGTGTCGCCGGGGTAGTTGGGGACGCCCAGCCGGATCTTGATGGCCTTGACGCGGGCGGCCGGGCCGGCCCAGCTCGTCACATACCGATCGACCAGGCCGTTGGTGGTCAGGATGTTCATGAAGATGTCCTTGGACCCGCGCCGCACCGCAAGCTCCGGGTCGTGGTGGACGTCCTGGTAGTCGCGGCTGGCGATCGCGGTGGCCACGATCAGGGTGCGGGTGAGGGGGATGGCCAGTTCGGGCAGCTTCTCCCCCACGGACACGTCCGGGTAGGCACGGGTGGCGAGTTTCATGAGGCGGCCCCCTCGGCGATCAGGTCGCCCAGCCGCTGCAGGTCGGCGGAGGCGCCGCCCAGCGTGCCGGAGATCTGCTTGCCCCACAGGAAGTAGCGGTGGATCGGGTAGTCCACGTCCACGCCGATGCCGCCGTGCAGGTGCTGGGTGCGGTGCACCACGTTCAGACCGCCTTCGTCGGCCCACCATTTGGCGACCAGTGCGGCCTTGCCGTCGGTGGCGCCGTCCTCGGCGGCGCAGACCGCCTGCCACAGGCACACCCGCATCGCCTCGATCTCGATGTAGCAGTCGGCGAGCTGGTGCTGCACCGCCTGGAAGGTGCCGAGCGGGCGGCCGAACTGCTCGCGTTCCTTCAGGTAGGAGGCGGTGATGTGGAGGGCGCCGGAGGCCACGCCGAGCTGGACGGCGGCCAGGGCGGTGCGGGCGACGTCCAGCGTCCAGGGCAGGGCGGCGGGGCCGAGCGCGCGGGCGGGCACGGCGTCCAGGGTGAGGTTGCCGGCCATGTCGCGGCTGGTGGTCTCGGTGCGTTCCCAGCTCAGGCCGGGGGCGTCGGCGTCCACCAGGAACAGGCCGGGCCCGTCGGGGCCGGTCGCCGAGACCAGCAGGTGGGCGGCTCCGGTGATGCTGGGGACGACCGCCTTGGTGCCGCTCAGACGCCAGCCGTCGCCGTCCGGGACGGCGGTGCAGCCGGGTGCGGCCACATCGCCGACGCCGAACTCCTCCAACGCCACGGTCAGCCGCCGGGAGCCGTCCACCACGCCGGGCAGCAGATCGCGCTGCTCGGCGGTGCCGTGCTCGGCGATCGCCAGCGCCGCCACCAGCGTCGGCCACAGCGGGACGGGCGCCACGTGCCGTCCCTGTTCTTCCAGCAGCACGCACAAAGCGCCCAGGCCCAACCCGGCGCCGCCGGCGGCCTCGGGCAGCGCGACGCCGAGCAGTCCGGCGCCGGCCAGTTCCCGCCACAGCGTCTCGTCGATGCGGCTCTCGCTGGTCTCCACGGCGCGCAGCCGCTGGTGGGTGGCGTGGTCGGTGAAGATCTGCCGGGCCAGGCCCTGCAGTTCGGTGAGCTCCTCGCCAAGGGTGAAGTCCATCAGCTCTCCTCCTGCGGGACGGCCGGCCGGAACACCGGCAGGGTGAGCTCGGGGTCGGCCTCCAGCCAGTCCAGGACGACCGGCATGCCGATTTCGATCTTGTCGGGGGCGATGCCGACCAAGTTGGTGACCAGTCGGGTGCCTTCGGTCAGTTCCACCAGCGCCACCACGTACGGCATCTCGAAGGCCGGGTGCGGGGGGTGGTGGGCGACGATGTAGCTGTAGACCTGGCCGGTGCCGGCGGCTTCGACGGTGTCCCAGTCGAACGAGCCGCAGTGCGGGCAGCAGGGGCCGGGCGGGTGCCGCAGCGTCTTGCAGGCCGCGCACCGCTGGATGACCAGGCGGCGCTGTTTGGCGGCCTCGAACCAGAAGGCGTTGTCGCGGTTGATCGCCGGGCGGGGGCGCAGCGCCTTGGGTTTCTGCTCGGTCTGCTCGGTCTTCTTGGGGCGGAACCGCAGCAGCCGCCACCGCTGTGTGGCCACGACCTCGCCGTGCTGGTCGCGGTAGGTGCGCAGCGTGGTGATGAAGCGGCCTTCGCCCAGGGCGGTCTTCTTCTCCGGGGAGATCGACTCGACCTGTTCCTGGACGCTGATGTGGTCACCGGGCACCAGTTCGCGGTGGAACTCGAACTCCGAGTCGGTGGCCACCACCGAGGTGTAGCCGCCCTCGGCGAGCAGGGCGGTGAGCTCCTCCATGCCGCCCGCTTCGGGCTCGGGGTTCACGGTGGCGGCGTAGCCGCGCATGGTCCAGGCCTGCATCATCGACGCCGGGGCCACGACCGTCTCCCGGCCGGTGGCGCGGGCGGCCTCCTCGTCCAGGTAGACGGGGTTGGTGTCGCCCATGGCCTCGACCCAGTGGCGGATCATCGGCACGTTCACCGGGTCCTGGCCGCGCCGGGGCTCCCCCAGCGTGCGGCCGACCCATGCCTGCAGTCGCTTCTCGTAGTCTTCGCCGCTCATGCCCGCCTCGATCTCGGCATGCCCAGTCCCAGCGTGGCGACCATGTCGCGCAGCACCTCGTTGACGCCGCCGCCGAAGGTGTTGACGATGCCCTGCCGGGAGAGCTGTTCGATCTGCCCGGCCAGCACCGCGCCCGGGGATTCGGGGCGGATCCGCCCGGCGGCGCCCAGGATCCCGGTGAGGGTGCGCTGCACGTCGATGTGGGTTTCGGTGCCGTAGGCCTTGGTGGCCCCGGCGTCGGCCCCGGTGAGCTCGTCGTTCTCGACGGCGATGGTCATCTTCCAGTTCAGCAGCCGCATCGCCTCGAGCTTGGCGTAGGTGCGGGCCAGGTCCCGGCGCACCCATGGCTGTTCCAGCACGCCGTTGTCGCGGGCCCAGGCCACCACGTCCTCCCACAGCCGGATCATCCGGCCGCCGAGCGCGGCCAGTCCGATCCGCTCGTGGTTGAGCTGGGTGGTGATCAGCTTCCAGCCGCCGTTGATCTCCCCGACGACCTCGCTGACCGGGACGCGCACCCCGCTGTAGTAGGTGGCGGTCACCACCATGCCGCCGACGGTCTGGATGGGGCTCCAGGAGAACCCTTCGGCGTCGGTGGGGACGATGATGATGGAGATGCCCTTGTGCTTGGGGGCCTCCGGGTCGGTGCGGCAGGCCAGCCAGATGTAGTCGGCGGTGTTGGCGCCGCTGGTGAAGATCTTGCTGCCGTCGATGACGAACTCGTCGCCGTCGCGGACCGCGCGGGTGGTCAGCGAGGCCAGGTCGGTGCCGGCGCCGGGCTCGGTGTAACCGATGGCGAAGACGATGTCGCCGGAGAGGATGCCCGGCAGGTACTTCTTCTTCTGCTCATCGGTGCCGTACTTCATCAGCGTCGGCCCGACGGTGTTGACGGTGACGAACGGGAACGGCAGCCCGGCCCGCTGCACCTCGTCGAAGAGCACGTACTGCTCGCTGATGGAACGGCCCTGCCCGCCGTACTCCTTGGGCCAGCCGTACCCCAGCCAGCCGTCGGAGCCGAGCATCTTGACCACTTCGCGGAACCGCTCGCCGCCCACGCCCTGCTCTCCGACGCGGCGGCGTTCGTCTGCCGGCAGCAGCCCGTTGAAGTAGGCCCGTAGCTCGGCCCGCAGCTCGCTGAGCGCCGCGGGCTCACGCAGATCCATGTATCGCCCCCTCCTATGGCAGGAAACGCAGACGCCCGTTGGCGGCGAACTCCTCGCGCAGCGCCGCCTTGTCCGCTTCGGTCATCAGGTGGTATTCGGGTGCGCCCCGGCCGACCCACCGGTAGACCGGGTCGCCGGTGCGCCAGCCCTCCACCTGGAGCTGCTTTTTGGCGAGCTTCCCCGAGCCGGTGGTGGGCAGGTGGTGGGAGACGCGCACGAACCGCGGCGCGCCCTTGGTGCCCAGGTCTTCTTGGGCGGCCAGGAAGCCGGGCAGGTCCAGCTCTTCGAAGGTGACGCCCTCGGGGATCTCGATCGCCGCCATGACCTGGTCACCGGAGCGCGGGTCGGGAACACCGAAGGCCACCGCGTCGATGACCTTGGGGTGGCGGCGCAGCACCAGTTGGGTGTGCAGGGCGGAGATGTTCTCCGAATCGACGCGGATCCAGTCGCCGGAGCGGCCGGCGAAGTAGATGAAGCCGTCCTGGTCGATGTAGCCCAGGTCGCCGGTCCAGTACCAGCCGTGCCGCACCCGTTCGGCGTCGGCCTCGGGGTTTTTGTAGTAGCCCTCGAATTTGTCGGCGCCGTGGACGTCCACGATCTCGCCGATGGCCTCTTCGGGGTTGGTGACCCGGCCGTGCTCGTCCAAGATCGCCGGGGCGCAGGTCTGCAGGGTCTCGGGGTTGACGATGCGGACCCCGTCGTGGGCGGGACGGCCGAAGGCGGTGGGCGGGGCGTTGGGGTCTTGGGCGATCATGCCGGCGCCCTCGCTGGAGCCGTAACCCTCCACCAGGCGGCAGCCGAAGCGGCGCAGGAACTCGGCCTTGTCCTCCGGGGAGGCCTCGGTGCCGAAGGCGTGGGTGAGGGTGTTGTCGGCGTCGTCGGGTTTTTCGGGGGTGGCCAGGATGTAGCCGATGGCCTTGCCGACGTAGGTGAAGAACGTCGCCCCGTAAAACCGCACGTCGTCCAGGAAGCGGGAGGCGGAGAACTTGGGGGTGAGCGCCACGCACGCGCCCGCTGTCAGCGCCGGCGCCCACAGCGCCATGATCGCGTTGCCGTGGAACAGCGGCATCGGGCAGTAGCAGACGTCGGTGCGTTTGACGTCGTATTTGGCGCTGTTGTTGCGGCCCAGCTCCGCCAGCCGGCCCTGGGAGCAGCGGGCGGCCTTGGACTTGCCGGTGGTGCCGGAGGTGAACAGCAGCAGCATCTGCGTCTTGGGGGTGATCTGCGGGTCCCGCTCCGGCTCGCAGGCGTGCTCGGCGACCAGGCCGGCGTAAGCGGGGTCGTCGATGAGCAGGAACCGCTCCCGGGGGACGCCGATGTCCAGCCCGTCCAGCAGCTTGAGCCCGGCCTGGTCGGTGATGACCAGTTGCAGGTCGGTGTGGCGGACCTCCTGTTCCAGGTAGGCGCCGCGGCGGGTGGAGTTGATGCCGACGATGGTGGCGCCGCTCAGCGCCGCCGCGCCCAGCCACAGGATGTACTCGGGGACGTTCTCCAGCAGCACCCCGATGTGGAAGGGGCCGTCGATGCGCAGCTTGCGGGCCAGCGCCGCGCGGGCTGCGCTCTCCCGGACGACCTCGTCCCAGGTCCAGGTCCGCTCCCGGCTGCGCAGGCCGGGCCGGTGGTCGCCGAGCCGGGCCAGCAGCAGGTCCGCGATCGTCTCGTTGCGCACTGCCGTCCCTCCTACGGCCGGACGAGCACGCAGCTGGTGCCGCCGTAGATCTTGGTGAAGCACTTGTTGCAGTGGATGCACAGCGACGGGGTCTGGGGGTCCTTGGCGATCCGGTTGATCAGGTCCGGTTCGCGCAGCAGCGCCCGGGCCATCGCCACGAACTCAAAGCCCTCCCGCATCGCCAGGTCCATCACGGGTTTGCCGGTGATGCCGCCCAGCAGCACCAGCGGCAGTTTCACCGCGGCGCGGATCTGCCGGGCCAGCGGGAGCAGGTAGGCATCCTCATACGGGTAGTACTTCAGGAAGCGCTTGCCGACCAGTTGCACGCCGAGCTTGATGGGCTGCGGCATGATCGCGGCGAACTCCCGCAGCGGCACGTCGCCGCGGAACAGGTACATGGGGTTCAGCAGGGAGCTGCCGGCGGTCAGCACCAGGGCGTCCAGGGAGCCGTCGGCCTCCAGCCACCGGGCGACCTGGATGGCCTCATCCAGCCAGAACCCGCCGGGCACGCCGTCGTCCATGTTGAACTTGGCCAAGATGGCGATCCGGTCGCCGACCGCCTCGCGGACCTCGCGGGCGATGGCGCGGGCCAGCCGGGCGCGGTTCTCCAGCGAGCCGCCGTACTCGTCGTCGCGGTGGTTGACGCGGGGGCTCAAAAACGAGCTGGCCAGGTAGTTGTGGCCCAAGTGGATCTCGACGGCGTCGAAACCGGCGCGGATGGCCATGCGGGCGGCGTGGCCGTGGGCCTTGATGATGCGTTCCAGGTCGGCGCGGGTGGCCGCCTTGGTGAAGCTGGTGGTGGTGGCATGGAAGTGCCGGCTGGGGCCGAGCGCGGGAGCGCCGTTGGCCTTGGGGTTGGCGACCGGGCCGGCGTGCCCGATCTGCGCGGAGACCGCGGCGCCCTCGGCGTGCACGGCCTCGGTGAGGCGGCGCAGGCCGGGCAGGGCGTCTTCGGTCCACCGGTGCGGCCGTCCGGCGCCACCGCGCAATAGGCGACCGTGGTCATGCCGACCCCGCCCGCGGCATGCCGCACATGGAAGTCGATCAGCGCGTCGGTGACTTTGTTGTCCCGGCTGAGCCCCTCATAGGTGGCCGACTTGATGATGCGGTTGCGCAGCGTCACCGGGCCCAGCTTCGCCGGGGCCAGGACGTCGGGAATTGGCTGAGTCATCGGGTCCTTCCATCCGCCGCCCCGCTGGGGTGGCGGCCTAGACGTTAATCAGCGGGATGCCCGAGAGGTCCGGGCATCCCGCTGACCGGGAATGTCGGGGGTTACGGGCGGCTATCGCGCAGCGCGGCGGCGATCTGGTCGGTGTGGGCCTGGGACTCCACCAGTTGGCGCAGCAGCCACAGCCGCAGCACCCTCGTCACCGCCGCGGCCAGGTACAGCGCCGCGCCCAGCACGGTCAGCGCGGTGAACGCGGTGGCCAGCGCCTGGAAGGAGCCGACGTTGCGCAGATCGTCTTGGGCCAGGGAGTTGTTGTAGGCGATGAACGCGCCCACCACGCCGACGATCATCAAGATCAGGCCTGCGATGCGCCACAGGCCGTCGTGGCGGGAGGAGTCGGTCTTGAGCTTCTGCCGCGCCACGTCCTCTTTGAACTGGGCGCGCCGTTCCTCGGTCAGCATCCGGTGTCCCTCCTCGTGTTCTGCTGCGCCGCGTCCGCCGTGGACCGGGCGCGCCATCTCTGCTTTGGGGGCATCGCCGCTCAGCCGCCCAGGTAGTCGTCGGCCAGCCGGGCCTCGATCTCCTCGGGGGTGCCGGTGGCCACCACGCGTCCGTGCAGCATCAGCGCCGCGCTGTCGGCGATGGGCAGCACCGCGCGGGCGAACTGCTCGGCCACCAGCACCGACAGGCCGCCGGCGACCAGTTCGGCGACGGTCTGGTACATCTGGCTGACGATCATGGGGGCCAGTCCCATGGACAGCTCGTCCAGCAGCAGCACCGCCGGGTCGGTGGCCAGGGCGCGGGAGAGCGCCAGCATCTGCTGCTCGCCGCCGGACATCGAGCCGGCCAGCTGGTTGCGCCGCCGGCCGAGGACGGGGAAGCGGCTGTAGGCCTTTTCCTCCAGTTCCGCCAAGGTGGCGCCGGTGCCGGTGGCGACCCACAGGTTCTCCCGCACCGTGAGGTTGGGGAAGATGCCGCGGCCTTCGGGGATGGAGCACACCCCCAGCCGGGCGGCGTCCTGGGCGGAGATGCCGTTGACGGTGCGGCCGGCGTACCGCAGCTCCCCGCCGGTGATGGGGTGCAGCCCGGCGCACACCCGCATGGTGGTGGACTTGCCGCCGCCGTTGGGGCCCAGCAGCGCCAGCAGCGACCCGGGTTTGAGGGCGAGGTTCACCCCGTGCAGCACTTCGATGGCGCCGTACCCGGCCCGCACGTCCACCAGTTCCAGCAGCGGCTCGGGTTCGGTGACCGGCTCGCGGTCGGCCTGCTGTTCGGTCATGGTCATCAGGCGGCCTCCTCGGTGCCGATGTAGGCGGCGATGACCTCCGGAGACTCCTTGACCTCCTGGGGGGTGCCGGAGGCGATCAGCGAGCCGTAGTCCAGCACGTGGATGGTCGAGCACAGCCGCATCACCAGCGGCAGGTCGTGTTCGACCAGGCAGATCGCCAGTCCTTCGGCGGCCAGGCCGACCAACAGTTCGGCGAACGCCTCGGTTTCGCGTTCGGTCTGGCCGGAGGCCGGCTCGTCCAGCAGCAGCACCCGCGGGGAGGTCATCAGCGCGCGGGCCACCTCCACCACCCGGGCCCGGCCGATGGGGACGTCGGAGACGTCCTTGTGGGCGATGTCGGTCAGCCCGGTGCGCTCCAGCACCCGGTCGGTCTCCTCATCGAGGTCGAAGCGCCGGCGGCGGCCGGTGGCCTTGAGCACGTCCCCGGCCACGCGGACGTTGTCGCGCACCGACAGCGACAAGAACAGCTCCAGCCGCTGGAAGGTGCGCGCCATGCCGCGCCGGGCGCGTTTGGCCGGCGACAGGCGGGTGATGTCGGCGCCGTCCAGCAGCACCCGCCCGGAGGTGGGCTTCTGCAGGCCGGTGATGGTGTTGAACAACGTGGTCTTGCCCGCGCCGTTGGGGCCGATCAGCCCGGTGATCTGCCCTTCCTCCACGGTGAGGCTGACGTCGTTCACGGCGGTGTTGCCGCCGAAGCGGACGGTGATGCCGCGGGTTTCAAGCAGTGGCACGGGCGCCTCCCTTCTCGGCCGTGACCGGCAGGGCGGGCAGGCCCAGCTCGCGGTCGAGCCTGGCGCGCAGCTGGTCGGTGTAAGGCTCGTCCACGCCGATCAGCTCCAGCGGCGTGGTGCGGCGGCGGCCCTCCTCCTGGAGCATCCGCCCGATGACCGGCAGCAGCATCACCCCGCACAGGACGGCGATCGCGAACGTCCACACGCCGATCACGTCGGTGAGCGCCAGGACGTACAGCACCGCGCCGACGGCGGCGCCGCCATAGCGCACGGGTTTGGTGGTGTGCCGGTAGGACTCGACGATGTCGTGGACGAAGCCGCTGGGGTTGCGGCCCACGCCCATGCCGACCAGGGCGGTGCCGACCATGACCAGGTGGGCCAGGGCGCTGTAGATCGAGGACATCGCCTCGTGCTCCAGCGCCAGGTCGTTGAAGGTGCCCACCAGCACGGTGGCGCCGACCCCTGACATCAGGCCGCCCAGCAGGGCGCCGCTGATGTAGCCGATGCCGGCCACCACCACCAGCATCAGCAGGGCCAGGCTGCCCATGATGGTGAAGTTCTCCCCCGACACCGAGCCGGCGGCGGCCGACATCAGCACCCCGCCCAGCCCGGCGATCCCCGCGGAGATCATGAAGACGCTGAGCTTGAGCCGCACCAGGTCCTGCCCCAGCATCGCGGTGGCCGCGGGGCTGTCCTTCATGGCCGCCAGGCGGCGGCCGTAGCCGCTGTTGCGCAGCGCGGCCAGCGCCACGCCCAGCAGGGCGAACAGCACCGTGGCGGTCATCAGGAAGGTCTGGCCGTCGCGCAGGTCCAGCGGGCCCAGCTTGGGCGGGGGGACGGCGAGGGTGCCGTTGGGGAAGAGGGTGAACTTCACGCCGAACAGTTCGTGCTCGGTGGTGTCGCGCAGCACCATGTTCGACAGGAACACCCCGAACGCCATGGTGGCCAGCGCCAGGTACAGTCCGCGCAGCCGCAGCGCCGGCAGCGCGATCAGCCCGCCGACCAGGGCCGCGGCGGCGACCCCGGCCAGCACGCCCTGCGGGGTGAGGTAGGCCGACAGCCCGCTGCCGGACACCCCGAAGTGGAAGGCCACGATGGTGGCCACCGCCCCGAACGACAGCGGGGCGAGGTTGAGCTCGCCGGCGTACCCGGTGAGCACGGTCAGCGACAGGGCGATGATCGCGAACGTCATGCCCAGCGTCAGGGTGGTGATGCCGGAGTCCTCCAGCAGCAGGCTGTAGAGGTACACCACGGCCACCAGCACCAGGCCCCACACCGCCGCGGAGCCGACGGTGGGCACCCGGTAGCGTTCGCGAGTGCGGATGGCCGCGCCGCGCAGCCGGTCCTGCGGGAGCACCACCAGCACCACGAACAGCACGATCATGGGCAGGGAGACCCGCAGGTTCCCGGTCACCGGGCCGGAGGCCGGCAGGTAGCCCATCACGTAGGTGGCGGCCAGGCCCAGCACCATGGCGCCGGCGAAGGTGCGGGGGATGCTGCGCAGCCGCCCGAACATGGCCGCGGCGAACGCGTCGATCACCAACAGGGTGAGCATGTTGGCTTCCAGCGCGCCGCCGCCGACCGGCACGATCAGCACGCCGGCGGTCACCGCCAGGGTGGAGCCCAGCGCCCACGACAGCATGGCGGCCCGCTCCGGGTCGTGGCCGTTGAGGCGCAGCAGGTCGGGGTCGTCGACCGAGCCGCGCATCACCACGCCGATCCGGCTGCGGGTGAACAGCACCCGCAGCCCGATGGCGATGGCCGCGGCGGCGACCAGGCAGACGATCTCGTGGTACCGCACCACCACGCCCAGCAGCGTGACCTTGGCGTCCGCGCCGAAGAACATCTCCACGGTGCGGGCCTCGTCGGGGTTCCAGATCCACTGGGACAGGTAGACCATGCCCAGCAGCACCGCCACCGTGACGATGATCTTGGTGACGTCGGCGGTGTCCCGCAGCCCCCGCATGATCAGGGCGTGCAGCGCCGCCCCCAGCAGCGGGCCGACCAGCCCGATCACCACCAGCAGCGCGGCGAGGGTGGGCCAGCCCCAGTCGTACTTGAGCTGCCAGAACAGGAAGGTGCCGAGCATCGCCTGCGCGCCGTGCGCGAAGTTGAAGATGCCGGAGGTGTTGTAGGTCAACACCAGCCCGGAGGCGGCGATGAAGTACACCGCGCCCAGGACCAGGCCGAGGAGGGTATAGGTCAGGAAGGTCGTCATCGCTGGTCGCCGCCTCGGCGGATCAGGACTGTGGCTTGATCACGTCGTCGGTCAGGAACGTGGTCGCCACCCGGTCTTCGTTGAGCTTGGTGCCCCAGGTCTTGGGGTCGGTCTCCAGCACGATGTCGTCACTGCACTCGTACTCGCCGATGGTCTTGGGGTAGACCTGCTCGTACTTGGTGCCGGTGAGCTTGACCATCAGGGCGCAGGAGGACGGCTTGTTGGCGCCGGGGTCGGTGGGGGCGTGCAGCCCGCCGCCGGTCCACTCGTGCACCTTGGACAGCTCGTTGATCACGCACTGGCGGGTGAGGTTGGAGCCGCAGTTCTTGGCGGCCTGCGCCCACAGCAGGAACGAGGAGGTGGCCTGCATGCCCAGCAGCGCGACCTTGCCCTTCTGGGCGTTGACCAGGTCCATGTACTGCTTGACCGCCGGGATCTTGTCGGCGTTCTCCAGCGGCTGGAAGATCATGGCGATGTGGATGTTGTCGCCGGTGCCGGCCTTGTTCCACTGGGCGACGAGGCTGCTGTACCAGGTGGCCTCGAACACGTACTTGGGCTTGGCGCCGACCCGTTCGATCGACTCCAGCAGGCTGAACTGGCCGGGGTCGGGGGAGTCGGAGCTCCACAGCAGCTCGGCGCCGCACTTCTTGATCTTCTCGGCGTGCGGCATGTAGCTGCTCTCCCCGGCGTCGTTGAGCCGGACGCCGCAGTTGAGCTGCTTGTAGCCGAGCTTCTTCATCGCCGCGGAGACCTTGTTGGTGCCCATGGTCACCGCCGGCGAGGTGGACAGCAGGATGTCGGCCTTCTCCTTGGCCTCGGGGAACAGCTTCTCGGCGATGCGCAGCCCGCCGACGTTCATCAGGTCCACCGGGTAGGGGACGGCCTCGTACTTCATCGGGCCCATGGTGGCGTTGGGACCGACGGTGAAGCCGGCGACGGTGGGCAGCTTGCAGGCCACCCGGTGCTGCTCGGCGGCCTCGTCCATGGCGAAGCCCTGGCCGACCAGCATGAAGTCCTGCTTGCAGGACTGCTGGATGACCTTGACCGAGTTGGTGTAGGCGGCGTCGTACTGGTTGCCCTTGATCTTGCGGCCGTTGATGCCGCCCTGCTCATTGCACCAGTCGATCATCGCCTTGACCGCGTCGCCCATCTCCTTGGACAGGCCGGGCGCGGAGGCGAAGCCGCGGTCGTCGCCGAATCCGATGGTGATGGTGGTGTCGGTGACGCCCTGGTCGGTGGCGCCCTTGGCGTCGCCGGGCCCGCAGGGGGACGGCAGCGTGCCGAAGTAGCGGGCACCGCCGGAGCTCTGGCCGCCGCCGGCGCTCACGCCGTCGTCGCCGGAACGCTCACTGGCACACGAGGTGGTGACCATGGCAAGGGCCAGGGCGCCGGCTGCCAGGCGCCCGAATTTGGTGACCTTCATCCGGTGGTGTCTCCTTTGCATGCCCGCCGCGGACGCGGCGAGGCGGGGTGGTGGGGTGGAACGGAAACCAAAGGGGGGTGGGAACGGCGTGCCTTCGGAGGTCATCCGAAGTAGGCCTGCCCGCCGTCCAGCGGCACGGTGGCGCCGGTGAGGTAGCGCAGATCGGGGTTGACCAGCGCCACCACGGCTCGGCCGATGTCCTGTTCGCAGTCGCCGATGTAGCCGAGCGGGATGGTCTTGCGGAATTCCGCGGCGGCCTCGGGGTTGGCCTCCGCCCAGCGCTGCAGCCCCGGGGAGAGGGCGTGCGGGGCGATGGCGAGGGCGCGGATGCCGTCCGGCCCCCATTCGGCCGCCGCGGTGCGGGTCAGGGACCGCAGCGCCTGCTTGGCGGCGGCGTAGGCGCCGTAGGTCTGCGGGTCCCAGCGGACCATGGCGGAAGTGACGAGGTTGATGATGTGGCCGCCGCCGCGTCGCTTCATGTGGGGGTGGCAGGCCTTCATGAAGGCGAAGGCGGCGAACGGCCCGGTGCGGAAGCCTTTCTCGAAGTCGGCCTGGCTCATCGACAGCAGCGGGCCGTAGGCGCCGGAGTAGGCGTTGTTGACCAGGATGTCGATGCCGCCGAAGCGTTCGGCGATCCGGTCCACCAGGGCGGGGATGGCGTCGGTGTCGGCCACGTCACAGGGGAACGGCTCGGCGCGTGCCCCGCGTTCGGCGATCAGCTTGCAGGTGGCCTCCAGCTTGGCCGGGGTGCGGCCGAGCACCGCGATGGACGCACCTTCCGATGCGAGCGCCAAAGCGATGCCCTGACCAACGCCTTGTCCAGCACCGGTCACGATGGCGACCTTTTCGTCGAGGCTGCCCATGTCTCTCCCGCCATGCCCATGTCGTCGATCGACCGCCATGGTGATGTGACGCGGCACACCCCATAGGCTCAGTCCCGCTCAGCGGGAACGGTGACGAGGCATCAGGGAGAACGGACATCCCACTGAGCGGGAAATCGGCCTCACCGAGTGGGATGGGGATCACAATGGCGCCCGGGCGAGTCAGTGAGACCCAGGTAACAGGAGAACTGATGGCCACGACGGCGATGGAGATCATGCAGCGGCTGACCGGGCCGGGCGGACCGTTCGAGCTGCGCGAAGAAGAGGTGCTGGGCACCAGGCTGCCGGTGTTCGTCAACCGGGACCGCAGCCTGGGTGAGGTGCTCATCGCCTCGGCCGGCCACGGCGACCGTGACTACATCGTCACCGCCAAGGAGCGCATCAGCTTCGCCGAGCACGCCGTCCGGGTCGCCGCCCTGGCCAAGGCCCTGCGCACCGAGCACGGGGTGCGGCCCGGCGACCGGGTGGCCATCAACGCCGCCAACTGCCCGAACTGGATCATCGCGTTCTGGGCCACGGTGGCGGCCGGCGCCGTCGCGGTGGGCTACAACGCCTGGTGGGCGCCGCGGGAGGTCGAGTACGCACTCGGCCACACCACGCCCAAGGTGGTGCTGGTGGACGCCAAGCGGGCCGCGGTGACCCCGAAGTCGGACGGGGTGCGCGTGCTGACCCTCGAGGAGGACGTGCCGGCGCTGATCGAGCGGTACCGGGGGGCGGAACTGGACATCCCGCCGGCCGCCGAGGACGACCCGGTGGTGATCCTCTACACCAGCGGCACCTCCGGACGGCCCAAGGGCGCAGTGCACTCCCACCGCAACCTCACCTCGGTGATCATGTATCACCGCTACAACGACGCGCTCGCCCAGGCCTTCGGCGACCCCACCGACCCGCGGGACCGCCGCTACCTGCTGGCGCTGCCGCTGTTCCACATCGCCAGCCTGCACAACCTGGCCGTGCCGCGGCTGGCCACCGGCAGCACCGTGGTCATGCACGAGGGCTCCTTCGATGTGGACAAGGTGCTGACCCTGATCGAGCGGGAGCGGGTCACCAACTGGGGCGCGGTGCCGACCATGGCGCGGCGGCTGCTGGAGCACGGGGACCTGTCCAAGTACGACCTGTCGTCGCTGACGGCGTTCGCGCTGGCCTCGGCGCCGTCCTCGCCGGCCTTCAAGGAACGGCTGCGCAAGGCGTTCCCGCCGGCCCGCGACGCCCTGGTGGACAGCTACGGGCTGACCGAGTCGTGCACCGCGGCGGCGGTGGCCTCCCCGATGGACCTGGCCGAGGCGCCGGGCACGCTGGGCCGCCCCATCATCGGGGTGCAATTGGAGATCCGGGACGCCGAGGGCCGGACGCTGCCGGAGGGCCAAGAGGGCGAGGTGTGCATCCGCAGCGCCTACAACATGCTGGGGTACTGGAACGACCCGGAGGCCACGGCCCGGGCCATCGACGCCGACCGCTGGCTGCACACCGGCGACATCGGGGTGATCGAGCAGGGCCGGCTGCGGCTCAGCAGCCGCCGTTCGGACCTCATCCTGCGCGGCGGAGAGAACATCTACCCGGCCGAGGTGGAGAACGTGCTGTTCCCCGGCGTGCGCGAGTGCATCGCGCTCGGCGTCCCCCACCCGGACCTGGGGCAGGAGGTCATGGCGGTGGTCGTGTTCGCCGAGGAGTCGGACATCCCCTCCGAGGAGGAACTGACCGCCTTCGCCCGCGAACGCCTGGCCTACTTCAAGGTGCCCGCCAAGTGGCTCCTGACCACCGAGCCCCTGCCGCGCAACGCCACCGGCAAGGTCATCCGCCGCGAGGTGGAGAAGATGATCGGCCTGTCCACCGAGCCGGCCTCGGTCTCCTGACCCACCGCCCCCGGAGCGCGGCGCACGCCGGCCCCGTCCCCTGGGCCCCGGTAAGAGACCGAAGCCGCCTTTCGGGCGTGATGAGAATCCGGAGCCGCCCCGGACACGGCAAAAGTCCGGGGCGGCTCCATGCACGGCGAGAGACCGAAAGCATCCGCGGACGCGGCAGGAGGGAGTGTCTCCGACCTCTCGGCCCTCCCCGGCGCGGACGCGGCGTCCGCGCGAAGGCATAAAGAAACACATAAAGAAATAAGGTGCGACGCCCTAGTGGAGAAAGCCCTGGGTCCGCCGGTCAGTTCCTGACCGGCGGACCCAGGGCGCACGCTTTGTCGGGCGGCGTCCGGTAGGACGCCGCCCGACAAAGCGTCGGCACCCGGTGAAGCACTGGTGTGGATCTCGGGGCGGGCCGCCGCCTTGTGGTCAGCGCGGGCGGGGTGGGTGTTTGGCGATGAACAGGCCCTCGGCGGTGACGCAGGTGCGGTCGCCGGCCGAGATCGACCCCACGGCGCGGATCTTGCTGCCGTTCACCGCGACCTGGCGGCCGGTGACGGTGAGCGGTTCGAACAGCGGGGTCGGGTGGTGGTAGCGGAGGGTCAGCTCGGCGGTCATGCCGGATGGACCGCTCCAAGCGTTGGCCACCCCGAGGGTGTGGTCCAGCAGCAGGGCCGAGACGCCGCCGTGGACGCATGAGGGCGGGCCCTGGTAGGGCAGGTCCAAGGTGACTTGGGCCTCGATGGAGCCGTCGGGGCGGCCGGTGTACTCCAGCGGCGGGGCCAGGGGGTTCTCCGGGCCGGTGACCGGGTCGTGCCGGGTGGTGCCGTCGCCGCGCCACATGTTGACCAGGCGTTCCCGCAAGGCGGGGGCGGTGGCCTCCAGTTCGTCGGCGATGGCGTTGAGCCGGTCGGCGACGGCGGTCATGTCGGCGCCGGAGATGTCACCGGCGCGCACCAGCGCGGCGATGACCCGGCGGGCCGCGGCCGCGGCGGCGTCCACGCCGCGGCCGGTGGCGGTGGCGTTGAGCGCGATGGCCATCGCCGTCAGCCCTTCGGGGTCGGCTCGGGGTCGCGGGGCAGTCCCAGCAGCCGCTCGCCGATGATGTTGAGCTGCACGTCGGTGGTGCCGCCGGCGATCGACATGCACCGGGAGTTGAGGAACATCCAGGTGGCGTCCCGGCGGGCGGCGCGGCGCTCGGTGCCGACCGGGGCGGCCCCGACCAGCGCGGCTGGACCGGTCCAGTCCACCGCGACCTCCCAGACCTGCTCGATGTGCTCCACCCCGACCAGCTTGGCGATGCTGGCCTCGGCGCCGGGCTGGGCGCCGGCGACCGCGCGCAGCGCACTGCGCAGCCCGAACAGGCTGGTGGCCTGGGCGTCGCACAGGATCTGCCCGAGCAGGGTCAGGCGCTGCTCATCGACCAGTTCGGGGGCGTTGGTCAGGATCTCCACCAGGGCCTCTCCCCCGCTGCCCAGCGAGGAGTCGTGAGAGAGCGACACCCGCTCGTTGGCCAGCGTGGTGCGGGCCAGCTTCCAGCCCTCGCCGGGCCGGCCGACCAGCATGTCGTCGGGGATGAACACCCCGTCCGGGGAGGACATGTCCAGCAGGAAGTACGACAGGCCCTGGTGCTTGGGGGCGTCCGGGTCGGTGCGGGCCAGCAGGATGCCCCAGTCGGCCTCGCGGGCCATGGAGGTCCACACCTTCTGGCCGGTGACCCGCCAGCCGCCCTCCACCTTCTCGGCCCGGGTGGACAGCGCGGCCAGGTCCGAGCCGGCGCCCGGCTCGCTGAACAACTGGCACCAGGTGATCTCCCCGCGCAGGCTGGGGCGCAGGAACTTCTCATGCTGGGCGGGCGAGCCGTGCGCGATGAGCGTGGGCACCACCCAGTTGCCGATGATCATGTCGTGGGGGCGCAGGCCGGCCGCCCGCAGCTCCTCGGCGATCACCAGTTGGGTGACCGCGTCGGCCCCCTTGCCCCAGGGTTCGGGCAGGTGCGGGGCGGTGTAGCCGCGGTCGGCCAGGTAGGCCCGCTGCTCGGCGCCGCTGAGGCCGGTGGCGGGCTGGAGCTCGGCGCGGATCTCGGCGCGGATCTGCTCGGCCTCGGGGGGCAGCTCGACGGTGAGCTCGCGGCGCACCCCCTCCAGGGTGAGACGGGCGACCCGGCGCTGCCAGGACGCGGTGGAGCCCAGCATGATCCGCAGGGTCTGGGCGCGGCGCAGGTAGAACCCCGCGTCGTGCTCCCAGGTGAAGCCGATGCCGCCGAGGGTCTGGATGCAGTCCTTGGCGACGGTGAACGCCGCCTCCACGCTGGTGGCCGCGGCGACCGCGGCCGCCAGGGAGGCCTGGGCCGCGTCGGTGTCGGGGTCGGCGGCGCGGGCGGCGTCCCAGGCGCAGGCGCGGGCCTGCTCGGCGCGGGCCAGCATCCGGGCGCAGCGGTGCTTGACGCCTTGGAACTGGCCGATGGGACGGCCGAACTGCTCGCGGACCTTGGCGTACTCGGCGGCGGTGGTGGTGGCCCAGTCGGCCAGCCCGCTGGCCTCGGCGGCGAACAGCACCGCGGCCAGGTCCAGCACGTCCTGGTCGGTCAGGCCGTCCAGCACGGCGCCTTCGGGGACGGGGACGGCGGCGGCGCGCACCGCCGCCATCCGCCGCGTCAAGTCGTGGCTGGGCAGCGCGGCGACTTCGACGGCGGTGCGGGGCAGCACCAGCCAGGCGGTGGTCTCACCGTCGCGGGCCGGCAGCACGAACAGGTCGGCGAGTTGCCCGCCGATCACCGGTTCGGACTCCCCGTCCAAGACGGCCGTCCCGTCCGAGCGGGTCAGTCTCAGCGTGCCGGGGCGCAGCGCGACCGCGCCGATCGCGCTGCCGTCGGCCAGGGCGGGCAGGTGTGCGGTGTGCCCGGCGCGGTGCAGCACGGCCCCGGCCAGGGTGGTGGGCAGGAACGGGCCGGGGGTGAGCGCCCGGCCCAGTTCCTCGGCCGCCACGGCCAGCTCCAGCAGCCCGGCGCCGGCCCCGCCGGCGTCCTCGGGCAGGTGCAGTCCCAGCAGGCCCAGCTCGGCCAGGCCTTTCCAGAAGGGGGGAAGCTCTTCGCGCTCGGCGTCGATGGCGGCGCGGACGACCTGCGCGGTCACCTCGCGGTCGGTGAAGGCCCGCACGGCGTCGCGCAGGTCGCGGTGCTCCTCGGTCAGTCCGATGGTCATAGGGGTCGTCAGATCCGTTCGATGATGGTGGCGGTGGCGTGGGCGCCGCCGGCGCACATGGTGATCAGCGCGGTGGACTTGTCGGCGCGTTCCAGCTCGTGCACCGCCTGGGTGATGAGACGGGCGCCGGTGGAGCCGACCGCGTGGCCCAGCGCGATGGCGCCGCCGTTGACGTTGACCTTGTCCATGTCGGCGTTCAGGACGCCGGCCCACGACAGCACCACCGAGGCGAACGCCTCGTTGATCTCCACCAGGTCGATGTCGTCCAGCGTCATCTTGGCCTTGGCCAGCACGTGCCGGGTGGCGTCGATCGGCCCGTCCAGGTGGTAGTAGGGGTCGGAGCCGACCATGCCGGAGGCCACGATCCGGGCGCGCGGCCGCAGCCCCAGCTCGGCGGCCTTCTCCGGGGTGGTCAGCAGCACCGCGGCGGCGCCGTCGCTGATCTGGGAGGTGTTGCCGGCGGTGTGGATGCCGTCGGGGATGACCGGCTTGAGCTTGGCCAGCGCCTCCATGCTGGTCTCGCGCAGCCCTTGGTCGCGGGTGACCACGGCGGTCTCGCCCGTGGGGCCCTCGGGGCCCATGACCGGGGCGGTGACCTCGACGATCTGCCCGGCGAAGCGGTTCTCCGCCCAGGCCTGGGCGGCCTTGCGCTGGGAGGCCAGGCCGAAGGCGTCGGCGTCCTGGCGGGTGATGCCGCGCCGTTTGGCGATGCGTTCGGCGGCGGTGAACTGGTCGGGCATGTCCAGCGACCAGGAGTCGGGGAAGGGGTTGCCGGTCTCGGGGGTGACGGCCTGGCCGAGGAAGACCCGGCTCATCGACTCCACGCCGCAGCCGATCCCGGCGTCGATCGCGCCGGAGGCGATCAGCCCGGCGACCATGTGCACCGCCTGCTGGGAGGAGCCGCAGGCGCAGTCGATGGTGGTGCAGGCGGTCTGGTAGGGCAGCCCGGCGTGCAGCCAGGCCTGGCGGGTGACGTTGTTGGACTGCTCCCCGGCCTGGGTGACGCAGCCGCCGACCACCTGGCCGATGACCTCCGGCGCGATCCCGGCCTTGTCCAGCAGGCCCTTTTGGGCCGCGCCCAGCAGCTCGGCCGGGTGCAGGCCCGACAGGACCCCGTTGCGCTTGCCGACCGGGGTGCGGACGGCTTCGACGATGACGGCCTCAGGCATGAGAGCTCCCTGTCTTCTCGGCGGCGGTCAGCACGCGCTTGGCCCACCGGTAGTCGGCCTTGCCGCTGGGCGAGCGCACCACCGCGTCGGTGAAGGTGATCAGCGCCGGGACCTTGTAGCCGGCCAGCTGGGTGCGGCAATGGGCGCGCAGGTCCTCGACGGTGGGCGCGGCGGCGCCCGCGCGCAGCTCGACCACGGCGGCCACGCGTTCCCCGAAGCGCTCGTCGGGGACGCCGGCGACCAGGGCGTCCATCACCGCCGGGTGGGACTTGAGGGCCTGTTCGACCTCTTCGGGGAAGACCTTCTCCCCACCGGTGTTGATGCAGCCGGAGCCGCGGCCCAGCACCACGATGGTGCCGTCGGCCTCGACCTTGGCCATGTCGCCGAGGATCGACCAGCGGACCCCGTCGATGACCGGGAAGGTGCGGGCGGTCTTGTCCGGGTCGTTGTAGTAGCCGAGCGGGACGTGGCCGCTGCGGGCGACGTAGCCGATCTCCTCGCTGCCGGGCGGGAGCGGTTTGAGGTCGGCGTCCACCACGGTCACGTGCGGGCTGGGCGCCAGGCGCATCAGCCCGTCGTCGCCGACGGTGATGTTGCCGTCGACGCCGGATTCGGAGGCCCCGAAGCCGTTGTTGATGTGGATGCCGGGCAGCAGTTCGGCGAACTCCTCCTGGACGCTGCGCGACAGGATCGCCCCGCCCGAGCCCAGCACCTTCCAGGAGCTGAGGTCGTAGTCGGCGCCGTGGGCGCGGATCGCGTCGACCAGCGGCCGGGCCATGGCGTCGCCGACCATCGCGACGATCATGGGCTTCTCCCGGTCGACCAGCCGCAGCACCTCCAGGGCGTCGAAGCGGCGCAGCAAGATCACCACCGCCCCGCCGTACAGCGCGCTCAGCAGCGTGTAGGAGGCCGCGCCGTGCATCAGCGGCATGGTGATCAGGTAGGACAGGGGGAAGCCGTTCTTGGCGCCCTCGGCCAGGGCCTCCGGGGACAGGTACGGGTCGCCGTAGTGGTTTCCGCCCTTGGTGGCGGCCATGTAGAAGTCCTCGTGCCGCCACACCACGCCCTTGGGCAGCCCGGTGGTGCCGCCGGTGTAGACGATGAAGCGGTCGTCGGCGGTGCGCTCATCGGCCAGCGGCGGGTCCTCCGGGCGGCCTTCGAAGGCGGCTTCGAAGTCGGTCACGGTGAGGCGGCCGGGCCAGGAGGCGGGCTCCTGCGGCGCCTCGTCGCCGCGCACCACCCAGGCGTGGCGCAGTTTGGGGCAGTCCGCGGCCACCCGGGCGGCGGCGGGCGTGAACTCCTCGCCGATGACCAGGGCCACCAGGTCGGCGTCGGTGTACAGGTGGCGCAGCTCGCGGTCGGTGTAGCGGAAGTTGATGTTGATCGGCACCGCCCGGATCTTCAGGCAGGCCAGCATGGCCTCCACGTACTCGACCCCGTTGAGCATGTGGAGGCCGACGTGCTCGCCCGGGGCGATGCCGGCGTCCAGCAGGGCGTGTCCCAATGCGCTGGCGCGCCGGTCCAGTTCGGCATAGGTCAGCCTGCGCTCTCCGCAGACCACGGCCGGCCGGTCCGCCACGGCGGCGGCCACGGCCTCAAAGAGCGTCGCCAGGTTCAGCGTCATGCGGGGAGGCTAGAATTCGTTCTCACCTGCTACAAGATCGGTCCCACTCAGCGGTCACCGCGGGACCTTCCCTATCGGTCCGCCCGCTCAGCGGGACGTCCGCCCGCAGAAAAATAGAATTCGTACTAGCTTCCCGGTGGTCATCCGTATCACGACCGGGAGCAAGTGATGAACGCAGACCTCACCCTGGCGGGCCGCACCGCCGTGGTCACCGGCGCGGGCGCCGGGCTCGGCCGCAGCGAGGCCCTGGCGCTGGCCGCGCGGGGCGCCAACGTGGTGGTCAACGACGTGGGCCCGGCCGCCGAGGAGGTCGTCGCCGAGATCAAGGCCGCCGGCGGCCAGGCCGTCGCGGTGATCGGCGACGTCGGCGAATGGTCCATGGGCGACACCCTGGTGTCGGCCGCGCTGGACACCTTCGGCGGGCTGGACATCGTGGTCAACAACGCCGGCGTGCTGCGCGACCGGATGCTGTTCAACCTGTCCGAGTCCGACTGGGACGATGTGATCCGCATCCACCTCAAGGGGCACGCGGCGCTGTCGCGCGCCGCCGCGGCGCACTGGCGGGCCGCCAGCAAGGCCGCCGGCGGCCCGGTCTACGGCCGGGTCATCAACACCTCCTCGGAGGCGTTCCTGTTCGGCAGCGCCGGCCAGCCCAACTACTCGGCCGCCAAGGCCGGGATCGTGGCGCTGACGCTGTCCACCGCCCAGGGCCTGGCCCGCTACGGGGTGCGCGCCAACGCCATCTGCCCGCGCGCCCGCACCGCGATGACCGCGGCGTCCTTCGGGGAGGGCACCTCCCCCGGCGGGCTGGACGCGCTGGCCCCCGAGCGGGTGGGGACGTTCGTCAGCTACCTGGCCTCCCCCGCCGCCGACCACATCAGCGGCCAGGTGTTCATCGTCTACGGCGACATGGTGGCGCTGATGGCCGCGCCGACGGTGGAGCGCAAGTTCACCGCCGAAAGCGGGATCTTCTCGGTGGAGGAGCTGAACGAGCAGCTCACCCCCTACTTCAAGGACCGCGACCCGCACCGCACCTACGCCGCCTACAGCGTCGCCGCGCTCGACACCACGGGGGCCTCCAAGATCCCCGGGCAGTGAGCCCCGCGCGGGCCTGACCCCTGCCGGGTGCGCCGGGAGCCTCCGCAAGCGCGATGGCCGCCTCCCCACCGGAGAGGCGGCCATCGTCGTTCCGGCCGGCGGTCAGAAGACCTCGGGGCCGCGCAAGATGGCCTCGGCGCCGCCGTCCACGTAGATGATCTGGCCGGTCATGTGGGTGTTGGCCGGGGAGATCAGCCAGGCCAGCGCCTCGGCGATCACCTCGGGGTCGGCGTGGCCGCCCAGCGGCATCGGCACCGCCTCGTTCATGATCTTGACCATGGCCGCGTCGGCCAGCAGCGGCTCGATCATCGGGGTGCGGACCACGCCGGGGGCGATCGCGTTCAGCGGGATGCCCGCCCCGGCCCACTCGGGGGTGATGCAGACCCGCCGCAGCCACTGGGCCAGCGCCGCCTTCGAGGACGGGTAGGTCTTGTTGCCCTGGCCGGCCGCGACGACCTTCTCGGCCGCCGCCACCGCGGCCTCCTCATCGCCGTCCAGGCAGGCCGCGACCACGGCCTCATCCAGCGGCTGGGTGCCGGAGATGGACGCCACGGTCGCCGCCCGGGGCCGCTCGGCCCTGGCCAGCGCCGGGCGCAGCCCCTCCAGCAGCGCGGTCACCCCGAAGAAGTTCACCCGGACCGGCAGGGAGGTGAACTGGGAGACCCCGGCGCAGGCCACCACGGCGTCCAGCACCCCGCCGCACAGCTCCAGCACCCGCCGCACCGCGTGGGCGCGGCCCTCGGGGGTGCCCAGATCGGCCACCACCTCCGCCTCGTGCAGGTCGATCCCGATGACCTCATCGCCCCGCTCGCGCAGCAGCCCGGCCAGCGCCCGGCCGATGCCGGAGGCCGATCCGCTCACCGCGATGGTCCGTCCCATGGCCTGCTCCTCTTTCTAGATGTGGGCTCCGCCGTCCACGCGCAGCTCGGCGCCGGTCAGATAGGAGGCGTCGCGGGAGGCCGCGAACGCGATCACGGAGGCGATCTGCTCGGGCTCGGCGGAGCCGAACGGCGCCCGGATCCGGTTGAAGTAGCTCAGGTCCACACCCTGGGGGACCACGTCGGGCCGCCGGGTCAGCGGGGTGTCGACGGTGCCCGGGGAGACGGGCACCACCCGGATGCGGCGAGCGGTCAGCTCGGCGGCCAGGCTCAGCGAGAAGGCCAGCACCGCGCCCTTGGACGCCGAGTAGGCGGTCATGTAGGGGTTGCCCTGGGTGGCCGACAGCGAGGCCACGTTGACGATGACGCCGGAGCCGTCCGGCAGGTACCGCAGCGCCTCCCGGCAGAACAGGGCGGTGCCGACCAGGTTCACCGAGAACAGGTGCTGCAGGTCGGCCACCGACAAGGTGGCGATCGGCGTGGCCCTGTGGACGCCCGCCACGTTGATCAGGACGTCGATGCCGCCGAGCGCGGCGGCGGCGCGGTCCGTGGCGGCGACCACCGCGGCCTCGTCGGTGACGTCGGCGACGCCGGTCACCAGCCGGCCCGGCCCGGTCACCGCCGCGGCGGTCGCGGCCAGTCCCTCTTCGGACACATCGACCCCGAACACCGCGGCGCCCTCTGCGGTCAGCCGCAGCGCCGTGGCCCGTCCGATACCCGATGCCGCCCCGGTGAGCAGCACCTTCACCCCGTCGAAGCGATTCATGCCGGGGACGGTAACGGCGATCTCTCGCCGTCCGGCGCGGTGATCCCGGTCACCGGAAGCGGCCGTTTTCAGCCCTCCCGGTCGCCGGTGCGGCCGTTTTCCTGATTCTCCTCGCGGCCGGGCGCGTTGGAGCGCGGCGCCAGCAGCAGCCAGCAGGCCAGCCGGATGTCGTTTTCCAGGTCCGACAGCGACGCCCGGCCGTTCAGGCTGGACTGCAGCACCCCGTACCAGCACTGCATCAGCAGCCGCACCAAGGTGACGTCCTTGACGGTGGGCACCTCGATGCCCAGCGCCTCCAGGATGATCTCGCGGAAGCCGTTGTCGATGCGGGCGGCGTCGCCGACGGTGGCGGCGTTGGCCAGCCCGGAGCACTGCAGCATCGCCGAGGCCAGCACCGGGCGGCGCAGCAGCTGGCGGCTGGCCTGCACCAGCAGCTCGCCGACCGCGTCCTCGGGCGCCACGCCGGGCTCGGGCGGGCGGATGCTCTCCCGGAACCGATCCACCTGGTCGGCCATGACCGCGGTGAACAGGTGGACCTTGGAGGGGAAGTAGCGGTACAGCGTGCCGATCGCGACCCCGGCCTCCTTGGCCACCTCGTGCATCTGGACGCGCTCCAGCGGCTTTTCACTGCCGATGCGCATGGCCGCCCGGAGGATGCGCCGGCGCCTGTCATGCTGTTCAGGCGAGCTGGGCTCGGCCGGTGGCCGGGCCGATGCGATCCTCGGCACGTCGTCTCCGTTCACGCTCGATCCCCGCATGACAATACAGAGCCCTCCGCCATGGGACGGCCTGCTGATTCCGATGAGTGGGATGTGAGATCCGGCGCATCCGGCGTTGCGCTTGCCTGGAGCGGGCGCCAAGACGTGAAAGGACAACGCATGGGCAACGCCGGGGAATCGTGGGACGACCGTTTCGACGTGGTGGTGGCCGGATCGGGTGCGGGGGCCATGACCGGGGCGCTTGCGGCCGCCTCCAGCGGGCTGCGCACCGTCGTCCTGGAGAAGACACCGCTGCTGGGCGGCACGTCCGCGTACTCGGGGTCGGCCATCTGGCTGCCGGGCAGCCGGGTGCAGCAGCGGGCGGGCATCGGGGATTCGACCGAGTCGGCCCGCACCTACCTGCGGGCGTTGCTGGGCGAGGAGAACGCCGGGCACCGGGAGGCGTTCTTGTCCACCGCCCCGCAGGTGGTGGAGTTCCTGGAACAGAACCCGGAGATCGAGTTCGAGTGGCGGCCCTTCCCCGACTACTTCGCCCGGCCCGGCCGCATGGACCAGGGCCGCTCCTTCGTGCCGCTGGACCTGCCGCAGGACCGGCTGGGAGAGCTGGCCTCCCTGGTGCGTCCCATCGTGGACCGTGACCGCGCCGGGCTGGGCCACGACCCGGCCGCGCCGCTGTCGGCCGGGCGGGCGCTGATCGGCCGGCTGCTGCTGGCGTTCACGCAGACCGGCAACGGGGTGGTGCGCACCGAGACCGCGCTGACCGACCTGATCGTCGAAGACGGCCGGGTGGTCGGGGTGGTGGCCCGCACCGCAGACGGGACCGTCCGGCTGCGCGCCGAGCGCGGGGTGCTGCTGGCCGCCGGCGGGTTCGAAGGCGACGCGGCGGCCCGCGCCGAACGCGGCCTGCCGGGCAGCGCGCAATGGTCGATGGCCCCGGCCGGAGCCAACACCGGCGACGCCATCGCGGCGGCGGTGCGCATCGGCGCCGCCACCGGCCTGCTGGACCAGGCCTGGTGGTGCCCGGGCCTGGCCACGCCCGACGGCAGGGCCGCCTTCACGCTGGGTTTCCGCGGCGGCCTCATCGTGGACGGCTCCGGCCGCCGCTTCGCCAACGAGTGCCTGCCGTACGACCAGATGGGCCGCCAGATGGCCGCCGAACCCGGCCGCGTCCCCGCCCACCTGATCTTCGACTCGCGTTCCGGCGGCAGGCTCCCGGCCATCTCGGTGCCCACGGTCAAGCCCGAAGAACAACTGAAGGCCGGGCTGTGGGTGAAGGCCGACACCCTGGAGGACCTGGCCGCCGCCCTCGGCCTGCCCGCCGACAACCTGACCACCACCGTCGAGCGCTTCAACGGCTTCGCCGAAAAGGGCACCGACGAGGACTTCCACCGCGGCGAGGACCCTTACGACCGGTTCTTCGCCACCGGCGACGGCCCCAACCCCTGCCTGGTCCCCATCGACCGGCCGCCCTACTACGCGGCCCGCGTCGTCCTCAGCGACCTGGGCACCAAGGGCGGCCTGCGCACCGACACCGAGGCCCGGGTGCTCGACGCCTCCGGCAACCCCATCCCCGGCCTGTACGCGGTGGGCAACACCAGCGCGTCCTTCACCGGCCCGTTCTACCCGGGGCCGGGCATCCCGATCGGCACGGCCATGGCGTTCGCCTACCGCGCCGTCCAGGACATGAAGTAGAGGCTGCGCCCTGAGGACAGAGGCCCGCACCGCCCCGGTGCGGGCCTCGTTCTATCCCGAACTGGGGAACAGCGAAAGACCTCCCCATACCGAAATTTCCATTTGTGACATCGACAAAATGGTGGAAGAGCGCCTGCAGCGTCAGCAGGTCCTCGCCCGGGAATACGACTCCCCGACTCTGGTCGCGGTCATCTCGGAGGCCGTTCTCCTGTACAACGTGGGCGGAGCGGAGGTCATGCGCGCCCAGCTGGCGCATCTGATCGAGATGGCCCGCAGAAGCGACGTCTTCATTCACGTCATCCCGATGACGTCCGAGGTCTGCGCCGGGTTCCTGGCGAACTTCATCATCGCTACCCTCGACGGTAGAGAAGTCGCCTACCTGGACAACCAGCTGAACGGCGAAGTGATCGAAGAGCCAGAGAACCTGGCGCTATTGCGAAGGATGTTCGAACGCTTCAGGGCGCACTCCCTCAGCCGGCCGGATTCGATCGAGCTGATCAGAAGGATCATGGAAGAGCGGTGGACGAGATGAAGTGGCGCAAGTCGTCCTACAGCGGAGCCAACGGCGGCGCATGCGTTGAGCTGGCACGCGTTCCCGGCACCCGGCAGGTCGCGGTGCGCGACTCCAAGCAGCCGGACGGACCACAGCACAGGCTCAGCCTCACCGCAATGACGGGCCTCATCACAGCCATCAAGAACGGCGACCACGACCTGCGCCGGTCCTGAACGCCCTCGGGTCGTGAAGGCCCTGCGCCTTCAGGCGCAGGGCCTTTTCTCCCGGTCGTAGTCGGAATCGGTGCTGTCGATCTCGGTGCGGATCTGGTTGATCCGGCCCTCGATCTCGGCGGCGTCACCGGCGCCGTCCACGACGGTGGTCTCGTCCTTGGTGACGATGACGCGCTTGGCGCGGCCGAGCATCCTGTACCCCCGCGTCATGGCCGGCGCGGTCGCCGCCGCCGTCCGCGTGGCCGGGCGGCACTGGATCTCCCCCGGCGCCACCGGCTCCTTCGCCGACGTCCTGCGCCGCGCCCTGACCTGCATCCTCCCGGCGGCCCAGGCTCAGGAGGACTCCTGACGGCCGCGCGCGAAGGTCACTCGTGCAGCCGCAGCAAGGGCTTGATGGCCTCCAAGACGGCGGGGTCCTCGATGGTGGGCGGGACCGGCTCCTCCCGCCCGGCGGCCAGGCCGCGCATGGTCTTGCGGAGGATCTTGCCGGAGCGGGTCTTGGGCAGCGCGGGCACCACGGCCACGTCCCGGAAGGCGGCCACCGGGCCCACCTCGCGGCGGACGGCGGCGATCAGCTCGGCGCGCAGCTCGTCCGCGGCGACCTCGGCGCCGGCCTTCAGCACCACCAGGCCGTAGGGGATCTGGCCCTTGACCGGGTCGGGGACGCCGATCACCGCGCACTCGGCGACGGCGGGGTGGGCGGCCAGGGCGGCCTCCATGGCGCCGGTGGACAGCCGGTGGCCGGCCACATTGATGACGTCGTCGACGCGGCCCATGACGAACAGGTAGCCGTCCTCGTCGCGGTAGCCGGAGTCGCCGGTGGTGTAGTAGCCCTCGTGCCGGCTCAGGTAGGAGTCGAGGAAACGCTCGTCGTCGCCCCACAGCGTGGCCAGCGCACCGGGGGGCAGCGGCAGCTTGATGACGATCTCGCCCTCCTGCCCGGGTGGCAGCTCCGCGCCCGTGGCGTCCACGATCCGCACGTCCCAGCCGGGCATGGGCACGGTGGCCGAGCCGGGCTTGACCGGCATCGGCTCCAGCCCCTGGGGGTTGGCGGCGATGGCCCAGCCGGTCTCGGTCTGCCACCAGTGGTCGATCACCGGGACGCCGAGCTTCTCGGTGGCCCACTGCCAGGTCTCCGGGTCCAGCCGCTCCCCGGCCATGAACACCCCGCTCAGCGAGCCGAGGTCATATTTGGCCAGTTCGGCGCCGTCGGGATCGACCTTCTTGATGATCCGCAGAGCAGTGGGGGCGGCGAACAGCTTCTTGACGCCGTACTCGGAGATCACTCGCCAGAACGCGCCCGCATCCGGGGTGCCGACCGGTTTACCCTCGTACATCACGGTGGTCGCGCCGACCAGCAGCGGCCCGTAGACGATGTAGCTGTGGCCGACGACCCAGCCGACGTCGGAGGCCGTCCACCACACATCGCCGGCGCCGATGTCGTAGATCGCCCCCATCGACCAGGCCAGCGCCACCGCGTGGTCGCCGTTGGTGCGCAGCACGCCCTTGGGCTTACCGGTCGTCCCCGAGGTGTAGAGGATGTAGAGCGGGTCGGTGGAGTCCACCGGCACCGGGTCGGCGGGGGCGGCGCCCGGGACGACGTCGGCCCAGTCCAGTTCGCCGGGTCCCAGCTCGGCGCGCTGCCGGTCGCGCTGCAGCAGCAGGACGTGGTCGGGACGGTGGGCGGCCATGTCCAGGGCCTGGTCGAGGATCGGCTTGTAGGGCACCACGCGGGTCGGCTCGATGCCACAGGAGGCGGTGACGACCACTTTGGGGCGGGCGTCGTCGATGCGCACCGCCAGCTCCCGGGGCGCGAACCCGCCGAAGACCACCGAGTGCACCGCGCCGATCCGCGCGCAGGCCAGCATGGTGATGACGGCCTCGGGCACCATCGGCATGTAGACGATGACCCGGTCGCCCTCGCCGACGCCGAGCCCGGCCAGCGCCCCGGCCGCCCGGGCGACCTCATCGCGCAGCCGCCGGTAGGTGTAGCGGCGCTGGGCGGGTTCCATCGCCGAGTCCCAGATCAGCGCGGTGCGGTCGCCGGCGCCGCGCTCGATGTGCCGGTCCAGGGCGTTGTAGGAGGTGTTCAGCCGCCCGCCGGGGAACCAGCGGTAGAACGGGGCGTTCGCATCGTCCAGCGCCCGCTCGGGGAAGACGTCCCAGTCGATCAGGCCGGCCGCATCCAGCCAGAACCGCTCCGGATCCGCCAGGCTCTGCTCGTAGGCCTTCGCATACGCTCCCATCCCGGGCTCCTTTTCGGCTGTGCAACGGGCGCTTCCCCGACGCGCCCGCCGCGCCTTTCGGGACGGGACGGCCAAGACGCGCGAACACACCCCTGCGACCCGGGCGCGACGGCCTGCGGCCGGGGCGGGTTTTCTCCATACCCGTTCTGCCCGGCCGCCAACGCGGCGGCGCGCCCGTCCGGGGCCGTGCGGACGGCGATTTGACCTCAAGCGAAGTCGAGGTTTTAGCGTCCCGGTACGTCCATGAACGACGGGAGGCTCAGATGTCCGCGGTGTACCGGGTGGACAAGTTCATCGTCCCCGACCAGGCGCGCGAGGAGTTCTGGCGCAACGTCCGGCGAACCCATGCGGTGCTGCGCGAGCAGCCGGGCTTCCTGGAGGAGGTGCTGCTGGAACGGCACTCCGGCCCCGGCCGTTTCAACGCGGTCACGATCGTCAAGTGGGCCTCCGCCGACGACCTGGCCGCCGCGCGGACGGCCGTCGAGCAGGCCCACCGGCAGATCGGCTTCCAGCCCGCCGAGTTCTTCCGCACCGCCGGGATCGAGGCGGACCTGATGAACTACGTCGAAGTCGAGGCCTAAGACGCCCGCTCCGGAGAGCGCGCCCGCGGGGAGAGGTCCCCGCGGGCGCCTAGAGCAGGTTGTCTTCGATCTTCAGGCCGAACTCGCCGCGGCCGTACATGGCCAGGGCGCGTTCGGGGTCGTTGGCCACGTGCACGCTGCCGGCGTGGGCGTCCCGCCAGGCGCGTTCGATGACGTGGCCGCGGTGCAGGGAGTTGCCGCCGGCGGTCTTGAACAGGATGTCGATGGCCTCGATGGCGCGTTCGGTGCCGCGGACCTGGTCGCGGCGGGCCCGCAGGCGCAGCTCCATGGGGATCTTCTCGCCCGCGACGGCGTGGGCGTACATCTCGCGGACGTTGCGCTCGGTCTGCAGCACCGCCGCGTCGATCTCCGAGGCGGCACGGCCCACCGCGACCTGGGCGAACGGGTCCTCCACGAACCGGCCGCCGCCCAGGCTGAGGCGGATGCGGTCGCGCATGGACTCCACGTAGTGCGCATAGCAGCCGGCCACGATGCCGATCACGCTGGAGGTGATGGTGGTGGTGAAGAGCGTGCCGAACGGCATGCGGAACAGCGGGCCGGTGTTGACCTTGCTGCCGGGGGCGCGCAGCCGGGCCATGTCGTAGTTGCGCATCACCCGGTGCTCGGGGACGAACGCCCCCTTCACCACGATGTCGTCGCTGGCGGTGCCGCGCAGCCCGGTGGCGTCCCACACCTGGCGGATCTCATAGTCCCGGCGGGGCAGCAGGATGGTCATGAAGTCCACCGGACGGCCCTCGGCGCCCACCACCAGGGCGCCCAGCAGCGCCCAGTCGGCGAACTCGCAGCCGGAGGAGAAGCCCCAGCGCCCGGTCACCTCATAGCCGCCCTCCACCGGGGTGAGCCGGCCTATCGGGGCATACGAGGAGGAGATCAGCGTGTCCGGGCCGTTGCTCCACACCTCCCGCTGGGCCTCGTCGGGGAACATGCCCAGATGCCAGGCGTGCACGCCCAGCACCCCGGTGACCCAGCCGGTGGAGCCGCAGGCGCCGGAGATCATGCGGACCGCCCGGTAGAAGTCCACCGGGTCGCTCTCCAGGCCCCCGTGCCGGGACGGCTGCAGCAGCCGGAACACCCCGGCCTCGGTCAGTTCCCGGATCGTCTCGGCCGGAATGCGTCCCTTTTCGTCGACGGACCGGGCCCGTTCAGCGATCTGTGGCAACAGCCCGCGCACCGCCTCCAGGACCTCGTTGCTCATCTGCTGCTCCCTGTCGTGCTCACGTCCGCGATGCAGCAGACCACGCCCGCGCCGGTCGGCGGGCGGTGGCGTCCCGGCCAATGAGACTGCGCGGTCTGTGACGTGACCTGCGGCATAGCGTGCAGTTCGAAGCAATCCGCCCTTTGAAGGGATGATCCACGTGACCGCGACCGAGTCCGACGCGATCCGCGTCATCGAGGCGGAGGCGATTCCCGACCGCTACGCCCGGGGATGGCACTGCCTGGGTCTCGCTGAGAAGTTCAAGGACGGCAAGCCGCACACCGTCAACGCCTTCGGGCAGAAGCTCGTGGTGTTCTGCGGTGAGGACGGCAAGATCAACGTGCTGGACGCCTACTGCCGGCACCTGGGCGGCGACCTGTCCAAGGGCACCGTCAAGGGCAACGAGATCGCCTGCCCCTTCCACGACTGGCGCTGGGGCGGCGACGGCCGCTGCAAGAAGATCCCCTACTCCCGGCGGGTCCCGCTGCGCGCCCGCACCGCCGCCTGGCCCACGATGGAGCAGGACAAGCTGCTGTTCATCTGGAACGACCCGGAGGGCAACCCGCCTCCTCCGGAGGTCACCATCCCCCGCATCAAGGGCGTCGGGCAGGAGGACTGGACCGACTGGCTGTGGACGGAGACGATCGTCCACACCAACTGCCGGGAGATCATCGACAACGTCGTCGACATGGCGCACTTCTTCTACGTGCACTACTCCTTCCCGGTCTACTTCAAGAACATCTTCGAAGGCCACATCGCCACCCAGATCATGAAGGGCAAGAGCCGCCCGGACATCGCCAAGCCCGACGCCGACGGCAACAAGATGCTCGGCAACACCTCGGTGGCGTCCTACTACGGGCCGTCGTTCATGATCGACGAGCTGACCTACCACTACGAGGGCTTCGACCTGGAGTCGGTGCTGATCAACTCGCACTACCCGATCGACCAGAACTCCTTCGTGCTGCACTCGGGGATCATCGTGCAGCGCCACCCCAAGCTGAAGGGGGACGCCGCCGAGAAGGTCGCCCAGCGGCTGTCGCGCTTCATCCTCAAGGGCTTTGAGCAGGACATCGAGATCTGGCGGCACAAGGCCCGCATCGACAACCCCCTGCTGTGCGAGGAGGACGGCCCGGTCTACCAGCTGCGCCGCTGGTACCAGCAGTTCTACGTGGACGTCGCCGACGTCACCCCGGAGATGACCGACCGGTTCGAGTACGAGATCGACACCACCCGTCCGGTGGAGGCATGGACCCGCGAGGCCGAGGAGAACCTGGCTCGCCAGAAGGCCGCCGCGCAGGGGCAGCCGGCGTGAGGATCCGCGAGGACAACCGCCTGCTGGACGGCGTGCCGATGCAGCCGGTGCGCTGCCGGCGGTGCGACGGCGAGGTGCTGGTGCGCAAGGCCAGCTGGCAGCAGACCAGCATCCAGTGGAACGCCGAGGCCGCCTCGGCCTGCCCGAGCCTGGCCGAGGACCGCTGGAACACGTGCCCGGCGCTGATGTCGGCGATCCAGGAGGCCGCGCTGAACGGCGCCATCAAGATCGTCGAGGAGTGACGCGCGCCGGCCGGTGCCGATGTCCGGAGCGGGCGACGGGACGGGGAGGGACGTCGCCCGCCGGGTCGCAGAGCCGGACCCGGGCGGGGGATCACCGCCGGGTTCGGCACCGATGTTCCTTTGGCATGCCCTGATGTCGCCGGCGAGGCCCGAGCCCGCGGCCCGGTGAACGCCACGGGGGCGTCCCGGCAGACGCGTCTTCAAGGCCTGCGCCGCCGCGAGCGCCGAGGGCGGGACTTCGGCGCGGCCCCGCCGCACGCGGCCGGGCCTTTTGAAGATCGCCGCAGCGGCCCGGCCTCCCCTTTCGAGACCGGCACCGCCGGCGGTGCCCTCCCAACCGGTGAGCCTTTTTCAATGCGCCGTTCCCGCAGATCGCCCGCGGGGTGCGTCGCGGTCGGGGACGATGCCGTGACCGGCGGGCCTCGGATATCGCCCCGGCCCTCGTGCTTGAAAAGGCTCGGTGCAGGCGCCCGCGACCGGCCTGCACCGCTTCTGTTCGAGTTCCGCTCGAGGTTTCCGCTTGAGGACGGCGGGCAGCGCACGGCGCCGCCCGGTCCCGACGCCGGACAAAGAAGGACAGTGATGATCGACAAGGACCGTTACGGGCCCTGGGCCGTGATCGCCGGAGGCTCGGAAGGGGTCGGTGCCCGCTTCGCCCACCGCCTGGCCGACGCGGGCGTGAACCTGGTGCTGATCGCCCGCAAGCCCGGCCCGCTGGCCGAGACCGCCGAGCAGGTGCGGGCCAAGGGGGTGCAGGTGCGCACCCTGGAGCTGGACCTGGTCTCCCCCGACCCGCTCAAGGCGATCCGCGAGGTCACCGACGACCTGGAGGTCGGGCTGCTGATCTTCAACGCGGGCGCCAACAGCTACGGGCACGAGTTCGTCACCGGCGACCTGGACCGCTTCCAGGACGTCATCGCCCTCAACATCACCGCCCAGCTGTCGCTGACCCACCACTTCGGCGCGCTGATGAAGCAGCGGGGCCGCGGCGGCATCATCCTGGTCGGCTCCCTGGCCGGCTACATGGGCCAGGCGCAGATCAGCGTCTACTCCGCCGCCAAGGCCTTCAGCCGCGTCTTCGCCGAGGGCCTGTGGCTGGAGCTGCGCGACCACGGGGTGGACGTGCTGGAGCTGGTGCTGGGCGTCACCCGCACCCCGGCGATGGAACGCGCCGGGTTGAACATGGACATCCCGGGCCTGAACGTCGCCGACCCCGACGATGTGGCCCGCGAGGGCCTGGAGCACCTGTCCGACGGCCCGGTCTGGGTCGCCGGCGGCAACTACGAGGCCGCCGTCAAGCGCAGCGGCTTCCCCCGCGCCAAGCTGGTCGCCGGAGCCCACGCGGCCATGCAGCGCATGCTTCCCCCGGCCAAGTGACCCCCGCCCGCGGGGCGGGGGCGGCCGCCCCCGCCCCGCGGCGCTCTGAGGCTCAATGAGCGGCCGGCCGGTTCACCGGGCCCGATCCGGCGCCCGGCCTCCAGGTGCTCGCGGCATTCCCGCCGGGTGAAGCGTCGCGGGTCGGGCCGGGACGGCTGCTTTTCGCGGTCGCGCACACCGCTCACGCCGGCCGTCTGCCTTGCCGCCGAGTGTGGAAGCGTCCCCGCCTCACGATGGGGCAGACGGCACGCGCCGGAGCGGCGTCACTTCAACCGCGGGCGTTCAGCGGGGCATGAGTTCGTAGTCGTAGGTCTTGCCGATTCGCCGGTAGACGGGGTCGGTGGTGTGCCAGGCCTCGGCCCGCAGGGGGCGTTTGATGACCTTGTTGGTGGGGGTGCGGGGCAGTTCGGTCATGATGCGGACGTAGCGGGGCGCCCACTTGGTGCCCAGGTCGGGCTGGGCGTGCAGGAAGGCGGTGAAGGCGGCCGGGTCGAAGGTGCGACCGGGGGCCGGCACCACCGCCGCCATGACCTGGTCGCCGACGCGTTCGTCCGGGACGGCGTAGACCGCCACCTCCAAGAACGCCTCGTGGCGGGCCAGCAGGCGTTCCACGGGGGCGGCGGCGAAGTTCTCCCCGTCCACCCGCAGCCAGTCGCTGTCGCGGCCGGCGAAGTACCAAAAGCCCTCGGCGTCGCGGTAGGCCAGGTCGCCGGACCACACCCAGCCGCCCCGGATCCTCTTGGCGGTGGCCTCGGGGTTGTTGTAGTAGCCCTCGAACTTGGCGGCGCCCTTGGTGTCGACGATCTCGCCAATGGCCTCATCCGGGTTGAGCAGCGTGCCGTTCTCATCGAAGCGGGCGCGCGGGCACTCCTCGCCGGTCTCGGGGTTCACCACGATGACGCCCTCGTCGGCCACGCCCAGCGAGCCGGGCGGGGTGCCGGGCACGCGGACGATGCGGATCTCCCCTTCGCTGGAGCCGTAGGAGTCGATGACGGTGCAGCCGAAGCGGCGGGCGAAGGCGGCGATGTCGCGCGGGGCGGCCTCGTTGCCGAAGGCGATGCGCAGCGGGTTGTCGGCGTCGTCGGGTTTCTCGGGGGTGGCCAGGATGTAGCTGAGGGGCTTGCCGACGTAGTTGAAGAACGTCACCCCGTAGCGGCGGACGTCCGGCAGGAAGCCGGAGGCGGAGAACTTGCGCCGCAGCACCAGCCGCCCGCCGGTGCGCACCGCCGGGGCGATGCCCGCCATGATCGCGTTGGAGTGGAACATCGGCATGACGACGTAGAACACATCCTCGGCGGTCAGGTTGCGGCGCTGGGCCTGCTGGACGGCGATGCGGCCGAGCCGGCCCTGGCTGCAGATGACGGCCTTGGGCGCCGAGGTCGTCCCGGAGGTGAAGACCAGCGAGAAGATCGTCTTGGGGTCGATCGGGGGGCCGCCGGCGGGCAGCGGGCGAGCGTCGGCGAGTTTCTCGGCGTAGGCGTCGGTGTCGGTGACCAGCCGGGGGATGCCGGGGACCAGCCCGTCCAGCAGCACGGCCCGTTCGGTCTCGGTGACCAGCACGCCGCAGTCGGTGTGGGTGATGTCGCGGGCCAGTTCCGCGCCGCGCCGGGTGGGGTTCAGCTCCACCACCGGGATCCCGGCCAGCGCGGCGCCCAGCATCCAGAACAGGTGCTCGGGGCCGTTCTCCAGGAACAGGCCCACATGCCAGGGGCCGTCGGAGCGGCGCAGCGAGCGGGCCAGGCCGGCGCGCAGCCGGGCCTCGGCGATCACCTCGCGCCAGCTCCAGGTGCGGTCCTCATAGCACAGGCCCGTGCGGTCGTCGTCGGCCCTGGCCGCGACCAGCTCGGCGAAGGTGACCGGGTGCTCGGGGCCGTCGTCGGTCAGCGCCCTGCCCGCCGTCATGTCCTCTCCCCTCCTCTTGCGCTCTCACCGCGAATCGCCGCGCCACCGGCGGACGGGGCGGGTCTCGATCCACTCCAGGTGGAGTTCGCGGCGGGCGATCCGCCAGGCGCCGCCCTGGCGGCGGTAGATGTCGGCGTAGCGCAGATGCCACGCCAGGTTCACGACCGTCCCGTCCCGCTCCGACAGGTGGCAGGCGGTGCAGGCCACCGAGCCGGTGGCGGTGCCCGGCTCGGGGCCGGGGTCGAACACCTGACCGGCCAGGGCGTGCATCGTCACCGGGAAGACCTCCAGGGACGACATCACGCGGGCGATCTCCTCCCAGCCGCGGTGGACCAGCACCGGCCCCATCCGTTCGGGCGGGTCGGGCAGGACCAGCACGGCGTCGTCGGTGAACAGGCCCGCCAGGGCGGCCAGGTCCCGCCGGTCCACATGCAGGGCGTAGCGGGCGACCAGGTCGGCCAGCTCGACCCGGTCGCCGGTGCTCAGCCTCATGGGGCGGTCAGCCCGAGCCGCTGCGCGCACGCCGACAGCTCCTCCAGCGCCCGCTCCAGGTCGCGCGTGGGGGTCGGCTGCAGGACGATCCGGTCGGCGCCCAGCTCGGCCAGTCTCTGCGCCTTCTCGGGGGTGATCCGGGCCAGCGAGTGGCCCAGCGTCACCTCCAGGGCGTCCGGGTCGCGTCCGGCCAGCTCGGCCTCCTCGCGCATCAGTTTCAGCAGGTCGCGCAGCGCCTCCCCGGTCACGCCGAGCGGCTGGATGCCGTCGCCGTGCCGGCCGGCCCGCCGCGCCGCGGCGCGGCTGTGCCCGCCGATGTGGATCGGCACGCCGCCGGCCCGGGCCGGTTTGGGGTAGCTCATCGCGTTCTTGAAACGGAAGAACTCCCCCTCGTGGTCGGCGCCGTGCGGCGCGGTGTCGGCCCACAGCTTGCGCATGACCTGGATCTGCTCGTCGGCGCGGCGGCCCCGGGTGGCGAAGTCGGCGCCGCAGGCCTCGACCTCTTCGCGCATCCAGCCCATGCCCACGGTCAGCCGCAGCCGCCCGCCCGAGAGCCGGTCCACGGTGGCGGCCCGTTTGGCCAGCACCACCGGGTGGTGGTTGGGCAGCACCAGCACGCCGGTGGCCAGCCCGATCCGACTAGTGCAGCCGGCCAGGAAGGCCAGCAGGTCCAGCGGGTCGGGGATGTCCAGGTCGTCGGCCAGGTCCATGCGCCCGGAGGCGTCGTAGGGGTAGGTGCTGGTGTAGCCGGCGGCGACGACGGTGTGCTCCACCACGCTGATGGATTCGAACCCGCAGGCCTCCGCGTGGCGGGCGTAACGGCCGATCCACTGCGGGTCGGCCGTCACGCCCGCCGCGACGGGGGCCAGGACGGCGTATTTCACGCCTCAGTCCTCTCCCGCTGCGGCGCGTCCGGCGCGGCGGCCGAAGAACGTGCCGTCGCCCAGCGACGTGCCGCTGACATAGCCCTCGCCGTGGATGCCGGAGGAGGCCCGGCCCGCCGCGTACAAGCCGGCGATGGGCTCGCCGGAGTTGTTGAGGACCTGGCCGTCCACGTTGGTGTGCAGCCCGCCGAGGGTGAACCCGTTGACCCCGGTGCCCTTGCTGCCGCGGTCCCGCTCACCGGGGAAGAAGCCCTCGGCCGGGTCGATCGCCGCCAGCGGGCCCCGCAGCGGGCGCAGCCACTTGGGGTCCTTGTGGAAGTAGGGGTCCTCGCCCTTTTCGGCGTGCCGGTTGTAGATCTCGATGGTGGTCTCCAGCGCGCCGGGCGGCATGCCCAGTTCCTCGCCGAGCTCGGCGGCGGTCTCGGCGGCGTACTTGGGCCGCACCCCCCACCGCTCGGACTCGGGGATGGATTCGAAGCCCTCCTCGTCGATGATCGACCAGTAGGGGGCGGGCTGGTGCAGCAGCGCCCGGTGGCTGTAGAGGCCCGGGTAGACGTCCTCGTTGATGAACCGGCGGCCGAGGGCGTCCACCAGCATGCCGCGGACCACCACGGCCGGCAGCGCGGTCAGCGCGGCCTCCACCACGCTCATGCGGCGGGTGGCGGCGCCGATGGCGGTGGCCATGCGGATGCCGGAGCCGTCGCTGTTGCCGTCGCTGACCTTGTCGTGGCCCAGCAGCACCGGGGCGTGGTGGGCGAGCATCTCGTCGTTGTCGACGAAACCGCCGGTGGTGAGGATGACCGCCTTGCGCGCCCGGTAGGTGACCCGCTCGCCGTACTTGCGCGCCACCACCCCGGCCACCCGGCCGTCGTCGTCCAGCACCAAATTGGTGGCGGCGGTGTCGGCGTGGGTGACGGCGCCGGCGGCGGTGGCGGCGGCCGTCAGCTTCTCCATCAGCAGCCGGCCGCCGAAGCCCTTGGCCGCCGGGCGGTGGCCGCGCGGGACTGGACGGGCGATGGTGTTGTAGGGCCAGGCGTTCTCCCCCAGCCACATCAGCCCGTCCTCGGTGTAGGGCATCCAGGTGGGGGCGTCGAACAGGCTGGGGTTGAACGTCAGGCCGCGGGCGCGGAACCACTCGAAGTGCTCCACGCTCTCATCGCAGTACAGCCGCAGCTTGGCGGCATCGACGTGCGGGCCGAGCGCCGCCTCCAGGTAGGCGTACATGTTGTCGGGGTCGTCGTCGAACCCGCACGCCTTCTGGATCTCGGTGCCGCCGCCCAGGTACAGCTCCCCGCCGGACATGGCCGACGCCCCGCCGGGGCCGCCGGCCTTCTCCAGCACCAGCACGCTCGCGCCCGCACTGGCCGCCTCGAAGGCGGCCGCGGCGCCCGCGCAGCCGAACCCGACCACCAGCACGTCGCACTCGTGGTCGAAGGCGCCGACTTCGCGGACGCCGATCGGTTCCACAGAGCTCATCGGCATCACTTGGTCGGGGGGATGAACGCGGCCAGCGGCTCAGAGCCCGACCAGTCGTGGCCCCAGTAGCTGTCGCGGGTGATCTCTTCGGCGGTGTAGTACGTCTCGTCGACGAGCATGCCGTCGGTGCCGTACTCGATGTCCCAGCCGCCCGGGGCGCGCACGTAGAAGGAGACCATCTTGTCGTTGGTGTGGCGGCCCAGGGTGGAGGAGATCGAAAAGCCCAGCCGGGTGACGTTGTCCAGCGCCCGGCCGACGGTGTCCAGGTCCTCGACCTCCACCATGATGTGCACCAGGCCCGGGTCGCCGTCGTGCGGGGCAGGGGCGATGGCCAGGCTGTGGTGGCGCTGGTTGACGCCGAGGAAGCGGACGCGCAACGGACGCTCGGGGGTGGCGGCGCTGACCTTCATGGCACCGCGCGGCAGGAACCCGAGGACCTCGCAGTACCAGTTCGTCAGCTCCTCGGCGCGGGGGGTGGGCAGCACCACGTGGCCCATGCCCAGCGGGCCGGTGACGAACCTGTGGGCCAGCGGGGTGCGCAGCGGGCTGTGGTCCAGGACGGGGCCGAAGAACACCTCCACGGGGGTGCCGGAGGGGTCCTTGAAGGCGATGGCCTGCTCGACGTCCCGCTCGGCGGCCTCCTTGGGCGACAGCACGGTCACGTCCGTGCCGGACTTCTCCACCGCCTCGCGGACCGCGGCCAGCGCGTACTGGTCGCGCACCTCCCAGCCGACGGCCAGCACCCGGTCGGTGTCGCCGGGCAGCACCGCCAGGCGGTAGCGGCGCTCGTCCATGCGCAGGTACAGCCCGTCCGGGTCCGGTCCGGAGCCCTCGGCGAAGCCGAGTCCTTCGATCGCCAGTTCGCGCCAGCGTTCGATGTGGCGCGTCTGGACCTTCACATAGCCAAGTCCTCGGATCAACGTCACTGTGCGTCCTCGATCCATCTTCGATGTCGCGGTCGAGCCTCCGGCCGCCAGTGCTCAAGCTCTCAAAACCGCCTGCTCGCCGCGCCCGTCCTCCCGCTCAGTGAGAGTCCCGGACCGGGGACGCCGCGCCGCCCAAGGCGCTTTCGCGGGCGAACTCCTCCAGCGTGGTGGAGACGGCGCGCACACCGGCGGCCGGTTCGTTGCCCACCTCGTCGTACCTGGTGATGAACTCCTGTGATGCGGCAACGCCCATGCAGGACGGTGACGCGGAATCCGTCCCCGGAAAAAGATCGCGGCCCGGCCGGCCCGCCGTGGGCGGCGACCCTCCCGGCCGCAAGCCCCCATCCGCCCGTGCCCGATCCCACGGAGCCCCCGCCGCCCCCTGCCCGAGCGCGGACGGTACCCGTTCTTTCCGGGAGATCTCGCGTGAGGCGGGCACATCAAGGGTCTCTAACATCAGCGGGCAGGACAGGCGCGGTGAAGGGAAGCGGACATGCGACAGCGGGCTCTCGGCCGGCAGGGGCTGGTGGTGTCGGAGCTGGGGTACGGCGCGATGGGCATTTCCATCGCCTACGGCCCCTCGGACGAAAAGGAAGGCGAGGCCACCATCCGCCGGGCCCACGAGCTGGGGGTGACGTTCTTCGACACGGCCGAGCTGTACGGGCAGGGCGCCAACGAACGGATCGTGGGGGCCGCGCTGGCCCCGGTCCGCGACGAGGTGGTCATCGCCACCAAGTTCGGGTTCGACTTCACCGGCACGCGTCCCAGCGGGCTGGACAGCCGTCCCGAGCGCATCCGCCAGGTCGTCGACAACAGCCTGCGCCACCTGGGCACCGACGTCATCGACCTGCTCTACCAGCACCGGGTCGATCCCGATGTGCCGATCGAGGAGGTGGCCGGGACCGTCGGGGAGCTGATCGAGGCCGGCAAGGTCCGCTACTTCGGGCTGAGCGAGGCGGGTGAGAACACCATCCGCCGGGCGCACGCCGTCTGCCCGGTGTCGGCGCTGCAGACCGAGTACTCGCTGTTCGAACGCGACGTGGAGGCCCTGTTCCCCGTCCTGCGCGAGCTGGGGATCGGGTTCGTGGCCTACTCACCGCTGGGCCGGGGCTTTTTGACCGGGTCGGCCAAGCCCGGCCCCGAGTACGACCCCTCCGACTTCCGCCACTGGGACCCGCGCTTCCAGCCCGGCAACTACGAAAAGAACCTGGAGGCCACGCGCGCCCTGGCCGAGCTGGCCGCGGCCAAGGGCGCCACCGTCGCCCAGCTGGCGCTGGCCTGGCTGCTGACCCGGGGCGAGGACGTCGTGCCGATCCCCGGCACCCGCAGCCCCAAGCGCCTGGAGGAGAACGTCGCCGCCGCCGACCTCGTCTTGAGCCGGGCCGACCTGGAGCGCATCGCCGAGATCCTGCCCGACGGCGGCTTCGGCGCCCGCTACCCGGAGGGCATGCTCCCCACCTGGGACTGAGGCCGTCACGAACCGGCCGCAAACGGGACGGTCCCGGGCCGGTCGAGGGGCCGGTCCGGGAGAGTCCTCATGGCGAAGGCCCCGTCCGGTGGCGCCGGGGCCGGCGCGGGTTTTCAGATCATGGAGCGGATCGGGCCCAGCGGGGGCTCGATGTCCATGTCGGTCAGGGCGGAGACGTGGTAGACGGCGCCGGGCACGTGGATGGCGTGCACCAACCCCATGTGGGCGTCCCGCCAGAACCGCTGGATGGGGTTGTCCATGCGCATGCCGTTGCCGCCGGAGCGCAGCACGATCTCGTTCATCGCCCGCACCGCGCGCCAGGCCGAGCGGACCTGGGTGCGGCGGGCCGCGGCGCGCTCGGCGAAGGTGATCTTCTTGCCGGCGGCGACCTTGTCATACAGCCGGGAGATGTAGTCCAGCATCGTGATGCGGGAGGCGGCGATCTCCTCGGCGGCCTCGCTGATGGCGTACAGCACGTACGGGTCGTCTTTGACCTTGGTGCCGGTGATCTGCACCCGGCTGCGCTGGTAGGCCAGGTGGGCGGCGAGCGCGCCCTCGGTGATGCCGATCACCGCCGAGGAGATGCCCAGCGGGAAGATCGCGGTGAACGGCACGTGGTAGAGCGGGTTGGTCAGCCCGGCCCGCTCGGCCTGGATGCCCTCGATCACATCGTGGTACTTCAGCACCCGGTACTCGGGGACGAAGGCGTCGCGGACGATGATGTCCTTGCTGCCGGTGCCCGACAGGCCCACCACGTCCCAGGTGCCCTCGACGATCTCGTAGTCGGAGCGGGGCAGGATCAGGTGCAGCGAGGTCGGCGGCTGGGCGATGTTGCCGTCGGCGTCGCCGAGCATGCCGCCCAGGAAGATCCAGTCGCAGTGGTCGGTGCCGGAGGAGAACTGCCAGCGGCCGTTGAAGATGTAGCCTCCGTCGACCGGGCGGGCGATGCCCAGCGGCGCGTACGGGGAGGCGATCCAGGTGTCCTGGTTGTCGCCCCAGACCTCTTCTTGCACGCGCGGGTCGGCCAGGGCCATCTCCCAGGCGTGCAGGCCGACGATGCCGGCGACCCAGCCGGTGGAGCCGTCCAGGGCGGCGATGCCCATCACCGTCTCGGCGAACTCGCGGGGGTGCGCCTCCATGCCGCCGTAGGTCGCCGGCTGCAGCATCCGCATCATCCCCGCGTCGCGCAGGATCTTGGCGGCCTTGTCGTCGAGCTTGCCGAGCCGCTCGTTGACGGGGCCGAGTTCGCGGATCTCCTCGGCGTGTTCCATGATCGCGTCTAGCACGCGCTTGGCCATCGCCCACTCTCCCGTGATGTCGTTAGCCGTCGTAGGTGACCTTCAGCCGGTCGCTGACCGGCCTCGCCTGACAGGCGAGGATGAGGCCGTCGGCGAGGTCCCGCTCATCCAGGACGGTGTTGACGTCCATGGACGCCTCCCCTTCCAGGACCACGCAGGCGCATGCCGCGCACGAGCCCTCACGGCAGGAGAACGGCGCGTCCACTCCGGCGCGCAGCAGCACGTCGAGCAGGCGTTCGGAGCGGGGCCAGGGCACGGTCCGCCTCTCGCCGTCGATTTCGACCTCCACGGTGGCGGCGTCCTCCTCACCCGCCGCACCGCTGTCCCCGTCTGAGATGGCGTCCTCGCCGGCCGCCTCGAACGGGTCGCCGGCCAGCGAGAAGTACTTCTCCACATGCACCCGCCCGGCGGGCACGCCCAGACCGGTCAGCGCCTCGGTCGCCAGGTCCATGAACGCGGCCGGCCCGCAGATGAAGGCGTCGCGGTCGGTGTAGGGCCGCAGCAGCGCGCGCAGGCCGGCCGCGGTGGGCAGGCCCTGCACCGACTCCAGCCAGTGGAGGACCGTCAGCCGCTCACCGTGCGCCTCGGCGAGGGCGCGCAGCTCACCGGCGAAGATGACCGAGCGTTCGTCCCGGTTGGCATACAGCAGGGTCACCTTCCCGCCGCCCGCGGCCAGGCAGGATTTCAGGATCGACATGATGGGGGTGATGCCGCTGCCGCCGGCGATCAGCAGCAGGTCCTCCTGCAGCGAGGAGGGGGTGAAGGTCCCGGCGGGACGCAGCACCTCCAGCACGTCCCCGGCGGTGACGTTGTCGCAGATCCAGTTGGACCCCAGCCCGCCGGCGACCCGTTTGACGGTCACCTTCAGGTGCTCGTCGGTGAGCGGCGAGCTGCACAGCGAGTAGCAGCGCGCCGCCCAGCCGTCGGGTGCGGGCACCCGGATGGTCAGGAACTGGCCGGGCCGGTAGGCGAAGCGCTCCCGGTCCCCCTCGGCGGGTTCCAGGACGAGCGTGTGCGCCTCGGCGGTCTCGCGGACGACCTCGACGACGCGCACCTTCAGCGATCCGGCCCGGCTCACCGCTGGTCCTCCCGGCGGGCGCGGGCGGCGGCGTGCCGGGCGGCGATGTAGCCGAACACGATGGACGGGCCGATGGTGGCGCCGGGACCGGCGTACTCGTTGCCCATCACCGAGGCGGAGGTGTTCCCCGTGGCGTACAGCCCTTCGATCACCGAGCCGTCCTCGCGCAGCACCCGGCTGTGCTCGTCGCAGACCAGCCCGCCCTTGGTGCCCAGGTCGCCGATCTCCAGCCGGAAGGCGTAGTAGGGCGGGGTGTCGATCACGTCCAGGTTGGGGTTCTTGAGGTTGGGGTCGCCGTAGTAGCGGTCGTAGGCGCTGTCGCCGCGGCCGAATTCGGGGTCCTTGCCGGTGCGGGCGTAGCCGTTGAAGGTGGTGACGGTCTCGTTCAGCGCGTCGGCCGGGACGCCGATCTTCTCAGCCAGTTCGGTGAGGGTGTCGGCCTTGAAGGCGATCCCCGCCTCAAAGAAGCTCTTGGGGATCGGCGCGCCCGGCAGGATCTGCGCGAACGGGTAGCGGGCGCGGGCCTTGGCGTCCATCACCAGCCAGGCGGGGATGTGGCCGCCGGCGAGCTGGTCGTGGACGAAGTTGACGTACGGGGCCGACTCGTTGGTGAAGCGCTTCCCTTGCGGGGAGACGATGACCTGCCGGGGGATGGCCCGTTCCGACAGCAGCGGGATGACCGCGCCGGCCGGGTGCCGCAGCGCCGGCATCCACCAGGCGTCGTCCATCAGGTCCAGCGCGGCGCCGAGCTTGATCCCGGCCTGGATGCCGTCGCCGGTGTTCTCCCGGGCGCCCATGGCGTAGTTCTCCCGGGCGCCCTCGGGCAGGTACTTGGCGCGCATCTCGTTGTTGTGCTCAAAGCCGCCGGTGGCCAGCAGCACGCCGTAGCGGCCGCGCAGCCGCAGCGTCTTGCCCTCCCGTTCGACCTCGATCCCGACGACGGCGCCGCGCTCGTCGGTGATCAGGTCGGTCATGCGGGTCTGCAGCCACAGCGGGATGCCGGCGTCCTTGAGCGCCATGCGCAGCCGGGCGACCAGGGCGCGCCCGCCGGTGGCCATGTGGCGGCGCAGGATCAGGTTGGAGGAGACCCGCCAGGCGGCCACCAGGGAGGCCTTGCGGCCCCGCCAGGTGCGCTTGGCCATGGCCAGGTCGCGGTAGTCCTTGGCGGTGATCCACAGGCCGAGGGGGCCTTTGAGGTTGTTGGGCCGCTGGTACTTTTCGTCCTCACCCAGCTTGCGGGTGTCGAAGGGCTTGGCCTCGATGGAGCGTCCCATCGGGCGCCCGCCCTCCAGCTCGGGGTGGTAGTCGGAGTAGCCCTTGGTCCAGAAGAACTTGACCCACTTGCTCTTTTCGAGCACCTCCATCGCGGCCGGGCCGTTGTCCACGAACGCCTCCAGGCGCGCCCTGGGCACGCGGCCCTGGGTGAGCTGCTCCAGGTAGCGCAGGATGGACTCGCGGCTGTCGTTGTGGCCCTTGGCGCGCAGCGTGGGGTTGTTGGGGATCCAGATGCCGCCGCCGGAGATGCCGGTGCTGCCGCCGTACTTTTTGCCCTTCTCCACGATCAGGGGCTTGAGTCCCTCGTCGTGGGCGGTGAGCGCGGCGGCCATGCCGCCTCCGCCGCTGCCGACGATGACCAGGTCGTATTCGGCGTCCCAGCCGTTGCCCGCGGCGCTCATGCGGCGTCCTTGCGGGTCAGGAAGGCCAGCACCACGCTCTCCCAGGCCTCCTTCTGCTCGATCATCACCCAGTGGCCGCAGTTGGGGAAGATGTGCACTTCGACGTCGGGGATGGCGCGCATCGGCAGCAGCGCCATGTCCACGGGGCTGACCCGGTCGTCACGCCCCCAGGTGATCAGGGTCTTGGCCTTGAGCTTGTGCAGCATCGCCCAGTAGGGCGGGGTGTCGGAGGCGGCCTGGGCCTTGGCGTTGGCGGCGAAGGCCTTGCTGCCGTACATGCGGCGGGCGGCGGCCAGCGTGTCGGGGTCGGTGGCCTGCTGCCAGCGCTCCTCGATCATCTCCTCGGTGATGATCTTGGGGTCGTAGACCATGGAGTGCAGCCAGCGGATCAGCTTCTCGCGGCTGGGCTCGTCGGTGAACTCCATCAGCAGCTTGATGCCCTCGCCGGGCGAAGGACTGAAGATGTTGCGGCCCATGCCGCCGATGGTGACCAGCCGGCGCACCCGGTCGGGGTGGGCCAGCGCCACCTGGGTGCCGACGATGCCGCCCATGGAGTTGCCGATCACGTCCACCTGCTGCAGGCCCAGCCCGTCCAGGAAGCGGAGCACCGCGCCGGTGGCGGCCAGCATGGGGTGCTGGTCGGTCGGGTCGCTGACCCCGAAGCCGGGGAACTCCAGCACCAGGCAGCGGAAGTGCTCGGCCAGCACCGGCAGGTTGCCGCGGAAGTTGCGCCAGCCGGTGACGCCCGGCCCGGAGCCGTGCAACAGCAGCAGCGGCGGTCCCTCGCCCGCCTCGTGGTAACGCAGCACCCCTTGGTCGGTGGCGAGTTCGCGCAACGTCGACTCGTAGGTCAGCTCCGTGGTCATAGGTCTCTCAGTCCTTCGCAGGTGACTTGCCGGGAACGTAACCAGCGCCTTGTCAAGGCCGCCGCGACGATCCCGATCAGCGGGACGCGCCTGATTCGGGGGTTGTGACCGGTCCTGGCGGTGCGGCGGATGGGGAGCGGCCGGCGCTCGTCGAAGGCGCGGCGGCGGGGATGAAGAGTGGTCTTCCACTCAACGGGATGCCCTTTCCCTCGGTAACGAGGGCGGCCTACGTTCCTGATCGTCAACGCCCGACGCGGCCCGCCGAGCACCCGAGGGGAATCCATGCCAGCCGAGCCAGCGATCACCACCGATCCCGGTCACGCCGCGCCGCCCGCGCCGGTGGAGTTCCGGCGGGCCATGGCCGAGTTCGCCACCGGCGTCACCGTGGTCACCGGCCTCGACGGGGGCGAGCCGGTGGGTTTCGCCTGCCAGTCGTTTGCGTCGGTGTCCCTGGAGCCGCCGCTGGTGCTGTTCTGCGCCGATCACCGCGGCCGGTCCTGGCCGCGCATCCGGGCCAGCGGCCGGTTCTGCGTGAACATCCTGGCCGAGGACCAGCGGGAGCTGTGCGAGCGCTTCGGGTCGAGCAAGGGCCGCAAGTTCCAGGGGCTGGAGTGGGAGCCGTCGCCGTGGGGCGCGCCGGCGCTGCCCGATGTGCTGCTGCGCGTGCACGCGGTGGTGCAGGACGTGCACGTGGCCGGCGACCACGACGTGGTGATCGGACGGGTGCTGAGCTGTGAGCGTCCCCCGGGGAACGAGGGGCGGCGTCCGCTGTTGTTCTTCCGCAGCCGGTTCGGCATCGACGAGCCGGACGCCCCGATCGCCCCCGACCCGTGGGCCAGGGGCGATCGGTGGGGCTGAGGTCACCGCAGCGCCGCGGTCACATCCACTCGCCGCGGCCGTCCATCGCCAGCAGGCGGTTCAGCGTCTCGGGAGACCAGGAGTCCTCGGCGGGCGGGGCGAACTCCGCCCGCCGGGCGCGGGGGCGGCGCGCCGGCGCCGTGGACGGGAAGAGGGTCTGGGACGCCTCACGGGCGGCGGCGGCCACCAGCGGGGCGACGTTCTCCAGCGGGGTGCGGATGTCGCCGACCAGGGAGATGCCGGCCACCGGCCCTTCGGGGCCGCGGATGGCGGCGGCCACGCAGGCGATGCCGGGGAAGGTCTCGCCCCGCTCGAAGGCCAGGCCGCGGCGCCGGCGGATGCGGTGCAGCTCCTGGTGAAGGGTGGCCAGCTCGCCGATGGTGCGGTTGGTCAGCCGGTTCAGGGCGCCGCCGAGCCGGGCGTCGACCTGCTCGGGCTCCAGCCAGGCCAGCATCGCCTTGCCCAGCGCGGTGGAGTGGGCCGGGGCCCGTCCGCCGACCCGGGAGGGCACCGAGCTGGCGAACCGTCCGCCGACCTTGTCCAGGTAGAAGACGTGGGCGCCGTCCAGCACGGCCAGGTGGGCCACCAGCCCGGTGGTGATCTGCAGCTCGTGCAGCAGCGGCGCGGCGGCCTCGCGGATCTTGCCGTGCCCGCCGTCCCGGCCACCGAGACTCAGCGCCCGCGGCCCGAGGGCGTAGCCGTAGGAGTTGTGCTCCAGCCAGCGCTGGCGGACCAGCTGGTCGAGGATGCGGTGCGCGGTCGAGCGCGGCAGGCCGGTGTGCCGTGCCACGTCCTCCAGGGTCAGCCGGACCGAGCGGCCGGTGAAGGCGTCCAGGATCAAGGTCATTCGCTCGACCATCGACGGCGGCGGGTCGCGGCGCACTGCGGGGGCTGCCGTGGACTCGCTCATCGCACCTCCCAGACGACTGAAATGAATTCTTGTGACACGAATCTAGCAAGCAGTCTCTTCCCAGGGAAGACACCAGTTGATGTCGTGTTTATGGCGCTTTGTCCGTTCCGTTGAGTGAGACGCCTCACGAGACAGCGCGGACGTTGCTACTAGAACGTTTTCTTGTCACAGCCTGGAGGGGGGCACATGCGCATCGGCATCGTCACACCGGTGGTGGCCCAGCCGCCGGGAGCACACTCCCCGTGGGAGCACAGCGCCGGCATCGAGGAGCTCGGCCGGATCGCCGAGGCCGCCGACCGGCTCGGCTACCACCACCTGACCTGCAGCGAGCATGTGGCCGTGCCCACCGAGGCCGCCGCGCAGCGCGGCGGCGTCTACTGGGACCCGCTGGCGACCTTCGGCTACCTGGCCGCCCGCACCCGCCGCATCCGGCTGGCCACGCAGGTGCTGGTGCTCGGCTACCACCACCCGCTGGCCATCGCCAAGCGCTACGGCACGCTGGACCGCGTCAGCGGCGGGCGGCTGGTGCTCGGGCTGGGCGTGGGCAGCCTGGCCGAGGAGTTCGCGCTGCTGGGCGCCCCCTTCGAAGGCCGCGGCCCGCGCGCCGACGAGGCCATCGCCGCGCTGCGCGCCGCCTGGGGCCGGCGAGAGCCGAGCTTCCACGGCGAGCACTACGACTTCTCCGGCTTCGTCGTCGAGCCGCACGCCGTGCGCGAGCGGGTGCCGATCTGGATCGGCGGGCGCACCGCCCGCTCGCTGCGCCGCGCCGTCACGCTCGGGGACGGCTGGGTCCCCTTCGGCCTGCCCCTGGACACGCTCGCCGAGATGCTCGCCAAGGCCGACGCGCCCGAGGGTTTCGAGGTGGTGCTGAGCCCCGGCCGCCCGCTGGACCCGCTCGGCTCCCCCGAGGCGGCGCGCACCGCGCTGGAGCGGCTGCGCAAGGCCGGCGCGACCATCGCCGGCGTCCGCCTGACGGCCACCTCGGCCGACCACTACTGCGACCAGCTGGCCGCCCTGCGCGAGCTGGGCCAGAGCCAGGGTCTGTCCTTCGCCGGGGACTGACCCCGTTCTCCGGCTGCACCCCGGGCCGGACGAGCCCGCGCCGCGCTCGTCCGGCCCGCCCCTACCGAGCAAGTCGTCAGGAGGTTGCGATGGCCGACGCCGAGCCGCGGCGGGAGGCGCTGGAGGAGCGGCTGCGGGCGCTGGAAGAGCGGCTGCGGCTGCTGGAGGACGAGCGGGAGATCACCCGCCTGATCCTGTCCTATGGCCCGCTGGTCGACAGCGGCTGCGCGCAGGCCGTGGCCGAGCTGTGGGAGCCCGAGGGCGTCTACGACGTCGACGAGCTGCTGATGAACGGGCGGCGGGAGATCGCCGCGATGGTGCGCTCCCGCAACCACCAGGGCTGGATCGCCGGGGGCTGCGCCCACTTCATCGGCCCGCCCCACGTCACGGTGGACGGCGATGAGGCCACCGCGGTCGGCTACACCCTCATGATCGTCAACACCCCGGACGGCTTCACGCTGCGCCGCGCCACCGCCAACCGCTGGCGGCTGCGCCGCACCGCGGCCGGCTGGCGCGCCGTCGAGCGCACCAACCGCGTGCTGGACGGCCGCAAGGAGTCCCCCGACCTGCTGGCCTCCTGCTTCCCCGGCGCGGTGCGCCACCTGCCGCAGGGGCCACGGGCGTGATGGGCGACCGCGAGCAGATCATCGAGCGGCTGGCCGAACTGGCCGCCGCGCTGGACCGCCGGGACTGGGCGGCGATCGGCGCGATGTTCACCGAGGACGCCACCGGCTACGGCCGCACCGGACGGGCGGAGATCGTCGCCGTCGTCCGCCGCCATCTGGGCGGCTGCGGCCCGTCCCAGCACCTGCTGGGCAACCACCGGGTGCGCATCGACGGCGACCGGGCGCGGTCGCTGACCTACGCGCGGGTCATGCACCTGGGCGCCGGCCCCATGGAGGGCCGCCACTATGAGTGCTTCGGCGAGTACGACGACCGCTGGGTGCGCACCGCCGGCGGCTGGCTGCTGACCTCCCGGACGTTCCAGATCACCATGCAGTTCGGCGACTTCGGGGTGCTGCGGCCGGGCTGATCCCCCGGTGGCCGGGCGGAAAGAGAGACTCAGCTCACCCTTCGAAAAGCTCCGTGCGGCACCGGCCCGGCTTTTATCCTCAATGAGTACGAAACCGTTTCGTACTCATTGAGAGGGGGTCGTAACGGTAGAGTCGGTCCTCGTGGCAGAGCGTCGGACCCGACTGTCGCCGGAGCGGGAACAAGAGCTGTTCACGGCGGTGCTCGACCTGCTGCGCGAGGTCGGGTACGAGGCGCTGACGATGGACGCGATCGCGGCCCGCGCCCGCTCCAGCAAGGCCACGCTGTACCGGCAGTGGCGCGGCAAGCCGGAACTGGTGGCCAGCGCGCTGCGGCACGCCGAACCGGTGTCGATCACCCATATCGACACCGGGACCTTGGCCGGCGACCTACGGGAGCTGGCCCGGCGCCTGGGCGAGGTGGCGCTGCGCGACATGGAGCTGGTCCGGGCGCTGGGACACGCCATGCACCAGGACCCCGAGCTGCTGCAGGCGGTGCGGGCGCTGCTGGTCGAACCCGAGCTGACCGCGCTGCGCGGGATGCTGGACCGGGCGGTGCGGCGGGGCGAGCTGGCCCCGGACGTGCCGGCCGCGCAGTTCGTCCCGCACATGGTGCTGGGCGCCATGGTGGGACGGGCCCTGGTGGAGGACCGCGACGCCGACGCCGCCTACCTGGTGCGCTACATCGACGCCGCGGTGCTGCCCGCCCTCGGGCTGTCCTGACGGGCGTCCGCCCGCCGGCTCCCCCGAGCCTTCCCCGCGCCGGCCCCCTGGCGGCCGCACAGCCGCTCCGGGCCGTGCCGCCGGCGACTGATCTTCGATCCCCTCTCCCCCGCCCGGCGGCCGGAGAACACACTCCGCGCCGTCGCGCATGCCGGTGACCGGCCGGCGTCGCCGCGCACCCGCGCCCCGCGGACGCGGCCGTTCCACCCCGTTGTGTCCCTTCCCCAGCATCGATCTCGACGGGAGTTCGTCACCGATGGCCACGTTGCTCTACCGGCTGGGCCGCTTCGCCTTCCGCAGAAGACGGCTGGTCGCCCTGGTGTGGGCGGTGCTGCTGGCGGCGGCCGCGGCCGCCGCCTTCCTGGCGCCGCCGGCGGCCTCCGGGCAGTTCTCCATCCCCGGCACCCAGGCCCAGCAGGCCTTCGACCTGCTGGACCGGCGCTTCCCCGGAAGCAACGCCGACGGCGCCACGGCCCGCGTGGTGTTCCAGGCCCGCGGTGACCGGAAGATCACCGACCCGGCGGCCCGGGCCGAAGTCCACAAGGCGCTGGCGGAGCTGCAGGCGCTGCCCAAGGTGCAGGCCGTCACCGACCCCTACCGGGCCAAGGCGATCAGCCCGGACGCCTCCATCGCCTACATCCAGGTCTCCTACCGGGTGCCGTCGATCGAGCTGAGCGAGGCCGACCGCGACGCGCTGCAGGAGGCCGTGCACAAGGCCCGCGGCGGCGGCCTGACCGTGGAGGTCGGCGGGGACGCCCTGTCGGCCGCGCCCGAGGGCGGCGCCACCGAGGCGATCGGCGTGGCGGTCGCGGCGGTGGTGCTGCTGGTGACCTTCGGGTCGCTGATCGCCGCCGGGCTGCCGCTGCTGACGGCGCTGGTGGGCATCGGGGTGGCGGTGGCGGCCGTCACCGCGCTGAGCGCCCCGCTGGAGCTGGACGACACCACCCCGATCCTGGCGACCATGATCGGGCTGGCGGTCGGCATCGACTACGCCCTGTTCATCGTCTCCCGCCACCGCGCCGAGCTGGCCGAAGGGCGCGATGCGGCGGAGGCGGCGGGCCGGGCGACCGGCACCGCCGGGTCGGCGGTGGTGTTCGCCGGGCTGACGGTCGTCATCGCGCTGGCCGGCCTGGCGGTGGTCGGCATTCCGCTGCTGACCAAGATGGGGCTGGCCGCCGCGGCCGCGGTGGTGGTCGCCGTGCTGGTCGCGCTCACCCTCATCCCCGCGCTGCTGGGATTCGCCGGCGACAAGGTGCTGCCCCGCTCCCGGCGCGCAAAGGGCGCCCGGCCCGAAGGGGACGGCCTGGGCGCCCGCTGGGCCCGCCTGGTGCTGCGCTTCCCGGTGCCGGTGCTGCTGGTCACCGTCGCCGCGCTCGGCGTGATCGCCATTCCCGCCGCCGACATGCGGCTCGGGTTGCCCGACGACGGCTCCCAGCCGGCCTCCACCACCCAGCGCAGGGCCTATGACCTGCTGTCGAAGGGTTTCGGTCCCGGCTTCAACGGCCCGCTGGTGACCGTGGTGGACGCCGCCGGCGCCAAGGACCCCCAGGGCGCCGCCGCCCGGGTCGCCCAGCAGATCAGCGGCATGCCGAACGTGGCCGCGGTGCTGCCGCCCGCCTTCAACCGGGCCGGGGACACCGCGATGATCACCGTCATCCCCGCCTCCGGCCCGGCCGACGACCGCACCGAAAAGCTGGTGCGCGCCATCCGCGGCACCGCCGCCGAGGTCAAGGCCGCCACCGGGGCGCGGGTGCTGGTCACCGGCCAGACCGCGGTGGCCATCGACATGTCGCAAAAGCTCGACGACGCGCTGATCCCCTACCTGGCGCTGGTGGTCGGGCTGGCCTTCCTGCTGCTGATCCTGGTGTTCCGCTCGCTGCTAGTCCCGCTCAAGGCGGCGCTGGGCTTCCTGCTGTCGGTGCTGGCCTCGCTGGGCGCCGTGGTGGCGGTGTTCCAGTGGGGCTGGCTGAAGGACCCGCTGGGCGTGGAGGTCACCGGCCCGGTGATGAGCATGATGCCGATCTTCCTGGTCGGCGTGGTGTTCGGGCTGGCCATGGACTATGAGGTCTTCCTGGTCACCCGGATCCGCGAGGCCTGCGTGCACGGCGAGGACGCCCGGCAGGCCGTGGTCACCGGCTTCGCCCACAGCGCCCGGGTGGTCACCGCCGCCGCCATCATCATGATCAGCGTGTTCGCCGGCTTCATCGGCTTCTCCGACCCGATGGTCAAGATGATCGGCTTCGGGCTGGCCATCGCCGTGCTCTTCGACGCCTTCGCGGTGCGCATGACCATCGTCCCGGCGGTGCTGGCCCTGCTCGGCAAGGCCGCCTGGTGGCTGCCGCGCCGGCTCGACAAGGTGCTGCCCGAGGTGGACGTGGAGGGCGAAAAGCTCAACCGTCCCGCTCCGGCCGCACCGCAGCCGCAGCGGGAGCTGCAAGTCAGCGGCGTGTGAAAGAGGCCGCTCGCGCGGGCCGTCCATGGATCATGGGCGGCCCGCCGCCGTTCAGGGATGCACCACCGCCACCGTGCAGGGCGCCATCTGCAGCATCGCCATCGCGGTCGCGCCCAGCGGCTGCAGGTTCGGGCCGCGCTCGCCGCGGGCGCCCACCACCACCATGTCGGCGCCCTTGGCCGCGCCCAGCAGCGCCCGCCGGGGCTCTTCCAGCACCAGCGAGGTGCGCGTCGCCACCTGCGGGTACTTCACCAGCCAGGGGGCGACGGCGCGCTGCAGCCGGGCGCCGCACACCTGCTCCAGCTTCTCCCGGTCGGCGAACAGCGCGATCTCGGTGCCGGCCACGCCGCCCGGCTCCCAGCACCCGGAGACCGCCTCGACCTGCCAGCCCCGCAGCGCCGCCTCCTCGAAGGCGAACTCCAGCGCGGCCTGCGACCCCGGCGAGTCGTCCACCCCGACCACCACGCGGCCGTCGGTCGGCGTGCCGGGAGCCCGGACCACCAGCACCGGGCCGCGGGCGTGGGCCGGCACCTGCAGCGCCGAGGACCCCACCGGCAGCTCCTCCCGCTCATGCGAGCCGAGCACGATGATCCCCTCGGCGCCCTCGTGCAGCAGCGCCGGCACGGCGGGGCCGTCCACCAGGCGCTGGTGCACCTTCAGGCCGGGGGCCAGGCTCTCGGCGAGCTCGACGCCGTGCTGCAGCAGATGCCGCCCCATCCGCTTGACGATGGCCACGCCCTCGTAGTCGATGTAGCTGATCGGGTACGGCCAGCGCCAGGCGTGGCAGACCGTCAAGTCCAGCCGGCGTTTGCGGGCCTCCTCCACCGCCCATCTGATGGCCAGCTCGCTTTCCTTCGTCCCGTCGTAACCGACGAGCACCTGCGCATAGCGCCCCATCGCGCCTCCTCGGTCGTTCCCACACCTCCATGGCACCTCGCCGGGACGACCGGTACCCAGAGTCGTTGGTCCTGTGCCCGCATCTCCGTCCGGCAATCGGCCCGCGGCGATGCGAAAGACAGCCGGGCGGGGGTAGGAGGCGGGGCACGGGGGTGAGCGACGATGAGCCGCTGGCTGCTGTCCTACGACTCCTACGACCCGGCCGCCGAAGGGGTCAAGGAGGCGCTGTGCACGCTGGGCAACGGCTACTTCGCCACCCGCGGAGCGGCCCCGGAGTCGGTCGCCGACGGCGTCCACTACCCGGGCACCTATGTGGCCGGTGTCTACAACCGGCTGACCTCGCAGGTCGCCGGCCGCACGGTGGACAACGAAGACCTGGTCAACACCCCGGACTGGACGGCGCTGACCTTCCGGATCGGCCCCGAGGGCCCCTGGTTCGACCTGGACGCCGCCCACCGCGCCGGGCACCTGCTGTCCTACCGGCAGGAGCTGGACATGCGGCGCGGGGTGCTGACCCGGATCGTCCGCCTCACCGACCCGGCCGGCCGGTGCACCCAGATCACCCAGCGCCGGCTGGTGTCGATGGACCAGCCGCACCTGGCGGCGATGGAGACCGCGGTGCTGCCGGAGAACTGGAGCGGCCCGCTGCAGGTGCGCTGCCGGCTGGACGGCCGGGTGCGCAACACGGGCGTGGCCCGCTACCGGGGGTTCAGCAACCGGCACCTGGAGGTGGATGAGATCTGCGAGCACGGCGACGTGCTGTGCCTGCGCACCACGACGGTCACCTCCCGGATCGGCGTCGCCACCGCGGTGCGGGTGCGCAGCGCCGCCGAGACCGGGCGCCGGCTGCTGCGCGAACCGCAGGCGGCGACCTGGGAGCTGTCCCTGGATGCCGTCCAGGGCACCCCCGTCACCGTGGAGAAGGTCGCCGCGATCGCCACCTCGCGCGACCATGCGATCGAAGAGTGCGCCATCGCGGCCCGGCGCTGGGCCGAGCGCGCCGGCTCGTTCGATGAGCTGCTGGAACGGCACGTGCTGGCCTGGGACCGGCTGTGGCGGCGCTGCCAGATCCGCGTGGACCACGACGACACCCAGCGGATCCTCAACCTGCACATGTTCCACCTGCTGCAGACGGTCTCCGAGCACTCGGTGGACCTGGACGTGGGCGTTCCGGCGCGGGGGCTGCACGGCGAGGCCTACCGGGGGCATGTGTTCTGGGACGAGCTGTTCATCCTGCCGTTTTTGGCCATGCGGTTCCCCGAGATCGCCCGGGCGCTGCTGATGTACCGCTGGCGCCGGCTGCCGGAGGCCCGCTGGGCGGCGCGCCGGGCGGGCCTGCGCGGCGCCTGCTACCCGTGGCAGAGCGGCAGCGACGGCACCGAGCAGACCCAGCGGCTGCACCTGAACCCCCGCTCGGGGCGGTGGCTGCCCGACCACACCCACCTGCAGCGCCACGTGGGGCTGGCCATCGCCTACAACGTGTGGCGCTTCCACGAGGCCACCGGCGACACCGAGTTCCTGGCCGAGTACGGCGCCGAGATGCTGCTGGAGATCGCCCGCTACTTCGCCGACCTGGCCGTCTACAACCGGGTCGAGGACCGCTATGAGATCCGCGGCGTCATGGGACCCGACGAATACCACGACGCCTACCCGGACCGCGACGAGCCCGGCCTGGACAACAACGCCTACACCAACGTGATGACCGCCTGGGTGCTGCGCCGGGCCCTGGAGGTGCTGGCGCTGCTGCCGCCGGAACGGGAGGCCGAGCTGCGGGAGGACCTGATGCTGACCCGCGGGGAGCTGGAGCACTTCGAGGAGGTCGCCCGCAAGCTCAAAGTGCCCTTCCACGACGGGGTGATCAGCCAGTTCGAAGGCTACGGGGAACTGGAAGAGCTCGACTGGGAGGGCTACCGGGCGCGCTATGGGGACATCCGCCGCCTGGACCGGATCCTGGAGGCCGAGGGCGACACCGTCAACCGGTACAAGGCGTCCAAACAGCCCGACGTGCTGATGCTGTGCTACCTGCTGTCGCCCGGCGAACTCGGCTCCGTCCTCACCGGGCTCGGCGTCGACCCCGGCCCGGACCTGATCCCCCGGACGATCCGCTACTACCTGCCCCGCACCTGCGACGGGTCATCGCTGAGCGCGGTGGTGCACGCCTGGATCCTGGCCCGCACCGGCGATGCGGACTCCTGGCGGTTCTTCCAGGAGGCCCTGCACAGCGACATCGCCGACATCCAGGGCGGAACCACCGCCGAAGGCATCCACCTGGGCGCCATGGCCGGCACCGTCGATCTCGTCCAGCGCTGCTATGCGGGCATCTCCACTTGCGGCGACACCTTGTGCATCGACCCCCGCCCGCCCAAGGAGATCACCGCGCTGCGGCTGGGCCTGCGCTACCGGGGCCACTGGGGCATCGATCTGGCCTGCGACCATGAACGGCTGCGGGTGCGGGTGCGGCCCAGCGCCGCCTCCCCCATCCGGGTCGCTCATGCGGGCCGCTCGGCCGTCATCGATCCCGGCGGCTGCTGGGAGGTCCCGCTGTAGGGCCCTTGCGGCCTTGGCCGGGGCGGCCCCGCAGGACCGCCCCACCGCGCGCCGGGCGCCGCAGGCCGACACCGCCCGGCGTGCGTGCTCTCACCCGTCCTCGGGATGCTCGTAGTGGACGACCCTGGCGTCCGGGCCCGGGTAGATGAGGCTGGTCCGCCCGGTGTCGGCCCAGCGGACCAGGTAGGGCGGGGTGCCGTCGGGCCCGATCACCTCGATGATCTCGCCGTCGCGGACCGGCTCGTGCAGCCCCGACCGGACGATGACGAGCCGGTCTCCGGCGGCGGCCCGCATCGTCGCTCCCCCGTGCGGCCGGTGTGCGGTCCTGTTCATCGCGTCCCCCTCACGCGTTTTCTCTTCCGCTCTCAAGAGCGCGGCCGGACGACGGCGACCGGGCAGTCGGCGTGGTGGATCACGCCGTGGCTGACCGAGCCGATCCGGATCGCGCCGAGCCCGTGGCGGTCCCGGGCCCCCACCACCACCAGGCCGGCCGTGCGGGAGGCGTCGGTCAGCGCGGCGACCGGATGGTCGTAGGCGACCTCTTCGACCACCTCGATGTCGGGGTGGCTCTTGCGCAGCGGGGCGGTCGCCCGGATCAGCGCCCAGCGGATCTCCTCTTCGGCGTCCCGCAGATTCATCGCATACCCCGTCTCGGTGACCGCCGGCGGGCGCCAGCCGTGCACGACCCGCAGCCGGGAGCCGCGCAGCGCGGCGGCGTCGAAGGCGTACTCCAGCGCCGTGCGGCACTCGCCGCCCGGATCGACCCCCACCACCACGTCCCCGCCGGTCCGGCCGGCGTCACCGCGCACGATGACCACCGGGCCGGGCACATGGCCGGCCACCCGCAGCCCGGTCGAGCCCAGCAGCAGCCGGGAGAACCCGCCCACGCCGCGGTGCCCGATGACGATCTCGAACGCCGACCTGGCCTGCTCGCTGAGCGCATAGCCCGGCGACCGCAGCACCAGCTGGGTGGTGACCTTCAGCTCCGGGTGCCGGTCGCAGGCCAGCTCGCGGGCCTCCTCCAGGATCTCCTTGCCGGCCTCCTCCAGCGCCACGGTCACCTCGGTCGGGGCCATCATCGGCGCCACGGGGACCCAGGGCTGCGCGGCGTGCACGATGTGCAGCCGCCGATGCCTTCTGGCCGCCTCGTCGGCAGCCCACTCCACAGCGCGGTCGGCGGCTTCGGAGCCGTCGGTGCCGACGACGACGGGATCGGAAAGCTTCGACATGTTCAGCTCCTGGTGTCAGCTCCTCTGACTCCAGGGTGAACCGCCGTCCCATGCCGCAGGCAGCGGCGTAGGTCACACGCCCATGGGACCTTCGGCCCCTGCCGCAATGCGCCGCGAAAACCCCGATACGCTGCACAAACGCCGGGGCGCCGGGTTTTTTCAGGAGACGGCCGAGGGGGCCGGGCCGCGGTGCGGCGGCAGCCGTTCGGCGCCGGTGTAGACGTTCATCGAGGAGCCGCGCAGGAAGCCGACCAGGGTCAGGCCCTGTTCCCGCGCCAGGTCCACGGCCAGGGAGGACGGCGCCGAGACCGCCGCCAGCAGCGGGATGCCCGCCATGACCGCCTTTTGCACCAGCTCGAAGGAGGCCCGGCCGCTGACCATGAGGATCGTGCCGCGCAGCGGCAGCCGCCCCGCGCGCAGCGCATGGCCGATGACCTTGTCGACGGCGTTGTGGCGTCCCACGTCCTCGCGCAGGCACAGCAGCTCGCCGTCGGGGGCGAACAGGCCGGCGGCGTGCAGGCCGCCGGTCTTGTCGAACACCCGCTGGGCGGCGCGCAGCCGCTCCGGCAGCAGGGCCAGGGTCCGGCAGGACACCCGCAGGTCGTCTGCGGTCAGGTCCCACGGCGCGGTGGTGCGCACCGCCTCCAGGCCGGCCTTGCCGCACAGGCCGCAGGAGGAGGTGGTGTAGAAGTTGCGTTCCAGCGAGGTCTCCGGCAGCGGCACGCCGGGCGCCAACGCCACGTCGACGACGTTGTAGGTGTTGGCGCCGTCGGCGGTGGCGCCCGCGCAGTAGCGGATGCCGGCGATGTCCTCTGCCGCGCGGACGACTCCCTCTGCCACCAGGAACCCGGCGGCCAGGTCGAAGTCGTCCCCGGGAGTGCGCATGGTCACCGTCAGCGCCCGGCCGCCGACGCGGATCTCCATGGGCTCCTCGACGGCCAGGGTGTCGGGGCGGTGGGAGCGCCGCTCGGCGCGGACGCGCAGCACCGGCCGCAGCGCGGTCACCCGGCCCATGCCGCGCTCCGCTCCCCCGCCGGCTCCAGCCGGACCACGACGGCCTTGGAGGTGGGTGTGTTGCTGTGCTCGGCCACGCTGTCCAGGGGGACCAGGACGTTGGTCTCCGGGTAGTAGGCGGCGGCCGAGCCGCGCGGGGTCGGGTAGGGCACCGCGGTGAAGGCCGGGGCGCGGCGTTCGCCGCCGTCCTCCCACACGCTCACCAGATCGACCGTGCTTCCCTCGGCGATTCCCAGTTCGGCCAGGTCGGCGGGGTTGACCAGCACGACGCGGCGGGAGCCGCGGATGCCGCGGTAGCGGTCGTGGGAGGTGTAGGGGACGGTGTTCCACTGGTCGTGGGAACGCAGCGTCTGCAGGATCAGGTGCCCCTTGGGCGCCTTCAGCATCGTGAAGGCGTTGCAGGTGAAGACGGCCTTGCCGCTGGGGGTGCGGAAGGTGCGGCTGTTGACGGGGTTGGGCAGCCGGAACCCGCCGGGCTCGCGGACCCGGGCGTTGAAGTCTTCAAAACCGGGGATGACGCGGGCGATCCGGTCGCGGATGGTGTCGTAGTCGGCCTCGAACTCCTCCCACGGCAGGTCCGGCCGGTCGCCCAGGGTGAGACGGGCCAGGCGGCTGATGATGGAGACCTCGCTGAGCAGCGTGCCGGAGGGGGGTTGCAGCCGTCCCCGGGAGGCGTGCACCTGGCTCATGGAGTCCTCGACCGTCACGAACTGGTCGCCGCAGGCCTGCACGTCCCGGTCGGTGCGGCCCAGCGTGGGCAGGATCAGCGCGGTCCGGCCGCAGACGGTGTGGGAGCGGTTGAGCTTGGTGGAGATCTGCACGGTCAGCCGGCAGGACCGCAGCGCCCGCTCGGTGACGCGGCTGTCGGGGGTGGCCCGCACGAAGTTGCCGCCCACCCCTATGAAGATCTTGGCGCGGCCGTCGCGCATCGCGCGGATGGCGTTGACGGTGTCCAGGCCGGGCTCGGCGGGCGGGGTGAAGCCGAACTCCCGCTCCAGCGCCTCCAGCAGCCATTTCGGCGGCTTCTCCCAGATGCCCATGGTGCGGTCGCCCTGGACGTTGCTGTGCCCGCGCACCGGGCACACCCCGGCGCCGGGACGGCCGATGTTGCCGCGCAGCAGCAGGAAGTTGACGATCTCCCGGATGGTGGGCACCCCGTGCCGGTGCTGGGTCAGCCCCATCGCCCAGCACACGATGATCCGCTCACTGGCCAGCACCCGGGCGTGCACGTCCTCGATCTGCTCGCGGCTCAGGCCGGTGGCCTCCAGCACCTGCGGCCAGGTGACCCGCCGGACGTGCGCGGCGAATTCTTCGAACCCGGTGGTGTGGGCGTCGATGAACTCCCGGTCCAGCACCGTGCCGGGGCTTTCCTCCTCGGCCCGCAGCAGCAGCATGTTGAGCGCCTGGAACAGCGCCAGGTCGCCGCCGGGCCTGATCTGCAGGAACACATCGGCGATGCGGGTGCCGCGCCCGACGATCCCGCGCACCTTCTGGGGGTGTTTGAAGCGTTTGAGGCCCGCCTCCGGCAGCGGGTTGACCGCGATCACCTGGCCGCCGCGGCGTTTGGTCTCCTCCAGCGTCGCCAGCATCCGCGGGTGGTTGGTGCCCGGGTTCTGCCCGACGACGAAGACCAGGTCGGCCCGGTGGAAGTCCTCCAGCCCGACGCTGCCCTTGCCGACGCCCAGCGTCTCGGTGAGGGCGCAGCCGCTGGACTCATGGCACATGTCGGAGCAGTCCGGCAGGTTGTTGGTGCCGAAGGCGCGGGCGAACAGCTGCAGCAGGAAGGCCGCCTCGTTGCTCAGCCGGCCGGAGGTGTAGAAGATCGCCTGGTTGGGGTCGCCCAGGGTGCGCAGCTCATCGGCCACCAACTGCAGCGCCTCGTCCCAGCCGATCGGCTCGTAGTGGTCGGAGCCGGGGCGTTTGATCATCGGTTCGGTGAGCCGGCCCTGCTGGTTGAGCCACTGGTCGGACTTGCCGTCCAGCTCCGAGACGGGGTGGCGGCGGAAGAAGTCCGCACCCACCCGGCGCGAGGTCGCCTCGTCGGTGATGTGCTTGACGCCGTTTTCGCAGTACTCGTTCTTGTGCCGGCGCGGCCCTTCGGGCCAGGCGCATCCCGGGCAGTCCAGCCCTTGGGCCTGGTTGGCGTTCAGCAGCGTCAGAGCCGTCCGCCGCACCGAGGTCTGGCCCAGGGAGTACTCCAGGGCGTGGACGACGCCGGGGAGCCCGGCCGCCCAGTCCTTGGGGGCACTGACCGAAAGCCGTTCCCGGTCCTGCTCTTCGTTCTTGCTCACCGGTCTCTCCCGTCGCGTCCACGGTCGCGGCCCGCCGCGGTGGAGGCCGCCCCTCCTCCACCGGCCGCCCAGGCCGCCCTTTGCCCCTGCTCGACCCGGCGATTCCACTCCCGCTCGGTGGCCTGCCGGCCGCCTTCATCCTGGCCCGGCCGGAGATGGAAACCTGTTTTTTAGGGATTCCCCACTCGATGAGCGGCAACCGCCGCGGCTCTTTGATAAAGCCCGCCTCGCCGTGCACGAACGCCTGGGGTGTCTCCGGCGGAGGCTGTGCTTCGGCGAGGGCCCGGGGAAGCGGACGGCGTCTCCTTCCCCGGGCCGGGAGATCCACGGGCCTGCCAGGTGCTCTCTCGCTGGGGCAGACGATGCCGGTGGTCGGCTCGTGCCCGTTCGGCGTCCCAGTGGCACAGGGAACCTGAGAGAGAAGCCGTGACAGGTTCCCTCTTCCAGGAGGGCTGTGACGTGCCAGCGGTTATCGCATTGGCCGGCGCGTTCGCCACGGGATTCATGAGGGGTCTTTCCCGTCGAAGACGTCCACGACGTACTCGGCGATCGCCATGGACGAGGTCGCCGCCGGCGAGGGCGCGTTGCGCACCGTGGTGATCGGGCCGAGCCGGTTGATGCGGAAGTCCTCGACCAGGGAGCCGTCCCGGTCCAGGGCCTGGGCGCGCACGCCCGCAGGTCCCCGCACGACGTCCTTGGGGCCGATCGCGGGCACATACCGCTGCGCCGCCCGCATATAGGCCCGCTTGGAAAGAGAGCCGTACATTTCCTTGACACCGGTGACCCAGTGGCGGCGCGCCATGCGCCAAAAACCCGGCCACGCGGCGATCTCCCGCAGGTCCTCAAAGGAGACGTTCGAGCGGCGGTAGCCCTCACGGGCCATGGCGAGGACGGCGTTCGGGCCGACGTCCACGACGCCGTTGACCCGCCGCGTGAAATGCACGCCGAGGAAGGGGTAGCGGGGGTCGGGCACGGGGTAGATGAGCCCGCGGATCAGGTCTTTCTTCTCGTCGGAGACGATCATGTACTCGCCCCGGAACGGGACGATCTGCGGCTCGCGCTCGTCCCCGGCCAGCGCGGCGACCCTGTCGGTGTGGATGCCGGCGCAGACGATCAGCCGGTCCACTCGCACGGACCGTTCCAGCGAGCCGACCTCCAGCTTCCCGCCGGCCTCGGTGATGCGGGTGACGGGGAAGGACAGCCGCACCTCTCCCCCGGCCGCCGCGATGTCCTCGGCGAAGGACTCGGCGATGCGCACGAAGTCGGTGATCGCGGTCCGGGGCGAGTGCAGTGCGGCCAGTCCCCGGGCGTGCGGCTCGATCTCCTTGATCCCCGCGGGGCCGAGGCGCTGCAGCCCGGGCACGGCGTTGGTGTCGGCGCGCTCGTAAAGCGCGTTCATCCGGGTGACGTCTTCGGGGGTGACCGCGACGACGAGCTTGCCGACCTCCTCATACGGCAGGCCGCGCTCGGTGCAGTACTCGCGCAGCATCTCCTTGCCCCGGGTGCACAGCCTGGCTTTGAGGCTGCCCGGCTTGTAGTAGATGCCCGCGTGCACGACGCCGGAGTTGTGGCCCGTCTGGTGGGCGGACACACGGTCCTCCTTCTCCATGACGACGACCCGCGTGCCGGGCCTGCGCCGGGTGATCTCCCGGCCGATCGCCAGGCCGATGATCCCGGCCCCGACGATGCCGATGACCTCGTCAGCCATACCGCGTTCCCGTTCTGTCGATTGCCCTCGAAGGGGGTTCCTCCGGCTTCAGTAGTGAATCGTGATGGTCTTGACGCGCGTGCAGAAGCGGAGGGCTTGTGAGCCCTGTCCCTTGAACGCCGATCCGGAGTCGCGGATCCCCCGAAGGATGGTGCGCGTCCCGGCCGGAGGCGGGGGCGTTGACCGCCGCCTGGCCGCACTCGGCTTCTTCGGTGAAGCGGTGGGCGGCCGACAGGTCCCGGGTGGAGATCGCCGCGGACGGAGCCGCCGGCCGCCGCGGTGGCCTGCGTCGTGTCATCGACGGGAAACACCACCGGCACCGGGCCGAACACTTCGTGCCGCCGGATGTCCATGTCCGCGGTGGCGCCGGTCAGGGTCGCGGGGCTGACGCAGCAGCCATTGGCCAGGGCCGCATCCTGCGGCGTCCCCTCGCCGAGCCCGGCCCGGGCGCCCTGTCCGGTGGCGCGGCGTTCTGGGACGAGCCCCACACCGGCATGCAACAGAGCCGGTCTCCGTCCAAGTCGAACCGGCGGTCCCCAATTCGTGGATCTCCGACCTTGATGGGGTGCACGCCGGCCATCAGGTAGGGCGCCCCCTCACAGCCCGACCAGGCCGGTGACACCGGCGATCTCCCCTTCGGTAAGGGAGATCTGCAGTTCTCGCTGCGTCCCGCCGCCGCGGATGTGCGTCCTGGTGGCGATGGACCGCCGGACGGTCTGTTGGGAACCCGCTCGTTCTCAGGGGACGCGGGGTGAATCCCTCTGGAAAACAACTACCGCAGGCCGGATATGCCAATCCAACCTGCGGTCTGCCGTACCCCCGAGCGGATTCGAACCGCCGTTACCGCCTTGAGAGGGCGGCGTCCTAGGCCACTAGACGACGGGGGCCTGCCTTGTTTTTGCCTTTGCGGTTTCCCGCTCGGGCCGGGTCCAGCTTACCGGACCTTTTCCCATTACTCGAATCGGTTCTTCAGATCCGTTCGGGGTCTGGGAGCGGGTCTGCCGGCCGGGGCCGGGTGACCCAGCTGGGGTACCAGGACTCGAACCTAGACTAACTGAACCAGAATCAGTCGTGCTGCCAATTACACCATACCCCAGTGGCGTATCGGGACTCCGGGAGTCCCGCTCGCGCATGGATGAGCTTACCGGACTCTGGGAGCGGCTACCAAAACGATTGCCGCCCGGCGGGGAGAGAATCCGGGGAAAGCCGCCCGCCGTCCCGTCGCGCCGGCGGGGACGGGCCGGTGCGGGGCGTCCCGCCGGCGGCAGGACGCCGGCCGCGAAAGCCGTCAGTCGCGGGCGGCGACGCGGTTGGTGAGGGTGCCGATCGACTCGATGGTCACCGACACCTCGTCCCCGATCTCCAGCGGCCCCACCCCGGCCGGGGTGCCGGTCAAGATGATGTCGCCGGGCAGCAGGGTCATCACCTGGCTGACGTACTCGATCAGCGCGGGCACATCGTGCATCAGCTGCGAGGTGCGCGCCGACTGGCGGACCTCCCCGTTGACGGTGGTGGTGATGGCCAGGTCGGACGGGTCGGCCCGGGTCTCGATCCAGGGGCCGAGCGGGCAGAAGGTGTCAAAGCCCTTGGCCCGCGTCCACTGTCCGTCGCGCTGCTGCAGATCGCGGGCGGTGACGTCGTTGGCGCAGGTGTAGCCGAGGATCACCTCCGGGACCCGGGAGGCCGGCACCTCCCGGCACATCCGGCCGATCACCACGGCCAGCTCCCCTTCGTAGTCCACCCGCTGGGTGAGCTTTTGCGGGTAGGCGATGGCCTCGCCGGGACCGATCACGGCGGTGGACGGCTTGGAGAAGATCACCGGTTCGGCCGGCGGCTCACTGCCCATCTCCCGGGCGTGCTCGGCGTAGTTCTTGCCGATCGCCACCACCTTGCTGGGCAGGATCGGCGCCAGCAGCCGCACCTTCTCAAGCGGGAACCGAGCCCCGGTGAACCGTATCTCCCCGAACGGATGAGCGGCGATGGCGGCGACGGTGTCGCCTTCGACCACGCCGAAGGCCACCTCGTCACCGATGGAGAACCTTGCGATACGCAACCTGTCGCCCCGTAGTTCAAAGCGCGGACATCAACACTGGGAAGCCTAGTCATCTGTTCTGACGGGCTTTCGCTCAGTGCCGCGCATCTTCCGTCGCCCGGCCTCCGCCATGGGAGCTCACCGAAGCCCTTTCACCGGTGCCGCGGGGCCTTGCGGCCGCTTTCACTCCAGGCCGCACTCGCGGTCGTTGAAGCGGCATTTCCTCGGCTCGACCGGGCTGCCGGCGGCGCCGAAGCGGACCTCCCAGGTGCCGCCCGGCGGGATCTGCGGAGCGCCGTCCAGGCTGCGGATCTGCACGCGGTCGCCGCCGCGCACCAGCTCACCGCCCCAGACGTGCTTGACGTCGGCGCCGGGCGTCTCGAAGGTGATCGTCCACTCCCGCATGGGCTCGGCACCGTGGTTGGTGATGATCAGCAGTCCCTCGTAGTAGCCGGGATCGTGCTGGACGAGCTGGTAGGTCAGCCCTTTGCCGCGCAGCACCGGGCCGATGGGGTCGCGAGGCGGCGGCGTGGGGTCGGCCGGCGCCCGCCCGGGGGCCGGCGCGCCGTCCTGCGGTGACGCCCCGGGCGCCGGGGCGTCCTGCGCCGGTGCGGGGACGCCGGAGCCGCCCGCTCCCGGTGGCGCCTCTCCCGCCGGCGCGCCGGTCCCTCCGGACCCGTCCTCACCGGGCGCGCTGGAGGCGCCGCCGGCCGGGGGCTTGGCGGTGGTCGCCTCGCCGTCCTTCCCGCCGCGCATCAGGGTGAGCGCCGACACCCCGGCGACCACGGCGAAGAGCAGCACCAGGGCCGCCGCCACGGCCAGCGGTGCCCGTGAGCCGCGCCGGCCGCCCGCGGGCGGCCGCTGCGCGCCGGGGGCGTTCACCGGCCTCGCCGAGGCGACGGGGCGGTCGGGAAGCGGAAGCACGGCGGGGGCCGTATCGGTCGCCGGGGCCTGCGCGTCCGGCGCGGGGGAAGCCTGTTCATGGGAGGCGATGGGCGGCGGCAACGGCCGGGCACCGGTGGAATCCGGTGCATCCGGCTGCGGTTCCGGGCGGGAGGCGTCCGCGCGGTCGGGCACGGTGGCACCGGGAGGCACGGCCGCCGCGGCGAGCGGGCTGAGTGAGGCCGTGGCGGCCGGTTCCGCGGGCCGTTCCGAGGGCTGGGGCGCAGCCGCCTCCCGGCGGGCGTCCTCGCTGCCGAACAGCTCGGTCCACTCTCCCTGTCCGGCCTCCGCATTGCGTTCCCCGGAATCGCCTGGGAGGTCATGGCGCGCAGGCGCCCAGGGGTCCTGCGGATCCCGCACCGTCGCATCCGGCGCGGCGCCGCCGGCCCGCGGGCCGGGCGGGTCTGCGAGGGTCTGCTCCGCCTCGTCCCGGCCATCGGGGAGCCCGTGGTCGGCCACGGTGTCCTCGGCCTGGCCGGGATGTCCGGCCGGCGGCTTGCCGGGCAGCGGGATCTCCACGGTCGTCTCGTGGTCGGGCGGGACGTAGCCCGGTTCGTCGGTGCTCAACTCCGTCACCTTCCACACGGCCCTGCACGTTCGACCAATCCGACGACGGCCGCGCCCGACGGGTTCGTCCCACTCAATGATCAATCCCCGGCCAACGCCCGATTCGTCCCTGGGTAGGGTCGATTCCGACTGCATGGAAGGAGATCACGATGTCGGTCGTGAAGATCAATGTGCTGACCGTCAGCGAGGAGATGCGCAGCGAGCTGGAGCGCCGGTTCAGCGGCCGGGCGGGGCTGGTGGAGTCGGCCGACGGCTTTGAGCACTTCGAGCTGCTGCGGCCGGTGGACGGGACCGACCGTTACTTGGTGTACACGCGTTGGCGCAGCGAGGAAGATTTCAAGAAGTGGACCGAGAGCCAGGCGTTCCAGCGGGGGCACGCCGAGGCCGCCAAGGACGCCGAGGCCGCGGGGCACGGCCACGGCCACGGGCACGGCGGCCCTGCGGCCTCGAACGCGGAACTGTGGAGCTTTGAGGTCATCCAGAGCGCCGAGCCCAAGCCCAAGGAGGGCTGAGCCGCACCCCGACGCAGCCGCCCAAGGGAAAGGCCGCGGATCCGGATCAGTCCGTGGCCACCAGATCCCGGTACTCGGGGTGCCGCCTGATGTAGCCCTTGATGAACGGGCACAAAGGCACCACCCGCACGCCCTTGGAGCGCAACTCGTCCAGGACGCCGCGGGCCAGGGCGCTGCCGACGCCCTGGCCCTCATACTCCTCGGCCACCTCGGTATGGATGAGGGCGACCGCGCCGCCGCGCGGCTGATACCGGACGAACCCGGCGAGGCGGCCGGCTATGTGGATCTCGTAGCGGCTCGCGGCGGGGTTGTCACTGACCCGTGTGCTCATACGGGTGTCAGTGCCCGGCGGCGGCCTTTCATTCCCCGGTGCGGCCGGCGGTGTCGGCTTCGTAGCCGGCCCGCAGCAGCCCGTAGGTGACCGCGTCCTCCATGGCCTGCCAGGACGCGGCGATCACGTTCTGGTCCACGCCGACGGTGCTCCAGGTGGCCTCGCCGTCGCTGGTCTCCTGCAGCACCCGCGTCACCGCGCCGGTGCCGCGGCCGCCCAGCTCCAGGATGCGGACCTTGTAGTCGGTCAGCTCCATGCGGGCCAGCTCGGGGAACAGCCGCTCCAGGGCGGTGCGCAGCGCCCGGTCCAGGGCGTTGACCGGGCCGTTGCCCTCGCCGGTGCACACGATGCGCTCGCCCTTGGCGTGCAGCTTGACGGTGGCCTCGCTGATCACCTCGCCGTCGGGGCGCTGCTCGACGATCACCCGCCAGGACTCCACGTCGAAGTGCCGGGTGCGCTCGCCGTTCAGCTCCTCCCGCAGCAGCAGCTCGAAGGAGGCGTCGGCGGCCTCGAAGGTGTAGCCCTGGGCCTCCAGGTCCTTGACCTTGTCAACGACTTTGCGGGCCTTCTCCCCCGACAGGTCATAGCCCAGCTCACGGCCCTTGAGCTCCACCGAGGCGCGCCCGGCCATGCTGGAGACCAGCATCCGCATGTCGTTGCCGACCTGGGCCGGGTCGATGTGCTGGTAGAGGTCGGGGTCGACCTTGACGGCCGAGGCGTGCAGCCCGGCCTTGTGCGCGAACGCCGACACGCCCACATACGGCTGCTGCGGGCTGGGCGCCACGTTGGTGACCTCGGAGATGGCGTGCGCGATGCGGGTCATCTCCGCCAGCTGCTCGTCGGTCACCAGCCGCATGCCCCGCTTGAGCTGCAGGTTCCCGATGACGGTGAAGAGGTTGGCGTTGCCGCTGCGCTCACCGTAGCCGTTGGCGCAGCCCTGGATGTGGGTGGCGCCGGCCTTGACGGCGGCCAGGGTGTTGGCGACCGCGCAGCCGGAGTCGTCGTGGCAGTGGATGCCCACCCGGGCCCCGGCGCCGACCACCTCGTGCACCACCTCGGCCAGCTCATCGGGCAGCATCCCGCCGTTGGTGTCGCAGAGCGCGACCACGTCCGCGCCGGCCTCGGCGGCGGTCAGCACGACCTCCATCGCATAGGCCCGGTTGGCCTTGAACCCGTCGAAGAAGTGCTCGGCGTCCACGAAGACGCGCCGGCCCTCCGCCCGCAGGTGGGAGACCGTGTCGCGGATCATCGCGAGGTTCTCCTCCAGCGTGGTGCGGAGGGCCAGCTCCACGTGCCGGTCGTGGCTTTTGGCCACCAGCGTCACCACCGGCGCCTCCGATTCGCGCAGGGCGGCCACCAGGGGGTCGTCGGCGGCCTTCAGGCCGGGCCGGCGGGTCGCGCCGAACGCGGCCAGCTGCGCGTTCTTCAGGTTCAGCTCGGTGCGGGCGCGCCGGAAGAACTCGGTGTCCTTGGGGTTGGCACCGGGCCAGCCGCCTTCGATGAAGCCGACGCCCAGCTCGTCGAGGTGGCGCGCGACCGCCAGCTTGTCGGCCACAGAGAGGTTCAGGCCCTCCTGCTGAGCGCCGTCTCGCAAAGTGGTGTCGTAGACGTGGAACCCGTCGCCGTACATCAAGCTTCCCTTCGCGGTTGCCCGCGCGCAGGTCCGGTGCCCGGAAAAGCAAAAAACCTCTCACGGACGTGAGAGGTCTGCGCGCCGGCGGTGTCCTGTCAGATGCCGACGCGCCGGCCAATAATGATCAGGCCCTGGCGCATAACGGAACCCTGTCTACCACAGCCTTAACGCGGCCGTCACATCCGTCTCATCTATCGAGACGGCCCGGCCGCCGGACCACACCATGGCGGCCGTCCCTGCCGAAAGCACATCACCGCAGGTGAAGCGGGGTGAACTGGGCGGGTGAAGGGTGCGTTTTCGCCTGCCGGGCGCGCGGTGCGTCCACGGTTCGGGAACTTCCCGAAACGCAGACCACGCGGCCTTCCCGCGGAGGCGGTGGGTGCGGGATGTTCCAAGGGCGCCGGACGAGCGGCGCATCCCGCCGGTCGGCGCCTTTGGCGGGGGAAGGGCGTCCCTGAGCGGGCGAAGCGCTCCATCCGGCGGGCGGTGCGTGCCGTCCGCCGGATGGATGAGGCACGTTTCCGAAAGGGAGAGCGTCCCAGGAGAGCGCGACGATCAGGCGATCTTGTGGACCCAGCCGTAGGGGTCGGGGCGGGTGCCGTACTGGATGCCGATCAGCTCCTCGCGCAGCCGCATGGAGATCGGGCCGGGCTCGCCATCGCCGATCTTCCACTCCCGGCCGGGGCCCTTGACCCCGCCCACCGGGCTGATGATCGCCGCGGTGCCGCAGCCGAACACCTCGGTGATCTTCCCGGAGGCGCAGTCGGCCTCCCACTGGTCGATGGAGATCTTCCCCTCCTCCACCGGGATGCCCAGGTCGGGGGCGAGCTTGAGCAGCGAGTCGCGGGTCACGCCGGGCAGCAGGGTGCCGGTGAGGGCCGGGGTGAGGATGCGGGCATCCGGGCCGGAGCCGTAGACGAACATCAGGTTCATCGACCCGACCTCCTCCACCCAGCGGCGCTCGGCGGCGTCCAGCCAGACCACCTGGTCGCAGCCGTGCTCCAGCGCCTCGGCCTGCCCGGCGAAGGAGGCGGCGTAGTTGCCGCCGCACTTGGCCTCGCCGGTGCCGCCGGGCGCGGCCCGGGTGTAGTCGGTGGAGATCCACACCGTCACCGGCTTGATGCCCTGCGGGTAGTACAGGCCGGACGGGGAGGCGATCACCATGAACAGGTACTCCTGCGAGGGACGCTGCACCCCGAGGGCCCGGCTGGTGGCGAACATGAACGGGCGCAGGTACAGGCTGTAGCCCTCGGTCCGGGGCACCCAGTCGCGGTCGGTGCTGACCAGCAGCTCCAGCGACCGCACGAACAGCTCCTCGGGGATCTCCGGCATGGCCATGCGGCGGGCCGAGCGATTGAAGCGCGCGGCGTTGCTGTAGGGGCGGAAGGTGACGATCGAGCCGTCCGCCTGGGCGTAGGCCTTGGTGCCTTCGAAGATCTCCTGGGCGTAGTGGAAGACCTGGGTGGCCGGGTCCAGCGTGATCGGCCCGTACGGCTCCAGCCGGGCGTCGTGCCAGCCGCGGTCGGCCGAGTACCGGATGGTGATCATGTGGTCGGTGAAGTGCTGGCCCCATCCGGGATTGGCCAGGATGCGCTCCCGCTCCTGCTGCGGGGTGGGGTTTTGGGAAAGCTTGATATCGAAGTCCAAGGTGCTGCTCATGATCTGGGTCCTCTCCCGGAGCGGCCGGCGGGCCTCGTCGCCGCGCTGGCACTCCCATTGTGATACTTCGTCCGGCTCTCCTGGGATCACGGGCGCACCAAAAACCGGGCGGCCCGTGGGGCACGCCCGGAGAGTCATGCCGCAACCAGCGGAGGGCGTGCCGCTAGCCGACTACTCGCTTGGCGATGGCGTCGCCGACCTCGTGGGTGGCGCGCACGGCGGTGCCACGCTCGGCCAGGTCCGCCGAGACGGCCTGCTCCACCGCACGCGCGGCCTCGGTGGCGCCGATGTGGTTCAGCAGCATGGCCACCGACAGGATGGTGGCGGTCGGGTCGGCCTTGGCCTGCCCGGCGATGTCGGGGGCGCTGCCGTGCACCGGCTCGAACATCGACGGGGCGGTGCGGTCGGGGTTGACGTTGCCGGAGGCGGCCAGCCCGATGCCGCCGGCGATGGCGGCGCCGATGTCGGTGATGATGTCGCCGAACAGGTTGTCGGTGACGATCACGTCGAAGCGCTGCGGGTTGTTCACAAAGAACATCGTCGCCGCGTCGACGTGGCAGTAGTCGGTGGTGACCTGCGGGTATTCGGCCGCGACCCGCTTGAGGGTGCGCTGGTAGAGGTCACCGGCGAAAGTCAGCACGTTGTCCTTGTGGACGAGCGTGAGCTTCTTGCGCGGCCGGGCGGCGGCCTGCTCGAAGGCGTAGCGGATGACCCGCTCGACCCCGTAGGCGGTGTTGACGCTCTCCTGGGTGGCGACCTCCTGGGGAGTGCCCTTGCGCAGCACCCCGCCGACCCCGGTGTAGGGGCCCTCGGTGCCCTCCCGGACGACGACCATGTCGATGTCGTCGGGGGTGACGTCGGCCAGCGGGGTCTTCACGCCCGGGAACAGCTTCACCGGGCGCAGGTTGACGTAGTGGTCCAGCTCGAACCGCAGGCGCAGCAGCAGCCCCCGCTCCAGGACGCCGCTGGGGACGCTCGGGTCGCCGACCGCGCCCAGCAGGATGACGTCCTGGCCGCGCAGTTCCTCCAGCACCGAGTCCGGCAGCGTCTCACCGGTGCGGTGCCAGCGGGCCGCTCCCAGGTCGTAGGTGGTCCGGTCGAAGACCAGGCCATGGGCGGGGGCCACGGCGTCGAGCACCTTGAGCCCTTCGGCGACGACCTCGGGACCGATCCCGTCTCCGGGGATGACGGCCAGACGAACGGTGCGGGTACTGCTGGAAGCCATGGCCGTACCTTAGTGCATTGATCTCAGTGGTCGGGCATTGATCTCATATGCCGGATGAGGGACCCTCACCTGGGGGTGCGGCCTCCGTTGTCGCGGCGGTCCAGGGCGTCCTGCAGGGCCTTGGCGGCCTCCTGGCGGGCCTCGTCCTCGGTGGGCTGCGGGTGGATGTCGGTCATGGTCGTCTCCGTGGTGGTCGTTGCTGCCGGCCCCTTTCCCCGTCCGTCGTCTCCGCAGGTCATACGGGAAGAGAGGGAAAGATCGCGATCGGCGCCGGTGCGCGACGGCGCTGGGTTCTCAGGTTCCGGCGCCCGGGGGTGCGGGCCTGAAAGACTCGGTGGTCGCCGCGAAAGCGGCGGAACGCGGGCGATGCGGCCGGTCCGGCGCCGGTTCCGGTCGGGGACGCCGGTGCGGTGGCCTCGGCGGCCTCGCAGGATTTCCGCGGGCGTCGCCTGCCCCACCTGCGATGTTACCCGCCCGTAAAGGGGTCATCCCACCTCATCGGCCCATTTCACGCGGTTTGGGACCGGTCCAAGGCGAGGCGGCCTCGACGCCGCGGCTGCGGGGGCGGCAGCGAGGGGGTGGGACGGCGTCGCCGCCTCGCCCGGCAAGCGACCGGTGAACCGGAAAGCGCCGCAGAGCGCGCCCACGGCCGGTGCGGTCAAGGACGCGCTCTGCGGCGGCACGAGCCGTCCCGGCGGGATGCGCGCCGAGACGGCGGCGTCAGTCGTTGCCGTCGAGGTCGACGCGGCGGCCCATGTCGGCGCCGATCTCGGTGCGGATGGTCTCCAGCAGGTCCGGGCCGATGGCCGAGTCCACGGTCAGCGCGATCAGCGCCTTGCCGCCCTTGGAGCTGCGGCCCACCTGCATGCTGGCGATGTTGATCTGGGCGTCGCCCAGCAGCCTGCCGACCACCCCGACGATGCCCGGCCGGTCGGTGTAGGAGAAGAACGCCATGTGCTCGGCCGGCACCAGCTCCATGTCGTAGCCGTTGATCTCGACGATCCGCTCGATGTGCTTGGGGCCGGTGAGAGTGCCCGACACCGACACCACCGTGCCGTCGGTCATGGTGCCCTTGACCTGGACGACGTTGCGCCAGTCGGGGCTGTCCTCGGTGGTGGTCAAGGTGACCTCCACGCCCCGGTCGCGGGCCAGCAGCGGGGCGTTGACGAACGTCACCGCGTCCTCCACCACGTCCAGGAAGACGCCCTTGAGCGCGGCCAGCTCCAGCACCTTGACGTCGTGGGCGGTGATCTCGCCGCGCACCACCACCTCCAGCCGGACCGGCACCCCGCCGGCCAGCGCGGTGAAGATGCGGCCCAGCTTCTCGGCCAGCGGCAGACCGGGCTTGACGTCCTCGGCCACCGCGCCGCCCTGCACGTTGACCGCGTCCGGCACGAACTCCCCGCTCAGCGCCAGCTTGACCGAGCGGGCCACCTGGGTGCCGGCCTTCTCCTGCGCCTCGTGGGTGCTGGCGCCCAGGTGCGGGGTGACCACCACGTTGTCGTGGTGGAACAGCGGGCTGTCGGTGCACGGCTCGTTGGCGAACACATCCAGCCCGGCGCCGGCCACCCGGCCCTCCTTGAGCGCCGCCTCCAGCGCGTTCTCGTCGACGATCCCGCCGCGGGCGGCGTTGATGATCCGCACCGACGGCTTGACCAGGTGCAGCTCCTTGTCCCCGATCAACCCGATGGTCTCGGGGGTCTTGGGCAGGTGGACGGTGATGAAGTCGCTTTCGCGCAGCAGCTCTTCCAGGGAGACCAGCTTGACGCCCAGCTGGGCGGCGCGGGCCGCCTGCACATAGGGGTCGTAGGCGATGATCTCCATGTCGAAGGCGGCCAGCCGCTGGGCCACCAGCACGCCGATGCGGCCCAGGCCCAGCACGCCGACGGTCTTGCCCTGCAGCTCCACGCCGGTGTACTTGGAGCGCTTCCACTCGCCCTGCTTGAGGGCGGCGTGGGCCTGTGGCACGTTCCGCGCGGTGGCCAGCAGCAGCGCGATGGCGTGCTCGGCGGCGGTGACGATGTTGGAGGTGGGGGCGTTGACCACCATGACCCCGGCCTTGGTGGCGGCCTCCACGTCGACGTTGTCGAGCCCGACCCCGGCGCGCGCCACCACGCGCAGCTTCTTGGCGTGCTCGAACACCTCGGCGTTGACCTTGGTGGCGCTGCGCACGATGAGGGCGTCCACCTCGGCGACGGCGGGCAGCAGCGCGGACCGGTCGGAGCCGTCGACGTGACGGACGTCGAAGTCGGCCGCCAGCAGCTCGATTCCGGCCGGTGAGAGTTCTTCGGCTACGAGGACGACAGGCTTGCTCAAGGAAAGTCCTTTGGATGTGGATTTGCAGCTGAGGTCATGGATGTGCAGCTGAGGTCAGCGAGTCCACCCCCTCGTGTGCCTCGCCCCGTACGTGAAGTCTAGCCGCCGCCGCTCACTTCCCCGGACGCGGCGGCAGGCACGTCCCAGAACGCACTGAATGCGGCGATCCATCAGGTTCGGCAGCCGCCGAGCGGTTTCGCCTTCCTCTCAAAGCATCCGCGCACCGCCCGCGGCGGCCTCATTCTCCACGGCGGCCGCTCACCGCTTTCGAAGAACCGAGGTGACCAACACCTGACGACGTGACGAACAACACCTTTTGCCGGACCCGCCGATAACGGCTCTGGTCGTGGATCCACCGTTCAGGCCGGCCCCTGCCGAAAGCCCCGAACCGCGCATCTCGGCCGTCCCCAAAGGCACGGTATGGCGGTGCTACGCCGCCCGCCTTCCCGAGGACGAGTCCCAGGCTCCGCAGACGGCCCCCGGACACGCACCCGCCGATCAAAAACCACGGCGCTCACCGAACGCCCCGAACCGCGCACCTCAGCCGTCCCAAGACACCGGTGCGACAACAACGCACCGCCCACCGTCCCAAAGACAGGCCCCCGCACAGACGACGCCCGGACACACACCCACCGAACGTTCCGGCCCCGCACCTCAGCCGTCCCAAGGCACCGGTGCGGCAACGACGTACCGCCCTCTTCCGAGGGCAGGCCCGAAGTGCGCAAGCGGTTTCCGGAGGCGCGTCCTGGCGGTCAGAGCGTGGCGCCGGCCGGGATGCCGCCGCGGGAGCCGAGTGTCTCCCGCGGCCCGTCCGGGGTGTCCCGGGGGTCGCCGGGCGGGGCCTCGGCGGTGCGGCGCCCGCCGAGGCCGGCGGCGGCGCCGGCGGCCAGGCAGGCCAGCGGCACGGCGGCCAGCACGTAGCGGTAGTCGAACTGGGCGGTCGCGGCCGGGACGACGATCAGCACGGCCGACAGCGTCCACGGCAGCATGATCAGCACGCCGCCGCGTCGCCAGGCGGCCGCCGCCCCGGCCAGCCCGATCGCCAAGATGACCCCCAGCACGGTGCCCCGCAGGTAGACGTGCCGCTGGTAGACCTGCATGAAACCGGCGTAAGGGTGGACGACTTCGGTCGTGACCCGGCCGCCCCGCCGGTACTCCTGCAGCGCGGGCAGCACGTGCTCGGGCGGGCGGGCCGTCTCGTCGCGGAACAGGTAGTGGCCGTAGGTGAACTCCTCCGGGTAGACCGGGTGGCCCCACTGGAAGGTGCGCGCCACATCGATGGCGACGGTCCGCAGGTAGTCGCCGGGCTGGGCGAGCATGGCCCGCCTGGCGAACGACCCGGCGAGCCGGTTCTGCTCGGCGGTGAAGGAGCTGCCGGGGATGCGGCGCACCGGGGCGAACTGCCCCCACACATACGAGCCGGGCGCCTTGCGTTCAGAGGGGTGGGCCGCCACGCACAGCGGCATCTCCTCCGGCGGCGGGCGCATCTTCTCGCAGTCGGCGAACGCCATCGAACGGCTGTAGAGCATGACTCCGGAGCTGCCGGTCAGCTCCAGCCGGCCGTGGTGGGAGTGGTACCACTGCAGGTAGCAGGCGATCGGCAGGGCGCAGGCCCCGGCCAGCGCGGCGACCGGCCGCCAGCCGGCCCGCCGCACCAGCAGGTAGAGCACGCCGACGGCCAGCAGCGGAAGCCCCACCGAGCGGGTGATCGCGGCCAGGCCCAGCAGGATCCCGGCCAGCGCGCAGTTGCGGGCGGTGGACCCGCCCAGCAGCAGGACGGTCACCGCGGCCATGACCAGGAAGGCGAACAGCGTGTCCGACAGGACCAGGTGCTCCAGCTGGATCTGGAAGGCGTCGAACAGCACCGGCACGGTGGCCAGCGCCGCGATCCAGCCGCGGACGGCGAAACGGCGGCGCAGCACCGCGTAGATCATCACGGCGATGCCCAGCCCCATGAGGTGCTGCAGCGCGGCGACCAGCGTGAAGCTGTGGAAGCCCTTCAGCAGCCACAGCAGCAGCGGGTAACCGCTGGGCCGGATCAGCCCCGGCTCCAGCCGCACCGCCGCCGAGACGTAGTCGTAGGAGTCGGGGAACCACATCACCGACCGGTAACCGAGCATGGTCACCACGCGCAGCGCCGCCGCGGCCACCAGCAGCGGTATGAACACCCGGTGCCGGCCGAGCAGCTCCCGGGCCCGGCGCGCCACGGCGGCGCCGCCCGCCCGCAGCGTCCGGACGTTCACGCGCGCTCCCCGCTGCCGCGATGCCGGGCCGGGCGTCGTCCGGCGGTCCCGCCGAACCCAGGTGCGGTCAACGCTTGCATGCGGCCTCCTGCCTGTCTGGGGAGCCGAGATCCCGGACATACGCCAGATGTCCACCACCCCGAGCCGCGGGGGTGTGCGCGATCGTCGACCGTGGCAGCGGGATCGAGACGGCCCGCTCCACTCCGCCGGGTATTCGCCGATGATATTGGCTGCGGCGAGATCCCGTGCGGGTTCGGCCGCTCCGCTCCGCCGGCGTGGTGTGCCGCACACGTCCGGCATGCCCGTTCCAAGCCTTCGTGTTCGGGCGTCCCGGACGCTCCGCCGGGGACGCACGTGACACCATGCACCAGACGCCCCCGCCGGCCACCGCACCCCACGCCCAATGGCAGGGAAAACCCTCCCCTGAGACAGCCAAATCCATCGGCCGTCCCACCCCGGACAGCGAACAGGCGAAACGTCGCACGCCGGCACCCGCCTGGAGCAGGACGCGGCACCGGGTTCTCTGTGAGTGCACAACGAAGAAAGACGCGCCGTATGTCTCAGGTGCCCTCACGGCCGCCGGAGCACCTTGCTCCTCTCGCGGCTCCTCTCGTGGTTCTTCTTGCGGCGTCCCTCTTGCGGCGACACGACCGATGGGAACCGGTTTCCCCCACCGGCCGGACTCTGCTATTGGATCATGGAATGCCGAGGTGACGGCTACCGGCGGGTCTGGCGGCACGTGTGCCGTTTTCCCGGTGCCGAAGGTCGCCGACCCCCTACCGTGACCCTGGCCCCCGTATGTGCACCGACCACAGGAGAGTCCTTTGACGGCGGAACCGGAAGCGAGCGTGCTGCACGACGTCCTGCGCGTGTACGACCACCGGTTCCTCGACCTCAACAGCCGGCAGCGCACCCGGCTGCTGGAGGGCACCCGGCACGTCCTCGGCGACGGGCTGAGCGATGAGGTGCGCGCCGCGCTCCCGTCCGCCTACCGGATACGGGCGTTCTGCATCCAGCACGGGCTGGATGAGGAGCTGGAGCGGATGATCCGGGACGAGACCGAGGGGCGGCGCAGCGGCGCCGTGGTCGTCGGCGGCCGGGTGTATGCGATCTACCCCTACCTGCGCGGCGTGCCCCGGCAGGACGCCGACATCACCAGTGAGGTGCAGGCCGGGCACCGGCTCGACGCGGTGGGCTGGCAGGGCGACCGGCTGCGCATCCGCGGCTGGGCGGCGCTGGAGCGGGTCGAGGCGCGCACGGTGACGACCGAGCTGATCTTGCGGGAGCGGACCAGCGGAGCCGAGCACCGTTTCTCCACCACGCCCCGGGAGGACGGGTTCGAGGCCCTGATCGACTTCACCGAGGTCGGGGCGGGCCGCTGGGACACCCATGTGGCGGTGACCGTCCATGGGGTGCGCCGGCAGGCGCGCTTCGGCAAGGTCCGCGACCCGCGGCTGCCGACCGATCCCCGGCGGCACCAGATCCGCATGCCCGAGGGGAGGGTCGATGCCACGGCGTACTTCACCAAGGGCGGCTATCTGGCGGTCAAGGTCGGCGGCGTGCGCCGCCCCGTCCCGCTGCGCACCAGGATCATCCGCCGCCTCATCCGCTGACGGCCGGGAAAGAGCCCTCGGGGCTTCTTACCGCCGCCAGGAACGCCGGGCCTACGAAGGCGCCCCGGCCGGAAAGCGCGTCCGCACCCGAAGATGCGAGATGCGAAGCAAAGCCATGGCCGCATTCCCGAGGGGCGCAGACTGCCTCAAGCGTTGCCGGGCCCGCAGAGGCGCCCGGCCGGAAAGCGCGTCCGGCCGTCGCCGTGTCCGGGGGTGCGGGGCGTGAAGGCGGGCCCCGTACCCCCGGGTCAGCCGATGCGGCGGGTGACGGGCAGCCGGGAGCGGGTGAACATGCCCGCGGCGAGGGCCGCCAGGAGGGGGACGAGCAGGCCGAGGGCGGCCAGCAGCGCCCAGGGAATGTCGATGATCACCCCGTGCATCTCGGCGGACCGGTCCGCGGAAGGAGCGGTGAGGTAGGAGTTGTCGGTGAGCGGATAGGCCACCGCGATGCCCGGGACGATTCCGGCGGCGATGCCCAGCCAGCAGCCCAGCAGCGCGGTGAAGGCGGCCTGGCTCATCGTCAGCAGCCGCCGGGTGCCGGGCCGGGCGCCCACCGCGGCGAGGGTGGCCAGATCGGGCCGGGCGTCGGCGATGGACAGCCCGGTGACGATCATCGACCCGCCGAACACCATGATCCCGCCGGCCAGCGCGAGCAGCAGCAGCGGCACCGCGAACGACTCGGTGAATCCGCGTTCGACATAGAGGTCCGGTGAGATGTCCTCGGGCAGGAGCGCCGCGATGCGCTCGGTGATCTGCTCCTCTTGCGCGGGGGTCACCCGGTGGTCGGCGCGGTCGATCCCGTAGTACCTCAGCGTGGTCGGCAGCCCCAGCTCGCGGGCGGACCGCACCGATATCACCGCCACGGCCTCACTGGGCAGCGGTTCGGGGACCGTTAGCACCGGCGCCTTGAACTCGCGCACGACCCGTCTTTTAGGCTCGCCTTCGGGGTCTTTCGGCGGCCGCTCCTCCATGAGCCGCAGATCCATTACCCTGCCGTCGGTCTTGCGGCCGTTGGGCAGGATGATCCCGCCTTCCTCCAGCACCCGGACCGCTTCGGGGTCGTGGCGGCCGAGCAGCAGCCCCACGTCGCCCGGCCGCACGGCCACGAGGTTGCCCTCCAGCGTCGACTTGCGGCCCAGCCGCAGCCATCGGCAGCGCGGGGTCTCGGTCGCCTCGCAGCCGGACAGAGAGTCGGCCAGGTACACCTCGCGGAGCGGCACGCCGGGCAGTTCCTTGTGGAGAACCCGGCGGATCTGCTCGGCGCGCCCTTCGTTGATCCCGACCAGGGCCGAGCCCATCGGCAATTCCGCCTGGTATTCGATGCGCTGCTGAGCGAAGTCGCTGGCGCCCCCGATGGCCAGTGCGGTGACGCCCGCGACCGCGGCCATGATCGCGGCGACGGCCGGCGCGGTGCGGCCCCTATGGCGGGCGCCGTCACGGACGGCCAGCCGCAGCGGCAGCGGCAGCGCGCGGGCCGGGCGGGCCGTGACGCCCACCAGCCACGGGCTGATCATCACGCAGCCCACGATGATCGCCGCCGCTCCGAACGCGGGGCCGAACTCCTGCCAGAAGCGGATCCCGCCCAGGCTGAGCACCACTCCCCCGGCGATGGCGAACGCCCCGGCGATCGGCCAGCCGATCCGGCCGCGCCCGCGTGCCCGCTCCCGCCGTCCGGCCAGCGCCGCCACCACGTCCGTCCGGGCCGCCTGGACGGCGGGCACGCAGGCGGCCAGCAGCCCGCTGAGCGCGCCCAGCGCCACGGGCGCCGCCACCAGCTTCCAGGGCACCTCATAGGGCCCCATCCGGTTGCCGGTGAGGCGTTCCAGCACCGGGACGGCCGCCGCGGCCAGCCCCAGCCCGAGCACGGCGCCCGCCACCGCGGCGAGGATGCCCAGCACCGCGCCCACGGCCAGCACCATGGCCCGCAGGTGGCGGGGCTCGCCACCGGCCGCCAGCACCAGGGCGAGCCGGCGGCGCTGCCGGCGGATGCCGACGGCGAACGCGGGCCCGGCCAGCAGCACGACCTCCAGCACGATCATCGCCACGGCCATCGCGACGACCGCGATGAAGGCCGGGCTCGTCTCCTCCATGGACTGCAGGCCGGCCCCGGAGGGAGGGTCGCGGACGAGTTCGGCCGAGGTGACCACCAGGCCGAGCCGGTTGAGGTGCTCCACATCCGGCCAGGTGACCGCCCTGCCGGCGACCAGCAGCCACTCGGGGGAGCGTTCCTCGGCCGGGATCAGGCCGCTGCCCGGCAGCGTCTGGACGAACTGGCCGTAGGGCTCGCCCAGTGGGTCGGCGAGGTGGCCGACGATCCGTTTGGGGGTGTCGGCGCGGGTCAGGCGGATGGTCCCGCCGATGCGGTAGCCGCGGTCGCGCAGCCCTTCGGAGACCGCCACCTCCTCGTGGGAGGCCGGCAGCCGCCCTTCCAGGAGGGTCAGCATGCCGGCGGTGGCCGGATCGCGCAGGTCCACCTCGCGCACTCCCACCCAGGAGTAGCCGCGGGGGGTGCGCAGGTCGGTGGCGCCGTCGAGCAGCGGCAGAACGCGGGCACCGGGCCCGAACCGCGCGGTCACCGCCTGGGCGACCTGCGGGGTGTCCCACGAGTCGCCGGGCGCCACCTCATCGGGCTCCTCCAGGTGCTCCCAGTACTCGCCGAGGACGTCCTGGGAGACCGGGCCGCCGACGTACTGCAGCCGGGCGTCGGCGCGGCCGAGCTCGTGGGGCAGGCGCTCGACGGGATTCCAGTCGTAGGTCGCATACAGCACCGCCAGCGCCACGATGGCCAGCACCGGGACACCGATCATGCACAGCACCAAGGCGCTGCGGCCCTTGTCGCGCAGCGCGTCCCGCCGGGCGACGCGCAGCGCCACCCGGTAGCCGCCGAGGTTCACCGGGCGCCCTCCAGCAGGCTCTCGGGGCCGGCGGGGCTCCCGGTGGCGTCGACGATCACGCCGTCGCGCAGGAACACCACCCGGTCGGCCCAGGCGGCGTGCCGGGATTCGTGGGTGACCATCAGGCAGGCGGCCCCGGCGTCGCAGCGGGCCCGCAGCAGGCGCATGACCTCCTCGCCGGTGGCGGTGTCCAGCGCCCCGGTCGGCTCGTCGGCGAGCATCAGCCGCCGCTCCCCCACCAGTGCCCGGGCGATCGCCACGCGCTGCTGCTGCCCGCCGGACATCTCGTCGGGGAACCGGTCGGCCAGCTCGGGGACGCCGACCTCCTCCAATGCCCGCAGCGCCTCGCGCCGGGCCTGGGCGGTGCGCACGCCGTCCAGCTCGCGGGGCAGCATCACGTTCTCCGCCGCGGTCAGCGCGGGGATGAGGTTGAGGTCCTGGAAGACGTAGCCGATGCTGCGGCGCCGCAGCCGCGCCAGCTCCGCCTTGCCCAGGGTGCTCAGATCGACGCCTTCCACCAGCACCCGCCCGCCGGTGGGCCGGTCGAGCCCGCCGGCGAGGTTGAGCAGGGTGGACTTGCCGGAGCCGGACGGCCCCATCACCGCCACGAACTCCCCGGCCTCCACATGGAGGCTGACGCCGCGCAGGGCGTGCACCAGGTTCGGCCCGGCGCCGTGGTCGCGCGAGACCTCGCGCATGACGAGCACGCTCATCGCCGCTCCCCCGTCCGTCCGGGCGCGGGGGCAGAGGGCTCGGGCGCGGGCGGTTCGTCGGCGACCCGCACCGCCGGGCGGAACCCCACGTCGATGCGGGTCATGAACGCCTCGCAGTGGTCCAGCCAGCGCACCTCGGCCTCGGCCTGGAAGATCATGGATTCCAGCACCAGCCGCCAGGCGCTCTCGGCCGGGCCGGCGGGCACGGCGGGGGCGTCGGCCTTGAGCCGGGTCAGGTCGCGCAGCGTGCGCAGCGTGGCGGTGCGCTGGGCCTGCACGACGTCACGGACGTCGACGCCGGGCGTGGTGACGGCCATCGCCAGCTTGATGGCCAGTTCGTCGCGGGGCCGGTCGGCGCGGGCGACGGGGGTGGTGAACCAGCGGCGCACCTCCTCCTCGCCGGTGGGAGTGATGTTGTAGACGAAACGGCCCTCGGCGTCGGCCTCTCCCTTGGTGACCAGACCGTCGCGTTCCAGACGTGACAGCGTGGAGTAGACCTGGCCGATGTTCAGCGGCCAGGTGGCGCCGGTGGACGCCTCGAACTCCGCGCGAAGCTGATACCCGTAGCGAGGCCCCTGAGACAGCAGGGCCAACAGACCATGACGAATGGACACATACGCAGTATGCATACCGCGTATGCCCAGGGCAATACCGAGTATGCACCCCGTCCGGAAGCGGCCAGAAGAAGCGGCCGGAGACGGCGACGGCCCGCCGCAACGGACGTCGCGGCGGGCCGTGCCGAGCGCGAACGGATCAGGCGGCCGTCCCGGCAAAGGGCCGATGCGGCCGGGGACGCTCCGATCCGCCTTCCCCGTGACCGGGAAGAACCGTCAGTCGTTCAGCCAGCTCATCATCGGGCGGAGCTTGGCGCCGGTCTTCTCGATCGGGTGGTTGCCCAGCTCCTCGCGGTACTTGAGGTGGTTGACCTGGCCGCCGTCGAACTCGGCCACCAGCTCCTTGGCGAACTCCCCGGACTTGATCTCCGCCAGGATCTGCTTCATCGCCTCCTTGGTCTGGGGGGTGATGATGCGCGGGCCGCGGGTGTAGCCGCCGTACTCGGCGGTGTCCGACACCGACCAGTACATCTTCTGGATGCCGCCCTCGTACATGAGGTCGACGATGAGCTTCATCTCGTGCAGGCACTCGAAGTAGGCCACCTCCGGCTGGTAGCCGGCCTCGATGAGGGTCTCGAACCCGGCCTTGATCAGCTCGGAGACGCCGCCGCACAGCACGGCCTGCTCACCGAACAGGTCGGTCTCGGTCTCCTCGGCGAAGGTGGTCTTGATGCCGCCGGCCCGCAGGCCGCCGATGGCCTTGGCGTACGACAGCGCCAGCGGCCAGGCGTTCCCGCTGGCGTCCTTCTCCACCGCGACCAGCACCGGCACGCCGCGCCCGGCGGTGAACTGGCGGCGGACCAGGTGGCCGGGGCCCTTGGGGGCCACCATCGCCACGTCCACGCCCTCGGGCGGCTCGATCAGGCCGTAGCGGATGTTGAGGCCGTGCCCGAAGAACAGCGCATCGCCCTCGACCAGCGCGGGCTTGATCTGGGTGTTGTACAGGTCGCGCTGGACGTGGTCGGGGGCCAGGATCATGATCAGGTCGGCCTCCTCGGCCGCCTCGGCCGGGGTGACCACCCGCAGCCCGTCGGCCTCGGCCTTCTCCCGGCTCTTGGAGCCCTCCTGCAGCCCGACCCGGACGTCCACGCCCGAGTCCCGCAGCGACAGCGCGTGCGCGTGCCCCTGGCTGCCGTACCCGATCACGGCCACGTGCCGGCCCTGGATGACGCTCAGGTCGGCGTCGTTGTCGTAGAACATTTCAGCCACTTGCGTATGCCTCTCTAGAAGTGAAGGGACGGCCTGACCCGGCGCCGGCGGGCCCGTCAGGCGCTGCGGTCCAGTGCGCGCAGGGACCGGTCGGTGATGGAGCGGGCGCCGCGGCCGATGGCGACCATGCCCGACTGCACCAGCTCTTTGATACCGAACGGCTCCAGCACGCGGATCAGGGCCTCCAGCTTGTCACGGTTGCCGGTGGCCTCGATGGTGACCGCCTCGGGGGCCACGTCGACGACCTTGGCGCGGAACAGCTGGACGGTCTCCAGCACCTGGGAGCGGGTCTCGGCGTCGGCCCGCACCTTAACGAGGATCAGCTCGCGCTGCACCGAGGAGCTCGGGTCCAGCTCCACGATCTTCAGCACGTTGACCAGCTTGTTGAGCTGCTTGGTGACCTGTTCCAGCGGGTGGTCCTCGACGTTGACCACGATGGTCATCCGGGAGATCTCCGGATGCTCGGTGGTGCCCACCGCCAGGGAGTCGATGTTGAATCCGCGCCGGGAGAACAGCGCCGCGACCCGGGCCAGGATGCCCGGCTTGTTCTCCACCAGCACCGAGAGCGTGTGACGGCTCATTGGGTCCTCAGTCCCCGTTCTCCCACTCGGGCGCGAGATCCCGCGCGATCTTGATGTCGTCGTTGCTGGTCCCGGCGGCGACCATGGGCCAGACCATGGCGTCCTGGTGGACGACGAAGTCGATGACCACCGGGGTGTCGTTGATCTCCATGGCCTTGCGGATGGTCTCCTCGACGTCCTCGGCCCGGTCGCAGCGCATCCCGACGCAGCCGTAGGCCTCGGCCAGCTTGACGAAGTCGGGGATCCGCTTGGAGTGCAGGTTGGTGTTGGAGTAGCGCTCGTTGTAAAAGAGCGTCTGCCACTGGCGGACCATGCCGAGGTTGCCGTTGTTGATGATGGCGACCTTGATCGGGATGCCCTCGACGGCGCAGGTGGCCAGCTCCTGGTTGGTCATCTGGAAGCAGCCGTCGCCGTCGATGGCCCAGACCGTGGCGTCCGGCTTGGCGACCTTGGCGCCCATGGCGGCCGGGATGGCATAGCCCATGGTGCCGGCGCCGCCGGAGTTGAGGAACGCCCCGGGCCGCTCGTACTTGATGAACTGGGCCGCCCACATCTGGTGCTGGCCGACGCCGGCCACGTAGTAGGCGTCCGGGCCGGCGATCTTGCCGATCTGCTCGATGACGTACTGGGGGGCCAGCGAGCCGTCCTCGGGGTGGTCATAGCCCAGCGGGTAGGTCTCCTGCCAGGCCCGCAGCTGCTTCCACCAGGCGGCGTAGTCGCCGCGCCGGCCGGCCTCGTGCTCGGCCTGCACCGCCACGATCAGGTCGGCGATGACCTCGCGGGCGTCGCCGACGATGGGCACGTCGGCGTGCCGGTTCTTGGAGATCTCGGCCGGGTCGATGTCGGCGTGCACCACCTTGGCCTCGGGGGCGAAGCTGTCCAGCTTGCCGGTGACCCGGTCGTCGAAGCGGGCGCCGAGGGCCACCAGCAGGTCCGCCCGCTGCAGGGCGCCGACCGCGGCGACGGTGCCGTGCATGCCGGGCATGCCCACGTGCAGCGGGTGGCTGTCGGGCAGCGCGCCCTTGGCCATCAGCGTGGTGACGACGGGGGCGCCGGTCAGCTCGGCCAGCACCTTCAGCTCGGCCGCCGCCCCGGCCTTGAGCACGCCGCCGCCCACGTACAGCACCGGGCGCTTGGCCTCCATCAGCAGCCGGGCGGCCTCGCGGACCTGCTTGGCGTGCGGGCGGGTCACCGGGCGGTAGCCGGGCAGGTGCGGGGACTCGGGCCAGGTGAAGTCGAAGGTGGCCTGCAGGGCGTCCTTGGCGATGTCGACCAGGACCGGGCCGGGACGGCCGGTGGAGGCGATGTGGAAGGCCTCGACGATGGTGCGCGCGATGTCGTGGGGGTCCTTGACCAGGAAGTTGTGCTTGGTGATCGGCATGGTGATGCCGACGATGTCGGCCTCCTGGAAGGCGTCGGTGCCGATGGCGCCGCTGGTGACCTGGCCGGTGATCGCCACGATCGGCACCGAGTCCATGTAGGCGTCGGAGATCGGGGTGACCAGATTGGTGGCGCCCGGCCCGCTGGTGGCCATGCACACCCCGACCTTGCCGGTCACCATCGCATATCCCTGCGCGGCGTGCCCGGCGCCCTGTTCGTGCCGGACCAGGATGTGGCGCACCTTGGTGGAGTCGAAGAGAGGGTCGTAGGCGGGGAGGATCGCCCCCCCGGGAATGCCGAACACGGTGTCGACCCCGACGTTCTCCAGCGCGCGGATGAGCGCCTGAGCCCCCGTCATCTGCTCGGTCGTCATGCCTTTTCCTTGGTGGGAGAGGTGATCCTGGCCAACAAAAAACCCCTCGTGCCGGTCCCGGCGGTCGAGGGGCGCGCGCAGGCGAAACGACTTGGTCAGCCTGCGCGCCGACCAAGTACTACGAGGATCGTGGAGATGCTCTGCACGGGTACACCTTCGCCGACTTCCCCGCCGTTGGTCAAATCCACGACCCGATATCTCATTATCTGAGACACACCTTGGACGGTCTCCGGCGGCGACGGCGCCGCCGGAGCCGCTGCACGGCAGGTCAGCCCGGTGACAGGGCCGATCCGGGCAGCCGGACGCCCGGCTCCCCCGAATCGTCCGGCACGGTGTCCTGGACGGTGGTGAGGTTGGTGCGCAGCAGCGACTCGGCGGGGCCGGGCGCCATCGGGCGGGCCACCAGGAACCCCTGGCCGCGCGGGCAGTTCATCTGGCGCAGCAGCTCCAGCTGCTCGGGCCGCTCGATGCCCTCGGCCACCACGGTCAGCCCCAGGTCGTGGCCGAGCCGCACGATGGCGCGGGTCAGCAGGGTCCGGGTCTCATCGCGGCCCAGCCCGGCCACGAACGACGGGTCGATCTTGATCACGTCCACCGGCAGCCGGCCCAGGTGGGCCAGGGAGGCGTACCCGGTGCCGAAGTCGTCGATGGCCAGCCGCACCCCCAGCTCGCGCAGCGCCGACAGCCGCTCGACGGTCTGCCCGGCGTCCTCGACCAGGACCGCCTCGGTGACCTCCACGGTGAGGGCCTGGGGCGGCAGGCCGGTCTCCTCCAGCACCTGCGCCACCGACTCCACGAAGCGGGGGGCGGCGATCTGCCGGGCGGTGAAGTTGACCGACAGGTCCACCTGCCAGGACTCGGCGCGCCAGCGGGCCACCTGGCGGCAGGCCTGGCGCAGCACCCAGTCGCCCAGCGTGATCATCAGCCCGGACTCCTCGGCGGGGCGGATGAAGTCCTGCGGCGGCACCGACTCGCTGCCGCGCCACCACCGCACCAGCGCCTCCACCCCGGTCACCCGGGAGGTGTCCAGCTCGACCACCGGCTGGAACTCCAGCGCGAACTGCTCTTCGGCCAGCGCCCGCTGCAGGTCGGCCCCCAGCTCCAGCCGCCGCACCACATCGGTGTGCATGTGCGCGGCGTACACCTCCACGCGCCCGCCGCCCAGCTCCTTGGCCCGCGCCATCGCCAGATCGCCGTTGCGGATCAGCTCGGCGCCGCTGCGCCGTTCGCTGTCGCCGGAGGGCGGGTCGTCGGCGAAGGCGATGCCGATGCTGGCGCTCAGCACGACCTCGCGCTCACCGGCCCGATACGGCTCGGCGGTCAGCACCCGCAGCAGCCGTTCGGCCAGCTCCACGATGGAACGCGCCTCGTCGGAGTTCTCCACCAGCACCGCGAACTCATCGCCCCCCCAGCGGGCCACGGTGTCGTCGGCCTGAACGGCGCTGCGCAGCCGGCGGGCGGCCTGGGCCAGCACCTGGTCGCCGGCGGCGTGCCCGGCCGAGTCGTTGACCGCGGTGAAACCGTCCAGGTCCACAAACAGCACCGCCACCGTCTCCGGGCTGGGCTCGCGGCCGACCACCTCGTGCACCCGCTCTTCGAAGTAGGCCCGGTTGGGCAGCCCGGTCAGCCCGTCGTGGAAGGTCAGGTGGGTGACCTGGCGCTGCAGCGCGGCCTGCTCCGACAGGTCCCGGGTGGTGATCAGCACCCGGGAGGAGGTGTAGCGGGAGACGGTGGACTCCGTGGGCAGCCAGGTGCCGTCGGCGGCGCGCACCCGGCAGGAGATCCGCAGCGCGGGCCGGTCGGTGGTCAGGAACTCGCCGTAGACCTCCTCCACGTGCGGCAGGTCCTCGGGGTGGATGAACTCGGTCACCGAGCGGCCGAGCAGGTCGTCGGGAACGTGCTCATAGGTGCGGTGCGCCTTGTCGGAGACGTACTGCACCACCCCGTTCAAGTCGCAGATCAGCACCAGGTCGTTGATGCTCTCGGCGAGCGCCCGGAAGTGCTCCTCGCCGGCGCCGACCGCGCGCCGCAGCCCGTCGTTCTCCCGCTGCAGCCCGGCCAGGCGGGCCAGCATCACCAGCACCGCCGAGCCGGCGATCAGGGACACCACCGGCTCCATCCCCCGCGAGCCGGTCAGCGAGTGACCGGCGACGAAGATCGCGGCGGCCGCGCCGACCGCCGCCGGGGCGATCCCGGGACCGATCATCCGGCCCCGCGGCAGGCCCCCGTCGAACTCGGCGTCCTCGGCGGCCGGCTCATCGCCGCGCGGCGGAGGGGTGATCCAGGGGGCCAGGCCGAGGGCCAGCAGCCCCGCCACGCGCGCCGCGTCCCCGATGTCGCCGACCGGGGCGGCGTCCCCGCGCAGCCGGACGGCCATGGACACCACATCGGCGATCACGAACGCGGTCAGCGCCAGGTAGGCGGTCCACACGCCGGGCCGGTAGGGGCGGGCCGCGCCCAGCACGAACGGCAGCGCCCCCCACAGCAGGACGATGCCCACCAGCGGGTAGAGCAGCTCCAGGACGAACTCGGCGGGGCTCTCCCCCGACAGGTGGTAGAGCGTGCCGAACTCCGCGACCCAGCCGAACACGAACAGCGCCGCCACGCACACGTAGGTGTCGGCGATGTAGCGCACCCAGGTGCCCACGTCCCGCGGCAGCTGGACCGGGACGATGAAACCGGTGGTCAGCGCGGCGATGGCGGCCAGGTAGAACAGGTCGGCCAGCGACAGCGCCCCGCTGCTGGTGTCCAGCAGGCCCGGGGAGACCGCACCGGCCACCGACCCGGCCAGCCAGCAGGCGGCGGCCACGGCGAACCAGCCCCAGCTGTCCCGGCGCAGGTCACGGCGGACCGGCGGCGGGCCCGCGCCGCCGGCCGCGCCGCCCTCGCCCGCCTCCTGCCGCCGCCGGACGGGCAACGGGAACACCGCGGCCAGCAGCGACACCACCGCCGCCATCGCGGCCACAGTCTCCGCCCAGGCGGGCATGCCCACCTCGCCGCCGCCCAGCAGCGAGACCAGGACGAAGAGCACTGCTGCCAGCGCGACGACACCGATCGGCACCACACGAGGCGGAAACCGCCTGGCGCTTTCGCCGCTCATTCGCCGCTCACTTTCCGCCTTACGGGCCGTGGACCCCACAGGGTTCACCGGTTTCGGCCGTCACCGGACATGTCATCGGACATAACGCGGTCACCGTGCCCGTTCGTGCCCTGCCGCGCCGGTCCGGCCGAAGAAAACCGAAAGTCGCCGTCCCCACCGGGCGCCACCCCCTCTCCGGGGCCATCGGGCGCCGACCGGAGCCGGCGACGTGGTCTTCACCATAGGTCTCACTGCGGGATCATCGTGCTGCACAATGTACGTTCCGTAGGTCACGGAGCGATTGAGGCTCAGCGTCCACCCGGCGACAACCCTGCCGTGCCGCGGCCTCGCGGGCCGCCCTGCCCGTGGGAGGCCGCCCGGCAGACACTGTCACTGTCGGTGATTTAGGACCGGCGCTCCGGCTCCGGCACATTTCCCCCACCGGGTAGCGGCGTGCCCGTTCGCGGACGAGCCGGACGGTCCGGCGCGCCGAGGCCCGCGTCATCCCGATGGGCGGCGTGATGAACGCTCCGGGATGTGCCACAGGGGGCGGGAGGCAGCGGTTCGGGGTCGGTGACGTCCAGCGCCGCGCGCCGCCCTTCATCCGGGACGGCAGGTCGGCGTCGAACGTCTTGTGCGCCTGCGGGCCGCCCGGGATGAGCGGCGCCGGCACGCGCCCGTTCCGCTGCTCCAAGTCCTTGACCGGCTGCTCAAAGCCTCGTCATGGCCCAGATCGTAGGGTTCGCCGGGGAACCGGGCGGGCCTTGTATCCGTAAGGCAGGATGACGAAGGAGAGCTTTCATGCCCATCGACATCCGCAAGGCCATCGCGCTGGGCGCGGGAGCGATCGTGCTGGCCGGGTGCTCCTCCGGCTCCGGCGACGGCGCGCCGCCCCCGCCTCCGCCGCCCGCCGCCACCGGGCGGCCCTCCCCGGCCGTCACCGCGACGGTCTCCCCCACGCGGCCGCGGGAGCTGGTGCGCGGGCTGCGCGTGCCCTGGGCGATCGCCTTCCTGCCCGGCGGGGACGCGCTGGTCACCGAACGCGACAGCGCCCGGCTGCTGCGGGTGAGCCCGCAGGGCGCGCTCAGCGAGGTCGGGAAGGTCCCGGGGGTGCGGCCCGGCGGCGAGGGCGGCCTGCTGGGAGTGGCGGTGTCCCCCTCCTATGAGCGGGACCGGCAGATCTACCTGTACTTCACCGCGGACGAGGACAACCGGGTCGTGCGGTTCCGCTATGACGGCGATGGGCTGTCGAAGCCGCAGCCGATCGTCACCGGAATCCCCAAGGGCGGCATCCACAACGGGGGCCGGATCTCATTCGGCCCCGACGGGATGCTGTACATCGCCACCGGTGAGGCGGGGCGGACCGACCTGGCGCAGGACCGCGGGTCGCTGGGCGGCAAGATCCTGCGGGTCACCCCGGAGGGGAAGGCGGCCCCCGGCAACCCGTTCGCCTCCCGCATCTGGTCCTACGGGCACCGCAACGTGCAGGGGCTGGCCTGGAAGGGCGAGCGGCTGTTCGCCACCGAGTTCGGGCAGAACCGCTTCGATGAGATCAATCTGATCGAGCGGGGCCGCAACTACGGATGGCCCGAGGTCGAAGGCGGCCGGGACGGCGATGACCGCTATGCCGACCCGCTGGTGACGTGGACGACCGACGAGGCCTCCCCGTCCGGCCTGGCGTACGCGAGCGGGTCGCTGTGGGCCGCCGCGCTGCGCGGGCAGCGGCTGTGGCAGATCCCGGTGGACGACACCGGAACGGTGGGCCGTCCCATCGCGCACTACGAGGGCCGCTACGGGCGGCTGCGCGCGGTGGTGCGGGCCCCGGACGGTTCGCTGTGGGTGACCACCAGCAACCACGACGGCCGCCGCGCGGGCGGACCCATGGAGGGTGACGACCGGATCTTGGTCATTCCGCTGCGGCGGTGAGCCCTGCCGCATGCGCGGACGGGACAACCGGTCGGTTCAGGCCGCGGTTCCCAGGAGCCGTGGCCTGAACCGACCGGTCCCGATGGACGCTTCACACGCGAGCAGCTCAACAAGCTCCATCACGAGACGAACGGCGTCATCTTCCGCAAGGAGCCGCTCCTCGGCGGGCGCACACCCCTCCCCGGACTCGTCCGGCGGCCATGAGGATCGCCGGGCGGGCGCGGGGACCGGGCGGCCCGGCGGCGCCGGCCGAAGACGGGCGCCGCCGGGCCGAACCGTGCGCTCAGGAGGCGCCGAGCTTCTGCAGGATCAGCTCGCGGGCGCGGGCGGCGTCGGCCTGGCCGCGGGTGGCCTTCATGACCGCGCCGACCAGGGCGCCGGCCGCGGCGACCTTGCCGGCGCGGACCTTGTCGGCGGCGTCGGCGTTCTCGGCGATGACCTGATCGACGATGGCGGCCAGCTCGCCCTCGTCGCTGACGACCTTCAGGCCGCGGGCGGCCACCACCTCATCGGGGTCGCCCTCGCCGGCCAGCACGCCCTCGAAGACCTGGCGGGCCAGCTTGTCGTTGAGGGAGCCCTCGTCGATCAGCGCCTGGACGCGGGCCACCTGCGCCGGGGTGATGGGCAGCTCGTCCAGCTCCACGCCCTGCTCGGTGGCGCGGCGCGACAGCTCGTTCATCCACCACTTGCGGGCCGGGCCGGGGGCGCAGCCGGCCTTGACGGTCTGCTCGATCAGATCCAGCGCACCGGCGTTGACCACGTCCCGCAGCTCCAGGTCGGTCAGGCCCCACTCGGCCTGCACCCGGCGGCGGCGGGCGGCCGGCAGCTCCGGCAGCGAGGCCCGCAGCTGCTCCACCCACTCCCGGGACGGCGCCAGCGGCACCAGGTCCGGCTCGGGGAAGTAGCGGTAGTCCTGGGCCTCCTCCTTGCTGCGGCCGGGGGTGGTGGTGCCGGTGTCCTCGTGGAAGTGCCGGGTCTCCTGGACGACCTTGCCGCCGGATTCCAGCACCGCGGCCTGCCGTTCGATCTCGTGCCGGACGGCCCGCTCCACCGAGCGCAGCGAGTTGACGTTCTTGGTCTCGGTGCGGGTGCCCCACTCGGTCGCGCCGCGCGGCGCCAGCGACACGTTGATGTCGCAGCGCATGGAGCCCTCCTCCATGCGCACGTCCGAGACCCCCAGGGCGCGCACCAGCTCGCGCAGCTCGGTGGCGTAGGCGCGGGCCACCAGCGGCGCCTTGTCACCGGTGCCGGTGATCGGCTTGGTGACGATCTCCACCAGCGGGATGCCGGCCCGGTTGTAGTCCACCAGCGAGTAGTCGGCCCCGTGGATGCGCCCGGTGGCGCCGCCCACGTGGAGGGACTTGCCGGTGTCCTCCTCCATGTGGACCCGTTCGATGCCGATGCGGAAGGTCTCCCCGTCGACCTCCACGTCCAGATACCCGTCGACGCACAACGGCTCGTCGTACTGGGAGATCTGGTAGTTCTTCGGCATGTCGGGGTAGAAGTAGTTCTTGCGGGCGAAACGGCACCACTCGGCGATGGTGCAGTTCAGCGCCAGCCCGATCTTGATGATCCCCTCGATGGCCGCCTTGTTGGTCACCGGCAGCGAGCCCGGCAGCCCCAGGCACACCGGGCAGACCTGGGTGTTGGGCGGCGCGCCGAAGGTGGTGGGGCAGCCGCAGAACATCTTCGTGGCGGTCCCCAGCTCGATGTGGGTCTCCACGCCCAGCACCGGCTCGTACTTGGCCAGCGCCTCCTCGTACGGCACCAGTGTCGGAGCAGTCATAGGTATCCCAATCCCTCTCGTCACAGGGCCGGTGCCTTGGACAGCAGGGGCCCGCCCCAGCGGTCGGTCAACGCCCGTTCCACGGCGGCGCCGACCCGGTAGACCCGGTCGTCGGCCAGGACCGGGGCCATGACCTGCAGGCCGACCGGCAGGTCGTCCTCGTCGGCCAGGCCGCAGGGCACCGAGATGGCCGGGGTGCCGGCCAGGTTGGACGGGATGGTGGCCAGGTCGGCCAGGTACATCGCCATGGGGTCGTCCACCCGGTCGCCGAGGGGGAAGGCGGTGGTCGGCGTGGTGGGCGAGACCAGCACGTCCACCTGCTCGAACGCGGCCTCGAAGTCGCGGATGATCAGGGTGCGGACCTGCTGGGCCTTGCCGTAGTAGGCGTCGTAGTAGCCCGACGACAGGGCGTAGGTGCCCAGCATGATGCGGCGCTTGACCTCCGGGCCGAAGCCCTGGGCGCGGGTGAGGGCCATGACCTCCTCGGCGCTGCGGGTGCCGTCGTCGCCGACCCGCAGGCCGTAGCGCATCGCGTCGAAGCGGGCCAGGTTGGAGGAGCACTCCGACGGCGCGATCAGGTAGTAGGCCGGCAGCGCGTAGGTGAAGTGCGGGCAGGAGACCTCGGCGACCTTGGCGCCCAGCGACTCCAGCAGCTCCACCGCCTCGTTGAAGCGGGCCAGCACGCCCGGCTGGTAGCCCTCGCCGCCCAGCTCCTTGACCACGCCGATGCGCAGCCCGGCCACATCCGCGCGGCGGGCGGCCTCGACCACCGGCGGCACCGGGCGGTCGATGGAGGTGGAGTCCATCGGGTCGTGACCGGAGAACGCCTCGTGCAGCAGCGCGGCGTCCAGCACGGTGCGGCCGAAGGGGCCGGGGGTGTCCAGCGAGGAGGCGAACGCGATCAGCCCGTAGCGGGAGGAGCCGCCGTAGGTGGGCTTGGTGCCGACGATGCCGGTGACCGCGGCGGGCTGGCGGATGGAGCCGCCGGTGTCGGTGCCGGTGGCCAGCGGCGCCTGGTAGGAGGCGACCGCGGCCGAGGAGCCGCCGGAGGAGCCGCCGGGCACGCGCTCCAGGTCCCACGGGTTGCGGGTGGGCCCATAGGCGCTGTTCTCGGTGGAGGAGCCCATGGCGAACTCGTCCAGGTTGGTCTTGCCGAGGATCACCAGCCCGGCGGCGCGCAGCCGGGCGGTGACGGTGGCGTCGTACGGCGGCCGCCAGCCCTCCAGGATCTTCGAGCCCGCGGTGGTGGGCATGTCCACGGTGGTGAAGACGTCCTTGTGGGCGATCGGCACCCCGGCCAGCGGGCCGAGCTCCTCGCCGGCGGCGCGCCGGGAGTCCACCGCCCGCGCCTGCGCCAGCGCGACCTCGGCGTCGACGTGCAGGAAGGCGCCGATGCGGCCGTCCACCTCGGCGATGCGGTCCAGGTGCGCCTGGGTGACCTCCACCGCCGAGACCTGGCCGGCGGCCATCAGCTCCGCCAGCTCGGCGGCGCTCTTGCGGGTCAGCTCACCGCTCACGCTTCCTCCCCCAGGATCCGCGGCACGCGGAAGCGCTGCTCTTCGGCGGCCGGCGCCCCCGACAGGGCCTGCTCGGGGGTCAGCGACGGACGGACCTCATCGGGCCGGAAGACATTGGTGATCGGCAGCGCGTGCGAGGTCGGCGGGATGTCCTCCGCGGCGACCTGCTGCACCCGCGCGACCGCGGAGATGATCACATCGAGCTGGGCGGCGAGGTGATCGAGCTCATCCTCGTCCAGCGCCAGCCTGGACAGCCGGGCGAGGTGAGCGACCTCGTCACGGGTGATGGCGGACATGTGGAAAGCCGTTTCTGCGATCGGTTGGGTTCGTCGCCATCCTATGGGGCCCCGCAGGCCGCCTCAGAACGCTTTACCCGGGATCACGGCCACGCGCCGCCCCGGCCCGTTTGGGACACGCCCAGCGGGAAGGGGTCTGCGGTGCCCCCCGCGGGGAGATTCCGGAGAGGAGTGGGCCTTGACCATCGGAGGCGGTCTCGCCCTGATCATCATCGGCGCCATCTTGACCTACGCGGTCGATTACCGGATCAGTGGCGTCGACATCACGGTCGTCGGCGTGATCCTCATGATCGGCGGGCTGGCCTGGCTGGTGCTGGGCCTGATCCGCTTCGCCATCGCCCGCAAGGGCGGCGCGGCCCCGCCGCCCGAGGCGCCGGCGCGCGAAGAACGCCGCTACCGGGACCCGTACTGAGCCGTCCGCCCGCGGGCGGACGGCCGGTCAGGCGGCCGGCTCGGGGGCGCGCTGCAGATGGCGGCGCAGCCAGTCGGTGGTGGCGGCGCCGTCCATGGGACGGCCGTAGAACCAGCCCTGGGCGGCGTCGCAGCCCAGCTCGCGCAGCAGGTGGGCGGTGGCGGCGTCCTCCACTCCCTCGGCCACCGAGCGCAGGCCGAGGGTGCGGGCCAGTTCGACGATGGAGCGGACGATGACCGCATCGTCGGCGGCCTCGCCGGCGGTGTGGGCCAGCCGGGACACGAACGAGGCGTCGATCTTGATCTCCTCCACCGGCAGCCGCTTGAGGTGCACCAGGGACGAATAACCGGTGCCGAAGTCGTCCAGGCTGAGCGGCACGCCCAACTCGGCCAGCGCGGTGAGGGTCTCGGCGGCGTAGGCGGGCTCGTTGGCGAGCACCCGCTCGGTGATCTCCAGCTGGAGGGCCTCGGGCGGCAGGCCGTGGCGGGCCAGCTCCTCGCGGACGGATTCGGCCAGCCCCACATCCAGCAGGTCGCGGCCGGAGACGTTCACCGCGACCTGGATCTCCAGCCCTTCCCGCCGCCAGGCGGCGGCCTGGGCCAGGGCGGTCTTCAGCACGTGCCGGCTGATCGAGCACATCAGGTAGGTCTGCTCGGCCATGGGCAGGAAACGGCCGGGCTCCAGCAGGCCCAGTTCGGGGTGGCGCCAGCGCAGCAGCGCCTCCAGGCCCACCGGGCGGCCGGTGCCGAGGCAGACCTTGGGCTGGAAGTGCAGCTCCAGCTCCCCGCGGTCGATGGCGCGGCGCAGGTCGCCGAGCATGCCCAGCCGGTCCGGGGAGCTGCGGTCCTTGGCGGGCGAGTAGACCTCCACCCCGGTGCGGCTCTCCTTGGCCACGTACATCGCCACGTCCGCGCGCTGCAGCAGCGACTCGAAATCGGCGGCGTGGTCGGGGCAGAGGGCGATGCCGACGCTGGCCTCCAGATCGAAGGTCAGCCCCTCCAGCCGCACCGGCTCGCCGAGGGCGGCCCGCAGCCGGGCGGCCACCTCGCGGGCGGCCCGCTCGTCGCGGACGGTGGGCAGCAGCACCGCGAACTCATCGCCCCCCAGGCGGGCCACCAGGTCACCGGGGCGCACGCTGTGGGTGAGGCGGTGCGCGACGATCTGCAGCAGCCGGTCCCCGGCGGCGTGCCCGAGGGTGTCGTTGACCTCCTTGAAGCGGTCCAGGTCCAGCAGGAACAGCCCCAGCCGGCGGTCGGCGCCCGCCGCGGCCAGGGCCTGCCGGGTGCGCAGCGTCAGTAGTTTGCGGTTGGGCAGGCCGGTCAGCCCGTCGTGCCGGGTCTGGTGCTCGCGGCGCATCGACACCGCGGCGTTGAGGTAGACCGCCATCAGCGGCAGCGCGATGAGCAGGACGAACGCCGGGGAGCGGTCCATGGTGACCACCACCGGCGGGGCCAGCGCCAGCAGCGCCGGCTGCACCAGCAGCTGATGCCCCAGGTCCCGGCGCAGCATCTGCAGCGGCGGGACCCGCTCGTGCAGGGCCACCGCCGTGCACACGAGCAGGTTGTTGCAGACGATGTAGACCAGGCCGGCCACCGCCATGGGCAGCAGGTCGGAGCCGGCGGGCACCCACAACCGGTCCGGCAGGGGCGAGGCCGCGATGCCGAAGGAGTGCAGCACCAGCGCCGGGGCCGTCAGGCTCAGGGTGGACTGGGCGACGTTGAAGGCGGTGCGGTGCACCGCGTGCCGCCGCAGGATCCCGCTGATGAGCACCGCCGCCGCCTGCAGCAGCACCGCCACCGGCAGCCCGGCGTACAGCAGGGCGGCGAAAGAGAAGGTGGTGGAGGCGGTGGCGCCGCCGGTGTGCTCCCCGGAGCCGGTGGCGACGATGGGCCGCAGCTCGCCGAAGACGATGAAGCAGCCCAGGATCCAGAACACCGGGTTGCCGGTGAGCGCGTCCAGGTCGGCGCGGGTCGTGCCGTGCAGGGCCGCGGCGAAGGCGACGGCCCCGGCGCCGATGACGGCGACGAAGTAGATCCATAGCGGGGATCCGCGCCGCGGCGCTGTGTTCCGCGTGCTGTTCGGGTCCTTCATCACGGCCTCAGGAGTGCGGACGGGTGGAGATGATGAGGAGGGTACGACCTTTGCTCAACTTCGCGAAGCCGATTGCGTACGTTGCGTTATGAGCCGGGCCGGTCGTTCCCTCCCCCGCCATCACCGTTGGGTAGTTACACCATACCTTTGGGTAACAAGCCGCTGCCCGCGCGGCCGTGAATCCTGGTTCGTTACGGGACCTCGGTCACGGCCATGGCCTTGGCCGCCTCCGGCCCCTGCTCCAGCAGCACCCGGAAGCCGTCCTCATCCAGCACCGGCACGCCCAGTTTGACGGCCTTGTCGTACTTGGAGCCGGGGTTGTCGCCGACGACGACGAAGTTCGTCTTCTTGGAGACCGAGCCGGTGACCCGGCCGCCGCGCGACAGCACCGCCTCGGTGGCCGAGTCCCGGCTGTAGTGCTCCAGCGTGCCGGTGATCACCACGGCCACCCCGCTCAGCGGGCGCGGCCCGTCGGCCCCCTCGTCGGCCATCCGCACCCCGGCGGCCCGCCACTTTTCGATGATCTCCCGGTGCCAGTCCTCGGCGAACCAGCGTTTGATGGAGGCGGCGATGGCCGGGCCGACGCCGTCGACGGCGGCCAGCTCCTCCTCGGAGGCCTTCATGATCGCGTCGATGGAGCCGAACTCGCGGGCCAGGGCGCGCGCCGCGGTCGGGCCCACATGGCGGATCGACAAGGCCACCAGCACCCGCCACAGCGGCCGCGTCTTGGCCTTCTCCAGCTCGGCGAAGAGCACCTCGACGGTCTTTTTGGGCCTGCCGTCCTTGGTGGCGAAGAAGCTCACCACCTTCTGCTCACCGGTCTTGGGGTCGATCTTGGGCAGGCCGGTGCGCGGGTCGCGCACCACGGTGCGGATCGGCAGCAGCTGCTCGACCTTCAGGTGGAACAGGTCGCCTTCGTTGCGCACCGGCGGGTCGGACGGCTCCAGCGGCTGGGTGAGGGCGGTGGCGGCCACATAGCCCAGCGCCTCGATGTCCAGCGCGTTGCGGCTGGCGGCGAAGAACAGGCGCTCGCGCAGCTGCCCCGGGCAGTAGCGGGCGTTGGGGCAACGGATGTCGGCGTCGCCCTCCTTCTCGTAAGCCAGCCGAGTGCCGCACTCGGGGCAGGTCTCGGGCATGTGGAAGGGGCGTTCGGAGCCGTCGCGCAGCTCGGTCACCGGCTTGACGATCTCGGGGATCACATCGCCGGCCTTGCGCAGCACCACCGTGTCGCCGATCAGCACGCCCTTGCGGGCGACCTCGCCGGCGTTGTGCAGCGTGGCGTAGGCCACCGTGGACCCGGCCACCTTGACCGGCTCCATCACCCCATACGGGGTGATCCGGCCGGTGCGTCCCACCCCGACCTTGATGTCCAGCAGCTTGGTGTTGACCTCTTCGGGCGGGTACTTGAAGGCGATCGCCCAGCGCGGCGCCCGCGAGGTGGACCCCATCCGGCGCTGCAGCGCCAGCTGATCGACCTTGACCACCACCCCGTCGATCTCATAGGGGGGATCGTGCCGGTGCTCGCCGTAGTGGGCGACGTACTCACGGACCCCCTCCAGGTCCGGCACGACCTTGTACAGGTCGCTGACCGGCAGGCCCCACGAGCGCATCAGCTCATAGGCCTCCGACTGGCTGCGCGGCAGCTCGCGGCCCTCCCAGGCGCCGAAGCCGTGCACCAGCATGCTCAGCGGGCGCCGCGCGGTGATGCGCGGGTCCTTTTGCCGCAGCGAGCCGGCGGCGGCGTTGCGGGGGTTGGCGAACGGCTCCCGGCCGGCGTCCACCATCGCGGCGTTGATCTGCTCGAACGAGGCGACCGTCAAGAAGACCTCGCCGCGCACCTCCAGCAGGCTCGGCCAGCCCTCGCCCGACAGCCGGTCGGGGACGACGTCGATGGTGCGGATGTTGTTGGTGACGTCCTCGCCGGTGCGCCCGTCGCCGCGGGTGGCCCCGCGCACCAGGCGGCCGTCGCGGTACACCAGCGCCACCGCCAGCCCGTCGATCTTGAGCTCGCACAGGTAGGAGGCCTGCTCGCCGACCTCCTTGAGCACCCGCTCCCCCCAGGCCGCCAGCTCCTCGCCGGTCATGGCGTTGTCGAGGCTGAGCATGCGCTCCAGGTGCTGGACGGTGGCGAAGTCGGTGACGATGGGCGCCCCGACCCGCTGGGTGGGCGAGTCGGGGGTGACCAGTTCCGGATGCCGCTCCTCCAGCTCGCGCAGCTCGCGCATCAGCCGGTCGTACTCGGCGTCGCTCAGCGTCGGCCGGTCGAGCACGTAGTAGCGGTAGTTGGCCTCGTCGATCTCCCGGCTCAGCTCCGCGTGGCGCCGTGCCGCCTCGGTGGGGGTGCCCTCGCTCAAGCTCATGGACTCATTGTGGTGCGCGCCGCCGACATTCCCCGCCCGTCACGGCCGCGGTGTGCCGCACCCGCGAAGTCCCCTCTCCGCTGTGTGCAGGCATAGTGCTTGAAAGGCCGGTGATTTCACCGATGCCGCCCTGGATGCGGGCCGGTGATCCTCCAAAAAGGTTCCCGTTCCCCGTCCCCCCACGGAGGATCTCATGCGCCGGCTGATCGGCATCCTCGTGGCCCTGGTCACCGCCTGCGCGACGCTCGCGGTCGCGCCGGCCGCCCACGCCGCCCCCACCAGGCCCGTGATCTTCGTGCACGGCTACACCGGCAGCGCGTCCAACTGGATCACCGCCATGTCGGTGTTCCGCTCGATGGGGTACCGCAGCGACCAGCTGTTCGCCTACGAGTACAACTCCTACGGCAACAACGTGCAGAACGCCCAGGGCCTGGCCTCCTTCGTCAACCAGGTCAAGGCCCGCACCGGCGCCTCCCAGGTCGACATCGTCAACCACTCCATGGGCGGCCTGGTCAGCCTGTACTACCTGAAGGTCCTGGGTGGGCACCCCAACGTCGGGCGGCTGGCCTCCATCGCCGGCGCCAACCACGGCACCACCTACGCGTCCGCCTGCCTGGTCTTCGTGACCTGCCAGCAGATGCTCCCGGGCTCGTCGTTCATCGCCCAGATCACCGCCGGTGACGAGACCCCGGGCAACACCCGTTACGCCACCTGGTACTCCCCCTGCGACGGGATCATCATCCCCTACACCAGCACCCGGCTGAGCGGCGCCACCAACAACCTCGTCCTCTGCCAGACCCACATCGGGTTCCTGGCCGACCTCAGCGTGCTCCGCGACATCGCCCGCTTCACCAGCTCCTGACCCCACCTCCGCCGGTGGCCGAAAAGGCCCGCGCCGCTGCGGCGCGGGCCTTTTCGGCGCGTCACATCTGCGGGGCCTCGTGCAAGGTGCGGGCGACCTCGCGACAGCGTTTCAGGGCGGCGCGGACGTAGCGGGGGGAGGCGCCGGCCAGGCCGCAGGCGGGAGTGATCACGGTCTGCTCGCCGAGGGTGGCGGCGGGAAAGCCCAGCCGCCGCCACAGCTCCCGCGCCGGCGCGGCGGTGTCCTGCAGCGACGGCAGCTGCGTGTCGGTGCCGGGCAGGACGCCCAAGAACAGGGCCACCCCGGCGTCGATGGTCTCCCCGATCGGGTCGTCGTCGCGGTCGGGCACCAGGCTCAGGTCGATGGAGATGCCCTTGGCGCCCGCCTTGCGCAGCAGCCCATAGGGCACCCGGCGGGCGCAGCAGTGCACCAGCGGCCAGGCGTCGGCGGCCTCGATGACGCGGCGCAGCCCGTCGACGGCCACCGCCTCCTCCACCGCCGGCAGCCGGGCGAACCCGGAGGCGGTGGGAACGGTACCGGCCAGCACCGCCGGCAGGCCCGGCTCGTCCAGCTGCAGCAGGACGCGGGCGCCGGGCACCCGGCGGCGGATCTCGGCGACGTGCCCGGCGACCCCCTCGGCCAGGGAGGCGATGAGGTCGCGCACCGCGCCGGCGTCCTTGAGCGTCCGGTGGCCGCTGGGCAGCTCCACGCCGGCCGCCAGCGTCCAGGGGCCGCAGACCTGGATCTTCAGCGGTCCCTCGTAGCCGCCCGCCACCTCTTCCAGGGCGTCCAGGTCGCGCGCCAGGTGGTCGTGGGCGCGGCGCAGGTCGCGTCCGGGCCGGCCGGCCAGGCGCCAGCCGGACGGCTGCAGCTCCACCGGCAACTCCACCAGCAGGCCGGCGGCGCGGCCGATCAGGTCGGCGCCGGGCCCGCGGCCGGGCAGCTCGGGCAGGTGCGGCAGGCCGGGCAGCTCGCCGAGCACCACGCGCAGCGCCTCGGCCGGATCGTCGCCGGGGTAGGAGCCGACGCCGGTCGCGCTGCCCGGCCGCCACGGGAAAGTCGCTGTCTGTGCCACGTCCCCCAACTTTAGGAGGAGATCAGCTCGGCGATCTTGTCCAGCCGCGCCAGCGTGGCGTCCTTAGGCTCGGTGGGGATGCCGAACAGGATCTCATCCACCCCGGCCTCCCGCAGCTCCTCGATCACCTGCGGCTTGGGCGGCACCCCGAACATCAGCACCGGCACGCGGCGGCCGGCGCGCTCGCGCAGCCTCGCGATCTGCTCGGCCGTGTCGCCGGGGATCCGGCCGTAGATCGGCATCCAGCCGTCGCCGTACTCGATCACCCGGTCGAAGACGGTGGGGCCGGAGCCGCCGACCAGGATCGGCGGGTGCGGGTCCTGCACCGGCTTGGGGTAGCAGAAGACCGGGTCGAAGTTCACGAACTCGCCGTGGAAGGCGGCCTCGTCCTTGGTCCACAGCTCCTTGACCGCCAGCACCCGCTCCCGCAGCAGCGCCATGCGGGTGCGCGGGTCGGTGCCGTGGTTGCGCATCTCCTCGCGGTTCCAGCCGGCGCCCACGCCCAGCACCGCCCGGCCGTTCGACACCCGGTCCAGGGAGGCGACCTCCTTGGCGAGGATGATCGGGTCCCGCTGGATCACCAGGGCGATGCCGGTGCCGACCCGCAGCCGCTCGGTGGCCGCCGCGACGGCGGTCAGCGCCACGAACGGGTCGAAGGTGCGGTAGTACCAGCGCGGCATCTCCGCCCCGCCCGGCCACGGCGATTCGCGCTTGACGGGGATGTGGGTGTGCTCGGCGACGAACAGCGAGGTGAACCCGCGCTCCTCCAGGGCCCGGCCGAGCGCGGCGGGGCCGATGCCCTCATCGGTGATGAATGCGGAAACTCCGAACTCCATAGGGCAGAACGTACCCGCAACTCCGGCTCAGGCGGGTACGCGCGAGGTGAGGGCGATGGTGGACGAGCCGATCACCCGGTCGCCGTCGTAGAGCACGGCGGCCTGCCCCCTGGCCACCCCGCGGGCCGGTTCGTGCAGCCTGATGCGCACCCGGTCGCCGTCCGCCTCGGCGGTGCAGTCGTAGACCTCCCCGTGGGCGCGCAGCTGCACCTGGCATTCATGGGGGCCGGCCGGCGGGGGGGCCAGCCACACCGGCCGTTCCCCCACGATCTCGTGCACGTCCAGCGCCTCGCGGGGGCCGACGGTCACGGTGTTGGTGGCCGGGGAGATGTCGAGCACGTAGCGGGGCCTGCCGTCGGGGGCGGGGCGGCCCAGCCGCAGGCCGCGGCGCTGGCCGATGGTGTAGGCGTAGGCGCCCTGGTGCTCGCCGACGACCTGGCCGGTCTCGTCCACGATGGGGCCGGGGGCGGTGCCCAGCCGCTCGGCCAGGAAGGCGCGGGTGTCGCCGTCGGCGATGAAGCAGATGTCGTGGCTGTCGGGCTTGTCGGCGACGGCCAGGCCGCGGCGCTCGGCCTCGCGGCGGATCTCGGCCTTGGTGGTGTCGCCGAGCGGGAAGATGGCGTGCGCCAGCTGCTCGGGGGTGCACACCGCCAGCACGTACGACTGGTCCTTGGCGGTGTCCACGCCGCGGCGCAGCACCCCGTTCTCCCAGCGGGCGTAGTGGCCGGTGCACACCGCGTCGAAGCCCAGCGCCAGCGCCCGGTCCAGCAGCGCGGCGAACTTGATCTTCTCGTTGCAGCGCAGGCAGGGGTTGGGGGTGCGCCCGGCGGCGTACTCGCTGACGAAGTCGGCGACCACGTCGCGGTCGAAGCGCTCGGCCAGGTCCCACACGTAGAAGGGGATGCCGATCACGTCGGCGGCGCGGCGGGCGTCGCGGGCGTCCTCCAGCGTGCAGCAGCCCCGCGCCCCGGTGCGGTAGGACCGCGGGTTGGCCGACAGGGCCATGTGGACGCCGGTGACGTCGTGGCCGGCCTCGGCCACGCGGGCGGCGGCCACCGCTGAGTCGACGCCGCCGGACATGGCGGCCAGTACGCGCAAAGTCATGACCTCTCAAGGCTACGCGCTGCCCGGCGGGCGTCGCGCCGGTCGCTGCGGGCCGTGCGGCGGGCGGCTCCCCGACACGAGGGCGGGTGCCCCGGCCACCGGCCCTGGAGCAATACGATTGAGCGGCTATGGGACTTTTCCGCCGCCAGCGCGACGCCGCGCGTCCGACACCGCTCCCCGCGATCACCGAGTTCTGGCAGTGGTGGGCCCAGGCCCGGCCGAAGATCGAGGCATCGCTCGGCGACGGGCCGTCGGCCGATCTGATCGAGGAGCTGTCGCTGCGGGTGCACCGGATCCACCCGCACCTGCAGTGGGAGATCGGACGGCCCGACGGCGGGGTCCCCACGTTGACGGTGACCGGCGGCGGCGACGGGGAGCTGCGCGGGCTGGCCGAGCGGTGGCTGCGGGCCGCGCCCACCGACACCGGCGGCTGGGCGCTGCACGCCGCCCGGCAGGCCGACCCGGAGATGCTGACCCAGAAGCTGACGCTGGGCGACCATGAGTTCGACCTGGAGTACGTGCGGGTGGGCATGCGGGCCGACCAGGCCCGGGCCCGCGTCCACGTCGCCGTCTACCACCCGGACTTTCTGTTCGTGGCCGAGGAGGCCCGGCGGCAGGTCGCCGGGCACGTGCTGGACTGGGCGCTGGGCGAGGACGATGTGGCCCGCTGGATCGGCGAGGTGACCATCGCCACCGAGCCGCCCATGGACGCGCTGCCGCCCGGCATGCTGCCGGCGGTGGTCGACCAGATCGCCGAGCAGTTCCGCGAGCCGACCTGGCTGTGGGGCGAGGGCCGCACCCCGCGCGGCCACCCGGCCCGGCTGGGCGCCCGCTTCCCCCTGCACCGCCAGGACCACCCGCTGTGCGACCTGCACGTGGCGGTGTCGGTGCCGTACGCCCACAGCAACCCCGACCGGCTCCCGGTGGAGCCGTCCGCCTCGGCGCTGCGCGAGCTGGAGAAGAAGCTGGACGCCCTGGGGCCGGACGCGGTGCTGGCGGTCCAGGAGACCGGCGACGGCCTGCGGGTGTACCACCTGTACGCCGACCCCGACTCCGGGGTGCTGGCCCGGCTGGACCAGCTGGCCGCCTCCTGGCCGGAGGGCAGGGCCAAGGTGGCCTCCGCCCCCGACCCGGGCTGGCGGGCGCTGGCCCCCTACCGGCCGTAGGGGCGCCTACGACAGGCCGGCGCGGCGGGCCCGTTCGACCACCGGGCCGATGGCCTCGGCCAGGGCGGTCACGTCGTCCTCGGTGGAGGTGTGGCCGAGGCTGAAGCGCAGGGAGCCGCGGGCGCGTTCGGGGCTGGCGCCCATCGCCAGCAGCACATGGCTGGGCTGGGCCACCCCGGCCGAGCAGGCCGAGCCGGTGGAGCAGGCGATGCCGCGGGCGTCCAGCAGCATCAGCAGCGCGTCGCCCTCGCAGCCGGGGAACGACAGGTGCGCGTTGCCGGGAAGCCTGTTGACCGGGTCGCCGTTGAGCACGGCGTCGGGGACGGCGTCGAGGACGCAGGCGATCAGCCGGTCGCGCAGGGCCGTCAGGCGGCGGGCGTGCTCCTCCCGCTGGGCGGCGGCGGCCTGGACGGCGGCGGCCAGCCCGGCGATGGCGGGGGTGTCGAGGGTGCCGGAGCGCACGTCGCGTTCCTGCCCGCCGCCGTGCAGCACCGGGACCGGGTCGATGCCCTTGGCCAGCAGCAGCACGCCCACCCCCAGCGGGCCGCCGAGCTTGTGCCCCGACAGGGCCAGGGAGTGCACGCCGCTGCCGGCGAAGGAGACCGGCAGTTGCGCGGCGGCCTGGACGGCGTCGGTGTGGAAGGGGATGTCGTGCTCGCGGGCCAGCGCGGCCAGCTCGGCGACCGGCTGCACGGTGCCGACTTCGTTGTTGGCCCACATGACGGTGATCAGGGCGATGTCGGCGCCGCCGGAAGGGCCGATCATCTCGCGCACCACGTCCGGGTCGACGCGTCCCAGGGAATCCACCGGGATGTGCTCCACCCGGGCGCCCTGGTGGTCGGCCAGCCACTGGGCGGCGTCCAGCACCGCATGGTGTTCCACCGCGCCGACCAGCACCCGGGTGCGGGCCGGGTCGGCGGCGCGGCGGGCCCAGTAGATGCCCTTGACGGCCAGGTTGTCGGCCTCGGTGCCGCCACCGGTGAAGATCACTTCGCTGGGACGGGCGTCGAAGACGTCGGCGATGATCTCGCGGGACTCCTCCACCACCCGGCGGGCGCGGCGGCCGGCCGAGTGCAGGGACGAGGGGTTGCCGAGCCGTCCCAGCTCGGCGGTCATCGCCTCGACGGCCTCCGGCAGCATGGGGGTGGTCGCGGCATGGTCGAGGTAGGTCACCACGCCGTCCACACTATCCGCGCCGGGACGGGCGGCGCCCCGCGACTTTGCTACTGTACCGTCCGGACGGTACAGTAACGTTCGTTATGAAGAGAGAGGCCCTGCTGGACGCCGCCGAGGCCGTGCTGTTCGAGCACGGCACGCAGGCGCTCACGCTGGCCGCCGTCGCCGAGCGCGCCGGGGTCAGCAAAGGCGGGCTCCTCTACCACTTCCCCACCAAGGAAGCGCTGATCAAGGCGATGGTCACCCGGGTCATCGACGAGTTCGACGACCTGGTGGCCGACTACGACGACGGCTCTCCCGGCTCCTACACCCGGGCCTACGTCAAGGCCACCTTCGAGGTGCTGACCGGCCGGCAGGGCGCGCGGACCAGCCGACGATGGTCGGCGATCACCGCCGCGGCCAGCGACCCGGAGCTGATCGCGCCGCTGCGCGAGGCGATGGCCCGCTGGCACCGGATCAACCCCGACCACGAGCCCGACCCGCTCGCCTCCACGGTGGTCCGCCTGGCCGCCGAAGGGCTGTGGGAGGTGCTCAGCCACGCCCCGGACGCCTTCGATGAGCAGCAGCTGGCCGCCCTCCAAGAGCGGCTGCTGAGCATGGTGGCCCCTTGAGCCGCCCCGTCTGACCGCCGAAGGCCACAGGACGCCCCGTCCTGCCCGTTCCGCCCCCGCTGATCCTCTTCCGCCCCGTCACGGGCACGGGCCGGCCCGGCCCGCCGCGCCCGCCTGCCCGGTGCCCGTCGTTCCCCACCGGCCGCCTGAGCCGGTCACTGTGCAAACCGCTGAGAAAGGAGTGAGCCATGTTGCGCTGGGCGCGTTTGGGAACCTTCCTGACCTTCGCCCTCACCGGCCTGCTGTGCGGCGTGTGGGTGGCCCGCATGCCCGCGCTGGCCGACAAGCTTCACGTCGGCCCCGGCGCCATCGGAATGGTGCTGCTGGTGTGGGGCCTGGCCGCGCTGGCGGCCATGCAGGGGCTGCGCGGTGTGATCGCCCGGCTCGGCAGCCGCACGATGCTGCGGGTGTCGCTGCCGCTGTCGGCGGCCACCGCCGTGCTGGTGGCGCTGGCTCCCTCCTATGGGCTGCTGCTGGCGGCCCTCGCCGCCTTCGGCATGGCCTTCGGGGTCACGGACGTGGCGATGAACGCCCAGGCGAGCGTGGTGGAACGGGCCTACCGCAGGCCGCTGATGAGCGGGATGCACGCCGGCTGGTGCGTGGGCGCGATGACCGGCGGGGCGGCCGGCGCGCTGACCGCCCTGGCGGGACTGTCGTTCACCCAGTCCCTGCTGGGCACGGCGGCGCTGGCGCTGCCGGCGGCGCTGGCGCTGGGCCGGACCTACCTGCCCGACTCCCCCGCCGCGCCCGGCGCGCGGAGCGAAAGGCGGCAGCGGCTGCCGATGCCGGTCTACCTGATCGGCGCCCTGGCGTTCATCGCCTTCATGGCCGAGGGCGCGGTGGCCGACTGGAGCGGGCTGCTGCTGCACGGGGAGCTGGGCGCTCCCGAATGGCTGGCGGCGCTCGGCTACCCGCTCTTTGAGACCGCCATGCTGACCGGGCGGCTGGCCGGCGACCGGCTGCGCACCCACCTGGGCACCCGCCGGCTGCTGGTGGCCGCCGGGCTGGGCACCGCCGCCGCGGCCGGCGTGGTGCTCACCGCCCCCACGGTGCCGGTGGCGCTGGCCGGGTTCTTCGTGACCGGGCTGGCGGTCTGCACCATCGTGCCGACGATGATCTCGCTGGCCGGCACCGCCGCCCCCGGGCGTTCGGCCGCCTCGGTCGCCCAGGTCGGCGCGATGGGCTACGGCGGGCTGCTGCTCGGCCCGGTGCTCATCGGTTTCCTGGCCGAGGCGACCTCGCTGCGCGCCGGGCTCGGCGTGGTCGTGGTGGCGGCGCTGCTGGTCGCCGCCGGCGCCCGGCTGCTGCCGATCGCCGCCGGCACCGACCTGGCCTCCCACGAGTACCTCGCCGACCGGGCACCGGAGCACCCGGTGCCGGGCCCGGCCGAGCCCGCCCTCGGCAAGGCCGCCTGACCCGCCGGGTCGCTCACGGGCCGGTGCGGACGACGGCGGCCACCAGCACGCGGGCCGCCCGCAGCGGGCCCAGGTCGGCGACCAGGGCCCGGACGATGCGCAGGCCGAGACGGCGGACCGGCGCCCGCGGGCCGGGGGCGTAGCGGGCGCGTTCCAGCTCGGCGGCCACGGCGGCGATGTTCGGCCCCAGGCGGGCCAGGCGGACGCGCAGCCCGCCCCAGGTGGTGCCGGGCGTCACCGGCTCGCCGCCATGGCCGGCCAGCCGCTCCAGCAGCCGGTCGGCGCGCCCGCCGCGCAGACCGGAGGCGCCCGGGCCGCGCCGGCGGACGGTGACCAGCAGCACCACGGCCGGCACCAGCCCCAGCAGCACGGCGGGCAGCAGCACCGGGCCCTGCCGCCCGCCGCCGGCGGCGGGCGGGGCGAACGGGTCCAGGGAGGGGTCCACCACGGCATCGGCATCGGCCGGAGTGGGGTTGAACGGCACCCAGCCGACACCGGAGAAGTACACCTCGATCCAGGCGTGGGCGTCGGCGTCGCGCACCACGTACCGGCCGTTTTGCTCCAGCCCGGTGGCGAAGCCGGCGACCACCCGGGCGGGCACCCCGGCCAGCCGCAGCAGCAGCGCCGCCGCCCCGGCGAAGTGCTGGCAGTAGCCGGTGCGGGTGCGCAGCAGGAAGTCCACCAGCGGGACGCGGGAGGTGCGCTCCACGTCGGTGTCGTAGCGGAACCGGCCGCCCTCGGTCAGGTAGCGCTGCACCCGCTCGACGACCTCGAACTGGTTGCGGGCCCCGGCCGTCACCGCCCTCGCCATCACGGCCACCTCGTCGTACAGCGAGTACCCCAGGTAGCCGTGCCCTCCGAAGCCGGGATCGGCATAGGGGCCGAACTCGCCCTGCCGTCCGCCCATCCACATCCCGCCGGGCCGGCGTTCCCGGACGCGGGTGTACTCCTCCAGCCGGGGGTCGGAGTTCGGCCAGGGCACGGTGCGCAAGGTGGCGGGGTCGGCGGTGACCACCGCGGCCCGCACCCGGTAGACGTCCCCGGCGTCCGGCGCCGGGGTGATCCGCCAGGACTCCCCCGCCCCCGAGTCGACCCGCCCGTCGGCCTGCAGGCTGATGATCCGGCCCGGGGAGACCACCATGTCGTTGCGCAGGCCCCGGACCCGCACCTCGATCTCGACGGGACGGGCGGCCGGCTCGGGCAGGTCCTCATCCGGCAGGCCCCCGGTCTCCCAGCCGCGCCAGCCGATCCGCTCCAGCACCTGCATCCGCCACAGCGCCGGGCGGGGCGAAGAGATCTCCAGCATGGCCGCGCCGGTGCGGCGCCCATACAGCGGCCCGTAGGTCTGGGTGGTGTCCAGCGTGGTGAACTGCGGTTCCCGATCGATCAGGTCGTCGATGGCCAGCCACTGGCCGCGCGGTCCCAGGGTGTGCGCCAGCGCGGCCGCGCCCAGCGCGGCGGCCGTGCCGAGCGCGACCATCGGGCGGGCGGCCCGGCCGCCGGGCGGCGCCAGCCACAGCGGCACGGCCAGCACCATCGCCGCCCCCTGCCAGGAGACCTCGTCGCTTTGCCGCAGCGCCACCGCGATCACCCATGGCAGCGCCACCAGCGCCAGCGACAGCGCCTGCCGGGGCCGCGAGCGCGGCGCGGTGACCGACAGGCCGGCCGCCGACAGCCACAGCAGCCCGACCAGCAGCAGCCACACCGCCGCCGGCCACGGGTCGCCCGCGGCGCGGCCGGGCCCCAGCGACGACAGCCGCTGCAGCCCGTCCGACAGCGACAGCAGCAGCTGCGGCCAGCGGCGGGGCCACAGCATGTCCGGCTGGACGCCGCCGGCCAGCAGCGCCATCGGCGGCCAGAGCAGCAGCAGCGCGCCCACCGCCCGGGTGGCGGTGCGCCCCCAGGCCACCACGGCGGCGGCGACGGCGGCGACCAGGCAGCCCCACAGCACCGCCGTGCCCAGCAGCGCCGACCAGGCCCCCATCGCCGCCGCGGCGGCCGCCAGCAGTCCGGCCGCCCGGATCATCGCGGCCGTCCCTTCCCGGCGGGCAGCGGCACCACGCCCGGCGGCAGCGGCGGCGGCGGATCCACCGTCCGGTCCGGCGGGAAGCGGACGACGATGGCGCCGGCCGGCGGACGGGCGGGCCGGTCGCCGGCCTCCAGCAGGGCCAGGCGGCGATGCAGCGCCCGCCAGGACTCTTCGTCCTCGACCGGCGTCGCGGCGCTCTCCCCGGGCAGCAGCACCGCGCACCCGCCGGACCTGGACAGGGTGCGCACCAGCCCGGCGGCGGCCCGGGCCACCCAGTCCACCTCCGCCTCGCAGGCGCCGTGGGTGTCGACGACCACCAGCGGCAGCCCGGACGGCGGCGGGCCCATGCGCCGCTCGTGCAGCTCCATGCCGCGGGCCAGGGACAGCCAGTGGATGCGGCTGACCGGGGTGCCCGGCACATACGGCCGCAGCCCGTCGGGCTCGGTGTGCTCAATGGCCCGGCCGGGCGCGGGCGCGGGCTGCCCGCCGCCGTCGGGGACGGGCAGGACCAGCACCTTCTCGCGCTCGCCGACCTCGACGGTGAGGCGGAAGATGCCCAGCGCGTCGCTGATCCGCAGCCGGGTGGGCTGGATGCGATAGGCGCCGCGCCGGCCGATGGGCACCTCCACGACGCCGCCGGCGGGCTCCAGCTCCGCCCAGGCGCGCCGGGTGATGCGCACCTGGACGCGGACCGGCAGCCGCTCGGGCAGGCCGAGGTCCAGGCGCATCCGCAGCGGCCGGTCCTCACCGATCTCCCGTTCGGCGATCAGCCGGGTGGCGTTCAGGCGCGAGCGCGCCGCCAGCACCGTGACGGCCGCCCACAGCACCATGATCACCATTCCCACGGCCAGCGCGAACAGCGCCAGCGACGGCAGCGCCCCGGCGGCCAGGACCAATGCGCCGGCGCAGCTCAGCCAGATCAGCGCTCGCATGGGCGCCTCACCCCGCCGTCATCTGGCCCGGACCCGCCGCAAGGCGTCCTCGACGACCTCGGCCCGGGCGTCGGCGGGGGCCGTGCCGGACGGCTGGATCCGGTGGGTGAGCACGGGCCGGGCCACCGCCTGCACGTCGTCGGGCAGCACGAACGCCCGGCCGTCCATGGCGGCCACCGCCCGGGCGGCGGCCAGCAGCAGCAGCCCGGAGCGGGGGCTGGCGCCCACGGCCGCCAGGGGGTGGGCGCGGGTGGCGGCCAGCAGGTCCACGATGTAGCGCAGCAGGGGGTCGGAGGCGTGCACCGCGGCGACGGCCCGCTGGGCGGCCAGCAGGTGGGCCGGGTCGGTGACCGCGTTCACCTGCGGTTCGGGGCCGGCGCGCAGCAGCGCCACCTCTTGCTCGGGGGTGGGGTAGCCCAGGGAGACCACCGACAGGAAGCGGTCCAGCTGGGCGGGCGGCAGCGGGTAGGTGCCGTCGTAGCCGGCGCTGGGGTTCTGGGTGGCGATCACCACGAACGGCGGCGGGATGGGCCGGCTGACGCCGTCCACGGTGACCTGGCGTTCCTGCATCGCCTCCAGCAGGCCGGACTGGGTCTTGGGGGTGGCGCGGTTGATCTCGTCCACCAGCACCACGTTGGCGAAGATCGGGCCGGGCCGGAACTCGAAGGCCGCGGCGTCGGCCTGCCAGACGTTGGCGCCGATGATGTCGGCCGGCAGCAGGTCGACGGTGGCCTGCACCCGGGAGAAGCGGCCGTCCAGGCTGCGCGCCAGGGAGCGGGCCAGCTGGGTCTTGCCGACCCCGGGGTGGTCCTCCACCAGCAGGTGCCCGCCGGCCAGGACGGTCGCCAGCACCACGTCCAGCACGTCGGCGGGCATCCGCACGGCGCCCGCCACGTTGGCCCGCAGCCGGTCGCCGAGCTCGGCGACCTCTTCGACGGTGAGCGTCGCCTCCCCGTCGGAGGGGACCGGATGCGGCCGGGGCGCGGCGCTGAGCCTGCCCGGCGGCCGGGCCCACCCGCTCGGATCGGCCACCGCGCTCACCGGGCCTCCTTGAGCGCGGCCTTCGGGAGGGCGAGGGCACCGGGGCGGCGACGCCCGGCCCGGCGTCGCGCCTGCCGGTGGTGGGCACCGGGCTCGCGGTCCGATGCGGCGCCTGCGGAGCTGGTGTGAGACCTCAAAGGAGAGTCCTTTCTCCGGCGGGCGTGGCGGTGGCACAAAGTCCTACACGCAACCAACAACGTGGTTTCGGTGCCCTGCTGTTCCAAGAACATCCCGGGGGTGCCATGGGTGTGGCGGTGCGGTGTACCCGCCGTCCGGACCCGCTCAGGCGCTGGGAAAGGCTCCCGAAGACGGCGAAACGGCCGGTGGCGGGAGGCCACCGGCCGTTTGCGCAACGCCCTCAGCTCGCGGCGAGCTTACTTGCGCTTGTTGATCTCCTCGGTGAGCTGCGGGGCCACCTGGAACAGGTCGCCCACCACACCGAAGTCGACCAGCTCGAAGATCGGCGCCTCGGGGTCCTTGTTGATGGCGACGATCGTCTTGGAGGTCTGCATGCCGGCCCGGTGCTGGATGGCGCCGGAGATGCCGACCGCGATGTACAGCTGCGGGGAGACCGTCTTACCGGTCTGGCCGACCTGGAACTGGTGCGGGTACCAGCCGGCGTCGGTGGCGGCCCGGGAGGCGCCCACCGCACCGCCGAGCGCGTCGGCCAGGTCCTCGATGATCTTGAAGTTCTCGGCGCTGCCGACGCCGCGGCCACCGGAGACCACGACCGCGGCCTCGGTGAGGTCCGGGCGCTCGCCCTTCTCCTGCACCACCTTCTCGACGATCTTGGCGGCCTTGGCGGCGTCCGACAGGGTCACCGAGACCTGCTCCTCGGCCGGGGTGGCCGGGGCGGGCTCGGGGGCGACGGCGTTGGGCCGCACCGCCACGATCGGGGTGCCGCGCTTGACCTTGGCGTGCGCGATGACCGCACCGCCGAAGATGGAGTGCTCGCCGACGAAGCCCTCGGCGACGTCCACCACGTCGGTGAGCACGCCGGAGTCGAGCTTGACCGCCAGGCGGCCGGCGATCTCCTTGCCCTCACCGGTGGCGGCCACCAGCACGCCGGCCGGGGACTTGTCGGCCACCAGCTTGGCCAGCAGCTCGACCTTGGGCGCCACCACGTAGGAGGTCAGCTCCTCGTCGGCGGCCACGTAGATCTTGGCCGCGCCGTACTCGGCCAGCTTGTCCTTGGCGTTCTCCAGGCCGGGGCCGATCCACACCGCGGCCGGCTCGCCGAGCCGGCGGGCGGCGGTCAGCAGCTCCAGGGTGACCTTCTTGACCTCGCCGTCGATGTGGTCGACGAGGACGAGAACCTCTGCCATGTCGTACTGTCCCCTTCCTCGCTCAGATGAACTTCTTGGACGCGAGGAACTCGGCGATCTTGACGCCGCCGTCGCCCTCGTCGGTGACGATCTGGCCCTTCTCACGCGGCGGGGCCTCGGCGAAGTCGGTCACCTCGCTGGCGGAGCCCGCCAGGCCGACCTTGTCGGCCTCGATGCCGAGGTCGGCGATGCCGAGCGTCTCGACCGGCTTCTTCTTGGCCGCCATGATCCCCTTGAAGGAGGGGTAGCGCGGCTCGTTGATCTTCTCGACCACGCTGACGACCGCCGGCAGGCTGGCCTCGACCTTGTCGTAGCCGTAGTCGGTGACGCGCTGCACCTTGATGGCCGAGCCGTCGATCTCGACCTTGGAGGCCAGCGTCAGCTGCGGCACGCCCAGCCGCTCGGCCAGCATGGCCGGCAGCACGCCGGTGCGCGCGTCGGTGGACTCCGAGCCCAGGATCACCAGGTCGAAGCCGGTGCGGCCGAGGACCTTCTCCAGGGCGTAGGAGGTGCCCAGCGCGTCGCTGCCGGCCAGCGCGTCGTCGACCAGGTGGACGGCCTTGTCGGCGCCCATCGCCAGCGCCTTGCGGATGGAGTCGGTGGCCTTCTCCGGGCCCATGGTCACGACGGTGACCTCCCCGCCGTGCTTCTCCTTGATGAGCAGCGCCTCTTCGATGGCGTACTCATCGAGCTCGTTGATGACGCCGTCCGCGGCACCGCGGTCGAGCGTGCTGTCCTCGGGCTTCAACTTGCGCGGGCTCTCCGTGTCGGGAACCTGCTTGACGCAGACGACGATGTTCATGGCCGTCGACCGACCTCCCTGCATTTCCTCTGGCCGCCGTAAGCGGGCGGGGCGCCGCCCGGGCGGGTCGACGCGAGCTGATGGGCTACAGACTGCCAAATACCCGAACAGGCTTCGGCTCCGGGTCCCGGCTTTGGACCGTGCACCTAGATGTTACCGGCGAGTAGCATCGCGGCAAATCCCCCGGTCACCGCGGGGCCACCGGCCACAACCACGACATTTGCCCACACAACAGACGCATCCGGCAGCACTCCGCGAAGTGACCGGTATCACCTTACGGCCCCCTTGCGGAGCCCTGAAACGGACGCTCAGGGCAGCGCGCTCTGGAACCGGTCCAAAGCGGCGATCACCGAGTTCTGCAGGCCGTACATCGGGGCGAAACTGGGGGTCAGCGACACCGCGCCGACCACCGCGGCGAAGATCAGCACGCCCAGCACGGCCCCCACCGGGACGATCCGCGCCGGCTCCGGCGCCAGCGTCCCGAACAACCGCTCCAGCTGCCGGCGCGGCGCCCGCACCCCCGGACCGCTCCACAAGACGGCGGCCCCCGCGCCCGCTCCCCAGGCGCAGGCGTCCATCGCCGGAGTGCGCACCCCCACCATGACCAGCGACGCCAGCGCCAAGGCCACCGCCGCCGCGGCCACGGCGGCGTAGGGCAGCGTCAGCGCCGTCCACAGCGCCGCCCGCGCCGCGTCCCCCACAGCCGGCGTCGCGCGGCCGGAACCGCCGCGCAGGGCCGCCGCATCCCAGGTGCGCAGCGCCAGCGCCCCCGCCGTGGCCGCCACGATCCCCACCACCGGCATCACGATGGCGACCGCGGCCATGAGCACCACCGCCAGCACCGCCAGCAGCCGCGACCAGGCGTGCCCCACCGTCGGCCGCGGCCGCGCCGACCGCGGCGGCGCGGCGGCCCGCACGGCCCGCTCCACCGGCGTCGACCGGACCGGCTCGTGCACGACCGGGGTCGCCTCCTGCGGCCCCAGGTCCGCCGCGTCCACCGCCTTGACCAGTTCGGCGGCCGTGGGCCGGGCATCCGGGTCGGCCCGCAGCGCATCGCGCAGCACGGCCCGCAACGGCTCGGGCACCTCCGCCGGCGCCCCGTCCCCGACCTCCGCGCGGCCGGTCGCGGCGAACGCCACGGTCGCCGCCCAGGCGTACACGTCGGAGGCGGGCGTGGCGGGTGCGCCGTCGCGGACCTCCGGTGCCAGGTGAGGGCGCACCCGAACCGGCCGGGCGGGGTCCACCGCCTGCGCGACGCCGAAATCGATGACGACCGGCTCTCCCCCGACCACCAGCACATTGGCGGGGCTCAGGTCGCGGTGCACCGCTCCGGCCTCGTGGATCGCGACCAGGGCCTTGGCCAGGCCGAGGGCCAGCCGCCGCAGCGCGCCGCCGCGCAGCGGCCCCTCCTCGGCCACCAGCACATCCAGCCCGCGCCCGGGGACGAAGCGGCTGACCACATACGGCCGCTCGGCGGAGGCGTCCCCGTCCAGCACATCGACCACATGCGGGCTGAGCACCCGGCGCATCACCGCGATCTCATGCTCCAGCCGCCGCCGCGCGGCCGCCCCGCTGACCGCTTCCGGCCGCAGCACCCTGATCGCCACATCCCGGCCGGACGGATCGGTGCCCCGGTAGACCACGCCCGCGTCGCTCTCGCCCAGCAGGGACAGCGGGCGGTAGGGGCCTATCCGACCGCCGGGGACGAGTTCTCTGGAAGGCTGGTTCATCAGAACTCCTAGAGCGGGGAGATCTCCCCCTCCGGAAGAAGAGGGAGACACGGCACAAGGTCACGCGGAACGGCGCAGCCGGTGCGGAAGCCAGGGGCGGAGCAGGGCCGCTTCAGGGGCGCGGCTTCCGCCCGCCCCCGACCCTAGCGGGCCCGCGGCGGGCCGTAGGCCGTCTGCCGGTCCCGCCCGGCCGGCGGGCGCGCCGTCACCAGGGCCATAGGTCCCGGATGCCGTCGCGCAGCTCCTCCAGCCGCGCGCTCAGGCCCTCCACCGGGTAGGTGTCGGGGGTGCCGCCATAGGAGAGCCCGATCAGCACCGCCGCGAACAGTGACAGTGCCAGCGCCAGCGGCGCGGCGATCTCCCGGCGGGGCGCCACCGCCCCCCACAGCCGCACCAGTTGGCGGCGCGGGGCGCCGCTGCCCGGCGCCAGGCACAGCAGGCCGATGACGAGCATCACCGCATACGCGATGCCCTTGGCGGCACTGATCTGCGGCATGGTCACCAGCAGCGCGATCAACAGCACGGAGGCGGTGCACAGGGCCGCCGCCGACAGCATGCCGGTGACCATGACCGCCCCCGGCAGGCCCAGCGGCGCCCGCACCAGCGCGCCCAGCACATCACCGGCGCGCGGGCCGCGCCTGGTGCGGCGGTCGTCCATGCCCTTGGCCGCCCAGTCGCCCATCCGCAGCACCAGCACCCCGCCGATGGTGACCAGCACGGCCAGCACCGGCACCAGGTAGGCGAAGCCCAGCAGCGCGGCCAGCACCGTGAAGCTGAGGAAGCGGTACCAGCCGTACGGCTTGGGCGGCGGGTCGGGGCTGGTCGCCGGGGCCGCCGGGGCCTGTGCGGGGCGCTCGCTCACCGGCGCCGCGTACGGGTCATAAGGAGGCGGCGCCGGGCCGCGCGGCTGAGGCTGCGGCTGCGGGTCCGGCGGGGCGGCGGGCGGCGGGACCTGGGAGAGGGGATGGGAACCGTAGGGGCCCTGCCCGTAGGCGGCCTGCCCGTAGGCGGCCTGCTCGTAAGGGGTCTGCTCGTAGGGACGGCCGTAAGGGGCGGGGCCGGGCGGCGGCCCCGGAGGCGGCGCCGCGGGCGGCAGCAGCCCGCGGAAGTCCTCCGGCTGGGCGGGCGCGGGCGGCGCCTGACCGGACAGCGGCCCCGGGGCCGGCGGAGGAGCCGGCAGCGGCGCGGTCCGGTCCGGCCGCGAAGGCGAGGTCTGGCCGGTCCGCTCCGGCGGGGCCGGCATCCAGGAGGAGGCGTCCACCCGGGTCTGGTCGGTGATGGTGGCCTCCAGGTGGATCCGCCGGGCCATCTGCACCAGCTCGACCGCGGTGGGCCGCTGGGAGGGGTCGCGCGCCATCGCCGACCGGATCAGCGGCTGCAGCGCCGGGGGCATCCCGTCCAGATCCGGCTGTCCCTGCAGGATCCGGTAGAAGATCGACTCGAACGGGCCGGAGCCGAACGGCGGGCGGCCGGTGGCCGCGAACGCCACCGTGGCGGCCCAGGCGTGCACGTCCGAGGGCGGCCCGGCGTCCTCCCCCTCGAGGATCTCCGGAGCCAGGTAGCCGGGGGTGCCGATCACCATGCCGGTGGCGGTCAGCCGGGTGGCGTCGGCGGCCTGGGCGATCCCGAAGTCGATCACGATGGGCTCGCCGTCCAGCAGCATCACGTTGCCGGGCTTGAGGTCGCGGTGGATGATCCCGGCGCCGTGGATCGCCGACAGCGCCGAGGCCAGCCCGACCGCCAGCCGCTGCAGCGCCGCGCCCTGCAGCGGGCCTCCGTCGGGCCCTTCCACGACCTCCTCCAGGGTGCGGCCCGGCACGTACTGGGTGACGATGTAGGGCTGGGGCGCGGTGACATCGGCGTCCAGGATCTCGGCGACATGCGGGCTGTGCACCCGGCGCATCGAGTCGACCTCGCGGGCCAGCCGCCGCCGCGCGACGGTGTCCCCGGCCACCGCGGAGCGCAGCACCTTGATCGCCACCTTGCGGCCCTCGGGGTCGGCCGCCAGGTGGACGACCCCCATCCCGCCCTCGCCCAGCGTGCGGATCAGGCGGTACCGGCCGATGCGCTCCCCGGACGTGACAACCCCCTTCATCGCTGCCGCCACCCTATCTTCGCCCGCCGCACCGGGCGGTTCCACCGGATCGTCCCGGCCCGCTGCGGCCGGCGTTTCGTCCACCGGCTCGCCGGTCTCCCGCCGGTCCGGGACGGACGCCCCGGTGAAAGGGCGGACGGGAGCGGGTGAGGGCCTCCGGATGCGTCCTTACGCAATCATTGGACGCCGCCGAAGCGGCCGAGGTTCCCGGGCGCGGGCGGCTTCACAGGGGCCGCCGTCACTCGCCCCGGGCGGCCCGCCGGGCGCGGCGCTCGGCCCGCCGCGTCTCGAACCTGGTGGCGGCCGCGTCCAACTGCTCCAGGAATTCGCCCAGTTCCTGACGGGCCCGCTCGCCCTCGGCGGTCAGCCCGCTCATCTCGAAGACCTTCCATTTACGCAGCACCGGCATCAGCACATCGTCGTGGTGCAGCCGCAGGTCGTAGATGCCGGCGTTGGCGATGGCCACCGATTTGCGCAAAAAGCCGTCGATGGTGTGCCCGGGCATCTGGAACGCCTTGACCACGTCGGTGACGGCGCGCATGGTCTGGCCGGGATCGATCTGGAACGCCGCCTCCAGCAGGTTCCGGTAGAAGATCATGTGCAGGTTCTCGTCCTTGGCCACCCGCGCCATCATCTGCTCGCAGACCGGGTCGCCGGACGCCTTTCCGGTGTTGCGGTGCGACACCCGGGTGGCCAGTTCCTGAAACGACACGTAGGCCACGCCGCGCAGCAGGTCCTCGCCGTGGTCGGGCTCATAGCCGCCCTGCATGTGCCTCATGCGGGCCCGTTCCAGCGCCACCGGATCGACCGCGCGGGTCACCGTCAGGTAGTCGCGGATGACCGTGCTGTGCCGGTTCTCCTCGGCGGTCCACCGGTTCACCCAGGCGCCCCAGGCGCCCTCCCGGCCGAAGATCCGGGAGATGGCGTAGTGGTAGCCCGGCAGGTTGTCCTCGGTGAGCAGGTTGACGATCAGCGCCTCCCGGGCCTCGGGGCTGATCGCGGAGTCCTCGGGCCGCCACTCCTCGCCGCCCAGCGGGCCGTCGTAGTCGCGTCCCCGGCTCCAGGGGACGTACTGGTGCGGGAACCACTCGTCGGCCATGGACAGGTGCCGGTCGAGTTCCCTCTCCACCACCGGTTCAAGCTCCATCAGCAGCTCGAACCGGCTTTTCGCAACGGGCGTGGAGGCCATGTCTCACCCTTCCGGGCATGGGGGAAATGATCGCGCCGACGGCGGTCCGCTCACCGTAGGGGGATCCCGGCGGCACCGGCTATGCGCATCGTGCGCACTTCAGTCGCCGATTTTTGTCTCGGCCGCCAGTTGCCACGCCCGATTGACCGCCGACCGCAGCAGAAAACGCGGCGCCAGGCGCAACAGGGGCAGCAGCGCTTTGTACTGCCCTCCGGGCACGCACAAGGCGCGTCCGGCGGCCACCGCCTCCAGCCCCGCGCGGGCCACGTCCACGCGCCGCAGCCACAGCAGATTGGGGCCGGCGGTCTCGTCCGTGCGGGTGAACCCCGGGCACAGCGCCGTCACGTGCACGCCCTTGCCCTGCAATTCCGCGTGCAGGCTTTCGGTGAAAGCCTGCACGTACGCTTTGGTCGCCCCGTATGTCGCGCTTCCCGGGGACGGGGTGAAGGCCGACATGGAGGCCACATTGAGCACGCCGCCCCGCCCGCGTTCGATCATGCTCGGCAGTGCCGCGTAAGTCAGCCGCACCACCGCCCGCACGTTCAGGTCGATCTCCTTGAGCTGGTCTTCCAAGGGAATCTCGGCGAACGCCCCGAACGCGCCGTAACCGGCATTGTTGATCAGCAGGTCCACCGGTTCACCGCGCAATTTCCGCTCGACCCGCTCCAGCTGGGCGGGGTCGGTGAGGTCGGCGGGCAGCACCTGCACCCCCACCCGGTGCCGCTCGGCCAGGCGGCCGGCCAGCCGTTCCAGCAGGTCCGCGCGGCGCGCCACCAGCACCAGGTCGGTGCCGCGCGCCGCCAGCAGCGCCGCGAACGCCTCGCCGATGCCGCTGGAGGCGCCCGTCACCAGGGCTGTCCGGAATTCCTGATGCATGCCCGGGATGGTACTCCCCGTGCCGCAGTGACCCCCGGGATGTCAGAGCCCGCTGCTAACTTCTGTGGCCGCCTGCAGCCGTCCTCGTCCGGGGGGCCATGACCGATGCTCATCGCCCACGCCGTCTGGCACGGCGGCGCCCTGTGCCTGTGGGCCGAACGGCCCGGCGGCCCCGGCGGAGCAGACGGCCCCCGGTGGCACCCCTGCGCCACCGCCGACTTCGACGGCACCTCCTATGCGCCGTTCACCGCCGACGCCCCACCGATCACCCTCGACCTGCTGCTGCCGACCGTCACGGGCCGTCCGCTTCTTTCCTCCGAGGCGTCACCCGAAGCGGGCGCAGAGCCGCGCCTGCAGTCCTGGAGGGTGCCGGCGCGGGCGCTCGCCCCGCTGACCGCCATGGCGCTGCTGGGGCACACCGAGCGCGCCACCGATGTCGCCGCAGGGGACGATCTGCGGTTCTTCGCCCTGCTCGCCGGCATCGCCGCGCAGCTCGTCCGGCAGGGCCGGGTGCTGCCCGCCCTGCTGCGCGAGGACGGGGAAGCGGTCGCCCGCTGGCGGCCCGCCCTGGTCGATCCCGCCTTCATCCAAGCGCTGGCCGCCGCGATGCCGCCCGCCTGCCGCGCGGCCGACGGCGGACGGCCCGCCGGGCGGGTGCTCGGCGAGGCCCTCGGCTGCCTCACCGACACGGTGGTGCGGGGCGTCGTCCCCCACCCGCTGCTGCCACCGCGCCGAGGCGGGGCGGCCGGCCCGCCGCCCCTCGCCGAACGCTGGGCGTCCGCGCTCACCGGCCCCGACCCCCGCGTCCTGCGGGAGCCCGGCGACGACCTGGACGGGCTGAGCGCCGAGCTGGCGGCCTGGGCCGCCTCCGCCGGGCCGCCCGGCCCGCTGCGCACCTGTTTCCGGCTGATCGAGCCCGATCCGGCCGGCGACCGCGACGCCTGGCGGATCGAGTTCGCCCTGCAGAGCACCGAGGACCCCAGCCTGTACGTCCCCGCCGCCACCGTCTGGGCGGGCGGCGCCCCCTTTCTGCCCGAGGCCGCCGAGGCCCTGCTGAGCGGGCTCGGCCGGGCGTTGCGGCTGTTCCCCGAGCTGGCCGCGGCCCTGCGCGGCCCCGCCCCCGCCGAACTGCGCACGGACGTCACCGGCGCCTTCCGGTTCCTGCGCCGCTCCGCCCCGCTGCTGGCCGCCGCCGGTTTCGGCGTGCTGCTCCCCCGCTGGGGCGACCGGCCCCGGCTCGGGCTGAAACTCACCGCCCGCACCCGGCCCGAACCGGGCGCCGTCACCTCTTCCGGTTTCGACCTGGGCACTTTGCTCGACTTCCGCTGGGACCTGGCCATCGGCGACCAGCCCCTGACCGAGGAGGAGCTGACCGAGCTGGCCCGGCTCAAGGCCCCGCTGGTCCGGCTGCGCGGCCGGTGGGTCGAGCTGGACGAGGCCCAGCTGGAGGCGGCGCTGGACTTCCTGCGCCGCCCCCGCACCGGCGCCATGTCCGCCGGGCAGGTGGTGCGCGCCGCCGTCCACGCCGGCGGCGACGCCCTGCCCCTGCTGGGCGTCGATGCCGACGGGCCGCCGGCGGACCTGCTGTCGGGCCAGGCCGAGCGGCGGCTGACCCCCATCGCCACGCCGGAGGGTTTCAAGGGGACGCTGCGTCCCTACCAGGAGCGGGGCCTGGCCTGGCTGGCGTTCATGAGCTCACTCGGACTGGGGGCGATCCAGGCCGACGACATGGGCCTGGGCAAGGGGGTGGTGACGCTGGCGCTGCTGGTCCACGAGCGTCTGCACAACCCCGATGTCGCGCCCACGCTGGCGGTGCTGCCGATGTCGCTGGTGGGCAACTGGCAGCGGGAGGCGGCCCGGTTCACCCCCGGGCTGCGGGTCCACGTCCACCACGGCGGCGGACGCCACCGGGGCAAAGCGCTGGCCGAGGCCGCGGCGCGGGCCGACCTGGTGCTGACGACCTACGGGACGGCGGCGCGGGACGCCGCCCTGCTCGCCGGGATCACCTGGGAGCGGGTGGTCTGCGACGAGGCCCAGGCGCTCAAGAACAGCGGGACGCTGCAGGCGCGGGCGGTGCGGAGCATCCCGGCGCGCACCCGCATCGCGCTGACCGGGACCCCGGTGGAGAACCACCTGACCGAGCTGTGGTCGATCATGGAGTTCGCCAACCCGGGGCTGCTGGGCCCCCGGCGGGTCTTCCGGGAGCGCTTCGCCGTCCCCATCGAGGAGCGGGGCGACCGGCGGGCGCTGGCCGAGCTGCGGCGCATCACCGGGCCGTTCATCCTGCGGCGGCTGAAGACCGACTCTGCGATCATCTCCGACCTGCCGGACAAACAGGAGATCAAGGTCTACTGCAATCTGACCGCCGAGCAGGCGTCGCTGTACCAGGCGACGGTGGACGACATGCTGGCGCAGATCGCCGAGGCCGGCTCGAGCGCGGCGCGGCGCGGGCTGGTGCTGGCGACGATGGCCCGGCTCAAGCAGGTGTGCAACCATCCGGCGCAGCTGCTTCGGGACGGCTCGCGCCTGGCGGGCCGGTCGGGGAAGCTGGAGCGGCTGGAGGAGATCTGCGCCCAGGTCGTCGAGCGGGGCGAAAAAGCGCTGGCGTTCACCCAGTACGCCGAGTTCGGCGCGATGCTGCAGCCGTACCTGGCGGCCCGGCTGGGCTGCCCGGTGCTGTGGCTGCACGGCGGCACGCCCCGCCGCGTGCGCGATGATCTGGTCCGGCGTTTCCAGGAGGAGGCGGAGCCGGCGGTGTTCCTGCTGTCGCTGAAGGCCGCCGGGACGGGCCTGACGCTGACGGCGGCCAATCACGTGGTGCACATCGACCGCTGGTGGAACCCGGCGGTGGAGGACCAGGCCACCGACCGGGCCTTCCGCATCGGCCAGACCCGCGATGTGCAGGTCCGCAAGCTCATCTGCGTCGGCACCCTGGAGGAACGGGTGGAGGAGATGATCGAGCGCAAAAAGGCGCTGGCCGGCAGCGTGGTGGCCACCGGTGAGGACTGGCTGACCCGGCTGTCGGTGGCCGAGCTGCGCGAGGTGCTGCGGCTGTCGCCGGAGGCGGTGAGCGGTTGACGGCGGGTGACGGAGGGGCCGCCGCGGCGGGTGACGACGCCGGGCGGATGTGGTGGTCGCGGCGCTTCCTGGACGTGCTGGGGTCGTTCACCGATCACGGCCGGCTGCACCGGGGGTGGACGTACGCGCGTCAGGGGCGGGTGAAGGATCTTCGGGTGCGTCCCCATGAGGTGAGCGCCCGGGTGCTCGGGCCGGAACCGTACGGGGTGGCGATCGGCGTCGGCCCCATCGATGAGGGCTCCTGGCGGGCGGTGGCGGCGGAACTGGCCTCCCAGCCGCTGCTGCGCGCCCGCCTGCTGGAGGGGGAGACGCCGCCGGAACTGGAGTGGGCGTTCGCTCAGGCGGGCGTGCCGCTGTTGCCGGACTCGCCCCATGACCTGCACCTGATGTGCGAGTGCCCCGGCTACGGGGAGCCGTGCGAGCATGCGGCGGCCGTGCTCTGCCTGCTCGCCGAGGCGTTCGACCGCGATCCGTCCCTGCTCCTCACCTGGCGGGGAGGTTCGCGGGAGCGGCTGCTGCACGGGCTGCGCCAGGCGTCCGCAAAGGACGCGCCCGATCCGTTCGACGTCGGGGACGAGCCGCTGCGCGCCGCCGGGTTCTGGACGGCCGGCCCCGCTCCGGCCGAGCCGCGCGAGCATGCCGCGCCCGCCCCGCCCGACCTGCTGTTGCAGCTGCTGGACCCGCCGGCGATCAAGATCCGTCGCCGCCCGCTGACCGACGTGCTGAGACCGGCCTACGAGGCGATGTCCCGCGCGTGAGCGGCGTCCATACGGCCGCTCTTCCGTGCCGGGCGCAGGCCGAAAGCCCTGCGGCGCCCGCCGCCCGGCGAAAGGGTGCCCGGGGCGGCGTCCTGCGGCTTGCGGAAACGGCGCGTTGCAGAGGCTCACCGGGCGATCGGCACCGCTTCGGCGGGCACGCCGGCGCCGCCCGCCTGAGCGGGCCGGCGGGTGCGCGGTGGTCCGCTCCGGTCGCCTCGCTCAGCGCAGGTCGCCGTTGGTCATCCCCACCGGTGCCGGCGGCAGGGCGACCAGGCCCAGTTCGGCGGGGCCGGCCAGCAGCCGGTGCCGGGGGACGACGCGGACGCTGTAGCCGAAGGGGCCGGTGCGGTCCAGCGGGATCTCCCCGGTGTAGCGGATCCGGCCGTTCTCACCGCCCTCGCCGGTCAGCTCCAGGTGGGACGGGGAGACGATGGAGTCGGAGGCGTCCACCCGTCCGTAGACGGCCTCCACCAGCACGTCTTCGGGCTTCAGGTCGCCCAGGTTGACCACCGCGCGCACCGTCAGGCGCTCGCCGACGTGCGGGCTCTCCTCCCCCGCCGACTCCACGTGGTCGACCGCGACACCGGGCCAGGCCTTGATCACCCGGTGCTTCCAGGCCGCCAGCTCCCGGGCGCCGGCGTAGCCGTCGGCCGCCATGGCGCGGGCCGAGCGGGCCGCCGGGGTGTACAGCTCGCGCACATAGTCGCGCAGCATCCGGGTGGCCAGCACCTTGGGGCCGAGCGTGGCCAGGGTGTGCTTGACCATCTCCAGCCAGCGGCGGGGCAGCCCGGCGCCGTCGCGGTCGTAGAACATCACCGCCACATGGTCGCTGATCAGCTCATACAGCGCGGCGGCCTCCAGCTGGTCGCGGCGGTCGGGGTCGGACAGGCCGTCGGCGGAGGGGATCGCCCAGCCGTTCTGGCCGTCGTACCACTCGTCCCACCAGCCGTCCCGGATGGACAAATTGAGCCCGCCGTTGAGGGCGGCCTTCATCCCGGAGGTGCCGCAGGCCTCCAGCGGGCGCAGCGGGTTGTTCATCCACACGTCGCAACCGGCCACCATGACCTGGGCCAGCGCCATGTCGTAGTCGGGCAGGAAGACGATGCGGTGCCGCACGTCCTCGGAGTCGGCGAAGCGGACGATGTCCTGAATCAGCCGTTTGCCGCCCTCGTCGGCCGGGTGCGCCTTGCCGGCGATGACGATCTGCACCGGGCGTTCGGGGTCCAGCAGCAGCGCGCGCAGCCGGTCGGGGTCGCGCAGCATCAGCGTCAGGCGCTTGTAGGAGGGCACCCGGCGGGCGAACCCGATGGTCAGCACGTCCGGGTCGAGGGCCTCGTCGATCCAGGCCAGCTCGGCCTCGGAGGCGCCGCGCTGCTTCCAGGAGGCGCGCAGCCGGCGGCGGGCGTCCAGCACCAGCCGCTCGCGCAGGATGCGGCGCACCCGCCAGATCTCGCTTTCGGGGACGTCCAGTACACCGTTCCAACCGTGGCCCTCCATGATCGAGGGCACTTCGCGGGCGGCCAGGTCCATGATCTCGCGGGCCACCCAGGTCTCGGCGTGCACCCCGTTGGTGATCGAGCCGATGGGCACCTCGTCGGTGTCGAAGCCGCCCCACAGGCCGCCGAACATCTCCCGGCTGACCTCGCCGTGCAGCCGGGAGACGCCGTTGACCCGCTGGCCCAGCCGCATGCCCATGACGGCCATGTTGAACACGGTGCGGTCGCCGTCGGGGTAGGTCTCCTCGCCCAGGCTCAGCACCCGGTCCACCGGCACCTCGCCGAGCGCGGCCGACCCGCCGAAGTACTTGCCGATCAGCTCCCGGGGGAAACGGTCGATGCCGGCCGGGACGGGGGTGTGGGTGGTGAACACGGTCCCGGCGCGGACCGCCTCCAGCGCCTCGTCGAACGACAGGCCGTGGTCGGCGATCATCTCGCGGATGCGTTCCAGGCCCAGGAACCCGGCGTGGCCCTCGTTGGTGTGGAACACCTCCGGGGCCGGGTGCCCGCTGATGCGGCAGTAGGCGCGGATGGCCCGCACCCCGCCGATGCCCAGCAGCATCTCCTGCAGCAGCCGGTGTTCGGTGCCGCCGCCGTACAGCCGGTCGGTGACGTCGCGGGCGGCCGGGTCGTTGTCCTCCACGTCGGAGTCCAGCAGCAGCAGCGGCACCCGCCCGACCCGGGCCAGCCAGACCTGGGCGTTGAGGACGCGGCCCTCGGGCAGGGCGATGGAGACCCGCACCGGGGCGCCGTCGTCCTCGCGCACCAGCGTCAGCGGCAGCCCGTTGGGGTCGATGGCCGGGTAGTGCTCCAGCTGCCAGCCGTCCGGGGACAGCGACTGGGAGAAGTAGCCGTGCCGGTACAGCAGGCCCACCCCGATGATGGGCACGCCCAGGTCGCTGGCGGTCTTGAGGTGGTCGCCGGCCAGGATGCCCAGCCCGCCGGAGTACTGCGGCAGCGCCGCGGTGATGCCGTACTCGGGCGAGAAGTAGGCGATGGCGGCGGGTCCGTCCGCGCCGGCGCTCTGGTACCAGCGCGGCGAGGTCAGATAGTCGTGCAGATCGTCCAGGGCGGCGTCCAGCCGGCGCAGGAAGCGGCGGTCCTCGGCCAGCGCCGCCAGGCGGGCCGGGTCCACCTCGCCGAGCAGCCGGACCGGGTCCTGCTGGACGGACTCCCACAGTCCGGGGTCCACCGAACGGAACAGGTCCAGCGTCTCGTGGTGCCATGACCAGCGCAGGTTGAGGACGAGTTCCTCCAGGCCGCGCAGCGGTTCCGGCAGGACGGTGCGGACGGTGAGTCGTCGGATTGCCTTCACGTCTGCTCACGCTATGCGTTGGAGGGCTCACCTGGCGACCCCCACCCGGCCGGTTCCGGGCAAGGGTTACCGAATACTGCCGTTGTCGATCGTTCCCGGGCCGTCCGGCCCCATGGGACGGGAAGATCGGCCGTCCTGCGCCCGCCCGCGCGGGCCGCGGGCTTCACCGCCGCGATACCGGCCCCTGACGTGCCCGCCCGCCGGGCAAAGGGGACTGAGCGCAAGACGTTGCCGAAAGTTAACGTGAGCGGCTGCGCGATCCGGCCTCGAGGGCGGGCATGTCATCTCTGGATGACCGATGGCCGGGCGATTGTTCCCGTTTTGGCGGCAAGGATCAGGCAAGGGGTGAGGTATGCGGGTTGACCAGGAGATCGAAAGGGATCAGAATTTGCCCAAAAACCGCCCCTCACGGAAAGCGACGGTGTCTGCCAAAACTGTGATCGGACGGATCCCGATCCTGGACGTGCAGCCGGTGGTCAACTGCGGCCGCTGGCCCGCCAAGGCGGTGGTCGGCGAGACCTTCGAGGTCAGCGCCACGGTGTTCCGCGAAGGACACGAGAAGCTGGGCGCCGGGGTGGTGCTGCGCGACCCGGCGGGCGTGATCTCCCCGCCGCTGCCCATGCGCGAGATCGCCCCGGGGCTGGACCGGCTGGCCACCGAGGTCACCCCGACCGAGCCGGGCATGTGGCATTTCCGGGTGGAGGCCTGGGGCGACCCGATCGCGCACTGGCGGCACGACGCGCAGATCAAGATCCCGCGCGGCCAGGACGTGGAGCTGATGTTCATCGAGGGCGCCCGGCTGTTCGAGCGGGCCGCCGAGCAGATGCCCGCGCACGAGCGCCCGCCCGTCTCCCGCCTGGCCCGCGACCTGGCCGACCCGACCATCCCCCGCCGCGAACGCCTGGAGGCGGCGCTCGCCCCCGACATCAGCGACCTGCTGCTGCGCTACCCGCTGCGCGAACTGGTCACCACCACCGAGTGGTTCCCGCTGGCGGTGCACCGCGAGCGGGCGCTGTACGGCTCCTGGTATGAGTTCTTCCCCCGCTCGGAAGGGGCCTCCTTCGACCCGATGGGACGCCGCGGCCCCATGTCGGGAACGTTCCGAACAGCGATGAAACGGCTGCCGGCCATCGCCGCCATGGGCTTTGACGTGGTGTACCTGCCGCCGATCCACCCCATCGGGCGGACCTTCCGCAAAGGCCCCAACAACAGCCTCACCGCCGGCCCCTACGACCCCGGCTCCCCGTGGGCGATCGGCTCGCCCGAGGGCGGGCACGACGCCGTCCACCCCGACCTGGGCACCATCGAGGACTTCGACGCGTTCGTCGCCTACGCCGGCGAGCTGGGATTGGAGGTGGCGCTGGACCTGGCGCTGCAGTGCTCCCCCGACCACCCCTGGGTCACCGAGCACCCCGAATGGTTCACCCGCCGCGCCGACGGCACCATCGCCTACGCCGAGAACCCGCCCAAGAAGTACCAGGACATCTACCCGCTGAACTTCGACAACGACCCGGAGGGCATCTACCAGGAGGTCAAGCGGATCGTCCGGTTCTGGATGTCCCACGGGGTGCGGATCTTCCGGGTGGACAACCCGCACACCAAACCGGTGCACTTTTGGGAGCGGCTGCTGGCCGACATCGCCTCCACCGACCCGGACGTGCTGTTCCTGGCCGAGGCGTTCACCCGGCCGGCCATGATGCACACCCTGGCCAAGATCGGCTTCCACCAGTCCTACACCTACTTCACCTGGAAGAACTCCCGCCAGGAGCTGGAGGAGTACTTCCGGGAGCTGGCGGGGGACGCGGCGGTCTACATGCGGCCGAACGTGTTCGTCAACACCCCCGACATCCTCAACGAGTACCTGGTGCACGGCGGGCGGCCGGCCTTTGAGATCCGCGCCATCCTGGCCGCCACGCTCTCACCCACCTGGGGCATGTACGCCGGGTACGAGCTGATCGAGAACACCCCGCTGCGTCCCGGCAGCGAGGAGTACCGGGACTCGGAGAAGTACCAGTACCGGCCCCGGGACTGGGAGGCGGCCGAACGCGAGGGCCGCACCATCACCCCGCTGATCACCAAGCTCAACGCCTTCCGGCGTGAGCACCCCGCACTGCACAGGCTGCGGAACCTGCGTTTCCACCACGTCGACCAGCCGGAGCTGATCTGCTACTCCAAGCGCCTGGAGGGCGATGTGGTGCTGGTCGTCGTCAACCTCAACCCCCACCAGGTCCGCGAGGCCACCGTCCACCTGGACATGCCCGCGCTCGGGCTGGACTGGCCGGACCGGTTCGCGGTGACCGACGAGCTGTCCGGCGAGACCTACGAGTGGGGCCAGTCCAACTATGTGCGGCTCGACCCGCACGTTCACCCTGCCCACATCCTCACGCTTCGGAGCAGCAAGAGTTGACCGAGACGCCGTCCGGCCTGATGCCGGAGGAACACAGCGGCCCCGACCTGCGAGGCCACACCCACGCCGAGCACGTGGCCGAGTCGTTCGGCGACGTGCCCTCCGACGCGGTGCAGATGACCGGGGACCCCATCCCCGACACCTTCACCCACGAAAAGCCGCGCGACCCCTACTGGTACAAGCACGCGGTCTTCTACGAGGTGCTGGTGCGCGGGTTCAGCGACTCCAACGACGACGGCACCGGAGACCTGCGCGGCCTCATCAACCGGCTGGACTATCTGCAGTGGCTGGGCATCGACTGCATCTGGCTGCTGCCGATCTACCAGTCGCCGCTGCGGGACGGCGGCTACGACATCAGCGACTACACCAAGATCCTGCCGGAGTTCGGCGATCTGGGCGACTTCGTGGAGCTGGTCGATGAGGCGCACCGGCGGGGCATCCGCGTCATCGCCGACCTGGTGATGAACCACACCAGCGACCAGCACCCCTGGTTCCAGGCGTCCCGCACGGACCCCGACGGGCCGTACGGCGACTTCTACATGTGGTCCGACACCGACGACAAGTACCCGGACGCGCGGATCATCTTCGTCGACACCGAGGTGTCCAACTGGACCTACGACCCGGTGCGCGGCCAGTACTACTGGCACCGCTTCTTCTCCCACCAGCCGGACCTCAACTACGACAACCCGGCGGTGCAAGAGGCGATGCTGGAGGTGCTGCGGTTCTGGCTGGACCTGGGCATCGACGGGTTCCGGTTGGACGCGGTGCCCTACCTGTACGCCCGCGAGGGCACCAACTGCGAGAACCTGCCGGAGACCCACGCCTATCTGAAGCGGGTGCGCGCCGAAGTGGACCGGCTGTACCCGGACCGGGTGCTGCTGGCCGAGGCCAACCAGTGGCCGGCCGACGTGGTGGAGTACTTCGGCGACCCGGCCACCGGCGGGGACGAGTGCCACATGGCCTTCCACTTCCCGGTGATGCCGCGGATCTTCATGGCGGTGCGGCGCGAGCAGCGCTACCCCATCTCCGAGATCATGGCGCAGACCCCCAAGATCCCCGAGAACTGCCAGTGGGGCATCTTCCTGCGCAACCACGATGAGCTGACGCTGGAGATGGTCACCGACGAAGAGCGGGACTACATGTACGCCGAGTACGCCAAGGACCCGCGGATGAAGGCCAACATCGGGATCCGGCGCCGGCTGGCCCCGCTGCTGGACAACGACCGCAACCAGCTGGAGCTGTTCACCGCGCTGCTGCTGTCGCTGCCGGGATCGCCGGTGCTGTACTACGGCGACGAGATCGGCATGGGCGACAACATCTGGCTGGGCGACCGCGACAGCGTGCGCACCCCGATGCAGTGGACGCCCGACCGCAACGCCGGCTTCTCCCGCTGCGACCCGGCCCGGCTCTACCTGCCGGTGATCATGGACCCGATCTACGGGTACCAGGCGGTCAACGTGGAGGCCCAGCAGCGCAACCCCGGCTCGCTGCTGAACTGGACCCGCAAGATGATCGAGATCCGCAAGCGGCACCCGGTGTTCGGGCTGGGCTCGTATGTGGAGCTGCCGGCCTCCAACCCCAGCGTGCTGGCCTTCGTGCGCGAGTACGGCGACGACCGGGTGCTGTGCGTCAACAACCTCTCGCGCTTCCCGCAGCCGGTGGAGCTGGACCTGCGCCGCTTCGAAGGCTGCACCCCGGTGGAGTGCATGGGCGGGGTGCAGTTCCCGGCGATCGGCGAGCTGCCCTACCTGCTCACCCTGCCCGGTCACGGCTTCTACTGGTTCGTGCTGCCGCCGCCGCCCGGCGGCTGGCCCGACGGCTCCGGCGCCGCCGAGCAGTCACTGCGGGAACAGTCCGACCGGGGTGCGGACTTCCCCGCGGATCCCTCGCAGGAGACCCGGCAGACGGCGAAGTGAGGTGATCTGTGCGGCCGCCCGACCGCTCGATCGAACAGGCCCTGATCGGCTGGCTTCCGCGGCAGCGCTGGTTCGCGGGAAAGGGCAGGCCGATCACCGGGGTCCGGATCGTCACCGGCACGGAACTGACCGCACCGGCCGCCGGGTCCGCCGCCGGCGGCCCCGGGCTGCGGCACACCCTCGTCGAGGTGAGTCAGGACGGCGACCGCGACATCTACCAGCTGCTGCTGGGTTTCCGCGACCACCTGCCGGACCGACTGCGCTATGCCGAGATCCTGGCATCGGACGGGACGCACGTCTATGACGCCGTGCACGACCCGGAGCTGACCGCCGTCCTGCTGCGCAACATCGCCGCGCAGGCCGAGGTGCACCCGCTGAGCTTCCACCGGGTGCCGGGCGCGACGATCGAGACCGAGCTGACCTCGCTGGTCTCCTCCGCCGAGCAGAGCAACACCTCACTGGTGTTCGGCGAGACCTATATCTACAAGATGTTCCGCCGGATCACCCCCGGCGTGAACCCGGACCTGGAGCTGAACCTGGCGCTGACGCGGGCCGGCTCCGTGCACATCCCCCGGCTGCACGGCTGGGCGGAGATGCGCCTGGGCGATGACGTCGCCACGGTCGGCATGCTGTCGGAGTTCCTGCGCACCGCCACCGACGGCTGGCAGCTGGCCACCACCAGCGTGCGCGACCTGTACGCCAGCGACCCGCTGGTGCCCGCCGAGCAGGCCGGCGGCGACTTCGCCGGCGAGGCCGAGCGGCTGGGCACCGCCACCGCGCAGGTGCACCGGGATCTGGCCGAGGCGTTCGGAGTGCGCCGGGTGCCGCCGCAGGCGCTGCGGGAGACCGCCGCCCGCATGGTCGAGCATCTGGACGCCGCCTGCGCGGACGTGCCGGAGCTGGCGGAGTACGCCGAGGCGATCAAAGCGGCCTACCGGGAGCTGGCGGAGCTGCAGCGGCCGGTCTCGGTGCAGCGGATCCACGGGGACTACCACCTGGGGCAGGTGCTGCGCACCGAGCGGGGCTGGGTGCTGCTGGACTTCGAGGGGGAGCCGGCGCGGACCCCGGCCGAGCGTCAGGCCCCCGCCCACCCGCTGCGGGATGTGGCGGGGATGCTGCGTTCCTTCGAATACGCGGCGCGGTTCCTGCTCGCCGGCCACCGGGAGCCGGTGTCCGGCCCGCGTGAGGACTCCGGGCAGGCCATGCTGCTGGAGGGCCGGGCCCGCGAGTGGGCCGACCGCAACCGCACCGCCTTCTGCCGGGGGTATGCGCTGGGCGGCGGCCCCGACCCGGACGCCCACCGGGTGCTGCTGCGCGCCTTCGAGCTGGACAAGGCGGTCTACGAGGTGCGTTATGAGGCCCGCAACCGGCCGTCGTGGCTGCACGTCCCGCTGGGGACGCTGCCGCATCTGACCCGCTGACCTCCGCGGCCGGACCGCCGACCGCAAAGGCCGGTATGGCCGCCGTCGGGCGAAATGCGGCGGAAAATGCGGCGGTAATGCGCGCAGACCACCGCCGAGCGTCGCAGCCCGCCGACCGGCATAGCCGGTTCAACCGGAAAGATCACGGGCATTCCCAGCCGACTGGGCAATGGCCGATATCAGCGACCTTGCCCGGAAATATCACCTCGATTTTTTTCAGAGTCCTCTGAACCCTCCTTTGCAGTGCCCAGCCCCCATTCGGTGGAAGTGATGCAGGTAGGCACTAGTCCTGCGTCACCTCAGGGAGTGTTCCGTGCGAATCGCCAGAACTTCAGAAATCGCCCCTCCTTCCGCTGGGACTGCGCACCGACCGGCTCCGGGGAATGCCGTGCACTCCCGAAGTCCCGCAATGGTGGAAACGGCCGACGGCCCGCATAGAGTTCCCGTATTGCACCCGCGCAGACGGCCGGAGCCGGGCGGCCGCCGGGTTCAGTGGCCCACGGTCACCGCGGTGATCCCGACCCTCAACGAGGCCGACAACCTGCGCTGGCTCATGCCGCGGCTGACCGCGGTGGACGAGGTCATCATCGTCGACGGCCAGTCCACCGACGGCACCGTCGAGGTGGCGCTGGCCATCCGCCCCGACGCCAAGATCATCGTGGAGCCGCCGGCCGGCAAGGGCGCGGCGATGCGCACCGGGATGGCCGCGGCCACCGGCGACCTGCTGATCATGCTGGACGCCGACGGCAGCATGGACCCGGCCGAGTTCGACTCCTTCCTGGCCCTGCTGTGCCGGGGCTTCGACTTCGTCAAGGGCACCCGCTACGGCTGCGGCGGCGGCTCCGACGACCTGACCGGGCTGCGCAGCCTCGGCAACCGGATGCTCACCCGCCTGGCCAACCTGCTGTACGGCCAGAACTGGTCGGACCTGTGCTACGGCTATGTGGCCCTGCGCCGCTCGGCGGTGGAGAGGCTGTGCCTGGAGTCCACCGGTTTCGAGATCGAGACCGAGATGTGCGTCAACGCCGTCCGCGCCGGGCTGAAGATCGCCGAAGTGCCCAGCCATGAGACCGAGCGCCGGCACGGGCAGTCCAACCTCAACACCTTCCGGGACGGCTGGCGGGTGCTCAAGACCATGATCCGGCTGCGTTTCAAGGGGCCGCTGCGGCAGGAGCCGCAGGTCGCCGAGCCCGAGCCGCTGCCCTCGCTGAGCGCCGCCGCGGAGTGAGGACCGGCACATGAAGATCACCGTGCTCCGTCCCGGTGAGCTCGGCGAGGCCGAGCTGACCCGATGGCGCGAACTGCAGCAGACCGATCCCGAGCTGGGCAATCCGTTCCTGGCCCCGGAGTTCACCTTGGGCGTGGCGCGGCTGCGGCCTCGGGTGCGGGTCGCGGTCGTCGAGGACGGCGACAAGGTGGTCGCCTTCTTCCCCTTCGAACGGGGCCGGGCGGGCATCGGGCACCCGGTGGGGTTCGGGCTGACCGACCTGCAGGCCCTCATCGCCCCGCCCGAGCTGTGCCTGGACGCCCGGCGGCTGCTCAAGGCCTGCGGACTGGGGGTGTGGGACTTCGACCACCTGCTGGCCCACCAGCCCACCTTCGCGCCGTACCACACCGTGCGCCGCCTGGAGCCGGTCATGGACCTGTCCGAAGGCTTCGAGGCGTTCGCCGAGCAGGTCCGCCGGGCGGCGCCCAAGACCCACCGCACCATCCGCTACAAGGAGCGCAAGCTCGGCCGCGAGGTCGGAGAGGTGCGTTACGTCTTCGACTGCCGAGAGGAGGCCGAACTGACCCGGCTGATGGCCTGGAAGTCCGACCAGTACAACCGCACCGGCCGCACCGACCGGTTCGCCCGGCCGTGGATCGTGGCGCTGCTGCGGCACTTCCACCGCACCGGCTTCGGCGTGCTCAGCGTCCTGTACGCCGGGGACCAGCCGGTGTCGGCGCACTTCGGGCTGCGCTGCGGGCAGGTGATGGCCGGATGGTTCCCCGCCTACGACCCCCGTTTCGCCAAGTACTCGCCCGGCATGATCGGCCACCTGCACCTGGCGCGCAGCTGCGCCGCGGCCGGCATCACCGAGATCGCCATGGGACGCGGCGGCAAGGAGTTCAAGGAAGGGTTCACCAGCCGGCAGATCCCCATCGCCGAAGGACGCATCGCCCGCCCGCTGTCGCGCCACTGCGGGGGCGTGGCGCTGCACTGGGCGCGCACCGCGCCGCTGAACAAGGCGCGCGACATCGTGCTGCGCGACCGGAGGATGTACCAGCGCGCAGACCGCGTGCTGAAGGCCTATGCCCGGCTTCGTTCGGCCACGGTGAGGCGCAAGTGAACATCTCGGTGGTCATCTGCGTCTACACCGAGCGGCGCTGGAACGACATCCACGCCGCGGTGGCATCGGTCCGGGCCCAGCGGCACCAGCCGCACGAGATCATCTGCGTGGTCGACCACAACCCGGTCCTGCACGCCCGGCTGAAGCGGTCGCTGCCCGATGTGACCGTGGTGGCCAACGCCCAGCAGCGCGGGCTGTCGGGCGGCAAGAACACCGGCGTGTCGGTGGCGCGCGGGGACGTGGTGGCGTTCCTGGACGACGATGCGGTGGCCGCGCCGGACTGGCTGGCGGCCTTCGCCAAGCACTACGACGACCCGGACGTGGCCGGGGTCGGCGGGCGCACCCTGGCGCTGTGGCCGGGTTCGCCGTCCGCCGCCGAGCTGCGCCGCCGGGCCGGCCGGGGCCTGCTGGAGGGCGAGCACGTCGAGGCCGGGCGGCGGCCGGGCTGGTTCCCCGCCGAGTTCGACTGGACGGTCGGCTGCACCTACCGGGGCATGCGCCCGGGCCCCATCCGCAACCTGATGGGCGGCAACGCCTCCTTCCGCAAGGAGGCGTTCGAGGTGGCCGGCGGGTTCGCCGGCGGCATCGGCCGCAGCCACCACAAAAGGCCGCTGGGCTGCGAGGAGACCGAGTTCTGCATCAGGCTGCGGCAGCGCCGGCCGGACTGGGAGCTGGTGTATGAGGACGCGGCGGTGATCTGGCACCGGGTCCCGCCGGAGCGGGCGCGTTTTTCCTATTTCCGGCAGCGCTGCTATGCCGAGGGGCTGTCGAAGGCGCTGGTCACCCGCAGCGTCGGCACCCGGGACGGGCTGGCCAGCGAACGCGCCCACGCGCTGCGGACCCTGCCGCGCGGGGCCGCCGCCGGGCTGGGCGCGGCGCTGCGCGGCGATGCGGCCGGGCTCGGCCGGGCCGGCGCCATCGCGGTCGGGCTGGTCTGGACCGCCTGGGGGTATGCGGTCGGGACGGCCGGTGCGCTCCGCCCGCGGCGTGCGAGGGAGGCGGGCCGGTGAACCGTCCCCCGGTGCCGGTGCTGATGTACCACTCGGTCAGCGCGCGCCCGGCGCGGGCCACCCGGCGGCTGTCGGTGGACCCGGGCGCGTTCGCCGAGCAGATGGCGCTGCTGGTCGAGCGCGGTTTTGTCGCCGTGCCCGTCTCGGCGCTGGCCGGCGATCCGGCCCGCCTGCCCGCCAAAGCGGTGGCGATCACCTTTGACGACGGGTACGCCGACTTCCACGAGCAGGCGCTGCCGGTGCTGCAGCGCCTGGGGCTGACCGCGACCGTCTTCGTCACCACCGGCTGGCTGGCCGACGCCGGCGCGGAGGCGGCCGGCCGGCCGCTGGACCGGACGCTGTCGTGGTCGCAGGTCCGGGAGGCGGCCGAGTGCGGGATCGAGATCGGCGGGCACAGCCACAGCCACCCCCAGCTCGACCAGCTCCCGGACGCGGCGTTGGCCCACGAGCTGACCTGCAGCAAGGCTCTGCTGGAGGACCGGCTGGGCCGCCCGGTCACCACGATGGCCTACCCCTACGGCTACTCCAGCGCCCGGGTGCGGCGCGCGGTGGCCCGGGCCGGTTACGCCTCCGCCTGCGCGGTCGCCAACCGGCTGCCCCGCAGGGAGGACGTGTTCGCCACACCCCGGCTCACCGTGAGCCGCGGCATGGGCATCGACGCCTTCGCCAAGGTGGTCGAAGGCGGCGCCCTGCTGCGCACATACGCCTTCGACCGCATGCTGACCAAGGGTTATGCGGTCGTCCGCAGGCTGCGGTACGCGGCCCGGCAAGTGGGGGCGGCACGGGCATGACGCGCACCAGGACACGGCTCGAGCCGCCCGCCGCAGCGCCGGGGAGGATCGGGCGCAACCCGGTCCGGACGGTGATCAGCGGGCTCCGCGGCGACATGGCCAACCCGCTGTTCCGCAACGCCTATGCGCTGGTGGCCAACGGGGCGTTCACCGGGCTGTTAGGCCTGGTCTACTGGGCGCTGGCGGCGCTGCTGTACGACCACGATCCCGGGGTGGTGGGCCGCAACTGGGCGGTCATCCAGGCGATCATGTTCGTCGGCGGCGCGACCATGCTCAACTTCCTGCTGATCAGGTTCGTCCCGCAAAGCGCCCACCACACCGGAAAGCTGGTGCTCGGCTGCTACGGGGCCGGGGCGGCGGCGGCGCTGGCGCTGGCGCTGGGCTTTTTGCTGGTGGTGCCGCCGCGGGCGCCGGTGTACGCGCACCTGGACGGCTGGCTGCCGGGGGCGTGGTTCCTGCTGCTGGCGGTGTCGTGGAACCTGTTCAACCAGCAGGAGGCGGTGTTCACCGGGCTGCGGCACGCCACCTGGGTCCCGGTGATCAACTTAGTGTTCGGGGTGGCCAAGCTGGCGTTGCTGGCGGTGCTGGCGCTGACGCTGCACCCCGGCGACGGCATCGTGCTGTCGTGGTTCGTGCCGGTGCTGGTGGCGCTGGTGCCGGTCAACGCCGTCATCTTCGGCCGGCTGATCCCCCGGCACGTCCAGCAGACCCGCGCCCGCGCCGTCCCGCCCACCCGGGCGGAGATCCTGCGCTACTTCGGCGGCGGCTACCTCGGCGGCATCTTCCAGTACGCCTCCATCAGCCTGATCCCGGTGGTGGTGACCGCCCACCTGCACAACGCGGAGGTCAACGCCTACTTTCAGATGGCTTGGGCGCTGGGGATGATGCTGGAGTTGCTGGCGCTGACGCTGTCACTGTCGCTGACCGTGGAGGGCTCTTTCGACGCGTCGGTGCTGGCCGCCTCCACCCGGGCGGCGCTGCGGCGCACGTTCATGCTGATGACGCCCACGGTGGCGGTGGTGGTGGCGCTGTGCCCGGTGGCGCTGGAGCTGTTCGGGCACGGGTACGCCGCGCAGGGCGCGCCGCTGCTGCAGCTGCTGGCGCTGGCCGTGCTGCCCAAAGCGGTGATCGAACTCTATGTGGGCGTGCTGCGGGTGCGCTCGCGGACTCAGGCGATCGCGGCACTGCAGGGCGCCCGTTTCCTCGGGGTGCTGGCGCTGGTGCCGCTGCTGTTCGACGGAACTCATCTGGCGACGATCGGGATGGTCGTGCTCGGTATCAACGTGGTGATCGCAGCCGCGGTCCTGCCGTCGCTGCGGCGGGCCTGCTCGGCCACGGCGCCCGCGGCGGGGGGCGGTGCGTGATGGTGCTCTTGCACACCGGGAAGACGGCCGACGACACCCAGGTGCTGTCGGCCGCCGCGCCGCCGAAGCGGCGGCCGCCCTCCGGGAACCGGGCCGTCCTCGCCTTGACCGCCTGCTTCGTGGCCGGCCTGGCCCTGTACTGGGTGCCGCTGCGCTGGGTGCGCCTGGATGCCATGAACGGCTACGGGCTGATCTCGGTGCTGCCGGTGGCCACCCTGATCGGCGCGGCCGTCTTGGTGCTGACCTTCTTCGGGACGCTGGCGCTGAACAGGCAGCGGCCGCTGCTGCTGGGCGTCCAGCTGGTGGCGCTGGTGGTGGCGCTGCACGGGCTGGCCCCGGCGCTGGAGGAGCTGGCCCGTCCGCCCACGGCCTGGCAGCACCTGGGCTTCGTGGAGTACATCACCCGCACCGGCGAACCCCACGTCACGCTGGACGCCCGCTACAGCTGGCCGGCCTTCTTCGCCCTGATCGGGTTCATCACCCGGGCCGCCGGGATCGAGAACATCGAGCCGCTCATGCACTGGGCGCCGGTGGGGCTGGAACTGCTCTACCTGGCCGGCTACTACCTGATCCTGCGGGCGATGTGGGCCAACTGGCGGGCCAAGTGGACGGCCGCCTGGCTGCTGGTGACCACCAACTGGGTGGGCCAGGACTACTTCGCCCCGCAGGGTTTCGCGTACGCGCTGTACCTGCTGCTGCTGGGGCTGCTGCTCAACTGGTTCCTGCCCGACCCGCGGCGCAGGCCCGGCGGTTTCCGCCGGGGCCGGCTGCCGCGGTGGCCGGTGCGTCCGCTGACGCCGGGCGAGCGGCCGGTGGGACGGCCCGGCGCGGGTGAGCGCACGGCGGTGTTCGCCATCGCGCTGGGCCTGGTGCTGGTCACGGTGGCGGCCCACCAGCTCACCCCGTTCCTGATGCTGTTCGCCGTGACCGCGCTGGTGCTGGCGGGGCGCTGCACGCTGCGCGGGCTGCCGATCCTCATCGGCGTCATAGCCGCCGCCTGGGTCAGTTACATGACCAGGGCGTACTGGGAGGGGCAAAAGGACAGCCTGTTCTCCGGCATCGGCAACCTGCTCGCCACGCTGCGCGAAAGCGTCAGCGGGCGGATCGCCGAAAGCGGCACCGAGCTGGCGAAAGTCCAGCAGACCCGCATCCTGATCGCCGTGGCGGTGGTCCTGCTGGCCCTGGCGGGCCTGTACCGCAGGCGGCGCTGGCGGTTCGACGACCGGGTGGCGATGGCGCTGCTGGCGACGCCGTTCCTGGCCATCGCGCTGCAGAACTACGGCGGCGAGATCACCTTGCGGGTGTACTTCTTCATCCTGCCGGGCGCCTGCCTGCTGATTGCCTACCTGTTCTTCCCGACCGCCTTCACCGTCGCCCGCCCGATCCGGGCGGTGAGCGCGGCGGCGGTGTGCGGGCTGCTGATCGCCGCGTCGTTCCTGTTCGTCCGGTTCGGCAACGAGAATTTCGAACGGATCCGTCCCGGCGAGGTGCAGGCCTTCCACGCGATGCTGCGCCATGCCCCGTCCGGCCGCATCAACGTGGTCTGGCAGACCGGGCGCAAGGGGCCGATGGGCGCCTTCCCGCAGGCGCCCTGGGGGCTGACCGCCCAGGAGCGCTGGGACTACACCGAACTGCAGGCCCCGCCCAAGCCCGAGGACATCAGCGCGATCGTGGCCGCCCTCAAAAAGCAGCCGGGCAGTTTCTTCCTCACCACGCGCAGCAACGAGGCCTACAACCGCTACTCCTTCGGCCAGTCCCCCGACTACGGGGCGCGCCTGGTCAAGGCGCTGGCCTCCTCACCGGAGCTGAAGCCGATCCTGCGGCACCGGGACGCCGACGTGTTCGCCCTGCGCACCCCGCCGGCCGGCTCACCGCCGCCGGTGCCCAAACCGGTCCCGTTCGATATCGGCACGACGACCTGGACGCGGGTGGGCCTGCTGTCCACCCTCCTGCTGGTGCTGCTGCTGTCCGTCCGCGAGATCGCCCGGATACACGGCCGCCTGCCCAAGTACGGCCAAAACCCGGTGCTGCGGGGTTTCGGCTATGCGACCTGGCCGCTGCTCGCCTTGAGCATCTTCGTCATCTTCGAGCGCTTCCACACCCTGGGGTCGTAGATGCCCGTCGTCCGCATCGCCCTGACCGCCCTGACGATCGCCGGCCTGACCGGCGCCGCCCTCACCACCGTGGGCGTCTCCGCGCCCTACGCCGGCTGGCTGACGCTGCTGTTCCTGCTCACCGCCCCGGCGCTGGCGGCCTGGCCGCTGCTGCCCAGCCTGGCCGCGCCGACCCGGGCGATCGTCTCCCTGTCGATGACGTTCATCGTCAACACCACCGTCGCCCAGCTCATGCTGTCCCTGGGCCTGTGGTCACCCCGCCGCGGCGTCACCGCGGTCCTGATCATCTGCCTGCTGGTGGCCTCGATCGGCCTCCTCTTCGCCCGCCGCACCGCCCGCAGGGCCGCTCCCGCCCGCAGTGCCGCTCCCGCCCGCTCAGACAGGGAGGACTGGCTATTTGAACGCTGACCGCAGATCCCTCTGAGGAACGAACGCTCTCGCGCGGCTCGCAGGAACAGGGCAATGGACGATGCTCGGCAGTCCTTCAGCACAAGGCCTCTACCGCATCGGCGTCATCGTCCAAGCCTCTCCGCTCCTCAATAGCATTCGGCTGCGGCTCTCCTTGAGAAAACCTCATGGAACCACGCCGTTTCCGCAGGTCAGAGCGGGCATGTCGCAGTCAAGGGCGACGCTGTGACCTGCAATGGCACGAAACCGGTCCGCAGCAGGCCCTGTCTCCCCATGCCTGAGACCACATGCGCCTTGGCGACGGCATTGCCCTTGCCGCTGGAAGTGCCGCCCTTCCCACTGTCGCCGTCGGCGCCCTTGAGCTTGGAAGCGAGGCGCGGTGCCGCCCGCTGAATCAAGGGTGCGGCCATTCTGCCGGCCAGGCCCATGAGGCCGTGGGTCACGAGGCCTTCTATAGCGCCCACGGCACCCTCTCTGAGGAACCCGGCGCCCGTCCATTGGTCACGCGGAGAGGACATGCCTTGGTGAACGGTGCCGAAGACCCAGCCCGCCCCGCCGGCGCAGACGTTCACTGGCCTGTCCGGCGCCGCCCTCACCTCCGCAGGCGTCACCGCACCCTACGTCGCCTGGCTGACCCTGCTGTTCCTGCTCACCGGCCCGGCCTCGGCCACCTGGCCGCCGCTGCCCAGCCTGGCCCCACCCACCCGAGCGATCGTCTGCAGCGCAACGACGTCCATCGTCAACACCGCCGTCGCCCAGCTCATGTTCTCCCTGGACCGCTGGTCCCCCCGCCACGGCGTCACCGCGGTCTTACCGACCTCCCTGACACTGGCCCTGATCAGCCTGCTGTTCGCCTACCGCACCACCCGCCGCACTACCTCCATCCGCACAGAGGAGCACTCCGAACGACCCCGGAGGAGGACTGGCTGTTCGAGCACTGACCCTTCCCGCATCTTCACCACCGCCGTCTCGGATCACCGCCGGCGCACCGATGACACCGCGCTCCAGCTCACAGCGGTGCCACCGCCCGCCAACCCTGGCTTTCAACACCGGTCAGCAGTCGCCGAACCATTCCGGGACGGTCACCCCTTGAGAGGTCAGCTCGATCCCGTATTCGATGGTCTCAGGGAAGGATGAGACGTCGATCCCCTTCGCAAAATCACAGGACAGCAGCACGCCCAGCGACCGGCCGATTTCGACTCCGCCGACGTCCACCAGCTCCTCATCCTGGGCCGCCCGCCACAGCACGTCCAGTGTCCGCGGCTCCCGCCAGTTCGCGAGATCAACGATGACCCCACACCGACGCTCCAGGTCCTCCGTCTCATCCAGCAGCACCTCAGACAACCGCTCCGCACGCCAGTCCCACTCCAGCGGACCGGCCTTCCGCAGGCGTTCCAGAAAATCCTCAGGCGGCCGATACCCGTGCTCTTCAACGTAATGAAGAATCATCATCGGAGCGGAATAGGTGCTCCCGTCTTGGAAGTAATAGTGATACTCACCGTTCCCTTCGAACCCCTCCTCCCCGTCGCAAAACTCACAGTCGTGCCAGCCGAGCGTGAGGGTGGAAGGAATCCAGGACGCGGACTTGAGCCGGCTCAGGTCCGCGCTCCCCAACGAAGCCATGCCGGCTCCCGGTATCCCATGCTCACGCCCCAACCAGCCGATGGATCGCATGGGAATCAGAAATTCCCGGTACACATAGAGAGAAAGATCAGTGCATTCCATGCAGTCCCTGAGATCGACACACGAAAACACACCGCAGTGCCCCACGACACTACGCACAATAGCGAGATTCTCTCAGCACAATGAAGCAGGAGAGTGCATCACACCGCCCTTCACCAGGGCGTAGACACGCCCAGCCGCCGCTGCGGACGCTCCTCGTCCGCAGCGGCGGCGGTGCGGACTTTCACAGATCGCCGCTATCCCACCCTTCCCCGCCTGCACCGGCGCTTGTCCACCGACCTTCGGGTTGATTCACCCCTCGGCGACGCCAGTCGCCAAAAACCTCCCTGGGACTGGCCTGCCTCATCCGCCCCGGTCATGGGTCAAGGTTGGGGAATCGCAATGGGCAAGTCACGGAAATACTCACCGTAGGATCGAATGAATCCCCATGACTGGGTTGACATAGGCGGCACCTGATCCCGCGCCTCGGCGGCATATTCCTCAAAAGCCGCCGCAGCATCGTCATAAAGCCCGTGCAAGGCACAGGCTATGGCCAGCTTCCCGGACATCTCCTGCCCTCTCGGGATCCGCTTCAAGTAACGGATGATGTCCTCCAGCGTGCCCAGGGACTGCAGGAAGGGAAGGCCGTAAAGTTCAAAATCCTCCACCACCCTCCCGATCACCTGCTCGACATCGTCTCGAGAGCGAATCACCCACCTGTCGTCCAGCGTCCGCCCTTCTCGCCACCACAGGTCCAGCAGGCCGCGCCCCACCGTACCGACCAAAGGGCCAGGCGTTGGCGGCAGCCCCAAAAATCTCTCCTCCAGCCTGCTGGTCTCACAGTGCGTGACCCCCACGACCGGGAGCAGAAACAGCGGACCGGACTCGGAATCATCGGGGGCGTTCATGGAGAAATAGAACTCAATCTCCGCGCTCTTCTGCTTGAAATACATGCCAAACCGATGCTCTACCTCGGACCAGCCGAGCTCCTGCATGCGCGAAGACAGACAGTCCTTCGCAAGAACCGCTAGTTGCATAGTGGACACTCCCACATCTGAATCACCACACCCATCCTCACATAGGCTCCTTTCTTGAACCCTAGACTATCCAGTCTATTCGTGCCCAACTCGACACCAGTTTGCCGCAATTCAAGATACCCAGTTCACTGAGCACCACTAATCTCTGAACCAGGCCCCGTCTTGGCGTCAAATGCAAACCATTTCCCGTTAGAACCTTTGGCCACAAAGTCCACACGGAGGATCCCCTCCGACCCGTTCACAAATTGAACTTCTTTACAAAGATCTGTATATCCCGATTTCTTCAGCCACTCATAGGTTTCCGCCTCCCCTAGTCTGCCATGGGAAATCCCTGTTGCAGGACATTTATCATTGCGCACCAGAACCGGCACCGAACCCGCCGACGCCCAGTACGTTGCGGGGCCATCGATGGTGAGGTTGTGGACCCGCTGGCAGGCGGTCCAGGTCTTGATCGCGGTGACCTGGACGTGGGTGCCGGCGCCAGTGCGCAGCCACATTCCGGGCTTGAGCTCGGCGGCCAGAGTCCACTGCCCGGTGACGGGAGTTCTGAACTGCGGAAATGACATGCCGGAAAGGGTCCGGCGCACAGTGGTCCCCGACGGCGGGACGGGACGAGGCCGTCACAGGTCGATGGCGTAGTCGAGGATGACGCGGTCGGCGGGGATGACGATGTCGCGGCAGACCTCGCAGGGGCGGCCGCCGGACAGCATGCGGCGGGTGACGGCGAGGACGGGGACGCCGGCGGCCATGCGCAGCGTCTCCACCTCCTCGGGGGTGGGCATGCGGGCCCGCACGGACTCCTCCACGCGGGTGACGGGGCGGCCCAGGTAGGCCAGCTGGGCGGGGGTGCCGCCGGGCCAGGGCTCGCGGGCGGGGTCGGCGACCGGGGTGCCCCTGACCAGTGACCAGGGCAGGTAGCTGACCGACAGCTGCTGGGGCTCGTCGCGGGCGTAGAACACGAAGCGGCGGCGCAGCAGCCAGGTGCCGGCGGCGACCTCCAGCAGCGAGGCCAGGTGGGGGTCGGCGCGCACCCGGGCGAAGGCCCTGTCGAGGCGGTAGGCGTCCCAGCCGATGCGCTGATCGCGGGTGAAGGAGGTGGCCGGAGCGGTCGCCGCGGGATCGTTGCGGTAGCGGGACATGGCGATGCGGCGGGCGGCCGGGCGGGCCCGCACCACCGTGCCGCCGCCGCGGCGGGTCTCCACCAGTCCCTCGCCGCGCAGCAGGGCGATGGCCTGGCGGGCCACGATCTCCGAGACGCCGTGCATGCGGCACAGCCGGGCCAGCGTGGGCAGCCGCGAACCGGGCGGGTAGTCGCCCCGGGTGATCTGCTCGCGCAGCTCCGCGGCGATCCGGAGGTATGCCGGGCGTTCCTGCACCGGGCTCCACCTCCGATCCGGCGCTATCCGACGGGGCACGGTCCTCTTACGGACGTCTTGACGACTGTATGCCCGCCCCTCACATTTGTATACAGAAATGCTTCTCCATGAAAGGAAACCCTGAATGGGGGACTTCGACACCCTCAAGGCTGCGATTGAGGAGGAGTTCCCCGGATGGAAGGTGTGGCGCAGCGACGCCGGCCGCTGGTATGCGACCCGCAGCGGTGACCTCACCGACGCCCAGCTCCAGGCCGGCTGCGCGACGACGGTGGCGGCCGACGACTCGGCCGGGCTGCGGGCGCTGCTGGCCGAGCAGACCCGGCAGGGGCGGGAGGAGAGCTGACCGCCCGCCCCCTGCGGCCGCGGCGGCGGGGCCGCGCGGCCGGCGGCGGAGCCCGTCCGGCCCGGTCCGCGCGCGGGGGCGGACCGGGCCGCAGGCACCGGCCATGACATAACGGACCGAACCCACGACGTTCCGGCGTTTCCCTCTTTTTCAGGAAGCCGCTTCTCACCCCTTTCCCGGAACCGTCCCGCGCGGTCCCAATACACCGTCCGGCAAGGTATTTCCAACGCCGCGGTCACGGCATTCAAAACAGACCGAACCTCGTTTCCATGGGTGGGTTCCAACTGGTATAGCCGGACGTGGATGACTCGTGAGCGGGAAGAACGCAGGTTAGCGTGGCCGGCAGGCCCAGATTGCATCCCGTAACCTGCGACCGACTGGAGAAGACGTGGTCCAGAACCCCGCCATCGCCGATATCGACCTGGTGAGCATGGATTTCTGGGACCGCCCAGAAAAAGAACGACTGGCCGATTTCGCCCGGCTCCGGGAAGTGGGAGCCCCGGTGTTCTTCCCCGAACCCCGCATCCCGTTCGTCCGCCGCGGTCAGGGCTTCTACGCGCTGGTCCGGCACGCCGACGTGGTGGCCGCCAGCCGGGACGCCAAGACCTTCAGCAGCGAACCGGCCGCCACCTCGCCCGAGCCGCCGGCCTGGCTGTCGATGCTGCTGGGCACCCCGATGGTCAACATGGACGACCCGCGGCACGCCCGGCTGCGCCGGATCGTCTCCCGGGCCTTCAGCCCGAAGATGCTCAGCAAGATCGAATCCGACATCCAGGCCACCGCCACCCGCATCGTCGACGACGTGATCGCCGAGGGGCCGCGCGACTTCGTCGAGCAGGTGGCCGCGCGGCTGCCCATCAACGTCATCTGCTCGATGATGGGCATCCCCGAGCGCATCCGCCCCTATGTGCTCAAGCGGATCGACGTCATGACCGAATACTCGGGGGTGCGCGGTGCGCTGACCAGCCGCCGGGCGCTGCGGCTGCTGGGCGGCAACCTGCGGGCGATCATGGACCTGCACCGGCTGCTGGCCCGCCTGGCCCGGGAGCGGCGCGAGCGGCCCACCGACGACCTGGTGTCGGCGCTGGTGAACGCCAACGTCGACGGGGAGCGCCTGACCACCCGGGAGCTGGGGTCCTTCTTCGACCTGCTGCTGGTGGCCGGCAACGAGACCACCCGCAACGCCCTGGCGCACGGGCTGCGGCTGCTGACGGAGAACCCCGCCCAGCGGGAGCTGCTGCTGGAGGACTTCGAGGGCCGCATCGGCGGGGCGATCGAGGAGATCGTCCGCTACTCCTCACCGATCATCCAGTTCCGCCGCACGGTGACCCGGGACTGCGAGCTGAACGGCCACCCGCTGCGGGCCGGCGACAAGGTGGTGCTGTTCTACCTGGCGGCCAACCACGACCCGGAGGTCTTCCCCGACCCCGAGTCCTTCGACATCACCCGCAAGCCGAACCCGCACGTGGGGTTCGGCGGGCCGGGGCCCCACCTGTGCCTGGGCGCCAACCTGGCCCGGATGGAGCTGCGGATCATGTTCCGGGAGCTGTTCTCCCGGCTGCCCGAGCTGCGCACCGTCGGTGAGCCCGTGCCGCTGCTGTCCAGTTTCGACAACGGCGTCAAGAGCCAGCCCTTCACCTTCTCGCGCCCGAGCTGAGGACCCTCATGGAACTCACCGAGCAGGACACCCACGCCCAGTCCCCGCCGCCCGGGCCGCCGCGGCGCCGCAGATGGCCGACCGCGGTCGCGGTCATCGCACCGGTCGTGCTCATCGCCGCCGCGGCGTTCTTCGTGCTGCGCGACGACGCGCGCCACGACGATAGCTCGGCGCCCACCCAGGCCGGGCAGCTCGGCAGAATCGGCGTCCCCTATGACTCGTCCTGGCCGGTGTGGGGCTTCACCCATACCCAAAGCAGCGCCGACGTCGGCCCGGCCAGCGAGGTGGCGGCCGCGGCGCTGGACGACCAGCCGCTGATCCAGAACCAGCACATCATGGGCTGGGGGGCCGACAATCCCGAGCCCAGCCCGGGCCAGTACAACTTCGCCGCCCTGGACCGCCGGATGAACTACATCCGCAAGACCGGCGGCATCCCGGTGATCACGCTGTGCTGCGCGCCGGACTGGATGAAGGGCGGCCGGGAGGGTGACACCGACTGGAGCAAGCTGGAGTTCGCCCCGGAACCGGAGTACTACGACGACTTCGCCCGTCTGGCCGCCACCGTGGCGCGCCGCTACCCGTACGTGCGGCATTTCATGGTCTGGAACGAGCTCAAGGGCTTTTTCGACGAAAGGCTCGGGCGCTGGGACCACGAGGGCTACACCCGGCTGTACAACCAGGTCTACGACGCCATCAAGGCGGTCGATCCCGACATCAAGGTCGGCGGTCCCTACGTCCCCATGTACAGCCACGCGCACGACCGGGGGTCCCATGTGCGCGGCCCCTGGGGCAGCGTGGACCGGATCGCGCTGGAGGCGGTGGAGTACTGGCTGGCCCACAAGCGCGGCGCGGACTTCCTCGTCATCGACGGCCCGACCGCCAGCGACGACAAGGACGTCCACCCCGACGAGGTCACCGCGCTGGACAAGTTCGTGGCGATCAACCAGTGGCTGCGGTCCAAGACCGACCTGCCGATCTGGTGGAGCGAGTACTACATCGAGCCCAGCACCGACCCCTGGAGCGAGGACAAGCGGGTCGCCATGCACGTGGCCACGCTGATCGACCAGGCCAAGACGGGCGCGGCCACGGTGCTGTACTGGAACCGCATCCCGGTCCGGGAGGGCGACCGCGAGTGCAAGGGCTGCCTGTGGATCACCACGTCGGTGCCGGACGGCGGCACCCCGGGCCGGATGCTGGGCGTGCTGCAGTCGTTCGCGCGGTGGTTCCCGGCCGGGACGCCCATGGTGGACGTCCCGTCCTCCTCCGGCAAGGTCCGGGTGCTGGCCCAGCCGCGCAAGATCGTGGCGGTCAACCTCTCCACCGAGCGGGTCGAGGCCCGCATCGACGGCAAGAAGTTCACCTTCGCTCCGTATCAGGTCCGCTGGCTGGACCGTGACTCCCGCTGAGGGCAGTTAGGCGATATCCATGCGTATAACCGTCATCCGTCCCCGCGAGCTGGGAAGCGCCGAGCTGGCGGCCTGGCGTGCGATGCAGGCGGCCGGCCCGCGGCTGGCCAACCCGTTCATGTCCCCCGAGTACGCCCAGGCGGTGGACCGGGTGCTGAAGGGACGAGCCCGGGTCGCGGTCTTAGAGGACGGCCCCGACCTGGTGGGCTTCTTCCCCTTCGAGCTGAACGGCCCGGGGGTCGGCTCCGCCATCGGCGGCTGGCTGTCGCTGTGCCAGGGGCTGATCCACGTTCCCGGCCTGATGCGGCTGGACGCCCGGGAGCTGCTGCGCGGCTGCGGGCTGGGGGTGTGGGAGTACGGGACGCTGGCGGCCGGGCAGCCGTGGTTCGAGCCCTACACCACCAAGACCCTCGGCTCGGTGATCATGGATCTGAGCGGCGGGTTCGAGGGCTACCTCAAAGGGCTGCGGGAGAGGGGCTCGAAGGTCGTCAAGCAGACCCGCTACAAGGAGCGCCGGATGGGGCGCGAGGTCGGCGAGGTGCGCTTTGAGTTCGACGTGCGCGACGCCGGCGCGCTGCGCCTGGTGCGGCAGTGGAAGTCCGCCCAATACCGGGCGATGGGCCGCGTCGACCGTTTCTCCCGCCGCTGGGTGGTGGAGCTGGTCGAGCTGCTGCACGGGATGCACGGGGAGGACTTCGCCGGGTCGCTGTCCATGCTGTACGCCGGCGACCGCCCGGTGGCCGGGCACTTCGGGCTGCGCAGCAGGCACACGCTGATCACCTGGTTCCCGGTCTACGACCCGGCCTATGCCAAGTACTCCCCCGGCCTGGCGCTGCACCTGCACATGGCCGAGGAGGCGGCCAAGCTGGGCATCCGGGAGATGGATCTGGGGCCGGGCGTCGGCTGGCGCTACAAGGAGGAGCTGAAAAGCCACGAGACCCCGGTCGGCGAAGGGGTGGTGCGCCGCCCCTGCCTGAGCGCCGCCGCCCACTGGGTCCGGCGCGCGCCGCTGGCCCGGGCGCGCCGGATGATCCTGGACAACGAGCGCCTGTACGGCATGGCCGACCGCGCCATGCGCCGGTACGGGGCGTGGCGCACCCGGTCCCGGTGACCGCCGGACGGGCCGGGCGAAAAAGGGCCGGCGACCAGCGTTCCCGGCCGGCTCTCCGGGGAGGTTTCCCAGATCATTGAGCCTTTTTCAACCCGCCGTTTCCGCCGCCGGCGCCCGGGAGCGCGCTCGTCCGAAACAATGCCGGGACCGGGGACGGCACGGGGCCGCACGCCACGCCGGCCTCCGCCCCGAAGCCGCCGAAAGCACCGGCCGGAACCGGCCGAAGAAATCGGCTGAAAAGGTTCATCGCCTCCGGGGTGAAACACCGCCGTCACCGGGCAGGCATAGGTTCTGGAGCAGGCCAGGCGGACCACAGGGAGGCCCAGATCGCCATGACAGGGGTGACGCGCGAGGACCTCGACCGGCTCGTCGGCGGGCACCACCACGATCCGCACTCGATCCTGGGAGCCCATCCCGGTCCCGACGGGGTCGTCATCCGGGCGCTGCGGCCGCTGGCCGAGCAGGTGGAGGCGATCTTGCCGGACGGCACCCGTCACCGGCTGCACCACGTCCACGAAGGGGTGTTCGAGGTCGTCCTCGAGGCGCACCGGGCCGTTCCCGACTACCGGCTGGCGGTGCGTTATGCCGGCGGGCCCGAGCTGATCCAGGACGACCCTTACCGGCACCTGCCCACCGTGGGGGAACTGGACCTGCACCTGTTCGGCGAGGGGCGCCATGAGGAGCTGTGGCGGGCGCTGGGCGCCCGGGTGCGTTCCTTCCCCTCGCAGTTCGGCGAGACCCGCGGGGTGTCCTTCACGGTGTGGGCGCCCAACGCCCGCGGGGTGCGGGTGATCGGCGATTTCAACCACTGGGACGGGCGGGCCCACCCGATGCGGTCGCTGGGCGCCAGCGGCGTGTGGGAGCTGTTCGTTCCCGGCCTGGGCAACGGCACCACCTATAAGTTCGAGGTGCTCGGCGCGGACGGCCAATGGCGCGGCAAGGCCGACCCGATGGCCCGGTGGACCGAGCAGCCGCCGGCCACCGCGTCCCGGGTGTTCGAGTCCTCCTATGAGTGGGGCGACGGCGCGTGGATGGAGCAGCGCGCCTCCCGCGACTGGCTGCACGAGCCGATGAGCATCTACGAAGTCCACCTGGGGTCCTGGCGCAAAGGGCTCGGCTACCGGGAGCTGGCCGAGGAGCTCACCGCCTACGTGCAGGAGATGGGCTTCACCCACGTGGAGTTCCTGCCGGTCGCCGAGCACCCCTACGGCCCGTCCTGGGGCTACCAGGTGACCTCCTACTACGCTCCCACGTCCCGGTTCGGCACCCCCGACGACTTCCGTCACCTGGTCGACCGGCTGCACCAGGCCGGCATCGGCGTGCTGATCGACTGGGTGCCCGCGCACTTCCCCAGGGACGAGTGGGCGCTGGCCCGCTTCGACGGCACCGCCCTGTACGAGCACGACGACCCGCGCAAGGGCGAGCATCCCGACTGGGGCACGCTGGTGTTCAACTACGGCCGCGCCGAGGTGCGCAACTTCCTGGTCGCCAACGCCTGCTACTGGCTGGAGGAGTTCCACATCGACGGGCTGCGCGTGGACGCCGTCGCCTCCATGCTGTACCTGGACTACTCCCGCAAGGACGGGGAGTGGACCCCCAACGTCTACGGCGGCCGGGAGAACCTGGAGGCCATCTCCTTCCTGCAGGAGACCAACGCCACCGTCTACCGGCGCTACCCGGGCATCATCACCGTCGCCGAGGAGTCCACCGCCTGGCCCGGAGTCACCCGCCCCACCCATCTGGGCGGGCTGGGCTTCGGCTTCAAGTGGAACATGGGCTGGATGCACGACACCCTGACCTACCTGCAGCACGACCCGGTGTTCCGGCACTACCACCACAACGAGATCACCTTCTCGCTGATCTACGCCTTCTCCGAGAACTACGTGCTGCCGCTGTCCCACGATGAGGTCGTGCACCTGAAGGGCTCGCTGCTGGCCAAGATGCCCGGCGACACCTGGAAGAAGTTCGCCGGCCTGCGCGCCTTGTTCGCCTACATGTGGGCGCACCCGGGCAAGCAGCTGCTGTTCATGGGCGGGGAGTTCGCCCAGGGCGGCGAGTGGGCCGAAGAACGCCCCCTGGACTGGTGGCTGCTGGACAACGCCGCCGAGGGCGCCGCGCACCTGGGCGTCCAAAAGCTCGTGCGCGACCTCAACCGCGTCTACCGCTCCTGCCCGGCCCTGTACACCATCGACAACGAGCCCGGCGGCTTCCACTGGATCGACGCCGGCGACGCCGGCCGCAACACCCTGTCGTTCCTGCGCTACGGCTCCGACGGCTCGGTGCTGGCCTGCGTGGTCAACTTCTCCGGCAGCCCCCATGAGAACTACCGCATCGGCCTGCCCCAGGCCGGCGGCTGGCGCGAGATCGTCAACACCGACGCCTACGAGTACGGCGGCAGCGGCGTGGGCAACATGGGCCATGTGACCGCCGTCGACGAGCCCTCCCACGCCCAGCCGGCCTCCGCCGTCATCCGCGTCCCCCCGCTGGGCGCCCTCTGGCTCGTCCCCGAAGAGTCCGCCCGCCCCCGCCCGACCGCGCGCTAGCCCGCCGCCGTCCGGGGGAGCTTGGACAGCAGCCAGGTGGGGCCGGTGCAGTGGGCGCCGGCGGCGGTGACGCGGTCCCGCAGGGCGCGGTCGGCGGTGACGACCAGGTAGGTGGCGTCGGGGGCGGGGGCGGTGACGATGTCGACGATGGCGTCGTCGCCGCTGCCGGGGGCGGCCACCACCCGCACGCCGGGGACCTGGGTGTCGGCCACGACGCGGGCGGCGCCCTCCACCACCAGGACGATCTCCGGGAACGAGGTGTCGTGGCCCAGCACCCCGTCGGGCAGGCCGCTGACGCCGGTGGCGGCCAGCACGGCCAGCTCGTCGCGGAGCCGGGCGGTGGCCCCGGCACGGTCGTGCCACCAGCCGTCGGCGCGCGAGCCGACCACGTTGGCGGCGTCCACCACCAGCACCAGCCTGGACATCATGGTGGCGAGCCTAGGCCACGACAGCGCGAACGGCTCGAACAGGCGCAGCGCGGAGACCTTCTCCAGCGGCACCCACATGGCCCGGCGGGTCTCGGCGGAGGCCGGGTGCACGGGGGGCATCCGGTCGGCGGAGGCGATCACCGCGGTGTAGCTCCAGCCGCCGTGGTCGTCGGCGCTGGTACCGTGCAGGCGCAGCGTGCCGGTGTCGAGCGTGCACTCTTCGGCGGTCTCGCGCAGCGCGGCGCTGATGGCGTCCTCGCCGGCCTTCCGGCCGCCGCCGAACAGGCACCAGGTCAGCGCGCCGTTGCACCACCAGGACCGCTGCTGGAGCAGCACGTGGGGGCCCCGCTCGGGGTGGTGGTGGAAGATCAGCATTCCGGCGGCGCCGTGCCGGCCCCAGTGCTGGTGTCCCCGGGCGCAGCGCGCCCAGCCGTCGCCGTCTGCCATGAAGGAGACCTTAAACGCTCGGGCCGATCGATACCGTAGGCGAATCGGGCGCAAAGCTCACGATCGTCCCTTGGAGGAGGGAGCCCATGCCGAGCCTGCCGCTGGAGGCCGACGACCCGCCCCGCATCGGCCGGTACCGGCTGACCGGCCGGCTGGGCGAGGGCGGGCAGGGCGTGGTCTACCTGGCCGAGGCGCCCGATGGCCGCAAGGTCGCGATCAAGGTGCTCAAGACCGTCTCGCAGGCGGCGCTCAAACGGTTCGCCCGGGAGATGGAGGCGGCCAAGCGCGTGGCCCCGTTCTGCACGGCGGCGGTGCTGGAGTCGTCCACGCAGGGCCGCCACCCCTATGTGGTCAGCGAGTACGTCGAGGGGCCGTCCCTGCAGCAGCGGGTGCGCGAGCGGGGGCCGCTGAGCGGGGGCGAGCTGGACCGGCTGATGATCAACACCGCCAGCGCGCTGACCGCCATCCACGGCGCCGGGGTCGTGCACCGCGACCTCAAGCCCTCCAACGTGCTGCTGGGCCCGGACGGCCCCCGGGTGGTGGACTTCGGCATCGCCCGCGCGGTGGACGCCGAGACCCACACCCAGATGGTCGGCACACCCGCCTATTTCGCCCCCGAGTGGCTGCGCGGCGAGCCGCCCACCCCCGCCTCGGACGTGTTCGCCTGGGCCGGGACGATGGTGTTCGCCGCCACCGGCCGCCCTCCCTTCGGCGCGGGCGGCGACCTGCCCGCCCTGCTGTACCGGATCGCCAACGAGCCGCCGGACCTGTCGGGGGTGCCCGAGCGGGTGCGGGGCCTGCTGGCCGAGTGCCTGGACAAGGACCCGGCGCGGCGCCCGACGGCGCGGAACCTGCTGATCCGGCTGGCCGACCCGTCGGCGGACGCCGAGTCCGCGGACGGCCGCCCGCAGGTTCCCCAGCCGCCGCCGGTCCCGCAATTCACGCAGCCCGACGGGGGCGCCGCGGCGGGACGGTCCGGCAAGGGCGCGGGACGGACCCTGGCGCTGGCCGGCGGCGCCGTGGCCGTGCTCGCGGTGCTCGTGCCGGCCGTCGCGTTCTCGCTGCTCAAGGGGGATCCGCCCGGCCCGGACCCCACGCCCACCGCCTCCGTCACCTCCGCCGGCACCACCGCGCCCACCGCTCCCGCCTCCGACGGGGGGACCTCCACGGCGACGTCTCCGGCCGGGCAGGGCGGCGTCACGATCCCGGCGGCCTTCGCCGGCACCTGGAAGGGGCGGGTCTCCCAGCCCTCGGTGCTGGGCGGCGAGCTCGCCTCGGACGTGACGATCGTGCTGCGGGAGGGCGCTTCGGAAGGGGACGCCGACTACCCGGGCTGGGGTTGCACCAATCGGCTCCACCTGTCCCGCAGTGACGGCTCGGTGCTGGAGTTCGACGAGACCGTGATCCGCAACACGGGCGGCTGCCGGGGCGGCGTGGTCAGGCTCACCCTGCAAGGCGACCGGCTCGATTATGAGTCCCCCGGCGACGGGCTCTTCAGCCAGACCTCGCGCGGGACACTGCGCAGGGGCTAGCAGTACGGTGAGAAAAGTCGTCATCGAGGGCGGCCATCGGCGGTTTTTCACCGTCAAAGGCTGTGACGGCACTGGACCCCGCCGATGCGGCCGGGCATCGGCCGGGGGTCGCTGACCGACGTGCGAGGAGATCGCCATGCCCACGCCCCTTGACGCAGGCCGAGACCCCCTCCAGATCGGCCCCTATCTGCTGCTGGAGCGGCTCGGCGAGGGCGGGCAGGGCGTGGTCTACCTGGCCGAGGCGGCAGACGGCCGCAAGGTCGCGGTCAAGACCCTCAAGCTCGAGGGCCTGTCGCCGGCCGACGACCGGGCGGCCCGCCGCCGGCTGGCCCGGGAGGTGGAGGCGGCCATGCGGGTCGACCCGTTCTGCACCGCCCAAGTGCTGGACTTCTCGGTGGAAGGGCCGCTCCCGTACGTGGTCAGCGAGTACGTCCCGGGGCCGTCGTTGCAGCAGCGGGTGGAGGAGGAGGGGCCGCTGAGCGAGGGCGGGCTCGTCCGGCTGATCATCCAGAGCGTGACCGGGCTGACCGCCATCCACAACGCCGGGATCGTGCACCGCGACCTCAAGCCGTCCAATCTGCTGCTGGGGCCGGACGGGGCGCGCGTGGTGGACTTCGGCATCGCCCGGCCGGCCGAGTCGCACACCCACACCAGGCGGCTGATCGGCACTCCCTCCTATTTCTCCCCCGAGCAGCTGCAGGGCCGTCCCGCCACCATGGCCTCGGACGTGTTCGCCTGGGCCGGGACGATGGTGTTCGCGGCGACCGGGCGGGCGCCGTTCGGGCACGCCGACTATGAGAGCCGGCTGCCGGCGCTGTTCCGGCGGATCGTGGAGGAGGAGCCCGATCTGCGCGGCGTGCCGGAGCGGGTGCTGCCGCTGCTGCGGCTGTGCCTGGACAAAGACCCCGAGCGGCGCCCGGCGGCCTGGAGCATTCTGGGGTGGCTGCTGGGTCGCAGCCCGGCCGGTTCCGACGCCCGGCCGCCGGATACGGCCCCGGCCGACAAGTTCACCCAGGAGGCCGCCAAGATTCTCGGCCGGGCGCCGCAGGATGAGCGGCCGCTGCAGCTCCCCCCGCCCGGCCCGCCGCCGGCCGGGCTGCAGGCGCCCCCGCAGGCCGAGCCCTTCCCGTTCCCCTTCGCCGGGCACGCGCAGGCTTCGCCGGAATACCGGCCCGTCCCGGCGAGCGGACACCGGGCCTCTTCGCCCCGCCGGCGGCGAGGGCGCCGCTCCCGGGGGCGGGCAGAGCCCGCCGGCCGGACACGAGCCCGCACCCGACCGCGAACCGGCGTCATCGGCCGAACGCAAGCCCGCCTCCACCACGCGCATGCCGACCCCGCAGGCCGAACGCCAGCCTGCGTCCGGCGGTGAACCGGTGTCATCCGCCGAACGCGAGCCCGCCTCGCCCACCGGGAGCAACGGCGCTCCCACCGCGCGCAAGCAGACCCCGCAGGCGGGAGGCGAGCCCGCCCCGTCCGGGGGCGGGAAGGCCTCATCGCGCGCTCAGGGCTCCGGCCCGTCCGGCACGCGCGGGTCCGCCTCGCCTGCGGGGGAAGAGACGGTCCCGCCCGCCGATGAGCGGACGATCCCGCCCGATGAGGATCCCGTTCCATCTCCCGAACGCCGGGAGGCGCCCAAGCCGCGGCGCAGGACGCTCGCGCTGCCGGCGGTGGCGCTCGCCGTGGCCGTGGTGGCGGGGGGCGGCTGGCTGGTGCTGCGTCCGGGAGGGGATTCCACGCCGCGCATTCCCGATCGGCTCGCCGGGACCTGGCGGGGGCCGGTCTCTGAGGGCGACGGTTTCACCAGCGCCACGAACGAGGTGACGCTGTCGCTGCCGGCCGGGCAGGAGACCGGGACGCTGAGCGGCAGCCGCTGCTCGGGGATGCTGCGGGTGGACCGGGTCGACGGGGACCGGCTGTTTTTGAAGTTCACCAGCGGTCCCTGCGAGCACGGGGAGGTGCGGGTGTACCCGAGCGGCGGCGGGCTGTATTACATGCTGCACGGCGGCGGGCACGACACCGGCGACGGCACGCTCCACAGATCAGGGCCCTGAGCTGCGCTTTCATCCGCAGGCCACGGAGCGCGCGTGACCAACGACACGATGCAGCGAAATTGAATGTCGTTCTAGTATTCGGCTCGGGTTTCCGTGTGGTGGGGGTGCTCGATGAGCGTGGAGTCGGAGCTGGAGCTGTGGAACACCCTGTCGGGGGCCGAGCTGATCAAAGCGATAGGCGAGGGCAGGTTCCCGCAGCTCACTCCGATCAACGACCACATCGGGCAGCGGGTCGTCGACGCCGAGCACGGCCGGGTGGAGCTGGCCTGGAGCCCGGAGGAGAAGCTGTGCAACCCCGGCGGCACCGTGCACGGCGGCTACATCGCGATGATCCTCGACAACGCCGTCTGCCTGGCCGCCTCCAGCACCTGCGAGTACTTCCTGCCGATGCTCACGCTCAGCCTGAGCGTGGACTACGTCCGTCCGGTCCAGGCCGGGCGGACCTACCGCGTCGAGGGCCGGTGCGTGCACCCGGGCCGCACCCGGATGCTGTCCACCGCCGCCGTCACCGACGCCGACGGCAAGCTGCTGGCCCAGGCCACCGCGAGCGTCGTCCCCAACCAGGCGTTCGTCCGCTGAGGTCCCGGCCGCTGCCGGCCGGAGGAGACTGCGGCCCCGGCGGGGAGAACGCATAGGCTGGGCCCATGGTGGAACCCGGCAAAATCGTCAGCATCGTCAAGCAGGCGCGCGACCGGCGCACGGCCCCGCTGGTCCTGGAGCTCGATCTGGCCGACGGGATCGTGGAGGCCGCCCCGGCCGACCCGCTGTCGGCCCTGCTGTCGATGCGCCGCACCCACCTGCGGGACGTGCTGGACGGGCTGCGCAAGGCCCGCGGCGACGCCCGGGTCCGCGCCCTGATCGTCAGGGTCGGCGGGACGATCGGGCTGGCCATGGCCCAGGAGCTGCGCGATGCGGTGACCGCGCTGCGGCAGGCCGGCAAGCTCACCGTGGCCTGGAGCGAGACCTTCGGCGAGGGCCGCCAGGGCAACGTCCCCTACTACCTGGCGTCCGCCTTCGACCGGGTCTACCTGCAGCCGACCGGCGAGGTCGGGCTGACCGGCGTGGCGCTGGAGGAGCCGTTCCTGCGGGGCGCCCTGGAGAAGGCCGGCATCGAGCCGCGCTTCGCCGCCCGCCACGAATACAAGACCGTGGCCAACATGTTCATGGAACGGGCCTACACCCCCGAGCACCGGGAATCCTCCCAGCGCCTGGTGGACTCGGCGGGCCGGCAGCTGGCCGAGGGCATCGCCCAAGGACGCGGGCTGACCGTGGAGCGGGTCCGGGAGCTGATCGACCGCGGGCCGCTGCTGGCCGCCGAGGCCCTGGAGGCCGGGCTGGTGGACCGGCTGGCCTACCGCGACGAGGTGTACGCCGAGGTGCGCGAGAAGGTCGGCGGCCCGGACGGCCGGGTGCAGCTGCGCTACGTCTCCCGCTACAACCGCACCCACGGGCTGGCCGAGCACCTGCCCCAGCCGGGCCGCCAGGACGCGGTCGCGCTGATCAACGGGCTGGGCCCGATCCGGCTGGGCCGCAGCGGCCGGGGCGGGCCGCTGCCGTCGCAGGGCCCGGCGATGGGCTCGGACACCATCGGGGCGGCCTTCCGCGCCGCGGTCCGCGACGAGCGGATCAAGGCCATCGTGTTCCGCGTCAACAGCCCCGGCGGCTCGGCGGTGGCCTCCGACGCCATCTGGCGGGAGGTCGTGCTGGCCCGGCGGGCGGGCAAGCCGGTGATCGTGTCGATGGGCGACGTGGCCGCCTCCGGCGGCTACTACGTGGCGATGGCGGCCGATGTGATCGTGGCCCAGCCCGGCACCATCACCGGCTCGATCGGCGTGGTGACCGGCAAGGCGGTCCTCAGCGGGCTGCTGGAGCGCATCGGCGTGGGCATGGGCAGCGTGACCGACGGGGAGCACGCCCTGATGTACAGCGCCATCAAGGACTTCAGCCCGTCCGAATGGGAGCGGATCAACGCCTCCCTGGATCACATCTACGAGAACTTCACCGCCAAGGTCGCCGAGGGCCGCGGCCTGAGCCGCCGGCGGGTGGAGGAGCTGGCCCGGGGCCGGGTGTGGACCGGCGCCGACGCCAAGGAGCACGGCCTGGTCGACGAGCTGGGCGGCCTGGAGCTGGCGCTGGAGCTGGCCCGCAAGAAGGCCGGGCTGCCCGCCGACGCCCCGGTCCGCACCTTCCCGCACCTCGGCCCGCTGGAGCGGCTGCGCCCGGCCGAATCCAGCGAGGACCGCGCCGCGGCGAGCGCGCGCTTTGACGGCTGGGGCTCGCTGGCCTCGCTGGCCGCGCGGCTGGGCCTGCCGGCCGCCGGGCCGCTGACCCTGCCGGGCAACTGGGAGATCCGCTGACCGGGCAGGCCCCTCCCGGGCCGGCGCCCGGGGAGTTCACCGACGCGCTCGCCGGGTTCGCCACCGGCGTGGCGGTGCTGACCGTCCGCGACGGACGCGACGACCTGGGCGCCACCATCACCTCGTTCATGTCGGTGTCGCTGGAGCCGCCGCTGGTGGCGGCGAGCGTGATGGCGAGCTCTTACCTGGCCGAGGTGCTCGGTCGGCGGGACCGGTGGGCCGTCACCGTGCTCAGCGCCGGGCAGCGGGCGCTGGCCGGGCGTTTCGCGGCGGCGGGCCGCCCCAGCGCCCGGCTGCTGCTGGCCGGCGAAGCGCACCACCGCGGCCCGCTGAGCGGCGCCCTGATCGCCGAGGAGGGGATGGCCGCGCTGGAGTGCCGGACCGTCGAGCGCGTCCCGGCCGGCGACCACCTGCTGGTGGTGGCCGAGGTGCCGGCGGTCGACTACGTGCGCTCCGATCTTTCCCCGCTGATCAGGGTCCGCCGCCGCTATCTGTGACCGGTTTTCTGCACGCTGCGTGACGCCGGCCGCCATGAAAGATCACGACATATCACGCCAAGACGCCGCCGGCCGCCCGTAAAAATCACCGAGCGCGAACTCCTCTCACAGGCCGGCCATTAATCATTCACAGCATATTCGTTACATCGGGTACTAGCAGGCGACCGCCCGATCTGCCAATCTCTTTCACGGAACACCTCAGCCCCCCGAAAGAGGATTCACGGTGGATCAGCGGTACGAACTCTTTTGCCTCGCGGATCGTTTTTTCTATGACGCTCCGAAGGTCACCGAGGCGGCCGAGTTCGACATCGCCCGCCGGCCTCTCCCCGAGGGCTGGACCCAGCTCCGCGACGGGGAATGGACGAACTACGAGCCGCCGGTGAACCGGATTCCCCTGCAGGGCTGGAAAATCCACGTCTCCGGCTGCACGGAAAGCGCCGAGACCATCCTGGACCGGGTCTGGGATTACTGCGTGCCGCGCGGAATTCCGTTCAAGCACCTGCGCGGCCCGGCCACTTTGCACCTGCGGAACGCCAAATACGCGCCGCGGGGCTCCAGCGGCAAGCTGGTCACCGTCTACCCGGCCGATGAAGAGGAGCTGGAGCAGATCCTCAGCGAGCTGGGCCCGCGGCTGGCCGGGCTGCCCGGCCCCTACATCCTCAGCGACCTGCGCATCGGCGACGGGCCCCTGTATGTGCGCTACGGCGGCTTCGCCCGCCGCCAGTGCGTGGACGAACGCGGCGAGCTGGTGCCGGCGATGGAGAACGACAAGGGCGAGCTGGTGCCCGACCGGCGCGGCCCGGTCTTCACCGTCCCCGACTGGGTGACCGTGCCCGCCTGCCTGCGGCCGCACCTGGCCGCCCGGGCCGCCACGACCACCGCCGGCCTGCCCTACCGGATCGAGGCGGCGCTGCACTTCTCCAACGGCGGAGGCGTGTACGCGGGCATCGACACCCGCACCGGCGCGCAAGTCGTCCTCAAGGAGGCCCGCCCGCATGCGGGGCTGGCCGCCGACGGCGCCGACGCGGTGACCCGGCTCCGGCACGAGCGGGACATGCTGCAGCGGCTGGCCGGCATCGACGGCGTGCCCGCCGTGCTGGACCACTTCACCCTCGGCGAGCACCACTTCCTGGTGCTGGAGCGCATCGAAGGACGCGCCCTCAACACCTTCTTCGCCGAGCGCCACCCGCTGCTGGACCCCGAACCCGACCCCGGCAAGATCGCCGACTACACCGCCTGGGCGCTGCGCGTCCACGCCGGCGTCGAGCGGCTGATCGACGCCATCCACGCCCGCGGCATCGTCTACAACGACCTGCACATGTTCAACATCATGGTGCGGCCGGACGAGACGGTGGCGCTGATCGACTTCGAGGCGGCCGCGCCGCTGGCCGAACGTTCCCGGCAGACCCTGGCCAACCCCGCCTTCCAGGCCCCGCCGGGCCGCTACGGCGCCGACGTGGACCGCTACAGCCTGGCCTGCCTGCGCCTTGCCCTGTTCCTGCCGCTGACCACGCTGCTGGTGCAGGACCGGCACAAGGCCTGGGAGCTGGCCGAGGCGATCGCCGAGCACTTCCCGGTGCCGCGCGGTTTCCTGCGCGAGGCCGCCCGGGAGATCACCCGGGACCTGCCGCCCCGTCCCGCCTCCGCCGCGCCGCGCTTCACCCCCGACGAGCCCGGCTGGCTGCAGGCCCGCGCCGCGCTGGGCCGCGCCATCTGCGCCGCCGCCACGCCCGAGCGCGACGACCGGCTCTTCCCCGGCGACATCGCCCAGTTCTCCGGGGCCGCGCTGGGCATGGCGCACGGCGCCGCCGGCGTGCTGTACGCGCTGGAGGCGACCGGGCTCGGCTGCGACCCCCGCCATGTGCAGTGGCTGGCCGACCACGCCGCCGACCCGCCCCGGGGCAGCGGGCTGGGCTTTTACGACGGACTGCTGGGCGCCGCCTACATGCTGGCCCGGCTCGGCCGCACCGACGCCGCCCTGCAGGCGGCCTCGCGCAGCCTGGGAGAACGGTGGGAACGCCTCGGTCTGGACCTGTACGGCGGGCTGCCGGGGTATGCGCTGGTGCTGCGCCACCTGGCGGACGTCACCGGCGAAGAGGCGCTGCGCCGGGCCGCATGGCGGGCCGCCGAGCTGGTGATGTCGCGGATGGAGGAGCTGAAGCGCAACAGGCCGGGGCTGCTGTACGGCGGCGCCGGGGTGGCGCTGATGTTCCTGCGGCTGCACGAGTGCACCGGCGAGAGCGAGCTGCTGGCGCACGCCGCCGCCGCGCTCCGCCACGACCTGTCGGCCTGCCGCACCACCCGCAACGGCTCCCTGCAGCTCGATGACGGCTCCCGGCTGCTGCCCTACCTCGACCACGGCAGCGTCGGCATCGGCCTGGTCATCGACGAGTACCTGGCCGTCAGCCCCGACGATGCGGCCGCCGCCGAGTTCGCCAAGGCGCGCGAGGGCATCCGCCTGGCGGCCAAGTCCCGCTACTACGCCCAGCCGAGCCTGCTGCGGGGCCGCGCCGGGATGCTGCTCTACCTCAGCCGGCAGGACCCCGCCGACCCGGCGGTGGCCCACCACGTCCGCAGCCTCGCCTGGCACGCCATCCCGTACGCCGACGGGCTGGCCTTCCCCGGCGAGCAGCTCTACCGGCTGTCTTGCGACCTGTCCACCGGCACCGCCGGCGTCCTGCTGGCGCTCGGCGCCGCACTGGCCGACACCCCGGTGGACCTGCCGTTCCTGCGGGCCCGCACGCACCGCCCGGCGGGAGCGGCCGACAGACCCCCCGTGCGAACCCCCACGGGGTCCACTTCGACCCGGTCTGAAAGGAGGTGACGGAGACAATGGCGATGCTCGACCTTCAGGGAATGACCCCCGAGTACGGCGGCGGTGACCTCAGCAGCGCGAGCCTGCTGCTGTGCGACAAGTTCAGCGCCTTCAGCACCCTGCTGTGCCTCTGATCGCTGATATTGCGGTGGCCGCGGGAGCCTTGCCCTCGCCTGTGGGCGGTGGCCGGCCCCGCGGCCATCGCGCCTTTTAAGCCCGGTGAGCGGGCCGACGCGCATCCCGCCCGTTCCGGGAAGCGCGGCCGGTCCCCGTGAACCACCGCCCCGCTTCACCCAGGCGGCGGGATGAAGCCGCCATCCCTGGAGGAGTCCATGTCCCCGATCGACGCCGCAGCCGACCGGCTGCTGCTGCGCACCGCCCGGCGCGGCGGCGGCTGGACCGCGGTGCTGGCGTCGGCCGCGCTGGCGGACGCGGCCGGCGCCGTGCTGCTGCCCGCCGCGCTCGGCCGGGCCGTGGACGAGGTGCTGGCCCCGGGACCGTCCGGCGGCGCCGTCTGGGCGTGCACCGCGCTGATCGCGCTCTCGGCCGTCGCCGCAGTGGCGGCGGAACCGGCCCGGGGCGGCGCCACCGCGCGTGCGACGGCCTGGCTGCGGCATGCGCTCGTGCGCCGCGTGCTGGCGGTGGGCCCCGCCGGCCGGTTCGACCCCGGGGACCTGACCAGCCGGATCGTGGGGGGCGCCGCCGAGGCCGGGACCGCCCCGGCGGCCGCGGTGCAGGCCGTGGCGGCGGCGCTGCCGCCGGTGGGGGCGGTGGTGGCGCTGACGCTGATCGACTGGCGGATCGCGGCGGCGCTGGCGCTGGCGATGCCGCTGCCGGTGCTGGTGCTGCGCGCGTTCATGCGGGACGTCAGCGGCGGCGTGCGGCGGTATCTGGACGTCCAGGGCGTGATAGCGGCCCGGCTGGCGGAGGCGCTGCGGGGGTTCCGCACGATCGCCGCCGCGGGCACCGCCGACCGGGAGCTGCACCGCATCCTGCAGCCGCTGGGCCGGCTGCGGCGCGAGGGAGAGACGATCTGGCGGGTGCACGGCCTGATCGGGGCGCGCGGGCTGCTGTCGGTGCTGCTGCTGCAGCTGGCGGTGCTGACGGCGGCCGGGCTGGAGCTGGCCGCGGGCCGGATCAGCGTGGGCGAGCTGGTGGCCGCCGCGCAGTACGCCACGCTGGCCGGCGGGCTGGGCCCGCTCACCGCGCAGGTGGGGCGGATCGCCCGGGCGCGGGGGGCCGCCGCGCGGGCCGCCGAGATCATGGCGCGTCCCGCCGTCGGCTACGGCGAGCGGGAGCTGCCGCCGGGGCCGGGCACCTTGGAGCTGCGCGGGGTGAGCGCGGCCGGGGTGCTCAAGGAGATCGACCTGGTGGTGCCGGGCGGGACGGCGGTGGCGGTGGTCGGACGGTCCGGGTCGGGCAAGTCGCTGCTGGCGGCGCTGGCCGGGCGGCTGACCGACCCCGATAGCGGCCAGGTGCTGCTGGACGGCGTCCCGCTGCCGGAGCTGAGCCGCACGGCGCTGCGCGACGCGGTCGCCTACGCCTTCGCCCGCCCCCACCTGTTCGGCGAAACGGTGCTGGAGGCGGTGGGCTTCGGGCTGCGCCGGCCCCATGCGGCGGCCCTGCAGCGGGCGGCGGTCACCGCCTGCGCCGACCCGTTCATCCGGCGCCTGCCGTCCGGATACGCCACTCCCCTGGCCGACACCCCCCTGTCGGGCGGCCAGGCCCAGCGGCTGGGGCTGGCCCGCGCGTTCGCCCGCGGCGGGCGGCTGCTGATCCTCGACGACGCCACCTCCAGCCTGGACACCGTCACCGAGCAGCAGATCGGCCGCGCCCTGTTCGGCGCGGCGGCCGGGTGCACCCGCCTGATCACCGCCCATCGCGCCGCCACCGCGGCCCGCGCCGACTCGGTGGTGTGGCTGGAGGGCGGCGCCATCCGCGCCCAGGGCTCCCATGCCGAGCTGTGGCGCGACCCCGACTACCGGGCCGTCTTCGGAGAACGCGCATGAACGCAGCCGACCGCAGGACCCGGCGGATGTCGCGGGTCCTGACGCGCACCCTCGTCTCCATCCTCCGGCGGCGGCCCCGGGCGGTGCTGCGCCTGGCGGCCTGGTCGCTGGCCGAGGTGGCGCCCACTCTGCTGATGGGGCTGGCCGTCGCCCACGCGGTGGACGCCTTTCAGGCCGGCCGCACCGGGCGGGCGCTGGCCTGGCTGGGGACGCTGGCGCTGGCCGGGCCGCTGGGGGCGTTCGGCTGTCACCGGCTGTATGCGGCGCTGGCGGCGCTCGTCGAGCCGCTGCGGGACGAGCTGGTGCGCACCGTGGTGGCGGGGGCGCTGCGCGCACCGGACGGGCGGCACGGCACGGGCGCGGTGGCCCGGCTGACCCACCAGGTGGAGATCGTCCGGGACACCTTCGCCGGGCTGCTGATGGTGGTGCGCGGGTTCGTCTTCAGCGTGGTGGCGGCGTCGGCGGGGCTGCTGGCCCTGGCCCCGGTCATGCTGGCGCTGGTGGTGCCGCCGCTGCTGGCCGGCCTGGCGTTGTTCTGCCTGGCCGTGCCGGCGGCGGCGGCGCGGCAGCGGGAGCTGATCGTCGGCGAGGAGCGCCTGGCGGAGGCGACCGCCGCGCTGGCCGAGGGCCTGCGCGATGTGACGGCCTGCGGCGCCGAGGAGCAGATCGCCGCCCGGGCCGGCGAGCGGATCGACGCCCAGGCGGCGGCGACGCGGGCGCTGGCCCGCCTGGCCGGGGTGCGCGAGGCCGCGCTGGCGCTGGGCGGCTGGCTGCCGGTGCTGCTGATCTTGGCTTTCGCTCCCTGGCTGAGCCGGCAGGGCGTCACCGCGGGCGCGATCGCCGGGGCGGTCACTTATGTGCTGCAAGGGCTGCGGCCGGCGTTGAGCGGCCTGATCTCGGGGGTGGGCGGCGGCGGTCTGCGCCTGGCGGTCACCTTGACCCGCATTCTGGAGGCCGCCGCGTCTGAGGACCGGCCGGGGATCATGCCCGCCCTTCCCGCGAAGACCGCCGCGGCCGTCCCGGCAGAGGGCGTCCGGCCGGTGCGGAAGGCGCCGGTCGGTGCGGTCGCGGCCCTGGGCGAGGGGACGGCGGGCGGCTTTCGCCCGGAAACCGCCTCGCCGACGCTCGCGGGCGCCGGCGAGGCGGCGGGCGGGGTCGAGGTGCGGCTGGCGGGGGTCCGCTTCGCCTACGGCGAGCACGCCGAACCGGTGATCGACGGGCTGGACCTGGTGGTGCCCGCGGGGGGGCACCTGGCGGTGGTGGGGCCCAGCGGCATCGGCAAGTCGACGCTGGCGGCGCTCATCGCCGGGCTGCTGGAGCCGGTGGCGGGGACGGTCCTGGTGGGCGGCCGGCCGCCGGGGGATGCGCGGCTGCGGACGCTGATCCCGCAGGAGGCGTACGTGTTCCACGGGACGCTGCATGAGAACCTGACCTATCTGGCGCCCTGGGCCGACGATGAGGCGGTGCGGCACGCGGTGGACGTCATCGGGCTGTCGCCGCTGGTCCAGCGGCTGGGCGGGTACGGCGCCCAGGTCGATCCGGCGGCGCTGTCGGCGGGGGAACGCCAGCTCATCGCGCTGGGCCGGGCCTACCTGGCCCGGGCGCCGCTGACCGTGCTGGATGAGGCGACCTGCCATCTGGATCCGGCCGCCGAGGCGCGGGCGGAGCTGGCCTTCGCCCGCGGCCCCGGCACCCTGATCGTGATCGCGCACCGGATGACCTCGGCGCGGCGGGCCCGCCGCATCCTGCTGCTGGACGGCACCGGCGTCTGGCAGGGCGGGCATGAGGAGCTGCTGCGCACGTCCGCGCCTTACCGGAGCCTGCTAGGGCGCTGAGTCTTCGGCGGGGCTCCCTTGAGTTGCCCGCCCGGGGAACCGTCCGTTCGTCCCTTGCCGCGGCTTTGATCCGTGGGAGCGTCCGCCGGGTCACAGCCAGCCGGCGGATTCAGCGATCCGGATGGCGTGCACCCGGTTGCGGGCGCCGATCTTGCGGTTGATCCGGGACAGGTGGTTGCGGACGGTGCCGATGGTCAGCACCAGCGTGTCGGCGATCTGGGCGACCGAGGCCCCTTCTCCGGCCAGTCTCAGCACCTCCAGTTCCCGGGGGGTCAGCGGGCTGTCGGCGGCGGCCAGTTCGGCGAACGCCAGGTCGGCGTCGATGACGCGCTCGCCGGCCGCCACCCGCCGCAGCGATCCGGCCAGCGTGTCCGGCGAGGTGCCCTTGAGCAGGAACCCGGCGGCGCCCACCGCGGCGGCCCGGCGCAGGTCGCCGGGGCGGGCCCGGTCGGCCATCAGCACCGCGGCGCAGTCGGGCACCTCCTGGCGCAGCATCCCGGTCAGGGCGAAGGTGTGGCTGTGGGCGCCTTCCATCCCTAGCAGCGCTATGTCGGGGGCGGCCTTTCTGGCCATCGGGACAAGCTGCTCGGCGTTATCAACGGCACCGACCACCATAAAGTCGGTCTGACCATCCAAAAGTGCGACAATTCCCCCACGCAGCAGCGACAGTTCCTCCATGACCAAGACCCGGATCACGGTCGCCTCCCCTGATCAGAACTGAGCGGCAGAAGTGAGCATGGCGCGGCAAAGGGGGTGCCCACTTGAAAGACGATGCGGTCATAGCCTGTGCGGTTGGCTCAATGGCGGGTGTACGCCGGTGAGGGGCGCGGCAACGCGACATGGGCCGACGGCATCCTTCACCCCCCGATCGTCACCCGGACCGCGCTTGCTGACAGCGCCGGCGACCAACCAACACATAGCGTGAGTGAATAGTATCCACGCGTCAAGCGGGGTGTAGGCAATATTTCACTATCTGCTCATGCGAAACCCGCTATCCAGCCGATGGCATGGCGCCAAGCTCGGCCATCGTCCATTCATCGACCCTGATTCGGGTCGGCCGTAAATCCGTGCGCACCACCGGTGCGCCCTTCGCCGGGCCGGTGCGCAGGCCCGGGCGGCAGGGGGCCGCCACGGAAAGCGGGGAGCCGCCAGGGCGTGTCAGGCGCGGCCGGAACGCCGGCTCGGGGCACCTATTCGGTAACCGAGCGTGTATAAGCCCTCGATGGCCGAACCCCTGCCGCAAACCCGTTCCACTCCTGCCGGAGCGGCGCCATATACCGAGGTCATCGCCGCCTTCGAGGATTCGCCGCCCGGCTTGCCCACTGCTTTGGCACCGACCGGGAACTACGCCATTTAGTCACTCTGTGTAGCAAGAGAAATCAGCGGGACGTCCCTGCGTCAGAGTTCGAGGCGTTCCCCGTCTTTCCAGACGGCCATGACCAGCGGGACACCCGGCCGGTAGGCCAGATGAAGGTGCGAGGGGGCGTCCAGCACCACCGCGTCCGCCCGCGCCCCCACGCCGAGCCGGCCCACATCGTCGCGGCGCAGCGCCCGCGCCCCGCCCGCGGTGGCCGACCACACCGCCTCGGCGGGGGTCATCCGCATCTCCCGCACCGCCAGCGCGATGCAGAACGGCATGCTGGAGGTGTAGCAGGAGCCGGGGTTGCAGTCGGTGGCCAGCGCCACCGTGACCCCCGCGTCGATCAGCCGCCGCGCGTCCGGGTAGGGCTGCCGGGTGGCGAACTCCACCCCCGGCAGCAGCGTCGCCACCGTCTGCGAGCCCGCCAGCGCCGCCACGTCCGCATCGGTCAGGAACGTGCAGTGGTCGGCCGAGGCCGCCCCGTACTCCACCGCCAGCGCCACCCCGGGTCCGTGCCCGAGCTGGTTGGCGTGCAGCCGGGGGATGAGCCCGGCCCTGATCCCCGCCTCCAGCACCGTGCGCGTCTGATCCGCATCGAACGCCCCGTCCTCGCAGAACACGTCGATCCACCGGGCGTGCGGGGCGCAGGCCGCCAGCATCTGCGACGCCACCAGGCGCACGTACCCGTCGGGGTCGCCGGCGTACTCCGGCGGCACCACGTGCGCCCCCAGGAAGGTGACCTCGTCGGTCACCTCGGCGGCCAGCCGGACCGAGCGTTCCTCGTCGGCGACGGTCAGCCCGTACCCCGACTTGCACTCCACCGTGGTGGTCCCCTGCCGGGCCATCTCGGCGACCAGCCGCCGCAGCCCGGCCCGCAGCTGCGCGTCGGTGGCCCGCCGCGTGTCGGCCACGGTCCGCCGGATCCCGCCCGCCGTATAGGGCCGCCCGCTCATCCGCGCCGCGAATTCCTCGGCCCGCTCCCCGGCGAACACCAGGTGCGCGTGCGAGTCCACGAACCCCGGCAGCACCGCCCGCCCCGCCGCGTCGTACCGCTCGTCGGCCGCGGGCGCCCGCCCGGCGGCCCCCACCCAGGCCACCCGGCCCGCCTCCAGCACCAGCGCCGCGTCCCGGACGATCCCCAGCGGCCCCTCCCCCATCCCGGGCTCGTTGGTGACCAGCTCACCGATGTCGTCGATCACCGTGCTCACCGAATCTGTCCTCTCCGCGGTCGGGACGGCTGCTTGGGGTCGCGGGCCGAACGGGGTCACGTTCTGCTGTCCGGGGCGGTCAGGTCGGTGATGGCGGCCTGCAGGGCCGCGGGGGCGTCGGGGATCAGCAGGTGGCGGCCGTCGGAGACGACGGTGCGGCCGGAGATGACCACGTGGCGGATGTCGGCGGCGGTGGCGGCGAAGACGGCCGTTTCGGCGGCGTGGCCGGGGGTGCAGCCGGCGGTGCGGACGGTGTCCAGGGCGATGGTGACCAGGTCGGCGTAGGCGCCGGGTTCCAGGCGGCCGGCCTCGGGCCAGCCCAGGGCGGCATGCCCGTTCCAGGTGGCGGCGGCCAGCAGCGCCCCGGCCGACCAGTGGCCGCGGCGGCGGGTGCGCAGCCGCTCGTGCAGTTCCAGGGCGCGGGCCTCTTCCAGCAGGTCGATGACGGCGTGCTGGTCGGAGCCCAGGCACAGTTCGGCGCCGGCGTCGGCCAGGGCGCGGGCCGGGCCGATGCCGTCGGCCAGGTCCCGTTCGGTGGTGGGGCACAGGCACACCCCGGTCATGGTGGCGCCGAGCAGGGCGATGTCGGTCTCGTCCAGGTGGGTGGCGTGGACGGCGACGGTCAGCGGGCCCAGCGCGCCGCTTTCGGCCAGCAGCCGGGTGGGGCTCATGCCGTAGGCCTCCCGGCAGGCCCGGTTCTCGGCGGGCTGCTCCGACAGGTGGACGTGCAGCGGCAACCGGTGCTCGGCGGCCCAGGCGGCGACCGCCTGGATCTGCTCGCGCGGCACCGCCCGCACCGAGTGGACGGCGGCGCCGAGCCGGGCGTGCGGATGGGCGTCCTTGCCGAGGGTTTCGCGCAGCGCCTCGACGCGGCGCTGCCAGTTGCCCGCCGTCCCGTCGCCGAACCGCAGCTGGGTGCCCTGCAGGGGGCGGCGGATGCCGCCGGTCAGGTAGCAGGCGTCCAGCAGCGTGATGCGGATGCCGGCGTCGGCGGCGGCGTCGATCAGCGCCCGGCCCATGGCGTTGGGGTCGTCGTAGGGGGCGCCGCCGGGCCGGTGGTGCAGGTAGTGGAACTCGCCGACGACGCTGATGCCGGCCAGCGCCATCTCCGCGTAGACGGCCCGGGCCAGTCGCCGGTAGGAGGCGGGGTCCAGGCGGTCGGCGACGGCGTACATCTGCTCGCGCCAGGTCCAAAAGTCGCCGCGTCCGGCGTGCGAGCGGCCCCGCAGCACCCGGTGGAAGGCGTGGGAGTGGGCGTTGGCCAGCCCGGGCAGGGTGAGGCCGGGCAGGCGCTCGGCGTCCGGCGGCGCCGCGACCCCGGGGACGACGGCGGTGAACCGTTCCCCCTCGGCTTCGATGAGCACGTCGGCGGCCACTCCGTCTCCGAGCCAGGCGAGCTCGGCATGCCAGCGCATGTCAGTCCTTTACCCGTCGGCGAGATTTTTGAGCACCGCCGTCAGCGCCGCCACGCCCGCCAGGCAGTCGTCCATCGCGGCGTGCTCGGCGGGGGCGTGGGACACCCCGGTCGGATTGCGCACGAACAGCATCGCGGTGGGGAGGCAGGCGGCCAGCACGCCCGCGTCGTGCCCGGCGCCGGTGGGCAGGACGGGGACGCGTCCGGGGCGGGCCGCGGCCTTGGGAGCGCCCGGCGCCGAGGCGGATTCTGAGGGTTCTGCGGGGTTGCCCGGTGCGGGACCGCACCCTGAAACGGTGAGCTCCTCCCCCGTGCCCGGTTCTCGGGAGACGCCCGGGACCTGTTCCAGGACGCCGGCGATGCGGTCGCGCAGGGCGTGGTCGAACTCCACGAGCGGGGTGCAGGACTCCCGGGTGAGCTCGACGATCACGCCGTGTTCGGCCGCCGCGCGGCGGGCGGTCTCGGCGGTCTGGGCGACGATGCGCTCGACGGCCTCGGCGGTGGGTCCCCGGGCGTCCAGCCAGGCGGTGACCGCCGAAGGGATGGCGTTGACGCCGCCGGGGACGACGGTGACCTTGCCGACCGTGGCGACGCCGCCGGCCGCGGCGGCGCCGCGCCGGGCGGCCAGGACGGCGTGGGCGAAGGGCAGCATCGGGTCGCGCCGGTCGCGCAGCCGGGTGGTGCCGGCGTGGTTCCCCTGGCCGGTGAAGTCCAGCCGCCAGCGGCCGTGCGGGATGATCGCGCTCGCCACGCCCACCGGGGCCTGCAGCGCCCGGCCCTGTTCGATGTGCAGTTCCACGAAGCAGCCGATCCGGGCGAGCAGCCCCTCGTCCGGTCCAATGGCGGCGGGGTCGAGGTCGTGGGCGGCGATGACCTCGGCGAACGCGCGGCCGTCGGCGTCGCGCAGGCCGCGGGCGTCCGCGGGGTCGATGGCGCCGGTCAGCAGACGCGACCCCAGGCAGGCGACGCCGAAGCGGGAGCCTTCCTCCTCGGCGAAGACCGCCACGCCGATCGGCCGCCGGGGCGCAAAGCCCTCGGCGCGCAGCCGGTCGATGGCGGCCAGCGCCGACACCACTCCCAGCGGCCCGTCGAACGCACCGCCGCCGGGCACCGAGTCCAGGTGCGAGCCGGTCAGCACCGCCGGCCCGCGGCCGGCCCGCCACCAGGCGAACAGGTTGCCGTTGGCGTCGGCCTCGACCGTCAGGCCGCGCCGCCGGGCCTGGTCGGTGAACCAGGCCCGGCATTCCAGTTCCGGCGCCGTCCAGGCGATCCGCCGGTAACCGCCGGTGGTCTCGTCCCGGCCGATGGGCAGCAGCTCCGCCCACATCTCCGTGAAGCTCATCGCTCCGCCATGGGGATGCGGACGCCGCGTTCGGCGGCGACCTGAGCGGCGCGGGGGTATCCGGCGTCGGCGTGGCGCATCACGCCGGTGCCGGGGTCGTTGGTCAGGACGCGGGCCAGTTTCTCGGCGGCCAGCGGGGTGCCGTCGGCCACGCACACCTGGCCGGCGTGCACCGAGCGGCCGATGCCGACGCCGCCGCCGTGGTGGATCGACACCCAGGACGCGCCGGAGGCGGTGTTGAGGAGGGCGTTGAGCAGCGGCCAGTCGGCGATGGCGTCGGAGCCGTCGGCCATCGCTTCGGTCTCCCGGTAGGGACTGGCCACGCTGCCGGCGTCCAGGTGGTCGCGGCCCAGCACGATGGGCGCGCTGATCTCGCCGCGGGCCACCAGGTCGTTGAAGACCGCCCCGGCCTTGTCGCGTTCTCCGTAGCCGAGCCAGCAGATCCGCGCGGGCAGCCCTTGGAAGCGCACCTTCTCCCCGGCCGTGCGGATCCAGCGGACCAGCGGCTCGTTGTCGGGGAACAGCTCGCAGATCGCCCGGTCGGTGCGGGCGATGTCGGCGGGGTCGCCCGACAGCGCCGCCCAGCGGAACGGGCCTTTGCCCTCGCAGAACAGCGGGCGGATGTAGGCGGGCACGAAGCCGGGGAAGTCGAAGGCCCGCTCGCAGCCGCCCAGCTTGGCCTCGCCGCGAAGGGAGTTGCCGTAGTCGAAGACCTCGGCTCCGGCGTCGTGGAAGCCGACCATGGCGTCCACGTGGACGGCCATGGACTCGCGGGCGCGGCGGATGAAGCCGGCCGGGTCCTTGTCGCGTTCGGCGGCCATGTCTTCGAAGGCGATGCCGAGCGGCAGGTAGGTCAGCGGGTCGTGGGCGGAGGTCTGGTCGGTGACGATGTCGACGGGGGCGCCTTGGCGCAGCAGCCTCGGCACCACGTCGGCGGCGTTGCCGAGCACCCCGATCGACAGCGGCCGCCGCCTCTCCTTGGCCTGTTCGGCCAGGCGCAGCGCCTCGTCCAGGTCGTCGACGCGCACATCGCAGTAGCCGTGCGCGACGCGGCGGTCGATGCGGGACGGGTCGCACTCCACGCACAGGGCCACCCCGCCGTTCATGGTGACGGCCAGCGGCTGGGCGCCGCCCATGCCGCCCAGCCCGGCGGTCAGGGTGAGGGTCCCGGCCAGCGACCCGCCGAACCGTTTGGCGGCCACGGCGGCGAACGTCTCGTAGGTGCCCTGCAGGATGCCCTGGGTGCCGATGTAGATCCACGACCCGGCGGTCATCTGCCCGTACATGGTCAGCCCGGCCGCCTCCAGCCGGCGGAACTCCTCCCAGGTGGCCCACTGCGGCACCAGGTTGGAGTTGGCGATCAGCACGCGCGGCGCCCACTCGTGGGTGCGGAAGATCCCCACGGGTTTGCCGGACTGCACCAGCAGCGTCTCGTCCCCTTCCAGGTCCCGCAGGGAGCGCACGAGCGCGTCGAAGGCGTCCCAGTTGCGGGCGGCGCGGCCGGTGCCGCCGTAGACGACCAGCTCCTCGGGGTGCTCGGCCACGTCGGGGTCGAGGTTGTTCATCAGCATCCGCAGCGCGGCCTCCTGCGGCCACCCCTTGGCGGTCAGCGACGTGCCGCGCGGGGCGCGGACGGTACGAGGACCGGACATCGTCTTCTCCTTAAGGGATCAGTCGGCTCGGGCATCCGCCGCTTGAGGGCCGTTCCTTGGCACGGGCCTGATCCGGTCGGCCTGCGACGGCCAAGGTGATCCGCTCCGGCGGAACGCACCTGCCGGGATCGACCCCGGCACCGTGCGGGACGGCCGCAGGGCCGCACCCGGCGGCGAGTGGTGCGAGGCCGGCTCCGGCATGGGCGTCCTCCTTGCGTCAGGCGAGCGGGCCGGTGACGCGTTCGGCGGCGGCGCGCAGGGTGCCGTCGCGGACCAGACGGACGGCGTGGTCGATCTCGGGGGCCAGGTGGCGGTCGGGGCCGGGCGGGCCGACGTGCTCGCGCAGCGCGGCGACCACGGCGGCGGTGGCGGGGGCGGGACGCAGCGGGGCGCGCAGGTCCAGGGCGCGGGCGGCGGTGAGGATCTCGATGGCCAGCACCCGGGTCAATCCGTCGAGGGCGCGGCGCAGCTTGCGGGCGGCGCTCCAGCCCATCGACACGTGGTCTTCCTGCATGGCCGAGCTGGGCAGGGAGTCCACCGAGGCGGGCACGGCCAGCCGTTTGAGCTCGGAGACGATGGCGGCCTGGGTGTACTGGGCGATCATGTGGCCGGAGTCCACGCCGGGGTCGTCGGCCAGGAACGCCGGCAGGCCGTGGGAGCGGGCCCGGTCCAGCATCCGGTCGGTGCGCCGCTCGGACATGGATGCCACGTCGGCCACCGGGATGGCCAGGAAGTCCAGCACGTAGGCCAGGGGGGCGCCGTGGAAGTTGCCGTTGGACTCCACCCGTCCGTCCGGCAGCACCACGGGGTTGTCGATGGCGGAGGCCAGTTCCCGGGAGGCCACCTGTTCGGCGTGCGCCAAGGTGTCCCGGGCGGCCCCGTTGACCTGGGGGGAGCAGCGCAGCGAGTAGGCGTCCTGGACGCGGGTGCAGTCCGGCCCGCGGTGCGACTCCATGATCGCCGACCCGGCCAGCAGGGCCCGCAGGTTGGCGGCGGAGGCGGCCTGGCCGGGGTGGGGGCGCAGTTGCTGCAGCTCGGCGGCGAACACCCGGTCGGTGCCCAGCAGCGCCTCCACGCTCATCGCCGCGGCGATGTCCGCGCAGACCAGCAGCCGCCGCAGGTCGCAGGCGGCCAGCACCAGCATGCCGAGCATCCCGTCGGTGCCGTTGATCAGCGCCAGCCCTTCCTTGGCGCCCAGCGTCACCGGTGGGATGTCCGCTTCGGCCAGGGCCTGGGCGGCGGGTTTGCGCCTCCCGGCGGCGTCCCGGACCTCGCCTTCGCCGATGAGCGCCAGCGCCACGTGCGACAGCGGGGCCAGGTCGCCGGAGCAGCCCAGGCTGCCGTACTCGTGGACGATGGGGGTGATGCCCGCGTTCAGCAGGGCGGCCAGGGTCTGCGCGGTGACCGGCTGGACGCCGGAGTGCCCGCTGGCCAGGGTGCGCAGCCGCAGCAGCATCATGGCCCGCACCACCTCCCGCTCCACCTCCGGGCCGGACCCGGCGGCGTGCGAGCGGACGATGTTGAGCTGCAGTTGCCTGCGCAACTCGGGCGGGATGTGCCGGGTGGCCAGCGCCCCGAACCCGGTGGAGACGCCGTAGACGGGGGTGGGCCGGGCGCTCAGCTCTTCGACGTGCGCGCGGGCCGCGGCGATGCGCTCCAGGGCCCGCTCGGTGAGGGTGACCGGCGCGTCCTCCCGCGCCACCGCCACCACCTGGTCGAACGTCAACGGCTCGGGCCCGACCTGGACGCCCTTGTCCCCCATGAGGCTGCTCATACCCCTATTGGAGCGGCCGACCGGCCCGTCCCGAAGAGCCCCCGAGGCCGATGTGTCTCGGATACGAGACAACTGGCGGCCGCCCAGGCCCCGATGAATCTCACCTTTGCCGATTCACGGGACGCATCCCTTGCCCTCCTTATAACGTCCGTGTTATGGCCTGGGGAGAGGTTGAGCTGGAACCCGAGGTGGACGAGTAGTTCGACACGCTTGATCAGGCCGACCAGGAGACGGCCGCCTTCTACATCGATCTGCTGGCCGAGCGCGGAGTGCTGCCAGGCGAGCCGTACACTCGGCGGCTGCGCGGCAAGTTAAGGGAACTCAGGTTCCACCTGAACTGTCAATCGGCGCGGATAACCTGCTGGATTGCGCCGGGTAGGCGGATCATCTTGCTGACAGTGTTCCGCAAGCAGCGGATGCGCGAAGTCGCCGAGGTCGAGCGGGCGTGGCGGGCCATGCAGCGGTGTATCGCCGAGGAGCACACGGCGGACGAGGAGCGAGCGACATGGGCGAGCGCAGGGCATGGGCCGACAAGCGGGCCGAGATCATGAGCCGTCCGGGCGCCGGGGCCGCCCACGAGGCCGCGCGGATCAGGTTCCAGCTGGGGGAGGCCGTGCGGCTGCGTCGCGAAGAGCTCGGCTTGACTCAGGCGCAGCTCGCCGAGCGGGCGGGGCTCAAGCAGCCGGCTGTGGCCCGGTTCGAGGCGGGCGGCACGATGCCCACGATTCCGATGCTGGAGCGTCTCGCCGAGGCGTTGGAGATGCGGTTGAGCATCCGGTTCCAGCCGCTGCGCAAGGCGAGCTGATCGTCCGGGCACAGGTGATCCGACCCGCGGGCCGGCGGTGGCGAACCCGGCGCCAAAGCGCCTCGGATACCGGACACTGGGCAGATGGGGCAGGTTCCGGCGGCGCGGCGGGCGTTGGCGGTGCTGCGGTTGCTGGCGTCGGCGGCCGGGCCCATGCCGGCCTCGGCGGTGGCGCGGGAGCTGGGGATACCGCGGTCGTCGGCCTACCACCTGCTGAACGAGATGGCCGCCGAGGGTTTTGTGACCCATCTGCCGGAGGAGCGGCTGTGGGGGTTGGGCGTGGCGGCCTTCGAGATCGGCTCGGCCTATTTGCGGCAGGGGCCGCTGGAGCGGCTGGCCCGGCTGCCGCTGCGCCGCCTGGTGGACCGGACGGGTGAGATCGCCCAGTTGGGCGTGCTGCACGGGGCCGAGACCCTGTACCTGCTCAAGGAGCAGCCGCCCCGGCATCACACCCTGGTGACGGACGTGGGCGTGCGCATGCCCGCCCACCTGACCGCCAGCGGCCGTTCGATGCTGGCCCGCCTGCCCGCCGCCCAGGTCCGCGCCCTGTTCTCCGGCCCGCTGGTCACCCGCACCGGCCGCGGCCCCACCACCTTGCGCGAGCTGCGCCGCGTGCTGGCCGAGGACGCCCGCCGCGGCTGGTCGGTGGAGGACGGCCTGATCACCGAGGGTTTCGCCAGCATCGCCGCCTGCGTGGTGGACCACACCGCCCACCCGGCCGCCGCCGTCACCCTCACCTTCCGCCGCGCAGACCGTCCCGAGGAGACCTGGCCGGACCTGGCCGCCCGCGTCCAGGCCACCGCCGCCGAGATCACCCGCCGCCTCGGCGGCCGGAACGCCCGCCCTTGAACGCACGGCCTGTGTCCTGTGCGGTGGACGAGCCGCACGGCACCAGGCCATGGGGAACGGACCGTCCCGGGAGGGCCGCAGTCCCTTGGGGCGCCGAGCCGACCCGCCGCCGGGTGAGCGTGAATTCCGTGTTCATCAAGTGGGCCGGCATGCCGCCCGGTCCGAAGAGCGGTCGGGGGCACCGGCCACGTGGTTCGCCGGAGGCCTCTCGGCGTTCAATGGGCTCCGCCGGACAGCAGAGCCTCGGAGAACCCGCAGTCCCCGAAGCGGCGGGAGCACTGGTCGGCGTCTTGGGAGAGATCCTCGTCCATGTCGGCGAACCGGATCGGCGACCAGGTGACAACGCCGCCTTCGGCATCGCGGCAGCCCGCTTTCCCTTCCCGGCCGCGCCGCTGCGCCTTCACCCGTGCCTCCTCCTCAGAGCCGCGTGGAGCAGGACGACCCCCGGCAAAGGCCCACCCGCTCCGGGTGCCTGATGCGCCAGAACGGCGCGGCAGGGGCGAAGCTCTTCACTTCGGCATGGCCGCCGCGTCGCCCGTCTCTCAGACCCTCCGCCGTGCAACGGCTCCCACGGCGCCTCGGATTTCCCCGGTCCCCTGCGTCAGCGCCGGCGGCGTCCGGCGTAGAACATCGCCGCGGCGGTCAGGACGAACAAGCCGGCGGTGATCGACATCTCGACGTCGGTGCCCGTCTGGCCGGGGCCGTCCGGCAGGCGCGGCTTCAGCAGGCCCAGCGGGTCCTTGCGGAGGGTGACCTGCCGGCCCTCGGGGAATTGGCCGAAGCAGTTCTGCTGCTGGGAGAGCTCGTGCACGGTGCGGTCGCCGGTGGTCTCGGCCACCGTGCAGAACAGGTTGTCGCTGCCCGGCCCCGACCCGGCGGGCTCCTGCTCGCCGTCGCGGACTTTCAGGACGACCGCGGGGGCCGGTTCGCCCAGTTGCTCCATGTAGAGGTCGTACAGGCCGGGACCGGCGAAAAGCGTCAGCGCCAGGCCGCTGCAGCAGACCAGCAGGGCGGCCCCGCCGCGTCTCCAGACGTGCCCGGCCCGCACCGCGGCGACCGCGAGCGTCCCCAGCGCCAGCGCGACGCCCACGAAGATGAAACCGGACGGGTACTGGGCCACCCAACCCGCCAGCGTGAACATCAAGGGGACGGCCAGTGCCCACAGCAGGGAGCCGAGCGTCCGCCGAGGCGGGGTCTCCTGGCCGGGGGGTGAGTGCTCTCCTGACGACATCACGGCGGTTTTCCACTCGTCTGTTTGCTCCCGGCCCGTCCTGGACGCGCCGGGAAGGTCAGCCTATCCCCGGGCCGGTCGCCCGTCCGCAGCCACCACCGGGTGACGGCGGTGGCTGCGGACGCCCGCGTCGGCGGGGTCAGCGCCCTTTTTCAACACACGGCCCAGGGCACCGGGGACGAGGGCCCCGGCAATGCCCGCTGCCGTGACGTTCCAGGTCACGGCAGCGTTCCCGGCTGCGACGCCGCAGTCTCGACCAGAGGGGACGGCGTGCGGAAAAGGGTCAGTTCACCCGCTTCAGGCTGTCGATCATGCCGCCCCACGCCGGGCCCTCCCAGGTGATGACGAGGGAGGTGCCGTCAGAGTCGAGCTCCAGGGTTCCGCGCTTGCGACGGGCGTCCGGCTCGGCGCAGTCCAGGGTGAGGAGCGGCTTGGGGGAGCCGACGCCGGCGATGGTGCCGGGGCAGGCCAGCTGCCCGGTCGTCTCGGCGGTCGTGCCGGTGATCGTGAGGGTGGCGATCGGGCTGTCGTTGATCGGCTTCCACGTCCCGTCCAGGCCGCCGGACCGCTGCTGCGTCGCCGGAGCGGTCGTGGCGGGAGCGGCCGCGGCCGGCGAGGACGCCTGGGCCTGCTGCTCTCCGCCGTCACCGCCGCAGCCGGACAACAGTCCGGCGGCCAGCCCGAGGACTACGACACCCAGTGGTGCGCGCATGAACGCGCCTTCCTTTCCTGATCGCCTTTCTTGTTCGCCGTTGAGCCTTCTCGGCGAAAGCCAACGAGCACACCAGGGTAAAGCGCGCGCCGGGGAACGTTCCGGGAAACGGGGCGAAGAGGCGCGCGGGCGGACGCGTCGGCATGTGCCTTCGGAGACCGCACCGTCCAAGGGGCCGGCGGTGCGTATGAGACCGTCACACCCGAGCAGGCTTGGAGGTCAGGGCACGCGGGTAGCGGGTGGCCGGGAGGTCACATGCCCGGGCGGGCAAGAAGATCCACCGGACCAAGCGGCGGCGGACAGCACCCGACCAAACCTCCCAAGACGGCGAGCGCTTGCTGAACACCCACGACCCAAGGCCGAGGCAAGAGCCTGGACGCCCCGAAGATGAGCGACAGCCAGGACTCAAAGGTCAAGGCACGCAGGGCACAACAGCGGGGGTTCACATGCCTGGACGAGCGGGGTGTTGCAGATCTGCGCGGCCGGGTGCCGGCAGACTGCGCTGACCAGGCCCATTGAGAAGACGGCGGGGCCCGGTGCACGCCCACACCGGACCTCACGTCCCTGAAGCAATGCAAGACCTGGACGTCCGAGGAGGAGCGACGGTCGGGCACCAGAGGTCAGGGCGTGCAGGTCGCGTGTGGGTGGGCAAGGGACTTGGAGGTCGGCCTGGCCGGCGGACGGGCCGGTCAAGCCTCCCGGGGCGGCAAGGGGCTGCTGGATGCCTGCGATCCAGGAGCGGGACAAATGGAGCCGTTTCCCGTGCCGAGGCGCAGCCGGTGAAGCGAGACCATGAAACCGGCCCGGCCGGCAGAGGGGACAGGTCATCAGACGGCCGGTGAACCGCCCGGCAGCGGCCGGTCGGGCTCATCCAGCCAGACGTACTGGCCGGCCGGTGTGACGGTGAGGCCGAACCGGTCCCGGCCGGGACGTCCCCAGCCGACCCAGCGGAAGTAGGCGTCGGTGACTTCCTGCCACAGCCGCCGCGGCCCCGCCTGGTAGACCAGATGCTCACGCCGTCCGGGGCGGTGCTCGACGCGGGCCCAGCTCGTTGCGGCGGCATCGGCGAGCAGGAGGCAGAACCTGCCGTCGCCGGTGGTCGAGTCGGCGCCGAGCACATCGGGCAGCAGTCCGGCGATCGCGATGTCGGCGCCGCAGGAGTCCTGGGCGACGGCGCGGGGGTCGACCGGCGTCGTCTCCTCCCAGATCGCCGAGCTCGCCGGTTCGGCGAGGCCGCCGCTGCGCTGGGAGCGCAGCATCATGTAGGAGGCCGGGCCGCCGAGGCGGCCGATGGCGCGGCCGTCCCCGGTGACGGTCAGGCGGGCCTTGTAGCCGCCGAGGTATTCGGGCATCCACGGCAGGACGATCGTCCCGCCGGGACGGGTCTGCTCCACCCACGCATACGGGACCGTGGTGACACCGCAGGTGACGTGCACCTGATCGTAAGGGGCGCCCTCGGCCCAGCCGGCGGCGCCGTCGGCGACGACCAGGCGGGGACGTGCTCCCGCGGCCTCCAGGTTGACCTTCGCCTGTTCGGCCACCTGCTCGTCCACCTCGATGGACACGACCCGGCCGTCGCCGAGCCGGGCCGACAGCAGAGCGGCGGTCCAGCCGGGCCCGGTGCCGACGTCGAGGACGCGTTCGTGGTCACGCGGCGCCAGCAGCTCCAGGAACGCGATGACCGCGCCGGGCGCCGACAGGGAGGAGGTCCAGGCCCCTTCCCCGGTGCCCGGATCACCATGACCGTCGTTGACCTGGGTGACGATCGCCGCGTCCGCATAGGCGGCCCGCAGCCACTGGTCAGGGTCGCGGGTGCGGTCGATGCCGTAGGGAGCACCCGGGCCGTCCGGGACGCACCAGGCCCGGTCGGGGACGAACAGATGCCGGGGCACCTGCAGCAGCAGGTGCCGCCACTCGGGGCGGGTGAGGTCACCGCAGGCGGCCAAGCGGTCGGCGAGCGCCGCCGCCAGCTCGGCCGCCTGCCGGTGGGTGGGCAGGAGGCGCGGCGCGGCGGTCACTTGGCACCGCCGCCGCTGCCGCCGCTGCCGCGGCTGCCTTTGCCGCCGGTGTTGTCACTGTCGTCTCGTTCCGGCGGGATCGGGCGATCGGGGCGGTGCCGGTCTCCGGTGTTGTCGTGCTTGCCCACGGGGTTTCTCCTTCCGCGCGCCCTCCATGGTGGTGACCGCCCTCACCCGCGTCAACACTCACAGTGACAATCTGATGGCGGTATGACCTGATGTGGTCAACACAAAGCGATCGCCTCATCGGCCAAGCCGGTCACGACGTGGTCGGGGCACCCGGACCACCGGGCCTGGTCGGCCTCGTAACCGCGTACCCACACTGACAGGTCTCGGTCGCCTGAGGCATCCGCGGCACGGCGCGCGGCGGCCCAGGTGACACGTGCCGCCCGCCGATCACCGATGTCGTCCAGCTCAGCGGCCAGGCGACCGGAGAGCTCGGCGCTCACCCGCAGCAGCCTGGTGTGGACGGACGGCGGGTTCTTGCGTTCCAGCAGCCGCCCCAGGGCGACGAGGTCGGCGGTGAGGTCCGGGATCAAAGCTCCCGTCCACCGCATAAGAGACACATGCCGGTATTCGTGGACAGTTTGCTCCCACCTGTCCACATCCACCTGATCGACGAAGCCCGGAGCAGCACCGGAGAGAACCATTTCCAGAGCGCCTGGAGGGATGGCGGCTCCCGCGCTGAGGGCGGCCAGCATCTGAAGGGCGGCTCGACGTCTCATGTCCGTCTCGTCCGTTCCTGCGGCTTCCGTGTCTTCCACGGTAACCCGCTCACGGGCGCGTAGCTCTTCCAATTCGGTGACAGCGGCGTACAGGGCGGCGATCTGCCGTCCGGCCTGCAGTGCCTCGTCCAGGTCGGCGACGCGGTGGGCGGGCACGGGGATCTCTCCGCGCTCCCATTTGGAGACCTGGGAGACGTCGATGTAGATCATTTTCGCCAGCTCGGTCAGGCTGATCTTGCGCACCTCCTGGCGCCAATGCCGGATGGTGGCGCCGATCAGGTGGTGCAGGCTCTCCTCGGGATCGACGGGCTGCGGGGGTCGGGGCATGGCGGCTCCTGTTCTAGGCGTTTTTGGGGACGCCGGTCTTCCAAATCAAATGGCTCCCGCGCAGTTGCGCGCTCGGGCTCAATAGAACACCACGGCGGTGCGTCAGGCCAGCCGATCGCACAATTTCGATGACGGAAAGTGACAGGGCCTGTCGAGGGCGCGGGAATGCGAAAGCGACCGGACGCCCCGGGGCCTGCTTTCGACCGGAAAGGAGCCGGACCTGTGAACTACCTCCCGAATACCGTTCCGCCCGGAAGAAAGGCGGGGCGGCGGCGGACCGAGACGGCCGTGGCGGTGGCGCGGGTGCGGCTGCTGGCGGATCTGGCGCTGGCGCTGGTGGAGCGGGGACGGTCCTCGCGGATGCTGGTGGAGGCCGGCGGCGAGGCCGTTTTGACCGTCCCCACCGGCGGGGAGCCGATCGGGGTCGTGGTGATCCGCGACCAGGCGGGATGGGCGTACCTGTGGGGCGGGACGCAGCGCTACCCGGCCGGGGTCGGGCTGCCGGGGCTGCGGCGCGCGGCGGCGGCGCTGACGGGATGCGGCCGGTGACGCGGGCGCGCACACCGGCGCCGCGCACCGGGCCGCCCGCTTTGAAAACGGCCTGTTTCCCGCCGGAGAACTCCCCGCCGGACGCGAAGGTGAACGTCCGTGAAATCCGGGCGCACCTGCGGCGGGAATTGGCCGGAACGGGAGTGGACCCGGCCGATGCGGACCTGATGGCCGCCGAGATCGCCACCAACGCGATACTGCACACCGCCAGCGGGCGTCCGGGCGGGCGGGTGTGGCTGACGGTGATCGTCTCCCCCGAACGGGCACGCATCGAGATCACCGACCAGGGCGGAACCCCCAAAGAGCCGCAAATCCCCCACTCGGCTTCGCTGAACGGCCGCGGCCTGCTGATCGTTCAGGAATTAGCGGACCGCTGGGGATGGACCCGGGACGCCTCGGGCCGCACCACCGTGTGGTTCGAACTTCCCCGCACCGGCGAGACGCCCCCGTGAAGCAGCCGGACGAGCATATGAAATCCTCACGCCGGCAATCATTACCAGGAGCCGTATTCGTCACCGTTTTCAGAAGAGCGGCCGCCGATCCGGATCTTTCGAATCGGCTCCGCATCCGCACCGGCGGCCGTGTCCGCACCGTCCGGTTCAGCACACCCACCGGGTCGATCGAGCGGGTGCATCCGCGGCAATGGAGGGGTACGCCTGCTCCTCGTCGCACGGATTTCGGCGGCGGGGACAGTGCCTTCCCGGGCCGGGCCTGGCGGGAGGCGGTGCCGAGGCCGCCTCCCGCCCTCCCGGGAGCCGGGTCAGCGCAGGCCCTGCTTTTGCAGCCACTGCTCGGCGACGTCCTCAGGGTCGAGTTTCTGGTCGGACATCTGGCCGTTCATGGCGATCAGGTCGGCGGTGGTGAGCTTGGCCGACACCGCGTTGAGGGCGTCGCGGGCGGTCTGGTCCACCTTGGGCCTGTAGATCAGGGGGACGACGTTCTGGGCGCCGAAGACGTTCTCGGGGTCCTCCAGGACCACGAAGCCGTTCTTGGTGATCGCCGGGTCGGTGGTGAACAGGTTGGCGACCTGGACCTGGCCGCCGGCCAGGTTGGAGACGGTGATGGGACCGCCGGTGTCCAGCGACTTGAACTGCTTGAACTTCAGGCCGTAGACCTCCTCCAGGCCGACCAGGCCCTGCCGGCGGGTCTTGAACTCCGGCGGGCCGCCGATGATCATCTCGCCGGCCACGTCTTTCAGGTCGGCGATGGTCTTCAGGCCGTGCTCGCGGGCGGTGGCGGCGGTCACCACCAGGGAGTCCTTGTTCTCGGCCCGTGAGGTGGTGAGGATCTCCAGTTCGGCCGGGAGCTTGGCCTTCAGGGCGGCGTCCACCTCCTGGGTGGTGGCGGCCGGGTCGTTCTTGTCCACCCTGGCCAGCAGCGCCCCGTTGTACTCGGGGAACACGTGGATGGCGCCGGAGGCGACCTGGCCGTAGTAGACCTCGCGGGCGCCGATTTTGAACTTGCGCTCGACCTTGACGCCCTTGGCCTCCAGGGCCTGGGCGTAGATCTCGCCGAGCAGCTCGCTTTCGGGGAAGTCGGCCGAGCCGACGACCAGAGTCTGCGCCGCGCCGCCCCGGTCGCCGTCCAGCGGGTTGTCGTCACCGCCGCCGCAGGCGGTGAGGGCGAGGGCGGCGGCCAGGGCCACCAGCGCGCCCCGTGCTCTTCGGATCATGGTTGTTTCCTTCCTGCGGACTGTTCGGGGGGATCTGCGGGCGGTCACGGGCGGCCCCGGACGCCGGGTGAGACGACCAGGCGGGACACCCCCGCGAACACGAACTGGACGGCCACCGCCAGCGCGATCACCAAGATCGCGCCGCCGGCCATGGAGGCGTACTCCTGCCGGGCGTAGCCGTCGACGATGTAGCGGCCCAGCCCGCCGAGCCCGACGTAGGCCGCGATGGTGGCGGTGGAGACGATCTGGATCATGGCGGTGCGCATGCCCAGCAGGATCAGCGGCAGCGCCACCGGAAGCTCCACCTGCAGCAGCACCTGCCGGCCGCGCATGCCCATGCCCTCGGCGGCGTCCCGCAGCCGCGGCTCGACCTGCCGCACCCCGGTGTAGGCGTTGACCAGGACGGGCGGGACGGCCAGCGCCACCAGCGGGACCAAGATGGGCACCAGGTCGCCGCCGGAGGTGAGGATCACCGCCAGGACCAGCAGGCCCAGCGTGGGCAGCGCACGGGCGGCGTTGGCCGAGGCGGTCACCAGCAGCCCGACCAGCGCGGCCGCCCGGCCCCGCCGCACATGGCCCAGCACCAGCCCGGCGGGCAGCGCGATCAGCACGGTGATGGCGAAGCCCAGCAGGGAGTACCACAGGTGCTCCAGCACGCGGGTGGGGATGCCGTCGGGGCCGCTCCACTGCTCGGGCTGGGTGAACCACTCCCGCACACCGAGGATGGCGTTCACCGCTCACCCCCGCCGGTGACGAGCGGCCGCCGCGGCTCCTTGGGGGCGGCGGCCCGGCCTCCGGTGCGTTCCCAGGGGGTCAGCAGGCGCTGAAGCAGCAGCAACAGCAGGTCCGCCGCCAGCGCCAAAGCGATGGTCAGCGCGATGCCCACGATGATCGGGGTGGGGAAGTCGCGTTTGAGGCCGGTGACGAACAGCTCCCCCAGCCCGCCGATGCCGATCAGCGAGCCCACGCTGACCAGGCTGATGTTGGAGACGGCGGCCACCCGCAGCCCGGCCATCACCACCGGCACCGCCAGCGGCAGCTCCACCTGCACCAGGCGGCGCACCGGGCCGAACCCCATGGCCTCGGCCGCCTGCCGGACGTGGTCGGGCACCGAGCGCAGCCCGTCCACCACCCCCGGCACCAGCACCGACAGGGTGTAGGCGGCCAGCGGGATGATCACGGTGGCGTAGGTCAGCCCGGTGAAGGCGACCAGCACCACGAACAACGCGATGGCCGGCACCGCGTACAGCACGCTGGTGGCGGCCAGCACCGGCGGGTAGAGCCGGCGCCACCGGGCGCAGGCGATCCCCAGCGGCAGCGCGACCGCCAGCCCGATCGCCACCGGCACCAGCGACAAGATCAGATGCTCGGTGAGCGCCTCGGCGATGTCATCGTCCCAGTTCCGCCCGATCCACTCCCAGCGGATCAGCGGCTCTCCCGCTGCGAGCACCGGCGCCATCGACGCTCTCACCGCTTCGCCGCCATCTCACCGCCGGCTCCCCCGCTTTCCCCGGACGCCCCAGGCCGCTCTGCGCCGCCGGCCGCACCCGGCCCGCGTGCGGCGGCCTCCTCGGCGTCCAGTTCGTGGAAGAAGCGCAGGCGGCGGATGCCGCGGGGGCCGCCGAGGAAGTCGGCCACGAAGTCGTCGGCGGGGCTCGCCAGGAGTTCTTCGGGGGTGCAGTACTGGGCCAGGCGGCCGCCTTCGGCGAAGACCGCGATGCGGTGGCCGAGACGGACGGCCTCGTCGATGTCGTGGGTGACGAAGACGATGGTCTTGTGCAGCTCGGACTGCAGGCGCAGCAGCTCCTGCTGCAGCCCGGCCCGCACGATCGGGTCGACGGCGCTGAACGGCTCGTCCATCAGCATGATCGGCGGGTCGGCGGCCAGGGCGCGGGCCACCCCCACCCGCTGCTGCTGCCCGCCGGACAGCTGGGCGGGGTAGCGGTCGGCCAGGGCGCGGTCCAGCCCCACCCGGTCCATCAGCTCGCGGGCCCGGCGGCGGGCCTGTCTCTTGTCGTGGCCCAGCAGGAACGGCACGGTGGCGATGTTGTCGACGACGGTGCGGTGCGGGAACAGGCCGCCCTGCTGGATCACATAGCCGATGCCGCGCCGCAGGGCCGGCGGGTCGATGCCGCGCACGTCCCGGCCGTCGATGGCGACGGTGCCGCAGGTGGGCTCCACCATCCGGTTGATCATGCGCAGGGTGGTGGTCTTGCCGCAGCCGGACGGGCCGACCAGCACGGTGATCCGGCCGGTGGGGATCTGCAGGTCCAGCGAGTCGACGGCCACGGTGCCGTCGGGGTACCGCTTGGTGACTCCCTCGAAGGTGATCAAACGCGCTCACGTCCTTGCGGCCACCGGCAACGCCGGTCGTCGGTCCGGTCCTTGCGATCGGTCGGGCGGATACGGGGGGTGGCCGTGTGCCGCCGGACGCGCTCGACTCTCACCATAATGATCACTTTTGTTTCCCAATGGACGGATTTCAGTCGCCCCCGCGCGCCCTCATGCCGGGGCCGGGCCGGTGGAGCGGCGGACGCGCAGGGTGGGGGCGCGGACGATGCGGCGGTGCGGCGGGTCGCCGTCGATGGCCTCCACCATCACCTGCACGGCCGCGCGGACGATGCCGTCGATGTCCCAGTCCACGCTGGTCAGCGGCGGGGTGAGCAGCACCGACATCGGGTGGTCGTCATAGCCGCAGACCGACACCTCCTCGGGCACGGCCAAGCGCAGCTCGCGGGCGGCGGCGTAGACGCCGTAGGCGATGGAGTCGGTGAAGCAGAACAGCGCGGTCGGACGGGCGGGGGCGCTGAGCACCTCCAGCGCCACCCGGCGGGCGGCGTGCCAGGACTGCGGCGCGGTGACCACGGTGACCTGCAGGCCCAGCCGGTCGGCCTCGGCGTTGACGTGCAGGTCGGCCGGGCGGTCGGGGGTGGTGGCGCGGGTGGGGGTCAGCACGGCGATCCGGCGGTGGCCCAGGCCGTGCAGGTGCTCCAGGGCCATGGTGACGCCGGAGCGGTTGTCGAAGACCACCTCCGCCCGGGAGCGCCCGCCGTGCAGGGCGTCGCCGATCGACACCACCGGCAGCGTCTCGCCCAGCTCGGCCCACAGCGGGGCCGAGGGGTCCAGCGGCTGCACCAGCAGCCCGTCCACCCGCTGGTCGCGCAGCCGCCGGGCCAGCGCCAGCTCCCGGGCCGGGTCGCCGGCGGCGTCCAGGATCAGCGCATAGCGGTCGCAGCCCACCAGGGCCCGGCCGATGCCGACCGCCAGCGACTGCTGCCAGTAGTCCTCCAGCGAGCCGCACAATAGCCCGACCATGCCGGTGCGGCCGCTGGCCAGCGCCCGGGCGATCGGGTGCGCCTCATAGCCCAGGGCCGCGGCGGCGGCCCGCACCCGCTGCTGGGTCTGCGGGGAGGTCTGGATGCCGCGCAGCGCGTAGGAGACGGCCGCAGGCGACAGCCCGGTCGCCTGCGCCACTTCGCGGATCGTGGCCCGTTTGCGGTTGTGCGGCACGGCCCGACCCTACGTTTCCCCACCGACATTTCCGCGATCTGCGCCCCGGCGCCTCAGGCGGGGCGGGCCAGCGACAGGGAGAAATCGCCGTGCTCGTCGGTCCACAGTGCCTCCAGGGCGAGACCGGCCGCGTTCAGTTCGGCCTCCAGACGTTCGGGACGGAATTTGGCGGAGATCTCGGTGCGCATCTGCTCGCCCGCGGCGAACTCCACGGTCAGCTCCAGGCCGCCGATCCGGACGGTCTGGGCGTCGCGGGCGCGCAACCGCATCTCGATCCACTCGTTGCGGGGGTCCCACAAGGCGATGTGGTCGAACGCCTCGGGGACGAAGTCGGCCTCCAGCCGCCGGTTGATGACGTGCAGCACGTTGCGGTTGAACTCGGCGGTGACGCCGCGGGCGTCGGCGTAGGCGCGCACCAGCCGGCCGGTGTCCTTGACCAGGTCGGCGCCGAGCAGCAGGGCGTCGCGGTCGTCCATGGTGGCGCGCAGGGCCGACAGGAAGGACGAGCGTTCGGCCGGGGGGAAGTTGCCGATCGTGCCGCCCAGGAAGACCAGCAGGCGGGGCGGCCCGGTCGGCAGCAGGTGCAGGTGCTGCTCGTAGTCGGCCACCACCGGGCGCACCGTCAGGTGGGGGTGGTCGCGGGCGATCCGGCCGGCCGCGGCGGCCAGGAAGTCGCCGCTGACGTCCACCGGGACGTAGTCGCGCAGCGTGCCCTCCGCCGAGAGGGCCGCCAGCAGCAGCCGGGTCTTCTCCCCCGACCCGGCGCCCAGTTCCAGCAGGGTGCGGGCGCCGGTGGCGGCGGCGATCTCCCGGGCGTGCTCGAGCAGGATCTGCCGTTCCCGGCGGGTGGGGTAGTACTCGTCCAGTTCGGTGATCTCTTCGAAGAGCGCGCTGCCGCGTTCGTCGTAGAACCATTTGGGCGGCAGGGTCTTGGGGTGGGCCGTCAGCCCCTCCCAGACGTCCTGGCGCAGCGCCTTGTCCAGGTCGTCGGCGGTCAGGAAGCGTTCCATCCGTTCCTCCTCGTCTCTGTCGCGGGGGCAAGGTCACAACGGTGTGATCTGAACGCCGGCGCGGTCGGCGACGACCAGGGACCGGTCGGGGACCGGCGTCCAGGCGGCGTCGTCGTCGAGGGGTTCGGAGGAGATCAGCACCCGGCCGGGGGCGGCGTGCACGAACAGCGAATCCCCCCAGGTGGTGGCGGCCAGCGCGGTCCCGTCGGCGGCCAGCAGGTTGTAGCGGCCGGGGGCCAGGGCGGTCACGGCGGCCACCGTGGCGGCCAGCCCGTCGGCCAGCGCGGCGCCTTCGGCCCAGTGCCGGGCGGCCACCGCCAGCAGCAGCGCCGAGTCCACCGGGGCCCGGGCGTCCGGCACGGCCGCCAGGTCCCCGGCCAGTTCCCGCAGCTTGGGCTCCACCTGGTCGAAGTCCTCGACCCTGCCGTTGTGGCTGAACAGGTGCGCACCGGTGCGGAAGGGCTGGGCGCAGGACTCCTCCACCGGGAAGGCGGTGGTGGCCGAGCGGACGGCGGCCACCGCGCAGGAGGCGGTCACCGCGCCGGAGATCTCGCGGAAGGACCGGTCGGTCCAGATCGGCTGGGCCCGCCGGAACCGCACCGGCCGGCCGCGGTGGAACCAGCCGACGCCGAACCCGTCGGCGTTCAGCAGGTTGCCCCGGGTCATCCGCGGCGCGTACGACTGGACCTCCAGCGAGTGCGGACCTTCGAAGATCAGCGACTCCAGCGTCCGGGGCGGGCCCAGGTAGCCCAGGTGGCGGCACATCAGCGGGCGGCGTCGCGGGCGCAGCGGAAACCGGTGAAGATCTGCCGGCGGATCGGAAAGTCCCAGTTGCGGAACGTCCCCCGCACGGCCAGCGGGTGGGTGGCCCAGGAGCCGCCGCGCAGCACCTTGTACTCCGGCCCGAAGAAGACCTGGGAGTACTCCTTATAAGGAAAGGCGCGAAAGCCCGGGTAGCCGGTGAAATCGGAGGAGGTCCACTCCCACACGTCCCCGAGCATTTGCTGCACCCCGTAGGCGGAGGCGCCCTGCGGATAGGAGCCGACCGGGGCGGGACGCAGCCGCCGCTGTCCCAGATTGGCCCGGCCCTCCTCGTAGACGTCGCCCCAGGGGAAGCGGCGGGAGCGCTGGGCGGCGGGGTCCCAGCGGGCGGCCTTCTCCCATTCGGCCTCACTGGGCAGGCGTTTGCCGGCCCAGCGGGCATAGGCGTCGGCCTCGTACCAGCTGACGTGCTGCACCGGCTCGTCCATCGGGACGGGTTCGATGCGGCCGAAGCGGCGGCGCAGCCACTGGCCGCCTTCGCGCCGCCAAAAGCCCGGCGCGGTGCGGTTGTGCCGCGAGCGCCACCGCCAGCCTTCCGGGTGCCACCAGCGCGGGTCCTCGTAGCCGCCGGCCTCCATGAAGGCCAGGTAGGCGCGGTTGGTGACCGGATAGGTGTCGATGTAGTAGGCGGGCAGGTCCACGATGTGGGCGGGGCGTTCGTTGTCGTAGGCCCACGGTTCGTCGCTGGTGCCCATCTCGAACGGCCCGGCCTCGATGAGCACCTCCGGTTCCGCCGCCGCGCCGCCGGGAGCCGGTGGGGGCTCGCCCGCGTCGAGCAGGGCGGGGGCGCCCTTGCGGAGCTGGTGGGTGGCCAGCATGGTCTCGTCGTGCTGGTGCTCGTGCTGGACGACCATGCCGTAGACGAACCCGCCGGCGGTCAGCGGGTCGTCCTCGCGCAGCGGCACCTTCGCCAGCGAGTCCAGCACCTTGGCGCGCACCGTGGCGATGTAGGCGCGGGCCTCGGCGGGGGGCAGCAGCGGCAGCGACGGGCGCTCGGCGCGCGGGTGCTCGAAGGCGTTGTAGAGGTGGTCGATCTCCGGGCGCATCGGCTCGGCGCCCGCCGCCGCCCGCAGCAGCCACAGCTCCTCGTAGTTGCCGACATGGGCCAGGTCCCACACCAGCGGGGACATCAGCGGGGAGACCTGGGCGGTCAGCTCACCGGGCGGCAGCGCCTCGGTGGTCAGCCCCAGGCTGCGGCGGCGCACGGCCTCCAGCTCGGCGGCGATCAGTTCCTTCAGGTCGTGTTCGTCAACGGTCGTCAAGGCGGCCACGGCGGCTCCTTTCAGACGGCGGGATCGGCCGGGTCGTCGGCCGGGCAGCGGCCCCGCTCGACGTAGCGGCGGGCGTAGTCGGCCACCAGCGGCACCAGTTCGGCGGCGCCCAGCCGGGGCAGCGCCTGCAGCGCGGCGGCGAAGCAGCGGCGGGCGGCCAGGGCCAGCGCCGGGTCGGTCAGCGCGTGGCGGGCGGCCGCGCCCCAGCGTCCGGCCACCGGGCGGGCGGCGTCCTCGGCGATGCGGCCGGCCTGCGGGTCGTCCAGCAGCGCGGTGGCGACGGCGACCGGGACCGGCCAGTACCGCAGCGGCAGCGCGTCGATCATGCGCAGTTCCAGCCAGCCGCGCGGGCGCACCGGCGGGAACAGCGTGGACAGGTGGTAGGCGAAGTCGTCCAGGCAGGGTTCGCCTTTGTCCATCCACTCGCCGAAGGTCATGCCGGGGGCGCCGGTCCAGCCGTCGGAGGTTCCCGGGCGGGGGCGGGTCAGCATGACGGGGGCGTCGATGGCGTAGCGGGTCCAGGCCCGGCAGGGGTCGGCCGGGCCGGTGCCCGCCTCCAGGACGGGGCGGGTGCGGCAGGGGTCGAGCGCGGCCCAGATGGCCTGCCGGGTGGAGCGCAATCCGGTGCGGCGCCCGGCGCGCAGCGGGGAGTTGGCGAACGCGGCCACCAGCACCGGGCCGAGGGCGTGCGCCAGGCGCCAGCGGCGCAGCGCGTCGGCGGGGTCGGCGCCGATGTCCAGGCAGACCTGGACGGAGGCGGTGCTGCACATCATGGTCGCCCCGGTCTCCCGGTAGCCGCCGCCGGCGAAGTAGTCGTACATGCAGCGGTAGCGGGGGTGGGCGGCCTGCAGGCGGGGGCGGCGCAGCGGGTCCACGCCCCGGCCGACCAGGTCCAGTCCGTCGGCGGCGAGCCGGGCGCGCACGCTCGCCAGGTCTTGGGACAGCGCCTCATGCAGGTCCGCCAGCCCGTCGCACACCCGGGAGCTGAGTTCCAGCTGGCCGCCCGGCTCGTAGGTGATGACGCTGCGGCCCGGCAGCGGGCCGCCGGCCTCTGCGGCCGCGCGCACCCGTTCCAGGGGGACGTGCGCGGCCGGATCGGCGGGGTCGATCACCAGCCACTCGGTCTCGGCGCCGACTTTCCCGGGCGGGCCGGTTTTGAAGCAGACCCCGCGGGTGTGCTCATAAAGATCTTGGACGGTCAGCCGGCTCATCTCGCGTCCCCTCTTTCGGGTGAACGGTCACGAGACTTCCCAGCTGAACCGCATCAATAATCCACGTATCGCCGGAAATCCCCGTAAATAGGGTGTCCAGGTGCATGGTTGCGCCACACGACTATGCAGATGCCACCAGGTGCGCTATGGTCCGGACTCCACCGGTATGACCAGTAATTTCCTTCCGTCGCGTCCTGCGCCGGTCTCCCAACGGGAGCGAGGTCACATGTCGGGGACTCCGGAGGCCCTCTACGACGCACACGCCGCACGCATCTACGCCTACTGCTGGGCGCTGGTAGGGGACGGTGCCGATGCGGCGACGCGCGACACGTTCGTGGCGGCGATGCAGCACCCGCCGCACGGGGACGCCGTGCTGTGGATGTACGCGCTCGCCCGGTCGGTCTGCCTGGAGCACGGCGCGCTGAGCGGGGCCTTCTCCCCAGGCGGCGCCGCAAGGCGGGCCGGGCGGTTCCCCGACCCGCTGCTGCGCGCCGCGGCGCGGCTGCGGGCCGACCACCGGGAGGTGCTGCTGCTGTCGGCCGGCCAGTGGCTGGACGAACCCGACATCGCCGTGGTGCTGGGCGTGGCCCCCGACACGGTCCGCCAGCTGCTGCACACCGCCCGCGTCCGGCTGGAGCGCGCGGTGGTGGACCTGCTGATGCGCGAGCCCGGCTCCCCCTACGACCAGGAGATCATCACCGCCTTCGAACGCGGCATGCTGCCCCGCCTGCTGGCCCGCCGGGCGCCGGAGCGGCCGCCGGCGGCGCTGCGCGAGCAGGTGCTGCGGGCCTGCGCCGCCGAGCTGGAGCGGCCGCTGTCGACCATGGCGGCGCCCTCTCCGCTGGTGACGATCGGCCCGGTCACCACCCGGCGGCACACCCTGGCCCGGCAGGCCAAGGGCGCGGGCGCCATCGCCGCCCTGGCCGCCTCGGCCGCCGCCGCGGTCGGGCTGCTGGCCTCGTGGACGGGCAGCGGCGGCGGGGACGGCCTGTCGGCTCTGGCGCCGCCTCTGGGTCAGGGCGGCGGGCCGTCGTCGACCGGTTCGCCCTCCCCGGACTCCCCGGGCTCCGCCAAGGGCTCCGGCGGGGGCGGCCGCAGTCCGCAGACCTCGAGGACGGACCCCTACTACGTGACGCAGCCGCCGAGCCGTCCGGCGCCGCCCCCGGGCATCCCCGGCCTGCCCGGCAGCCCGACCCCGGCCCCGAGCCCGGACCCGGCGCCCGACGGGGAGTCCCCCGCGCCGAGGGACCCGGGCTCCCCCAAGCCCACGCCGGACCCGTCGGCCCCCTCGCCGAATCCACGGCCCTCCGATCCGCCGAGCCCGCAGCCCAGCGACCCGCCGGCCCCCGACCCCACCGACCCGCCGAGCCCGCAGCCCAGCGACCCGCCGGAGCCGGCGCCGACCGACCCGGCCGATCCCACCGACCCGCCGGAGCCGGCGCCGACCGCTCCCACCGACCCGAGCGACGCGCCGTCCCCCGACACGTCGCCGTCACCGGCCCCGTCCCAGGACTCCTGACCGATCCGGTGCCGCTCAGCAGGGCGGCACCGGGCACGGGGGCCGTTCCGCCGCACGGCAGGCCGCGCCATGCTCCGGCGCAGCCCGCCCGGGTGAGCGGGCCGTGGAGGTACCGCGCCATCTCATGGCAGGCCGCATCACAGGCGGCGCACCCCCTCGCAGGGGACGGCCGTGCGGAGGGGCGCGATGGGCTCCGTCGTTCGCGCGATGAGCGGCGTCAGCCGCAAGACGGCCGGTGACCCCTGCTGCGGCGCCGGGAGATCACCGGCCCGTGATGGATCTTGGGACCGGCCCCGGGGCAGGGCGTCCGGCGGCGTCGCCCACCCCGGGGCCGGGGAAAAGGGGAGGTCAGCGGGGGGCCCGGGGCAGGCCCAGGCCGAGCATGGCGATGATCTCCCGCTGGATCTCGTTGACGCCGCCGCCGAAGGTGAGCACCAGCGCGCCCTTGACCGCGCGGTCGACCTTGGCGATGAGGTCGGCGGTGGCCGGATCGCCGGGGTCGCCGTGGCGGGCCAGCGTCTCACCGATGATGCGGCCCACCTCCATCATCTGCTCCGAGCCGTAGATCTTGGTGGCCGAGGCGCCGGGGGCGCTCAGCCAGCCCAGATCCGCCTCGGCCGCCACCTGCCAGTTGAGCAGCTCGTTGACGCGCAGGCGGGCGTGCACCCGGGCCAGGGCGCGGCGCACCTCGGGACGCTCGATCAACGGGCGGCCGTCGGCGCCGGCGGTGGTGCGGGCCCAGTGGACGAACCGGTCGCGCAGGCGGCCGATGTTGCCGGCCGGGCCGAGCGTCACCCGTTCGTGGTTGAGCTGGTTGACGATCAGGTCCCAGCCTTTGTTCTCCTCGCCGATCAGCATGTCGGCCGGCACCTTGACGTCCTGGTAGTAGGTGGCGTTGGTGTGGTGCTGGCCGTCCATGGTGATGATCGGCGTCCAGGAGAAGCCGGGGTCGCGGCAGTCGACGATCAGGATGGAGATGCCGCGGTGCCGCTCGGCCTGCGGGTCGGTGCGGGCGGCCAGCCAGATGTAGTCGGCGGTCTGCGCCCCCGAGGTGAAGATCTTCTGCCCGTTGACCACGTAGTGGTCGCCGTCGCGGACCGCGGTGGTGCGCAGCGCGGCCAGGTCGGTGCCGGCGCCCGGCTCGCTGTAGCCGATGGCGAAGTGGCACTCCCCCCGGACGATCTTCGGCAGGAAGAACTCCTTTTGCTCCTCGGTGCCGTACTGCAGGATCGTCGGCGCCACCGTGTTGAGCGTGATCAGCGGGTAGGGCACCTCGGCCCGGGTGATCTCGTTGACGAAGATCTGCTGTTCGAGCGGGCCGAAGCCGCGCCCGCCGTACTCCTTGGGCAGCCCGACGCCGAGCATCCCGGCGGCGCCGAGCCGCTTGCAGTGCTCGATGTAGGCGGGCCCGAACGGGTCGGCGGCGATGGCGGCGCGCTGCTCGTCGGTCAGGCAGGTGCGAAAGTACTCGCGCAGCTCGGCGCGCAGCCGCTGCTGCTGGTCGGTCAGGTCGATGAACACCCGGCGGCTCCTAGCTGCTTGCGGCGACGGCGTCGCCGATGGCGTCCAGTTGGGCCTCGGCCCCACCGAGGAGGTGGGCGTAGTGCTTGCCCCAGGCGAAGTACCGGTGCAGCGGGTAGGTGATGTCCAGCCCGATGCCGCCGTGCAGGTGCTGGCAGGTGTAGAGCGCCTTGAGCACCGGGTCGCAGGCGTTGTAGGCGGCCACGGACAGGATCTCTGCAGCGTCGGGAAGGCCGGCGGCCAGCCGCCACACGCCCGCCCACATCGCCACATCCAGCGCCCGCGCGGCGATGTAGACGTCGGCGACCTGCATGGTGACCGCCTGGAACTGGGCCAGCGCGCGGCCGAACTGCTCGCGGGTCTTGACGTAGTCGGTGGTGATCTTCAACGCGCCGGCGATGACCCCGGAGACGGTCGCCACGGCCCCGGCGATCGCCGAGCTTTGCAGCGTCCGCCAGGCCGCGCCGTCGGCCGTCCCGCCGAGCAGGGCGTCGGAGCCCACCCGCACCCCGCCCAGCGCCAGGCGCGACATCGGCTCGCCGGTGGCCGCCGGGTGCCTGCTGAGCTCGACGGCGCCCGGCTCGACCAGGAACACCCCGACGTCGGCGCCGTCCACCCGGGCGGGCACCAGGATGCAGGCGGCCTGCTCGGCATAGGGGACGAAGGTCTTGACGCCCTCCAGCACGTAGCCGTCGCCGTCGCGGCGGGCGGTCGCGGTGACCTGCCCGATGGGGCCCGCCTCGCGCCAGGCGCCGGTGAGCACGGTCTCGGCGTCGGCCAGGCGGGACAGCAGCGCGCGCTGGTCAGGCGTGCCGTGCGCGGCAATGGGGACGGCGGCCAGCGCCAGCGAGGCGTAGGCGGGGACGGGCGCGACGTGGGCGCCGACCTCCCGCAGGATCACCGCCATCTCGACCGGTCCCTGCCCGGCCCCGCCCGTCTCCTCCGGCAGGCAGGCCCCCAGCAGCCCGGCCTGGCCCATCGCCTTCCAGATCCCCGCCTCAAACGGGGCGTCCCCGGCGTCGTGGGCGTCCAGCCGCGCGGTGGACGCCTCGCGCCCCAGCAGGTCGGCGGCCAGGTCCCGCAGTTCCCGCTGGGTGGGGTCGAGATTGAAATCCACTCCGGTGCTCCCCTCCGCCGTCAGCGGCCCTCGGAGCGGCAAACTAGAACAGATTCTAGTCTGTGTCCAGAGGCACACCCATCGTCCCTTCCCTGCTGTTTTTCACCGGTGCCGGGGACTGTTCGCGCTTCCGCCGGGCGGCCGAAGCGGGCCTGGGGGAAGAGACGTAGATAACACGTTCTCGCGAGCCTGTAGGCTTGTCCCGAAGCGACAGCAGTTCCTCCCATCCCCCACCCCACCCCCTCGCGGAGGACGACCACGCAGAAGGAGCCCTCAGTGACGGCAGAGCCGATGACGGCGACCGGCGGGCGGCAGCCGGTGCGGACCCGCAGCCAGGCCGAGCGCCGCAGGAAGATCGTCAAAACGGCGGCCGCGCTGGCCTCCCGGGGCGGGGTCGAGGCGATGCAGATGCGCACGGTGGCCGAGCGCGCCGGAGTCGCCCTCGGCACCCTGTACCGCTACTTCCCGTCCAAGATGGACCTGGTCGTCGCGGTGGTGGACGAGGAGCTGGACCTGCTGCAAAACAGCATCAGCCGCCGCCCGCCGCACGGGGCGACCCCCGCCGAGCGGGCGATGGAGGTGCTGACCCGGGCCACCCGGGGGCTGATGCGCGAGCCGGAACTGACCGAGGCGCTGATCCGCGCGCTGATGCTCACCGAGATCCCGGTCGGCTTCGGCGACCGGATGACCCGGATGCTGCTGCACGCGGCCACCGGCGAGGAGGAGATCTCGGTCCAGGACCCGCGCTGGGCGCTGGGCCGCGCGCTGGCCAGCGCCTGGGTCATGGAGATGATCGAGCTGCTGCGCGGCCGCTCCAACCCCGAGGAGATCCACAACCGGCTGGAGACCGCCGCCGCCCGCCTGATCGACTTCTAAGGCCCGCTTCGGCATCTCATCCGGCGCGAAGAACTCGCGCGAAAACCAGACACTGGGTGTCAGGTTTCGGTGGAAGCGTCGTGTCCATGAAGGACACGCTGAACGGAAAGCTGAACGGAAAGGTCGCGCTGGTCGCCGGGGCGACGCGGGGCGCGGGCCGGGGCATCGCCGTGCAGCTGGGCGCCGCCGGGGCCACCGTCTATGCGACCGGGCGGAGCACCCGCGAGCGCCGCTCGGAGATCGGCCGTCCGGAGACCATCGAAGAGACCGCCGAGCTGGTCACCGCCGCCGGCGGGCAGGGCATCGCGGTGCCGTGCGACCACCTGGACCCCGCGCAGGTGCGCGCCCTCATCGACCGCATCGAGCGCGAGCAGGGCCGGCTGGACGTGCTGGTCAACGACATCTTCGGCGGCGACCACCTGACCGAGTGGGACACCCCGGTCTGGGAGCACTCCCTGGAGAACGGGCTGCGGGTGCTGCGGCTGGCCATCGACACCCACATCATCACCAGCCACTTCGCCCTGCCGCTGCTGCTGCGCCGCCCCGGCGGGCTGGTGGTGGAGATCGGCGACGGCACCACCGAGTACAACGACACCCACTACCGGGTCTCGCTGTTTTACGACCTGTCCAAGGTCGCGGTGAACCGCATGGCGTTCGCGCTGGCCAAGGAGATCGGCCCGCGCGGGGCGACGGCGGTGGCGCTGACCCCCGGGTGGCTGCGCTCGGAGCTCATGCTCGACTCCTACGGCGTCACCGAGGACAACTGGCGGGACGCGCTGGTCAAGGAGCCCCACTTCGCGATCTCCGAGACCCCCGCCTTCGTGGGGCGGGCGGTGGTCGCGCTGGCGGCCGATCCCGAGGTGGCGCGCTGGAACGGCCAGTCGCTGTCCAGCGGGCAGCTCGCCCGCATCTACGGGTTCACCGACGTGGACGGCAGCCGCCCGGACGCCTGGCGTTACGCCAAGGAGGTCCAGGACGCCGGCAAGCCCGCCGACGTCACCGGCTACCGGTAGAGCGCGGCGTGCCGGCGGGCGGCCTCGGCCATGCGTTCGCGCAGCTCGGGAGGGTCGAGCACCTCCACCTCGGGGCCGAGCCGCAGCAGCTGGGTGTAGGCCACGTCCAGGGACTCGACGGGCAGCCGGGTGGTGATCCGCCCCTGCCCGTCGGGTTCACCGGCCGCCTCCAGCGCCCGCCGGGCGGCCGGGGCCTCGACCGCGTGCCGCAGCGCCCGCGCCCCCTCCCGGCTCAGCCTGATGGTGACGGTGCCGGTCAGCAGCGTCTCCACGAACTGCGCGGCCCGCTCGGCCCAGAAGGCCTTCAGGTCGAACGTCTCGTCCCGGACGAACGACTCCCCGGTGGGCTCCACGGCGGTCACCCGGCCCACCCGGTAGGTGCGCAGGTCCTCCCCGACCCGGGCCACCAGGTACCACACGCCGCCTTTGAGGACCAGGCCGTAAGGGTCGGCCCGGCGCGTCACCTCCCGGTCGCGCCGGTAGCGCAGCACCACCGTCTCGTCCCGCCAGACCGCCCTGGCCAGCGCCGCCAGCATGGGCGGCGGCCCGGCGTCGTCGAACCACCCGGCCACATCCAGGTGGAAGCGCTGCCCGGTGCGGGCCGGGGCGTCCTGCAGCGAGGGCGGCAGCGCCGCCAGCACCTTCAGCCGCGCGGCGGCCACCGCCTCGGCCAGCCCCATGTCCTCGGCCGGCCCGGGCAGCCCGGCCAGAAACAGCGCCTCGGCCTCGGTGCGGCTCAGCCCGGTCAGCCGCGTCCGGTACCCGTCCACCAGCCGGTAGCCGCCGCGCCGGCCCTGCTCGGCGTACACCGGGACGCCCGCCTCCGACAGCGCCAGCACGTCCCGGTAGACGGTCCGCTCGGAGACCTCCAGCTCCCGCGCCAGCTCCCGGGCCGTCATCGTCCCCCGCGCCTGCAGCAACAGCACCAACGACACCAGCCTGGACGCCCGCACCCGCCCATTCTCCCCCGATTCGACACCGGGACGCGGCCGGCAAAGCACCCTCACCCCTGAGCGAGGAGCCTTAAACCATAAACCACCGAAATTTCCATATTTCATGATTTGACATATCAAAACTTCCGCCCCAATCCGCGAAATCACTCAGTGAATTCACCGTTCCCGGTACGCTTGCGGCAGATGTTCCCTACGATGATCCGGAGCAGATCGTGAGGGAGAGGTCGCCCAAAGTGAGCATCGCCACCGTCAGCGAACACCAAGTCGTGCTGCCCGACACGGCCTACGCCATGTGGCAGCGCGGCGAGCTTCGTGACTTTCTGAGCCTCCCCCATGATCACACCAGGCTTGAAATCATCGGAGGAAAGATCGTCGTGTCGCCAGCCCCCCGCGCCGGGCACGGCCGAATCGTCAGAGGGATCTATAACGCGTTCAGGGACGCCCAAGTGGCCGACCGGCAGTTTCCGTGGGACTGCGCCCCGCTTCTCGACCTCAATATGACCGAGACCAGCGAAGGCTACTGTCCCGATCTCATGGTCATGCGGGCGGAGGTCCTCGCCGCTCTCGAAGACGCCGACGACAGGCACGCCCATCCCGACCACGTGGAAATGGTCGTGGAGGTCACCTCGCCCTCCAATGCGGGCAATGACCGGGAACCGGCAGAGCGCGACGCGGTCTCCAAGTGGAACGGTTACGCCCGGGCGGAGATCCCCTACTACCTGCTGATCGACCGGGACCCGAAGGCCCCGCTGATCACCCTGTACTCGATTCCGGACCCGGCCGTCGGCGCCTACCTGCACAAGGAGACCTGGGAGTTCGGCCAGACCATCGTCCTGGAGCACTTCGGCGTCGAGATCGACACCCGCGACTGGCGTCCCTGGAACGACTGACCTCCCACGGCCGCGACGTCCCCGCCGGGCGGCGCCCTCCCCGCCAGATCCCCGTCATATCCGCTCATCCGCACACCTTGCGGGTAGATTCGAACCCAGACGGCCTCCCGCGCATCCAACTCATGAAGGCCGTTGGCCTGGCAGAGCCGGGGCCATCTCCGGGGATCGACGACGGGTGAGGGAAGCCCATGTCCGAATCGTCACAGCAGCCGTACCCGCCGCGCGACTCGTCCACCCCGCCGCCTCCTCCCCCACCGCCGGACCCTCCGGTGATCAACCTCCAGGTGCCGGTGAACGTGCACCATCACCACCACCTCACGCCCCCGCCGAACCCGCCGGCCGTGGTGCGCGACCCCACCTCCGTTCACCTGTTCCACTTCGCCGTGACGCTGCTGACCTGCGGGATGTGGCTGCCGGTGTGGGTCGTCCACGCGATCGTCATGGCCCTGCAGAAGTCGCAGCAGACGCTTCCCCCCGTGGGGCAGCCGCTGTCCCCCGAGCAGGCCAACCGGGCCGCCGTCGAGGAGGCCAAAGCGCGGGCGCGGCGCCGCCAGGAGGCGCGGGCGCTGGCCGCGCAGAACCCGATGATGGCGAGGGAGCTGCTCATCGGACGGCCCGACATCCCCGGCCGGCAGTACGACGACGGCGGGCTGATCGACGTCAACTCCGTCCCGGCCACGGAGCTGGCCCGGCTCGGCATCGACCCGCAGACCGCCCAGCGGATCGTCCAGCTGCGCGCGCAGACCGGCGGCTTCACCTCCGCCGAGGAGCTGGCCATGCTGGCCGACCTGCCGCCGCACCTGCTCCCCAACCTTCTGGAGTACGGCCTGTACCTGCGCTGAGCGCCGCTCACCAGGCGGCGGCGCCCGCCAGGCCGGTGGGGGCCGGGTCGTAGCCGAGGACCGTGCGGGCGGCGGTGATGTCGAGGGTGCGCTCCACCGCCAGGTGGCTGAGGGCGTAACGGGTCAGGCGGGGCGGGCGGCGGCTTCCGGCGGCCAGGAAGGCGCCCTCGACGGCGCAGGCCAGCGGCCATGCGGCCGGCAGCGGCAGGTAGACCGGGCGGGCGCGGATGCCCCGCTCGGCCAGGATCTGCCGCAGGGCCTCATCGAGCACCACCGGTTCGGCGTCGGTGACGTTGAAGATCCCAGTGGTGACCGGGCCGGTGGCCGCCAGCAGGCAGGCCTGCACCAGGTTGCCGATCGAGGTGAGGCTGATGAGCTGCCGCCCGTCCCCGACGGCGGGCAGCACCGGGCCGCGCACCGCCGACAGGACGCGGGGCAGCAGGGTGGTGTCGCCGGGCCCGTAGACGGCGTGCGGGCGCAGGATGATCGCCGGGCGTTCGCGCATGGCGGCCAGCACCACGCGTTCGGCGGCGGCCTTGGAGGCGCCGTAACCGTTGAGGTAGCGGGTGACCGGCGCCTGCGATTCGCGCGCCCGCACGGTGGGACGGTGCGGGTCGTAGACGCTGGCGGTGCTGACGTGGACGAACCGCGCCCCGGGAAAGGACGCCAGGACGTTCTTGGTGCCGATCCAGTTGACGCGGAAGAAATCGCCGATCGGCCCCCAGTCGGTGACGCTGCCGGCGCAGTGGATGACCGCGTCCACCCGCGGCGCGTCCGGGAGCGGGCCGGTGGTGATGTCCCAGGATCGGTAGCGGGCGCCGCCGATGTGCTCGGGCGGGGTGTGGGCGCGGCGGCCGTAGGCGAACGTCTGGACGCCGCGTTCGGCCAGGGCGCGGCAGACGGCGCCCCCGACGAAGCCCGAGGCCCCGGTCACTGCGATCTTCACGCCTGAGCCTTCCGGATGACGAAGGTGCGGTAGGTCGGGATGAGCACGCCGCGCGCCGCCCTGCGGCGGACGATGGTGATCGGCGCGGCCCGCAGCACGGTCCGGGCGACCGCGCGGGCCTCGGCCATGGCGAGCGGGTAGCCGATGCAAAAGTGCGGGCCGGCGCCGAACCACAGCCGGTTCAGCTCCGGGGGGTGGGGCCGGTCCAGGTCGAAGGGGCCGTGGGCGCGGCAGCAGTTGTGGGTGACGATCAGCACCCGGTCGCCGGGGCGCACCTTCACGCCGCCCACCGTCGCGGGGGCGTGGACGCTGCGCAGCATCACCGGGGTCGGGGTGGTCACCCGCAACGTCTCCTCCAGCGCCGTATCCAGCAGGGACGGGTCGGCGGCCACCCGCTCCAGCTCGCCGCAGTCGTGCAGCAGGGCGATCAGCCGCGGCACCAGCGTGGCCACCGTCTCGGTGCCGGTCAGGAAGAACGCCCCGGCGGCGCCGCGGGCCTCCTGCGGTGACAGGCCCAGCGCGCGCATCCGTCCCATGACGGTCTCCTCGTCGCCTGCGGCATAGGCCTTGGCGGCGATGTCGCCGAGCGGGTCGAGCACCCGCCGGGCGCGGGCCACCTGGGACGGCGACAGGCGGCGGGTGCGCAAAGTCACCATCGACACGACCCGCTCGCCCTGTTCGAACAGGTGCCGGTATTCGTCCTCGTCCCGGGTCTCCAGCCCGATGACGTGGCTGATCACCGCGCCGGCCAGCACCCGCATGGCGTCCACCAGGTCGACCGGGCGGCCCTGGTGGAGCCGTTCGGACAGCCGCGCCAGGGGCTCGGCCAGGACCTGCTCGCACAATCGCTCGGTGTAGGCGGGGGTGAACAGGTCCGCCAGTTTGCGGCGCAGCCTGCGGTGCGCCTCGCCCTCCATGTTGAGCAGCACGGACGGGCCGAGCACGGGGGTCCACAGGTCGCCGGGCGAGCCGGGGCCGTCCTTGCGGAAGGTGCGCCCGTCCAGCAGCACCCGGCGGGCCAGGGCGGCGTCGTTGATCACCACGCCCACTCCGGGCACCCGCACCGCCGGGCCGCACCGGGCCAGGACGCGCAGCAGCGGGTAGGCCAGGGGGTGGGCGGCCAGGTACAGCCGCCGCTCCCAGCGCCGTTCCGGTGCCGTGCTCATCGGACGTCCACGATCTGCGGGGTGTGGCGGTGGTCGGCGTACCAGGCGATGGTGCCGAGCAGCCCGTAGGCGCGCAACCGCCGCACCGAGCCGTAGACGACCACGTCTTTGCGCCTGCCGTAGGCGGTGGTGAGCCGGCGGACGCGGTTGTGCAGGGCGCGGTCTTCGTGGACGTCCTCGATGCGGGTGCGGGGGAATCCGCCCGCCTCCTGGTAGAGGGCGGCGGTGATGGCCACGTTGCAGCCCGGCATCATCAGGTACGGCCCCAGGTAGGCGGGGTCCCGGTTGCCGCTCCGGTACCGTCCGGCCAGCGCCCCCAGGTTCAGCACGGCCGGCAGCAGATGCCGCTCCCACCATTTGAGCGGGAACTCGTCGGTGCGGGGGCGCAGCGGGCCGCTGACCATCTGCAGCCCGTCGGCGAAGGCCCGTTTGATCGCCGCGATCCAGCCGGGGTGCGGCAGGCAGTCGGCGTCGGTGCGGGCCAGGTGCGTGGCCCCCTGGGCGATGGCGTACCGGAAGCCGGTGTCGGCGGCGGCCCCGGTGCCCTTGCGGGGCTCGCCGATCAGCCGCAGGTCCATCTCGGGGTGCTCGGCGGCGAATCTCTCCACGATCCCGGCGGTGGCGTCGGTGCTGCCGTTGTCGACCACGACCAGGCGGAAGTCCCGGTCGGTCTGCCCGGTCAGCCGTCGCAGCGTCGCCGCGATGGAGCGCTCTTCGTTATAGGCCGGCACGGCCACCCATAGATCCACCCGCGAAAATGTACAGATCACACCAAAACCACACATGGGTTGTGACACTTGGGACCGGCTCCGGTCAGCCGGGCCCCCTGCCGCACCGTACCCGGCTGATGGCAGGCCCACGGGGGTGTCCCACGGCAGGGAGGTCGGATGAGGGGCGGGACGAAGACCGGGGCGAAGATCGCGGCGCGGCATGAGGCGCGGCTGCTGTGGGCGGGGAACCCGGGGCTGTACGCCCTGCTGCAGGCGGCCCGGCACACCGCGCCCATCCAGCGCTTCCCCCGGCTGGGCTGGGTGGTGACCGACCCGCTGCTGGCCCGGCGGGTGCTCAACGACGCCGCGCATTTCGGCATGACCGGGGAGGGCGGCGTGGGGCATCTGTGGTCCCAGCTGTTCGGGGAGGAGATGGCGCAGTTCTTCGGCGGTCCCAGGCACGCCGAGGTGCGCGCCCGCGCCCGCGACCTGTTCACCGAGGACGGCGCCGCGGCCCTGGTGGAGCGCTCGCAGGGGGCGCACTACCGGGCGCTGGCCGAGCGGCTGGCGCGCGGCGAGGTGGTGGACGTGGCCGACTCCACCCGGGTGCTGGCCGGGCGGATGGTCGCCGACCTGCTGGGGTTGCGCCTGGAGGAAGGGGCCGGGGACGAGGCCTACCGGGAGCTGTTCTCCGCCGGGGAGCGGCTGGCCGCCCTGGCGATGGGCACCACCGCCTCGACCGTGCTGCCGGCCGGGGTGCTGCACCGGGCCCGCGCCATCGTGGCCGACATCACCCGGGGCGTGGCGGAGGGCTACCGGACCGCCGGCGCGGACACCATCTTGGGCCGCTGCCGCCAGATGGGGCTGGGCCTGCCGATGACCCGGGCGCTGGCGACGCTGCTGGCCATCGCGGGCACCGAGACCGGCGCCTCGGGGACCTCCCGCACGGTGGCGCTGCTGCACGACACCGGCCAGCAGGCGGCGCTGCTGGCCGACCCGTCGCTGCTGCCCAACGCGGTGCGCGAGGGGCTGCGGGTGGCCACCCCGGCCCCGGTCATCGGGCGCAGCGTGCGGCGGGACGCCACGGTCGCCGGGCGGCTGCTGCGGGCGGGCGAGCGGGTGCTGGTGCTGACCTATCTGGCCGACAACGGCGCGGGGCCGTTCGACATTCACCGCCCTTATGTGCCGGAGACCCGCCAGTTGTGGTTCGGGGCCGGCCGGCACCTGTGCCTGGGCGCGGCGGTGGCCCGCACCCAGGTCGCCCGGATGCTGCAGACCCTGACGGCGTCCGGCCCCTACCGGATCGTCGCCCGCCGTCCCGCCCGCCGCGTCCTGGTGCCGACCTACGCGAGCCTGCTGGTGCAGGCGGCCTGAGGCGGCCCGGTTCCGTTCAGCCGACCCCGGGCTTTCCCGCCGCAGGCGAACCGGTTACCTTCCTTAAGGAATGAATTTCGTTCTAGTGGGAGGGGCCGTATGGCAGAGCCGGTGATCGTGGAGGCCGTCCGGACGCCGATCGGCAAGCGGGGCGGGTGGCTGGCCGGGCTCAAGCCGGCGGCGGTGCTGGCCCACGCCCTCAAGGCGGTGATCGAGCGCGCCGGCATCGACCCGATCGAGGTCGAGCAGGTCTTCGCCGGCTGCGTCACCCAGGCCGGTGAGCAGGGCGGCCACATCGGCCGGCAGGCCTGGCTGTACGCCGGCCTGCCCTGGCAGACCGGGGTCACCACGCTGGACGCCCAGTGCGGCTCCAGCCAGCAGAGCGTGCACCTGGCCGCCGCGATGATCGCCGCGGGCGTGGTGGACGTGGCGATCGGCTGCGGCGTGGAGGTGATGAGCCGGGTCCCGCTGGGCACCAACGTGCAGGTCGGCGGCACCCCGCGGCCGGACGACTGGTCGCTCGACATGCCCAACCAGTTCGAGGCCGCCGAGCGCATCGCCGCCCGGCGCTCGCTGACCCGCCAGGAGCTGGACGCCTTCGGGGTGCGCTCCCAGCAGCTGGCCGCCAAGGCCTGGGCCGACGGCCGGTTCGACCGGGAGATCGCCCCGATCGAGGCGCCGGTGCTGGATTCCGACGGCAACCCCACCGGCGAGACCCGCACCGTCACCCGCGACCAGGGTCTGCGGGAGACCACCGCAGAAGGCCTGGCCAGGCTCAAGCCGGTGATGGGCGAGGGCGGGCTGCACACCGCCGGCACCTCCTCGCAGATCTCCGACGGGGCCGCCGCGGTGCTGCTGATGTCGGCCGAGAAGGCCAAGGCGCTCCGGCTGCGCCCGCGCGCCCGGCTGCGCGCCCAGGTGCTGGTCGGCGGGGAGCCCTACTACCACCTCGACGGGCCGGTCCAGGCGACCGAGCGGGTGCTGCAGCGGGCCGGCATGACCATCGCCGACCCGGACATCTTCGAGATCAACGAGGCGTTCGCCTCGATCGTGCTGTCGTGGGCCAAGGTGCACGGCCCCGACATGGACAAGGTCAACGTCAACGGCGGCGCCATCGCGCTGGGCCACCCGGTGGGGGCCACCGGGGCCCGGCTGATCACCACCGCGCTGCACGAGCTGGAGCGCCGGGACGGCGCCACCGCTCTGGTCACCATGTGCGCCGGCGGTGCGCTGGCCACCGGCACCATCCTCGAACGCTGCTAGTCCCCGGCAAGAGAAGAGCTATCGCGTGGCCGTCACACCTGAACCGGAGAACCTGGGCGGAGGCGTTTGGAGCGTTCCCGTCCCCATCCCCGACAACCCCCTGGCGTACACGCTGGTGTACGCGCTGGAAAGCCGGCGCGGGCCGGTGCTCGTGGACGCGGGCTGGAACCACCCGGACGCCTGGACGGCGCTGCGCGACGGGCTCGCCTCGCTGGGGATGTCCATCGAGGAGGTCTACGGGGTGGTGGTGACCCACCACCACCCCGACCACTCCGGGCTGGCCGGGCGGGTGCGGGAGTCCTCCGGCGCCTGGATCGCCATGCACCACAACGACGCCGAGGTCATCCGGGAGTTCCGCCGCAAGGTGGCCGCCGACGCCGGCCGCACCTGGGAGTCGGACGCGCTGCGCCGGGCCGGGGCGGACGCGCAGGAGGTGGCCGCGCACCGCACCGGCAGGCCGCCGGTGGACCCGCCCGCCGTGCCGGACCGCGAGCTGGCCGACGGCGATCTGGTGGATCTGCCGGGTCGCAAGCTGCGCGCCATCTGGACGCCGGGGCACTCCCCCGGCCACATCTGCCTGCACCTGGAGGACGGCGACCGGATCTTCACCGGTGACCACGTCCTGCCGCGCATCACCCCGCACATCGGGCTCTTCCCCCTTGATGAGCCCCACCAGGACCCGCTGGGCGACTTTTTGAGCTCCCTGGAGCGGGTGGCGGAGATGCCGGCCGGGGAGGTGCTGCCGGCCCACCAGTACCGCTTCACCGGGCTGGCCGAGCGGGCCCGCCAGATCATCGAGCACCACGAAGAGCGCATCGGTGAGGTGCTCGCCCTGCTGTCGGATGAGCCGGTCACGCTGTGGGAGGTGGCGTCGAAGATGCGCTGGCGCTACCCGTGGGAGCACATGCCGCCGCACGGCCGCTACATGGCCGCCGGCGAGGCCGCCGCTCATCTGCGCGCCCTGGAGCGCCGCGGCAAGGTCCGCCGCCACGATGCGGAGCTGCTGACCTTCACCCTCGCCTGACGCCCGCACTGTTGTCGCAAGGCTCGGCCCTGATGGGCCGGGCCTTTTTCTATACCCCGCCCGCTGGCGTGTAACACCGGTCTGGACTGAAGTCTCGAAGTGAGATGAAACACTCGTGAATACATCGAACTAGACCCTTGTTGAGACTGGAGTCTCATGTTAGAACCTGTTTCAGCCCTGGTCTGCCGAGCAAGCGCTCGGCCGCTTCGATCCCAACCCCACCCCGGCACTGCACGGAAGGATCGCCATGCGCACCGTGACCGCCACGCGCCCAGAGATCGATCTCATCAGCCCGGAGGTCTACGAACGCGGCGGCGTCCCGCATGAGCAGCTGAAATGGCTGCGCGAGAACGACCCGGTGCACTGGCACCCCGACCCCAACGAGGGCGTGCCGGGCTTTTGGGCCATCACCCGCTATGAGGACCTGAAGTTCGTCTCACGGCACCCGGAGCTGTTCTCCAGCCACCTGCGCACCTCGCTGTTCGAGGAGTTCAGCGACGACGACATCGCGCTGTACGGCATGATGATGCTCTTCCAGGACCCTCCCGAGCACACCCGCAACCGGCTGAAGGTCAGCCGGGGCTTCACCCCGCGGATGGTCAAGCAGCTGGAGGGGCACATCCGCGACATCTGCAACGAGCTCATCGACGAGGTGGCGCCGCGGGGCCACGCCGAGTTCGTGGAGGAGATCGCCACCCCGCTGCCGGCGTACGTGATCTGCGAGCTGCTGGGCGCCCCGCAGTCGGACCGCAAGATGATCTGCGACTGGTCCAACCAGATCATCGGGTTCAACGACCCGGAGCTGGCGGGCGCCACCGAGGAGGCCGCCCGGCTGACCGGGGAGCTGATGGCCTACGCCGCCGAGCTGGCGGAGATGCGCCGCAACGATCCCCAAGACGACATCGCCACCAAGCTGCTGCAGCCCGACGCGGAGGGCAACGTCCTCAGCGACGAGGAGTTCCAGCTCTTCGTGCTGATGCTGGTGATCGCCGGGCACGAGACCACCCGCACCAGCTCGGCCACCGCCATCCAGACCTTCTTCGAACACCCCGAGCAGTGGGAGCGGCTCAGGGCCGACCGCAGCCTGCTGCGCACCGCCGCCGACGAGATCGTCCGCTGGGCCAGCCCGCTCAACCTGTTCCGCCGCACCGCCACGCGCGATGTGGAGCTGCGCGGCAAGAAGATCAAAGAGGGCGACAAGGTGGTGATGTTCTACCCGTCGGCCAACCGGGACGAGGAGATCTTCACCGACCCCTTCACCTTCGACATCACCCGCGACCCCAACCCGCACGTGGGCTTCGGCGGCGGCGGCCCGCACTACTGCCTGGGCGCCCACCTGGCGCGGCTGGAGCTGATGGTGCTGTTCGACACCATCCTGGACCGCATGCCCGACATCCGCCCGGCCGGCCCGATGCGCCGGCTGCGCTCCAACTTCGTCAACGGCGTCAAGGAGCTCCCGGTGGAGTTCACCCCGTCGGAGCCGCTGTCCCGCTCCTCCGCCTGAGCCCGTCCCGGCTCCAGAGGCGGCCCGTGGAGCCGGCGGGCCCTGTGACGCGTCACCGAACCGCGGGGACGTCCCGTCCCCGCGGTTCCCGCCTGCGCCCGCCCGGCCGCCCCTCTCGCCCGGCTTGAGTGGGGTATGCCGTTTCGAACACTTTTGGACGCAATGCCTAACATAGGACTCGCCGGTAACATCCGCAGGCTAAGGTCGTACTTCGTCAACGGCGTCAAGGAGCTGCCGGTCAGGGGCCTTTGCCCGTCCTGAGCAGGCGCCTTGCGGCCCACTGGGCCAAGGACAGATAGGGGTGGTGCGTGAGCGGGGACATGGACGAGCCGTTGCGCGTGGCCCTGCTCTCGTACCGGAGCAAGCCGCACTGCGGTGGCCAGGGCGTCTACCTGCGTCACCTGAGCCGGGAACTGGTCGCCCTGGGTCACCGGGTGGAGATCCTGTCCGGCCAGCCCTACCCGGAGCTTGACTCCGACGAGATCGTGCTGACCAAGATCCCCAGCCTGGATCTGTACCGCGAGCCGGATCCGTTCCGGACCCCGGCGCTGAGCGAGTACCGGGACTGGATCGACGTGCTGGAGTTCGCCCACATGCGCACGGGCGGATTCCCCGAGCCGCTCACCTTCAGCCTCCGCGCGCTGCGCGAGCTGCGCCGCCGCCGCCACGACTTCGACGTGGTGCACGACAACCAGGTGCTGGGGCTGGGCAACCTGGGCATCCCCCGGCTGGGGCTGCCGCTGGTGACCAGCATCCACCACCCCATCAGCGTGGACCGCAGAATCGAGCTGCAGGCCGCCAAGAACAAGTGGGAGCGGTTCGGCAAGCGCCGCTGGTACGGGTTCGTGACCATGCAGGCGCAGGTGGCGCGGCGGGTCGGGACGATCCTGACGGTCTCGGAGTCCTCCAAGATCGACATCGTCAAGGACTTCAAGGTCGACCCCAGCGACATCGAGATCCTGCCGCTGGGCGTCGACACCCGCATCTTCCACCCCCGCGGGGAGCGCGTCCCCGGCCGGATCGTGGCGATGGCCAGCGCCGACTCCCCGCTCAAGGGCGTGGACGTGCTGCTGCGCGCGGTCGCCAAGCTGGCCACCGAGCGGGACGTGCACCTGGTGGTGGTGAGCAAGCTGCAAAAGGACGGCCCCACCGAGAAGCTGGTGCGCGAGCTGGCGCTGGGCGACCGGGTGCGCTTTGTGTCCGGGATCTCCGACCAGGAGCTGGGCGAGCTGCTGGCCTCCGCCGAGATCGCGGTGGTGCCCTCCCGCTATGAGGGCTTTTCGCTGCCGGCCGTGGAGCACATGGCCTCCGGCACCCCGCTGGTGGCCAGCCGCGCCGGGGCGCTGCCGGAGGTGGTCGGGGACGCCGCCGTGCTGGTGCGGCCCGGGGACGCCGAGGAGCTGGCCGCCACGCTGCGCACGCTGCACGACTCGCCCGCCGAGCGGGCCCGTCTCAGCCAGGCCGGGCTGGCCCGCGTCCAGGAGCGGTACGCCTGGCCCGCGGTGGCGCGGGCCACGGTCGAGCACTACCGGGCGGCCATCGCCCGCCAGAACTACCTGCGGCTCGCCGCGGGAGGGGCCCGGGCAGGCGCGGACCTCCGCTCGCCCAAGGCCGTGAAAGCCACCGGAGGCGCCCTGCGACGCCTCGCACGGAAGGAGCAGCGCCCTGCTGACCGTTGACTTCGAGCGCTTTCCCATCACCCCCGGAGACCATGTCCTGGACATGGGCTGCGGAGCCGGACGGCACGCCTTTGAGCTGTACCGGAGGGGAGCGCACGTCGTGGCGTTCGACCTGGACGCCGACGAGCTGGCCGGTGTGGAGAAGATGTTCCGGGCCATGCGGGCCGCGGGCGAGGTGCCCAAGGAGGCCACCGCCCGGACCGTGCGGGGCGACGCCCGCCGGCTGCCGTTCCCCGACGACAGCTTCGACAAGATCGTCGCCTCCGAGGTGCTGGAGCACATCCCCGACGACATGACCGCCATGAGCGAGCTGCTGCGGGTGCTCAAGCCCGGCGGCCGCCTGGCGGTCACGGTGCCCAGCTGGCTGCCGGAACGGATCTGCTGGGCGCTGTCGGAGGACTACCACACCGCCCCCGGCGGGCATGTGCGCATCTACACCCGTGCCGAGCTGGAGGCCAAGCTCAAGTCGCTGGGGCTGCGGGTGGACGGCCACCACCACGCCCACGGGCTGCACAGCCCGTACTGGTGGATCAAGTGCGCGGTGGGGGTGAACAACGACGACCACCCGCTGGCCAAGGCCTACCACCAGCTCCTGGTGTGGGACATCATGAAGCGCCCGCTGGTGACCCGCCTGGCCGAGCGGGTGCTCAACCCGCTGATCGGCAAGAGCGTGGTGGTCTACTTCACCAAGCCCTCCAGGCCCGGCCGTCCCGGCGTGGACGCCTCCGGGAAGGAGAAGGTGGATGCGGTCTGAGGCCGCCCACCGGCCTCCGTCCGTGCCGGGGGTCGTGACCGCCGAAGAGATCGTGGCCACCGCCCGCAGCATCGTCGCCCAGCAGGAACCCTCCGGCGCCATCCCCTGGTTCGCCCCCACCAACGGAGTGCCGGGGCACGTGGACGCCTGGAACCACGTCGAGGCCGCCATGGCGCTCACCACCGCCGGGCTGCGCGAGCCGGCCCGGCGGGCCTATGAGTGGCTGCGCTCGGTGCAGCGCCCGGACGGGTCCTGGCCGGCCAAGTGGGTGCTGGGCAAGGTCACCGAGCCGGGCGGGGAGTCCAACCACGCCGCCTACATCGCGGTGGGGGTCTGGCACGAGCTGCTGATGACCGGGGATGAGGACTTCGCCCGCCGGATGTGGCCGACGGTGCGGCGGGCGGTGGACTTCGCGCTGAGCCTGCAGACCCCCCGCGGCGAGATCGCCTGGATCCGCAACCCCGACGGCAGCGTCTCCGGCGAGGCCCTGCTGACCGGCTGCTCGTCGATTTACCAGTCGCTGCGCTGCGCGGTGGCGCTGGCCGAGCGGCTGGGCGAGCCGCAGCCGGACTGGGAGCTGGCCGCCGACCAGCTCGGCCATGTGGTGGCCTGCCACCCGGAGGCGTTCACCGACAAGAGCCGCTGGTCGATGGACTGGTACTACCCGGTGCTGGCCGGGCCGATCCGCGGCGCCCAGGCCGAGCGGCGCCTGGCCGAGGGCTGGGACACCTTCGTGGTCGAAGGGCTGGGCTGCCGCTGCGTCAGCGACCAGCCGTGGGTGACGGCCGCCGAAAGCTGCGAGCTGGTGCTGGCATTGGACGCCTGCGGCGACCGGGAGCGCGCCCTGGAGCTGTTCGCCACCATCCAGCACCTGCGGCACGAGGACGGCTCGTACTGGACCGGCTGGCAGTTCGAGAACCAGCGCCACTTTCCCGGGGACCGTTCCACCTACACCGCCGCCGCGGTGATCCTGGCGGCCGACGCCCTGTGCGGCCAGTCCCCGGCCTCCACGCTGTTCAAGGAGATCGCCGGACGCCCCCTGGGGCCGTCCGACCCGGCCGACCCCACCGCCTGCGGGTGCGTGCCGGCCACGCAGACCTCCCTGGCCAACCCGGTGCGGACCAGGATCTGACGGCGCCGGTCCGGGAGACCGCCCAGCGGTCCCGGACCGGCGGACGCTTCATTGCACCGCCGGCTCAGCGCGGGGCCGACAGCGGGTCGCGGTCGTTGACGCGCTCCAGGACGCGCAGCGAGCCCTCGACGCGGCGCTCTTCGAAGGCGCCGCTGGCCAGCGCCCGCAGATAGACGTGGTAGGGGGCCTGCCCGCCGTCGGCGGGGTCGGGGAAGACGTCGTGGATGACCAGCGCCCCGCCGACCATCACCCAGCGGGCCCAGCCCTCATAGTCGGCCTGGGCCAGTTCCTCGGCGTGGCCGCCGTCGATGAACAGCAGCGACAGCGGGGTGCGCCACAGCCGGCTGACCGCCTGTGAGGTGCCGACGATCGCGATCACCTCGTTCTCCAGCCCGGCGGCGGCGATGGTCTTACGGAAGGTCGGCAGCGTGTCCATCAGGCCGGTGAGCGGGTCCACCAGGGTCGGGTCGTGGTATTCCCAGCCGGCCTGGTTCTCCTCCGAGCCGCGGTGGTGGTCCACGGTCACCAGCACCGTGCCGACCCGGCGGGCGGCGGCGCCGAAGTAGATCGCCGATTTGCCGCAGTAGGTGCCGATCTCCAGCATCGGCCCGCGGCCGCCGTAGGTCAGCGCGGTCTCATACAGGGCCTTGCCCTCCGCGGGCGGCATGAAGCCCTTGGCGGCCAGGGCCGCGCGCTCCAACTCCGCGGGCATCGGAGGGTGCTCCGCCGAGGCGCCGGCGGCCGTCGCTGTCTCAGTCATGGTCTCCTCCGCCGGGCACTTTAGCCCGGCCCGTCCGCATGTTCCGCATCCGCCCCGGCCCTGCCGCCCAGCGGGGTGTCAGATAGATCACATCGCTGGGGGGAACACCGCACTGGACATTAGTGAAACATGTTCTATTTTCGTGGTGAGTCCGTGCGTCCGAGATCACAGAATGCCGGATTCCGGGCCGCCGGATGAATCCCGAATGGGATTCGGTATCCTGGGCGCCAGGTCGTCCGGCAGGCAACGGGGCCCGGTGGCGATTTTGTGGCCGAGCCCTCGTCGAGGCCGCACGGCCAAGCGGTACACCCAGTCGGTCGCGCCGTTTCGGGTGGAAGTCCGGGACGGCCGGGAGCAGACGAGGAGCAAGCCCCCCATGGAAGTACGAGTCGACCCTCTGGTCTGCGAAGCCAACGGAGTGTGCGTCGGACTGGCCCCGGAGGTCTTCGACCTGGACGACGAGGATCAGCTGCACATTCTGCAACCGGTTCCACCCGCCGACCTGATCGACAAGGTCCGGCACGCGGTGCGCTCCTGCCCCAAGGCCGCGCTCTCCCTGGAGGAGTGAACCCCTTCCAACACGCCGTCTCCGCAGACCGAGACGGGCACCTCGCGGTCAGGGGCGCTGCCGCGACCTGGAACGTCCCAGCACCGCACATCATCGAGGCTCCGTCCCGGCGCCTTGAGGCCAGGTGTTGAAAAGGTCCGGCAATCCGCCGGTTCACTTCCCGCAGGGCGCATGACGGCGTCTCATCCTCTGCATCTTCCGGCGACGGAAAACCACGCCGCCGCAGGCGGCCGGCAATACGAGGGGGCTGCCGGCCGCCGGGCGCCGGCATCGCCGGCGATCGGTACCATCCAGCACCTCGGACATGTCACCATTCTTCGTGGCAAGCGGCTTGTAATCTCGGTCCTGGGGTGTCGGTGACGTTCCTACGTGTCCTGGCGGGGACGAAAACGGCCGTCGCGGTGGCCCTCGGACTCGCGGTGATGAGCGCGACGACGGCGCAGGCCGCACCGCGACCGGCCCGGCAGATCCATGACATCCAGGGGCGGGGGCACATCTCCCCCTTCCTGGGCAAGAAGGTCACCCGGATTCCGGGAGTGGTGACCGCCACCGCCGAGAACGGCTTTTGGATGCAAGGGACCTCACCCGATGAGGACCCCGGCACCTCCGAGGGCATCTTCGTGTTCACCCGCACCCGTCCCCGGGTCACCGTGGGGGACGAGGTCCAGGTGAGCGGCACGGTCAACGAGTTCCGCCCCGGCGGGCCGAAGTCGGCCAACCTCTCCCGGACCGAGATCGACTCCTCTTCGATCACCGTGCGGCGGCACGGGGCCCCGCTGCCGGCCCCGACGGTCCTGGGGCCGGGCGGGCGCCGGCCCCCCGGCGAGGTCATCGACGACGACGTGCGGGGAGACGTCGAAAAGTCCGGCAAGTACCAGCCCGGCCGGGACGGGCTGGACTTCTATGAATCGCTGGAGGGCATGCTCGTCGCCGTCGACGACGCGGTGGCGGTCGGCCCCCGCTCGGAGTTCGGCGAGATCCCCGTCCTGCCCGCCGGCGGCCAGGGCGCCGGGATGCGCAGCGCACGCGGGGGCATCGTGGCCCGCGCCAAGGACGCCAACCCCGAACGGATCATCCTCGACGACGCCCTGCAGCCGCTGCCGCCGATGAACGTGGCCGACCGGCTGCCGGGCCGCACGCTCGGCGTGCTCGACTACAGCTACGGCGACTACAAGCTGCTGGTGCTGTCGGTCCCCGCCGTCCGCGGCGGCGGCCTGACGCGCACCCGCACCCGCCCGCAGCGGCCCGACGAGCTGGCGGTGGCCACGGTCGCGCTGGACGGTCTGGACCCCGGCGACCCGCCGCAGCGCTTCGCGGCGATCGCCGACCAGATCGTCACCGCCCTGGCCGCCCCCGACCTGGTGACGGTGACCGGCCTGCAGGACAACAGCGGCTCCGACGACGACGGGACGGTGGCCGCCGACCAGACCGTCGCGCAACTGCTGGCGGCGATCTCGGCGGCGGGCGGCCCCGGCTACGACTGGCGTTCGATCGACCCGCTCGACGGCGCGGACGGCGGCGAGAGCGGCGGCAACATCCGGACCGGCTTCCTGTTCCGCACCGACCGGGGGCTGCGCTTTGTGGACCGTCCCGGCGGCACCGCCACCGCCCCGGTCGAGGCGGTCCCCGACGGCGCCCGCGAGGCGGCGCTGTCGATCAGCCCCGGCCGCGTCGCGCCGCAGCACCCGGCCTGGCGGCAGGCGCGCAAGCCGCTGGCCGGCGAGTTCCGGTGGCGGGGACGGCGGCTGATCGCCATCGCCAACCACTGGACGGCCCGCGGCGCCGACGACTCCCTGTATGCGCGCTTCCAGCCGCCGCGCAGGCCCAGCGAGGCCTCCCACGCCGAGCAGGCGAAGGTGCTGGCCGGTTTCGTCCGCAAACTGCGCCGGGCGGGCCCCGGCACCGGCGTCATCGTGACCGGCGGGCTGAACTCCTACGGCCACTCCCGCGCCCTGCGCACGCTGACCGACCGCACCGGGCTGCGCGACCTGGTGGCGGAGCTGCCCCGCAAAGAGCGCTACACCGTGATCTCCGCCGGCAACGGCCATGACCCCGACCACATCCTGGTGAACCGGGCGCTGGCCGAGCTGCCCCATGAGATCGAGGCCGTCCGCCTCAACGCCGAGTTCGCCGACCGGGTCAGCGAGCACGACCCGCTGGTGCTGCGGCTCCGCACCGGCTGAGCCCGCCGCACCCCGTTCCCTGACCACGGACGCACCGCAGAAGTAACCATCGAGTCAGGGACAACTCCCGGCGAGGTCATAGGCAGCCCGGGCGCCGGTGCATACGGTCCATGGGAGCGATCACGGAAAGGGGTCACACCATGTGGATCGGCACTCCCGACTGCCCCGACAAGTGCGGCTGCTACGGCGGGGTCGGCCTCCTGACCGCCCTGCGCGCCGTTGTGAGCGTCGTACGGGACGTTCTGCGCGCCCCGTGAGGGTTTTCCCCGGGCCGCCCTTGAGCGGGCGGCCCGGAGCCGCAGCAAGGCCCGCCGGCCGTCAGGGCAGCGCGGTCCGCCAGAAGGTGACGGTGTCGCCCCGGTGGTCGCCGGTCACACCGGTCGCCACCAGCTCGCCGCCGACGACCGCCAGAGTCGTCAGGCGCTGATCGCCGGGGCCGTCCAGGCCGGTGCCGTGGACGGACCGCCGCTTCCAGGCCTTGCCGTCCGCAGAGGTCCACAAGACGACGTCCCTGCTGCCGGGGGCGCCGGTCGTCCCGGCGATGACCAGGCCGCGCGGGGTGGCGGTCACCGCGGTGACCGTGCCGCCCGCGGTGCCGCCCGGCAGGGTCTGGGTCTGCCAGGTCTTGCCGCGGTCGGTGGAGACGGCGATGAACGGATACGGCTGCTCGGGAGCGCCGGTGCGGCCGGAGCCGAGCGCCACCACCACATCCCCGCCCACGGCGACCTGGGTGAGCGCCCCGGAGGCGATCCCGGCCGGCGGCCCGCCCGGCTGCACCCGCGTCCACTTCTTGCCGTCGGCGGAGGTCCAGACGGCGGGCCGGTCGCCCTTGGGACCGGGCCGGGAGCCCACCGCGACATACCCCCCGGGCACCGCCGCCACATCGCGCATCCGGCCCTCGCCGGTGCCGCCGGCGCGCCTCCACTTCTTGCGGTCGGCGGAGTACCAGGCGACGGCCCGCCGCCCGTCCCGGCCCACGGCGACATAGCCGCCCGCCGCGGCGGCGACCGCCTCCGCATACCCCCCGCCCGGCGGCTTGGAGCCCTTCTTCCAGGTCAGGGCGTCGGAGGAGGTGAACAGCAGCGGATCGGCATCGTGCCGGCCGACCGCCACCCAGCCGTTCTCGCCGCGCACCGCGTCGGTCAGCCAGCGCCGCCGCTGCGGGTCGGGATCATCGCCGAGCCCGCTCGCCCGCCGCCAGGCGTCGCCGCCCGGACTCACCCACGCGGCCGGCTCGCCGTTGCTGCTGCCGACCGCCACCAGGCGGGCGCCGTCGGGCACCAGGGCGCTGATCGCCCGCTCGGTGCGGACGGCGCCGGGCACCGACGCCAGCTTCACCTCGCCGCCGGGCACCGACAGGTAGGCGTCCGGCCCCCGCCGTCCGGCCAGCACCGGCCCGCCGGCCAGCACCGCCACCGCGCCGACCTCGACGCCGGAGACCTCCCCGGCCCGCTGCCAGTTCTTGCCGTCGGTGCCGCGCAGCACCGCCTGCTTGCCGTCGCCGATGTCCACCAGCGCGCTCAGCCCGCTCGGCGAGCCCGCCAGGTGCTCCAGCCCCGCATAGCCGGGGATCCGCAGCCACCCGGCCCCGGTCCACTCGGCGCCGTCCGGCGAGGTCCACACCGCCGCCTGCCGGACGTTCTTGCGGCGCTTGCCCGAGCCGCTGGGCCGCTTGGCCTCCCGGGCGACGAAGAAGCCGCCGGGACCGGCGACCGGTCCCAGGTAGGCCCCGTAGGCGCCCTTGGCGTTGGGCATGTCGATCCGCTTCCAGGTGCGGCCGCCGTCCGGCGAGCGCCAGTACGCCTGCTCGGTGACGGTGCGAGTGACCTTGCGCCGCTTGCCGCGCACCCGTTCGGTCTTGGTGACCTTCTCCACGGCGGTGCCGCCCACCAGCACGGTGCCGCCGGAGGAGACGACGTGCTCCAAAGCGCGGGTCTCACCGAGCGAGGACAGGTCGGCGCGCTGCCAGGAGATCCCGTCGGCGGAGCTCCACAGCGCCCCCTGGGCCTTGTCGCCGGTGCCGCTGACGCCCACCGCCCAGAACCCGGCCGAGGTGCGGGCCAGGGCCTGCACCTTATCCTGCGGGCCGAAGACCGCCGGGGTCTCCTGCCGGGTCCAGGTCAGCGCATCGGTGCTGGTCCACACGACGGTCTGGGCGGCGCCGGCGGACGGTGCGACCGGGCCGCCCAGCGCGACCCAACGGCCGCTGCCCCCGGCCACCTGGCGGGCGACCTCACCCGGCGGCGGCTCGCCGCCGGCGGCCGAGCGCACCGCGGCGCTCTGCCAGCTGCGTCCGGCGTCGGTGGAGACCAGGAAGCGGGCCCGGTCCGGCCCGCCGGTCTCCCCGCCGACCGCCACCAGCGTGGAGCCGTCCCCGGCCACCGCCGACAGCTCCTGGAAGAGGCCGTCGGCGCGGACGGCCGGGTCGGCGGCGAACCACCGGTCGGCCAGGGCGGCACCGGACGGGCTCGGCGCCGGCCCGTCCCCTTCCGTGCCGTCGCTGAGCGCCACATACCCGCTCGTCCCGGCGATCAGCACGATGGCCACTCCCCCGGCCAGCAGCGCCAGCCGCCGGGCGCCGTATTTGTCGGCGGCACGCGAGCGCGGGGCGGCCTGGGCCGACGGGTCGGCGACGACCGGGGACGGCTCCGCGGCAGCGGCCGGGGCCTCCGGCTCCTTTGGGGGCTGCCGTTCCGCCGCCGCCTCCGGGGTCTGCCGCTGCTCTGCCTCCCGCTCTTCCTGCTGCGGCTCCTCCTGTGCCTGCCGCTGTTCCTGCGGCGGGGCGGCGGAATCATCGGCCTGCGGGGCCGCGGAGCCTTCGACCGCCGGCTCGGCGGGACTGTCGACCTGCGGGGCGGCGGAGCCTTCGGCCGCCGGCTCGGCGGGACCCTCGGCGGGCGGGGCGGCGGGGCCGCCGGCCTGCTGGGGAGAAGGGCTTTCGGCCGTCGGGATGGTGACGGCGGTGTGCACCCAGTCCACGCCCGCCTGGTGCCAGACGGCGTGCGAGCGCTGCCAGGGCGAGGAGTTGGGCATCTCACCCGCCCGGCTGCGCGCGGCCCGCCCCCGGCCCCGCGTCTTCGGGGCGCCCGCCTCCTCGCCGCGGCGGGCGGCGGCCGGCTCCGCGACGGCGGAGGACTTTCCCGAGGCGGCCGAGATCCGCTGGAACGGCTCCGTCGGCCGTTCCTCGGGGACGGAGGTGACACGCTCGGCGCTGTCGTGTCCGGGAGTCGTCGCCGTCACCTTTGCTCCCTCCATGCGGAAAACCCGCCCCCTGCGTGAGAATCGCGAGGCAATCGCCGTCGCTGGGACATCTGTGCGCTCAACAACCAATCGTGTCGCAGTGGCGCCCGGGGCGCCATAAGACCTGAGAAAGACGATCTTTATCGGCTTTATCAGCTGTTCATGCGCTGTGACCGAAGTCGGGTTCACTCGCCGCGGCCCGGGATCGCCCAAGCACCGGACCCGCCGCCCCTTTTTCCGCGGGCGGCCGGTACCGCGGGGCTCGACGGACGGCGATGGCCCTCGGGCGGACGGCCCGGCGTCACCGGGATCTGCCGCCTCCCGCCGCCCGGCGGGGAGTCGATGCGGCACCCGGTGCGCTCCGATGAGATGCCGCTCCGCCACTGCGGCGGCTCGCTGGTGCTGGAACTCGGCGGTACCGACGAGCGGCCCGCCCCGGCCGGGCGGACCGTGCCCGGCCGACGGCATCTGGCGGGGCGCCCGGCCGGACGGTGTGCACGGGGCCCTTGCCGGCCGCGCGCTCTCCCCCGGATCCGGCTTTGCGGACTTTCGCTCCCGACCGGTGGGCCCGCCGGATGCGGGCCAGTGCGGCCGGGCGGCCATGGTCGTCCCCGCCGGGAGGCGACCATGGCCGCCCGGCCGGGTCAGCCTCGGCGCGCGGTGGCCATCAGCACGTGCTCGACCAGGGTGATCAGCACCTGCTTGGCCGCCTCCCGGCTGCGCACGTCGGTGGTGATCACCGGGATGTCCGCATCCAGGTCCAGCGCGGCGCGGATCTGATCGGGGGAGTACTGCTTGGCGCCCTCGAAGTGGTTCACCGCCACGATGAACGGCAGCCCGCGCCGTTCGAAGTAGTCCACCGAGGCGAAGCAGTCGGCCAGGCGGCGGGTGTCCACCAGCACCACCGCGCCCAGCGCGCCTTGGGCCAGCTCATCCCACATGAACCAGAAGCGGTCCTGGCCGGGGGTGCCGAACAGGTACAGCACCAGGCCGGTGGGCAGCGTGATGCGGCCGAAGTCCATCGCCACCGTGGTGGTGGTCTTGCCGGACACCAGCGCCGTGTCGTCGACGCCGATGCTCTTTTCGGTCAGCATCGCCTCGGTGCGCAGCGGCCGGATCTCGCTGACCGCGCCCACCAGCGTCGTCTTCCCGACGCCAAAGCCCCCGGCGACCAGGATCTTGACCGCCAGGGACGACTCACGCGGATCGTCCGCCATTCCCCGGGAGGAGGGGTAGGCGGGGTCAGAGCGCATGGAGTCCATCGATCACTTCCTTGAGTACGCGCTCGTTGGGGAACTGAGCGACCGGAGCCGGGCGGCGCACGCGGATCAGTCCGTGGTCGAGCAGATCGCCGAGCAGGACCCGCACCACGCCCAGTGGCAGGTCCAGCTCGGAGGCCACCTCGGCCACCGACAGCGGGGACCGGCACAACTCCAGGATGGTCTGGTGTTCGGGCGCGCCGAGGGCGCGCTCGATGCCGACGGTGGCGGGACCGCCGGCGTCGCCGCCGGTTCCGGCGACGGTCTCTATGATCGCGATCAAGTCGAACTCGTCGCGAACCGGCTTGGTGCGTCCGCCGGTCAGCGCATAGGGCCGGACCACCGGCCCGGCCTCTTCGTCGGCCCACTCCGCATGCCCGCCGGCGCGGCCGCGCCGGCGGAACGGATCCCTGCCGTCAGGCATTGTGCTCGGCGAGCGCCACCCGCGGGTTGGCCGACAGGTGCCGGCCGACCCGGACCACCAGCATGGCCATCTCGTAGGCGATGGCGCCGACGTCGGCCTCGGCGTCGGCCAGCACCGCCAGCGCGGCGCCCTCGCCGGCGGCCGTCACGAACAGGAAGGCCGACTCCATCTCCACGATGGTCTGCCGGGGCCGGCCGCCGCCGAACTCCTGGCCGGCGCCCCGCGACAGGCTCTGGAAACTGGCGGCCACCGCGGCCAGCCGCTCGGCCTCCTCCCGCTTGAGCCCGCGCGAGGAGGCGATGCGCAGCCCATCGTTGGACAGCACCACCGCGTTACGGACATGGGCGACGTTGTCCACCAGATTGTCCAGCAGCCAGTTGAGCTCTCCGCCGGAGTTCGCAACGTCCGTCATCGACCATCCTCCTGTGTCCCCTGGTCATCATGGGCCTCGGCCCTGCCACGCTGCCACCCGCGCTGCATGGCGGCCATCCTGTCGCGCACGACCTCGAACTGCTGCCCGTCGGAGCCGGCCGGCCCGGCGGGCGGCGTCGGCTGCGCGCCCGCGGCCTCGGCGGACTCCTGCCGAAGCGACTCGGCCTCGGCCAGCCCGGGCGGCAGGTGCTGCTGGCGGCGCCGGCGGGGCAGGCCGTCGGCGGTGTACTCCAGCGGCGCCGCCTTGCCGTTCACGGCGCCGTTCAGCGCGCCGCCGGAGGCGGTGCCGGCGCTCCCCTCGCCGGCGGGCCGCGGCGATGCGGCCGAGGCGTCCGCCTCACCCGGCTCGGCGCCGGTGACCACCGCGATCGGGCCCGTGGACCTCTCGGTGGTGCGGCGCCGGCGCGGCAGCTCGGCGGGGACCTGGTCGTCGTCCGCCGCGACGGCCTGCGGCCCGGTCCGTTCCTGCAACGACACGGATGCCACCTCCTGCACTGGGCGGGCCGGATCCGATGCGGCCCGCACGGCGGGCGCCGTCTGCTCCAGCTGCGGCATGCTCCGGCCCGGGGTGCTCCCCGGCAGCTGGGCGCGCAGCTCGGCCGGGGGCAGCGCCCCCGACGGCGACTCCACGATCAAGTCGGCCGGGACGAGCACCACGGCGGTGGTCCCGCCGTAGGGCGAGGCGCGCAGCGACACCTTGATGCGGTGCCGTTCGGCGAGCCGGGCGACCACGAACAGACCGAGCCGGCCCAGGTCCGACAGGTCGAACTCGGGAGGCTCGGCCAGCCTGCGGTTGAGCTCCTCCAGCGTCTCCGGTTTGAGGCCCAGGCCGCGGTCTTCGATCTCCACCGCGAAACCGTTGGGCACCAGCTGGCCGGTGACCTGCACCGGCGAGGTCGGCGGGGAGAACAGCGTGGCGTTCTCGATCAGCTCGGCCAGCAGGTGGATGGTGTCGGCCACCGCGCTGCCGACCAGCGCGGCGGCCGGCATCGACAGCACGTTGACCCGGGTGTAGTCCTCCACCTCGGCGACCGCGCCGCGCACCACGTCCACCAGCGGCACCGGGTTGCGCCAGGTGCGGCCGGCGGTGCGGCCGGCCAGGATGATCAGGTTCTCGGCGTGCCGGCGCATGCGGGTGGCCAGGTGGTCCAGCCGGAACAGGTCGTCCAGCTCGTCGGGGTCCTCGGCGCGCCGCTCCATGGTGTCCAGCAGGGTCAGCTGGCGGTGCACCAGGGCCTGGTTGCGGCGGGCCAGCGTCACGAAGACCTCGTTGATGGCGCGCCGGGTCTCGATCTCCCGGGCGGCGGCCTCCAGCACGGCGCGGCCGGCCTGGGTGAAGGCGTGGCTGATGCGCGCGATCTCGGTGGTCCGCAGGTCCTGCTCGGGCAGCGCGGCCTGCGGGTCGATGCGCTCGTTCCCGCCCTCGCGCACCATGTCGCGCAGCGCCGGCAGCTGCCGGGTGGTGAAGTCGCTCATCGCCCGCGACACCCGGCGGCTCTCCCGGATCAGGCGGTTACCGATCCGCCAGCCCACCACGGTCGACAGCACCAGCGCCAGCAGTCCCAGGCCGCCGACCCCCGCCAGCTGCCGGTAGGTGCGCGAGCGCACCTCGCCGGTGCGCCGGCTGGTGGCGGCGGCCGCCTGGCTTTCCAGCTCGCTCATCCGGGTGAGGGCGATCTCGCTGATGGTGAGCCAGGAGCCCTGTTCCAGGGGCAGGCGCCGGCTGTTCTCCTCGGTCTCCAGCAGCCGCTCCTCCAGGCGCTGGAAACGCGTGTAGTCCGCGCCGGACAAAAACCCCTCATAGGCGGCGCGCTCCTCGGCGGGCAGGCCGGAGACGGCCTCGGTGATGGCCTGGTTCTTGGCCCCCACCAGGTAGTGGAATTCCTCCATCTCCGCCGCGCTCCACCGGCCCGCCGCCAGCACGCCGGTGACCAGCGCGTCCTCCCGGGCCACCAGTTCGCGGGCCCGGCTGAGCAGGGCGAGGTTCTGCAGGTCCCGGGCGATGCGTCCGTCGTGGACGGTCACCGCCCGGAAGGCGCCCAGCAGCCCGTCGATCACCGCGCCGTAGTCGGCCATGACCTGTTCGCGCCGCAGCTCGTGGCGGTCGATCAGGCGGCGCGTGGCCTCCAGCTCCGACAGGCGGGTGGTGACCTGGTCGATGCGCCGCAGCACCTCGGGCTGGAGGCGGGCGCGCACGTCCTCCTCGGCGACCGAGTCCGAAAAGGCGCGGCGGAACTGGTCGGTCTTGGCCCGCTGGGCCTCGAGCCCGGCCCGGTCCCTGGTGCGGTCGCCCACGTAGGCCACCGACATGCGGCGCTCGTGCTGCAGCGAGTTCATCAGCATGATCGCGGGCCGGACCAGTTGCTCGTTCAGGCGGTCGCTGTCGCGCAGCCCCCGCGCGTCCTCGATGGCCGCCGCCGTGAAAAGCACCCACAGACCCGCCAGCGACGCCAGGGGGATCGCCAGCAGGATGATGATCTTGGTCCTGATCGACTGTGTCCGGGAGGAACGGCTGGTGGTCGGTGGCCTGCGGGAGGTCATCGCGCTACTTCGCCCATCATGACGGGGAACCATCCCGATTGGTGTCGGTACGGGGGTTCCGGGAGCTTACTACGTCCATGACCGCGCAAGCTGATCATCCCTGTCTTGGCGTGGGGGGATATTGCCGCGGCAGCATCTCGGTCACCCTCCGTAAGGTGCCTGGACTGTCTCACGAAGATCACAAAAACGGAATATTTGTCCCATAACTCCCACATGCAGGGAATAGGGCACGCAGGCCCAGTTACGATGCCCGCCGTGACCCCTGACAGCGAAGCGCCTCCCGACAACACGATCCCCGAAGGGCTCCCCACTCGGCGGCGCCGCTCGCGCCGCGGTGGCCGGCACCGCGGTGCCGAGTCCTTCGTGCTGCCTCCGGGCGCGCCCCCGCTCATCCTCGCGGTTCCCGGCTCGCTGGAGGCGGCCTCCCCGGTCGCCGCCCCAGAGCTGCCGTCCGACTCGGTGACCGGCATCGTGCCGCCGGTCGGGCCGGGCGTGGTGACCGGAGAGGCGGGCGCGCTGGCCCTGCTGACCGAGCACGTGCACACCGGCCAGCCGGTCACGATCGGTTACCTGGAGGGATCTGCGGCCTCCCTCGGTCAGGCGCTGGCCTATGCCGCCACGGTCGAGCGGGCCCCGGAGATGCCGCCGGCGGTGGTGGTGCCCATGGTGACCGCCCCCGACCCCCGGATCGACCGGACGCTGCGGGAGACGGTCCAGGCCTCCGGGATGGCGGCCGTGATCGCCGAACCGCTGGGCCCGCACCCGCTGATCGCCCAGGCGCTGCACGAGCGGCTGGCCGAGGCCGGGCTGGCCCGGGCCGACCGGATCAGGCTCATGACCACGGTCACCGTGGCCGGCGGGGTGGTGATCGTCGTGCCCGGCGGGCCGGCCGCGGTGCAGGACGCCGAGGTCGGCGCGGTGCTGCTGGCCTCCCGCCTGGCGGTGCCGGTCGCCGCGGCCTCGCTGGAGGACGGGCCGGGCTCCATCAGCCCCGCCGAGGCCGCCGCCCGCCTGCGCGCCTCCGGCGCCACGCACGTGGCGTTCGCGCCGCAGGTGATCGGGCCGGAGGTCGACCCGGCGCAGATGGCGGCGCTGTCCAAGCTGGCCGCCGACACCGGCGCGGGACTGGCGGCACCGCTGGGCGCCCACCCGGTCCTGGCCCACCTCATCGCCCTGCGCTACGTGGAGGCCCTGGAGCGGGTGCTCCGCGAAGCCGAGGGCCAGTGAACCGCAAAGCGCCGCTCCCGCGGGCCTGAGAGAGCCCGCAGGGCGGCTCCTCGCCGCACGCCCGGCCAAGAAGGCTCGGGAAGCGGCGGATGAAAAGCCTCGAGCGTTCAGGGGGCCGCAGACGGTGCGGGACGGGCGGGCCACCCGCACCCTCGGCACACCCAAGATCATTCAGGTGCGCGGGCGGTGACGCCCGGCCCCGTCGCGGGGCCGGGCGCCCGCATCATCGGTTCTTGAACGTCGGCCGCCGTTTGGCCAGCGTGGCGCTCAACCCCTCCACCAGGTCCTCGGTGAAGAAGGCCACCGTCTGGATCCCGGTCTCGGCGATCAGCTGCTGGCGCAGCCCCGGGGCGTCCAGGGAGGCGTTCAGCAGCTCCTTGGTGCGCCGCAGGCCATACGGGGAGCGCTGCAGCAGCTCCTCGGCCAGCGCCAGCGCCGCCTCCAGGTCCTTGCCCTCCTCGGCCCGCTCGGTGATCAGGCCGAGTGCGTCGGCCTCCTCCACCGACAGCCGCTTGGCCCGGTAGAGGATGTCGGCGGCCCTGCCCGGCCCCACCAGGCGGGGCAGCAGCCACGACAGCCCGCAGTCCCCGCCGGAGAGGCCCAAATCGGTGAAGGGCACCACGAAGCGCGTGGTGGGGTCGGCGACCCGCAGGTCGCAGGCCAGCGCCCAGGAGACGCCCATCCCCGCCACCGGCCCGTGCAGCGCGGCGATCACCGGCTGGGGGATCTCCCGCAGCCGGGCGGTCACCTCGCCGCCGACCGCGATGCCCCCGTACAGCCGCTGGGCCCTGCCCTCCTGCTGAGCCGCGTCGCCGGGGCCGTCGCCGCCCTGGATGTCCATGCCGGAGCAGAACCCGCGGCCGGCTCCGGTGAGCACCACGACGTGCGTGCGCCGGTCGAGCATCAGCTCGTTGAGCACCGCCAGCATCTCCTCGCTGACGGCCGCATCGACCGCGTTCAGCCGGTCCGGCCGGTTCAGGGTGATCACCAGCACCCCGTCCCGGCGGTCCAGCAGCAGGGATCCGCGCTCGCTCATCGCCCCGCGCCTACTGCAGCACCTGCATCAGCGGCGCCATCTGCTCGCCGACGTTGCGGGGGACGATGAACGGCTCCTGGGCGTTGATCTGCTCCCAGTTGGCCGCCACGTCCTCCACGGTCAGGCCGTCCTTCTTGGCCCAGCCCGGCCCCTCGGCGACGAAGATCTTGGCGATCCGGCCGCCGCCGACGGTGTAGACCTCGCCGCTGGCCTGGTTGTCCTCGTGCGCCAGGTAGGCCACCAGCGGGGTGACCTTGTCCACGCCGAGGGCCTCGGCGAAGTCGGCCGGCAGCAGGTCCTCGGTCATGCGGGTCCAGGCCACCGGGGCGATGGCGTTGGCCTTGATGTTGTACTTGGCGCCCTCGTGGGCCAGCGTCTTGGTGAAGCCCACCAGGCCCATCTTGGCGGTGGAGTAGTTGGCCTGGCCGAAGTTGCCGAACAGGCCCGCCGGCGAGGAGGTGTTGACGATCCGGCCGTAGCCCTGGTCGCGCAGGTGCGGCCAGGCCGCGCTGGTGACCAGGAAGGCGCCGCGCAGGTGCACGGCGATGACGGCGTCCCACTCCTCGACCGTCATGTTCTTGAACGACTTGTCGCGCAGGATGCCCGCGTTGTTGATGACGATGTCGATCTTGCCGAAGTTGTCCAGCGCGGCCTGCACGATCGCCTGGGCGCCCTCGGGGGTGGCGACGTTGTCGGGGTTCGCCACGGCCTCCCCGCCGTTCTTGACGATCTCCTCGACGACCTGCTGGGCCGGGCCGGCCGAGGCGCCGGCGCCGGAGCGGTCCCCGCCCAGGTCGTTGACCACGACCTTGGCGCCGCGCGCGGCCAGCTCCAGCGCGTGCTGCCGCCCGAGGCCGTGCCCGGCGCCGGTGACGATCGCCACTCGCCCGTCGAAACGCAGTTCCGACATCCTGTCTCCTCACTTCACGCCGACTGTGCTGTTCGCCCGGGATCACCCGGCCCGCAGTGGAGGCGGACGCTCCTGCCCCGCTGCGGTCGCCTGTCTTAGGTAATCACTCAGGGATTACTCTGTGGTATCACCCAACCGAATCCCGCTCGGACTCAACCCCACCCCAAACCCTTCTTCCCCACCCTCCCTTCCCGCCCGAAGACGGGGCGAGCAGGCCGCGTTCATGCAGAAAAGGGGTCATATCCGGCATGTCCGCGAGTCAGGGAGGGGTATGTATATGTCAATTCGACGATTTCTCCCGTGTACGGCAGGTAGTCTCCTACCTCCTGGTCCTTCTCCGTCCCACCCCTGTCACGGAGGTCGTATGGGGCCCTACCGCGTCGTGCAGTGGGCGACCGGCGCACTCGGCCGCAGCGCCATCCGGGCGGTCCTGGAGCGCCCCGACATGCAGCTGGTGGGCGCACGGGTGTACGACCCCGCCAAGGCCGGCGTCGACGTGGCCGAGCTGGCCGGACGGCCGCCCATCGGCGTGCCCGCCACCGCCGACCCCGAGCAGATCCTGGCGCTGGACGCCGACTGCGTGATCTTCGCGCCCTCGGGCGGGGTGCTCACCCGCCGGCGCAGCGGCGGGCTGAACATCGTCTGCGAGCTGCTGGCCTCGGGCAAGAACGTGATCTGCCTGTCGGGCCTGGTCTACCCGCAGGCGCACGGCCCGGAGCTGGTCGACGAGCTGGAGCGGGCGTGCCGGGCCGGGAACTCCTCGGTGCACGGCACGGGGGTCAACCCCGGCTTCATGGCCGACCTGATGCCGCTGGCGCTGTCGCGGCTGTCCCGGCAGATCAGCCACGTCTACGCGCGGGAGTGCTCGGACTTCTCCGGCCATCCCTCCTGGCGGCTGGTGCACGACATGGTGGGATTCGGCAAGACCGAAGAGGAGTACGTGGCCGACCTGCGCAAGGCGCGGGCCTACATGCGCTCGGTGTTCACCGAGAGCATGTACCTGGTCGCCGCCGCGCTCGGCGTCGCGCTGGACGAGGTCGACTGCGACGTCGCCTACCGGCTGGCCTCGGAGGACTTCGACGTCTCCGCCGGGCACATCGCCAAGGGCACGGTCGCCGCCGCCCGCTGGACCCTCAACGGGCTGGTGAAGGGCAACCCCTTCATCATGGCCGAGGCCATCTACAAGGCCGACGCCTCCCGCGTCTTCGACTGGGGCGACCCCGGCTACGCGGTGCGCGTGCACGGCCGTCCCTCGATCACGCTGACCACCGGCGAGGACTGGGTGTCCAACGGCATCGCCGCCGCGGCCGCGCACGCCGTCAACGCCGTCCCGGCGGTCTGCGAGGCCGAGCCCGGCATCCGGACCCTGCTGGACCTGCCGCTGATCACCGGCCGGGCCGCGGCGCCGTACCGCTCCACCTGACCGCCGCGGACGCGCCGGGACCGACCGGGAACGCCGTTATGCTGACGGCTCGTATCCGCAAAGTCCGTGACGTGTGATCCCCGCTCCCGGTGCTGAAGGCGTCTCTTCCGCCGTCAGGCGCGGCGAGGCCATGAGCACGCACGCGGGCCGCCCTCCGGCGCGGCCATGAGCCAGAGAGACCCAGACGATGCGCAGCCCGTTCTTCGGCAACATGGAGCAGGCACAGCTCCCCGGGCATTTCGCCCTGCAGAACTCCAAGATGCTCCGCGTCCACCTCAACGGGGAGGTGCTGGCCCGCCAGGGGTCGATGGTGGCCTTCCAGGGGCAGATGGACTTCGACTACCAGGGCTCCGGCAGCGTCGGGCGCTTCCTGAAGAAGGCGCTGACCGGCGAGGGCGTGCCCACCATGCGGGTGCGGGGGCAGGGCCTGCTGTTCCTGGCGCACAACGCCGACGACATCCACCTGTTCTACCTGGAGAACGAGACGCTGACGGTCAACGGCGCCAACGTCCTGGCCTGGGACGCGCACCTGCACTCCGACATCCAGCGGGTGCAGGGCGCCGGCATCGTGGCCGGCGGGCTGTTCAACACCACCTTGTCGGGCACCGGCTGGGTGGCGGTCACCGCGCACGGCACCCCGGTCATGCTGGACCCCGGGCGCGCCCCGACGTTCGTGGACGCCCAGTCGGCGGTCTGCTGGAGCGCCGGGCTGCAGGTGGGCGTCAACCGCACCTTCAAGGCGGGCGCGCTGATCGGGCGCGGCAGCGGTGAGGCGATGCAGCTGGCCTTCCACGGGCAGGGCTTCGTGCTGGTGCAGGCCAGCGAGGGCCCGGTCGTCCCGCCGCACAGCCACTGACCTCGCCGTCCGGTCCCCGCCAATGGCGGTGACGGCCTCGACGCACCCGCTGCGGCCCGCAAAGACGCCGCACCGGGAAGGGCCGCCGAGCGCTGCGCGGCGCGCAACCTGGGCGGCCGGGGATCTGCAGCCCCCGCAAGGGGCGGCCCGCCGCCCGGCATGGCCGGTTACGGCCACGCATCATCCCAGGTCAGGGTTTTATCTCCGGCAAGAGCGCCCGCCGGGACGGGCCGGCCGGAGTAACGGCCGAGCGGGCGGGTAGGGCAAGGCGACGGAATGCCCGGCCTTTCCCGGATGTTGACGATCTTGCCGAAACCCTCCGGCCCCCGTGGGCGACGTGGCCATAATCAGGGGTCACCGGCCGAAGGCGGTCCTGCGGCTACCGTCGTCCGGGTCCGAGGCGAGTAGCCTTGTCTCGATTCAGATTTAACTTGCGAGCTGCGGAAGAGGGGCGATCCCCGCCGTGTCGACAGAGTCGTCGCGTACCAGTGCCGACCCGAGAACCACAGACTTTGGCGCCAACGAGTGGCTGGTCGACGAGCTGTACCAGAAGTACCTCGAAGACCCGAACTCCGTTGACCAGGCCTGGTGGAACTTCTTCGCGGACTACCAGCCGGACTCCCGGCCGTCCGCGCAGGGGGCCACAGCGACCGCGCCGGGTGGGGCACCGAGCGCCAACGGTGCCCCGGCGGCCGCCGCGCCGCCCGTCAAAGCGCCCGGCGGCGACGGCAGGGCCGCGCCCCCGCCTGCCAAGGCCAAGCCGGAAAAGGCCGCTCCGGCCGCGGTGCCGGCCGGCGCCGAGGAGGTCCGGCTGAAGGGGGTGGCCGCCCGGACGGTCGCCAACATGGAGGCCAGCCTCCAGGTGCCGACCGCCACCAGCGTCCGCGCGGTGCCGGCCAAGCTGCTCATCGACAACCGCATCGTCATCAACAACCATCTGCGCCGCGGCCGCGGCGGCAAGGTGTCCTTCACGCACCTGCTGGGCTTCGCCGTGGTGCGGGCGCTGAAGACGATGCCGGAGATGAATTACAGCTACGCCGAGGTCGACGGCAAGCCGGTGCTGGTCAAGCCCGAGCACGTCAATTTGGGCCTGGCCATCGACCTTAAGAAGGAGGACGGCCAGCGGCAGCTGGTGGTGCCCTCCATCAAGGCCGCCGAGACCCTCGACTTCCGCCAGTTCTGGGCGGCCTATGAGGAGCTGGTCCGCAAGGCCCGCGCCGGCAAGCTGACCCTGGAGGACTTCCAGGGCACCACGATCAGCCTGACCAACCCGGGCACCATCGGCACCGTGCACTCGGTGCCGCGCCTGATGCCGGGCCAGGGCACGATCATCGGCGCCGGCGCCATGGAGTACCCGGCCGAGTTCGCCGGGGCCTCCGACGAGACGCTGGCGCGGATGGGGATCAGCAAGGTCATGACGCTGACCTCCACCTACGACCACCGCATCATCCAGGGCGCCCAGTCCGGGGAGTTCCTGCGCCGCATCCACCAGCTGCTGCTGGGCGAGGACGGCTTCTACGACGAGATCTTCGAGGCGCTGCGCATCCCGTATGAGCCGGTGCGCTGGGTGCAGGACATCTCCGCCAGCCACGAGGACGACGTCGACAAGGTCGCCCGCGTCCACGAGCTGATCCACGCCTACCGGGTCCGCGGCCACCTGATGGCCGACACCGACCCGCTGGAGTACAAGCAGCGCCGCCACCCCGACCTGGACATCCTGCAGCACGGGCTGACCCTGTGGGACCTGGAGCGGGAGTTCGCCACCGGCGGTTTCGGCGGCAAGCCGAAGATGAAGCTGCGCGAGATCCTGGGCGTGCTGCGCGACTCCTACTGCCGCACCGTCGGCATCGAGTACATGCACATCCAGGACCCCGAGGAACGCGCCTGGATCCAGGAGCGCGTCGAGGTCCCCTTCGACCCGCCCAGCCGCGAGGAGCAGCTGCACATCCTGCGGCGGCTCAACTCCGCCGAGGCGTTCGAGACCTTCCTGCAGACCAAGTTCGTCGGCCAGAAGCGCTTCTCCCTCGAGGGCGGCGAGTCGCTGATCCCGCTGCTGTCTCCCTCGAGGGCGGCGAGTCGCTGATCCCGCTGCTGGACGCGGTGATCTCCGCGGCGGCCAAGGCGAACCTGGAAGAGGCCGTCATCGGCATGGCCCACCGCGGCCGCCTCAACGTGCTGGCCAACATCGTCGGCAAGTCCTACTCGCAGATCTTCGGCGAGTTCGAGGGCAACCTCGACCCGCGCTCGGCGCAGGGCTCCGGCGACGTGAAGTACCACCTGGGCGCCGAGGGCGAGTTCCACTCCTGGGACGGGCACACCATCCAGACCTCGCTGGTGGCCAACCCCTCCCACCTGGAGGCGGTCAACCCCGTCCTGGAGGGCGTCGTGCGCGCCAAGCAGGACGTCATCGACACCGGCGAGGCCGGCTTCTCGGTGCTGCCGATCCTCATCCACGGCGACGCGGCGTTCGCCGGGCAGGGCGTGGTCGCCGAGACCCTCAACCTGTCCCAGCTGCGCGGCTACCGCACCGGCGGCACCGTGCACATCGTGGTCAACAACCAGGTCGGCTTCACCACCGCGCCCGAGTACTCCCGCTCCTCGGTGTACTCCACCGACGTGGCGCGGATGATCCAGGCGCCGATCTTCCATGTCAACGGCGACGACCCCGAGGCCTGCGCCCGGGTCGCCAGGCTGGCCTTCGAGTACCGGCAGGCGTTCAAGAAGGACGTCGTCATCGACATGATCTGCTACCGGCGCCGGGGCCACAACGAGTCGGACAACCCCTCGTTCACCCAGCCGCTGATGTACGACCTGATCGACGCCAAGCGCTCGGTGCGCAAGCTCTACACCGAGGCGCTCATCGGCCGCGGCGACATCACCGTCGAGGAGGCCGAGCAGGCGCTGCAGGACTACCAGCAGCAGCTGGAACGCGCCTTCGCCGAGGTGCGGGAGGCGGCCGGCCAGCCCAATGTGCCGGGCTCGGTGGTGCGCCCGCCGGACGAGGACCGCATCCCGATCGACCACGGGGCGGTGCCCTCCGCGATCCCGCTCGAGACGATCAAGGAGATCATCAACACCCAGGTGGACCTGCCCGAGGGCTTCACCGTGCACCCGCGGCTCCAGCCGATCCTGGACCGCCGGGTCAAGATGATCGACGACGACGCCGTCGACTGGGCGACCGGCGAGCTGCTGGCCTTCGGCTCCCTGCTGATCGACGGCCACCCGGTGCGCCTGGTGGGCCAGGACGTCCAGCGCGGCACCTTCGGCCAGCGCCACGCGGTGCTGGTCGACCGCAAGACCGGCGAGACCTACACGCCGCTGTCGAGGTTCTTCAAGGGCACCACGAAGTTCTACGTGCACGACTCGCTGCTCAGCGAGTTCGCGGCGATGGGCTTCGAGTACGGCTACTCGCTGCAGCGGCCGGACGCCCTGGTGATGTGGGAGGCCCAGTTCGGCGACTTCGCCAACGGCGCCCAGTCGATCGTGGACGAGTTCATCTCCTCCGGCGAGCAGAAGTGGGGCCAGCGCTCCTCGGTCACGCTGCTGCTGCCGCACGGGTACGAGGGCCAGGGCCCGGACCACAGCTCCGCCCGCATCGAGCGGTACCTGCAGCTGTGCGCCCAGGACAACATGACGGTCGTCTACCCGACCACGTCGGCGAACTACTTCCACCTGCTGCGCTGGCACACCCTGTCGGGCCGCCAGAAGCCGCTGATCGTCTTCACGCCCAAGTCGCTGCTGCGCTCCAAGCCCGCGTCCTCGCCGGTCTCGGAGTTCACCAGCGGGTCGTTCCAGCCGGTCATCGGCGACCCCAAGATCGATCCCGCCAGGACGAAGCGGGTGATCTTCACCACCGGCAAGATCTACTACGACGTGGTGGCCACCCGTGACAAGAAGGGCATCGACGACACCGCGGTGATCCGGATCGAGCGGCTCTACCCGTCGCCGATCGACGAGATCAAGGCCGAGCTGGCCAGGTACCCGCAGGACGTGGAGATCACCTACGTGCAGGACGAGCCGAAGAACATGGGCGCCTGGCCGTTCTTCGCGCTGGTGCTGTGGAACTACCTGGACGGCCGGAAGCTGAACCTCGTCTCCCGCCCCGCCTCCTCCTCCCCGGCGGTGGGCTCGGCGAAGAGGCACCAGGCCGAGCAGGAGGCGATCCTCGCCCGGGTGTTCCCCGACTGAG